>JBAUZT010000018.1:0-24653 GCA_049585415.1 Thermoplasmata archaeon | reverse complement strand
GCGCCACGCCTGGGTCGCCGCGCGACCTGCGGCGCTCCCGGCGTGCCGCTGGTTCGGCCGGGGATGCGAATTCCAGGACGCCGGAGTGTGCGATTGCACGGTCGCCCCGACCGGCTCGGGGTCGGCGATCCTCGAGGAAGTGAAAGAGGTCCGGGACCGGGACGACGTCGCGACGAGGGTCGGGGATCGACTCCGCGAAGTGCCGGCGCGCGAGGAATCTCCATCCCTTGAGAGGTTCCGGGACCTGGTGTATCCCCGACGAACGTACTTCGAGAGGACGAACCCCCCGGCAGAGGCGGAGTTTCCCCGCCCGGATCCCCGCGAGCCCCTCGACCTCTACGGGCGGGTTACGGCGGCGGTAGAGAGCGGCCCGCTCGGCGAAGTCACCCGACTGGTGTCACGGTCCGAGGAACCGGAAGAGGAGGTCGCAGGATTCCGAGGTACGCCCCTCCTCCTCCGCACGTCCCGAGGCCGGGAACCTGCCCGCGCAGCGACACTGCTCGATTATCAACCGCAATACGCCCTCGAACTCGGATTCCGCGCGGTGGCGACCGGGAATCGCTCGGCCTTTCTCATACTCGGCCGAGAGCGGGCCCCAGCGGGCGGCGACCCGATCCAGGTGTTCCGGTACGAGTTCACGCCCCCCACGACCCTCGCACGCCTCTGGCGAGAGCGCCGAGGAGCTCTCGCGGCCGCACTGCTCGCCCGGGCCCCCTCGGGATTACCCGCGTGCCCGGAGTGGATGTACGCCGACTGTCCCTACCGATCCGAGTGCGCCTGCGGGGCGATCGGCCCGCGGTCCCAGCGGTAGATGACCGCTCGGTGGGTGACCAGGAAACCCACGGAATCGTACAGGCGACGGGCGCTCACGTTCGAGGCGGTCACCCAGAGCCGGACCCGTTCGTAGCCGAGCGCCCACAGCGCCCGTAGCCCCCAGCGGAGGAGGTATCTCGCGTGCCCCCGTCGCCGATACGCCGGATCGACCATGAAGTCGAGGAACACCGCGTGGCGGGCCGACTTCTCGCACGTCAGGATCGCTCCGACGAGCGCGGGGGGTTCCCGTCGGTAGAGCACGGTGGAGGCGCTGTCGAGGAACGCCCCCACTTCTCCGGCGAGCAGGGCCGTCATTACTCGCCGGTACTCGGAGAGCTCGGAGCCGATCAGCAACTCGTCCGTGGTGCCGAGGAACGCCCGCTGGTCGAGCTCCGCGAGAGCGTCCAGCGTCACGTCGCGGATGGGCACGAGGGCAAGCCCCTCGGGGAGCGACGGGAGCGCCTCACCGTCCCGGGAGCTCAACGGCCGCTCCATGGCGAAGCGCTGGATCACCGTCGATCCGGGGCGCTTTCCCAGATACCCGAGCAGCGCCTCCTCCTCGTCGGTCGGGAGCCCGGTGAACCCCACGCTGACGGATTCCGCCGACGCCGGCAGCGAATCGAGCAACTTTTCGGAGAGGGCGAGGGCGCGCGCGTATCCGTCCGGGCCCGGACCGACGTGCACGTGGGCGAACGACGCCGCACCCCGGTCGGACCGGAAGGCGAGTCCTCCGCCCGAGGAGGTCGGATAGTACCAGCCGACCTTCTCGCCGCTGCGGAGGTCGGTCGCGGAGCCCTCCACCCAGTTGCCGGAGGGCGCCTCCTCCCGAAGGAGCAGCTCCCGCTGGACCAGCTGGACGAGCTCGAGAAGTTCGTCGGGTGGAGCGCCTCGGGTCGACCGGGGAGGCTCCACCTGCCTCGCTCCTCGGTTCAGGGCGTCGATTGGCGCAACAGGATCTGGGCGATATCGGGCGCGACGGACGCTTTCTCGGCGGGATTTCCGAGTGTGTCGGTGGAGTAGACATCGTCGACCACCGCCTTGAGCCGCTCGAAGGCGTCCCGGAGGAAGAGCCCGTGAGTGCACGCGGCGCTGATCCCTGCGACGTTCCGCTTTTTGAGCAGCTTTGCGGCCTCGACGATCGTACCTCCGGTCGTGATCACGTCGTCGACGATCACGACCTGCTTTCCCTCGATCGGGACCGGGAGCGTGGCGGGCATCGACAGTTCGACGTGCTCGCTGTCGATCCGCTTCTTCTGGAGCGCGAACCACGGCTTGTCGAGGAGCTGGGCCATCCGGCGGGCCCGGTCGACCCCGCCCTGGTCGGGGGAGACGAGGACGTCGAGCGGTCGTTCGCCGAGGAGGCGCGCGATGGCGGGGATCCCGCTCGCCTCGAACGCCGGCTTCGAGAAGTGGTTGAGGGTCTCACGCGAGTGAAGGTCGACCGTGACGACCACGTCCGCATTCAACTCGATATGGCGACAGAAGGTCCGCGCGCTGACCGGCTCGCCAGGGAAGAAGCGGCGGTCCTGCCGCGCGTACCCGAAGTACGGGACCACCACAAACACTCGTCGGGCCCCGGCCTCCTGCACGGCGTCCTCGAGGAGAAAGAGCTCGACGAGGTCCTGGTCGGTCCGGGTCGACTGGACGATGACGACGTCCTCCCCCTCGAAGCGTCCGCCGACGCGGACGTACAGTTCCCCGTCCGGGAACCTCTTCGTGAACGGGATGGCGAACGGCGCGTTGCCGAGCTCCCTCGAGATCCGTTCGGCCAGCGCGGTCGATGCCGTTCCGCCGATCACGTGCATTCGACCCCGGGCCCCCGGGGTCCGACCCCATGTGGGACTAAAAGGTTACGACGGCCCGTCCGGCCTCGAGCGCGGTGTCCGACGGCCCTTCAGAGGTCCCCGTCGTCTTTCGGCGGAGGTCGGTGCTTCGACTTGGGCGGTCGCCGGACCTTCGGGACGGGTCGGCCGCGGTGGCGACCGGAGGTCGACGAGCCTGCGGAGGTCTTCGATTTCGTGGGCGGCGGTCGGCCGGCGTCGACCCCGTCCTCCTCTTCTTCGGAACGCTTCCACGGACGCAGCGCACGCAGGAAGCGCCGTGCGCGTCCTCCCCCCTCGGGAGCGGGTTCCTCGGCCCGCTCTTCGGCCTCGGCCGCCTCCATCTCCCGACGTCGCTCGTCCTCGATCCCTTCCCGCCGTAGCGCGTAGTGAATGCCGAACGCCACCGCGATGAGCCCCACGATCGTCAATCCAAGGAATTGCCACGATTGCGGGGGCACGTTGCCCGCGTTGCCCTCGAGGAGGAGCTTGATCGCCCCGAACCACGGCAGCATCCCCCGGGCGACTCCAACCACCCATCCGGGTTCGACGAGGGTCGAAGTGCCGTCGGCCTGGTCGGGAAGTCCTCCGACGCAGTTCGTCGTGCATCCGAGGGGTAACAGGTTGTTGTCGCCCATCGTGACGAATCCCGAATGCTCTCCGAACAGCGGCGAGGAGAGGTCGAGGCTGACTTCCACCGATTGCCAGCCGATGTGGTATAGGTTCAGCGTCCCGGTGAGGCCCGTCACCCCACAGCCTCCATCCTGCGAGGAGTTGAACACGGCTCCCGCCTCGTCTCCGCATCGAAGCCCGCGGAGGTCGGTCGCGTTGTAGGTCGAGGTGGCGGGGTCCCATTGCAGATAGAGGATCGCCCGGTGGATGACCGGAGTCGTTCCTTGACCGTTCGCGGAGTAGAGTAGCACGTCGCCGTACTCTCCGTACGTGGAATATCCGGTCTGGAGTCCCACGACATACGGCACGATCTGGTCGGTCGGGATCCGCTGCGCGAGGACGAGGTCGCCGGTGTTGATCACCCCGAGGACGTCGCTCGACCCGTGCTGCATGCTCTGCGACTCGATGACGTAGACCGGGGGCCAGTTCTCGGTGTAGGCGTACAACCCCACGAGCAGGACGACGATGATCGCGACCGCGACGAGCGGCTCGAACCAGAGCGAGTCCCGTGCCCGCCAGAACACCGGCGTCTTCTCGCGGTGGAAGAGCTTGGGCTTTCGGAGAGGCACGGCGAGTTCGTCGTCGCTCTCTTCCTCCTCGGTCGTCGGCGAGTCCCGCCATCGGCGGACGGCCGAAGGTCGAGGGGAATGGGGGGGTTTCGGGCGCCGGGCCGTCCGCCGAGGCGGCGGGGTCTCCTCGTCCTCGTCGTCCGGCTCGGGCGACGGGTCGTCTGAGTCCCCCCGCGGAGGCATCGCCCGCTCTGCGGTCCGGCCCGCCTTAACCCTTCGGCTCGAACGGAATGCCCGACGGGCGCACGGCTCGGCTCGCCCGGTCGACTAGTCGCGTTCGTCGGGGGGAAGCAGGTCCGGGATCCCGTCCTCGATGGGGTAGTCGACCTTGCACTTCGCGCACGTCAGCGTCCCTTCGACGATCTCGGCCCCGTCCGTCCGCCGCTGCACGAGCCCGAGCTCTCCGCGGCAGACCGGACAGCGGAGGATCTCCAAGAGGTCCGGTTTCACTTTGCCCCGCCCTCCACGATCCCGTAGCCGATCAGGCGCCAGGCGTTGAGCTTGCGGGATATCGCGACCCGGCTTCCCGGAAACACCGTCACCGAGCGATTCAGAGAGAGCTCCACCTCGTTCCCCCGGGCGCTCGTTACCTTGCCGCTCGCGACGGTCGTGCCGACCGTCACCGCGAGCAGCTCGCTCGTGCGGATCTTTTCGACCTTGATCTCCCGCTGGGCCCCGAGTACCCGGTCGAGGAGCGTCGCTTTGAGGCGG
The DNA here is from genome assembly GCA_049585415.1 of Thermoplasmata archaeon. GTDB lineage: Archaea > Thermoplasmatota > Thermoplasmata > Lutacidiplasmatales > UBA184 > Lutacidiplasma. The sequence continues at coordinate 20,068 of JBAUZT010000018.1, read as the reverse complement.
ATCTTTTGGCTGACCGGCGGCAGCGTTCCCGCCGTGCCGACGAGCCGTCCCGTGAGTCCGTCCCCCTTCGCGAGCGAGGGGTCGAGGCTCGTCCCGACCGCGGCGAGACCTCCGGGCCGAAGCTCCTTCCACTCGCGTCCCCCGGAGACGATCGAGGTGACCTTAGTGGTGAGCGACTCCGCATGACTGTTCGCGGCGCCGGTGGCACCCGGCCGAATCTCGATCTCCTCGCCGAGGGAGATCTTCCCCTGAATCAGCGAACCGCCAAGGACGCCGCCGCGGAGGTCCCTCGGCCGCGTGCCGGGCCGGTTGATATCGAACGAGCGCGCAACGTACATCAGCGGCGGTTTCGCGGGGTCGCGGACGGGGGTCGGGATCGTCTCCTCGATCGTCTGGATGAGCGCATCGATGTTGACGCGGTGATTCGCGCTCACCGGGACGATCGGCGCCTCGGCGATCGGGGACGACTTCAGGAACTTCACGATCTCGCGGTAGTTCTCCTCGGCCGCCTCCGAGGAGACGAGGTCGACCTTGTTCTGGACGACCACGACCTTGCGCACACCGATGATGTCGAGCGCGTAGAGGTGCTCCCGGGTCTGAGGTTGGGGGACTTTCTCGTTGGCGGCGACGAGCAGGAGGGCGCCGTCCATGATCGCGGCGCCCGAGAGCATCGTCTCCATGAGCGTCTCGTGCCCGGGCGCGTCCACGAAGGAGACCGCCCGGAGGAACTTCGCCTCGCCGTGCCCGTTCGGGCACGTCGGCTCGGTGAGATAGCAGGTCGGCGGAGGGCACTTCGCGCACTTGTAGAACGCCGCGTCGGCATAGCCGAGCTTGATCGAAATGCCGCGCTTCAGTTCTTCCGAGTGGCGGTCCGTCCACTCGCCCGTGAGCGCTTGGGTGAGCGTCGTCTTTCCGTGGTCGACGTGCCCTACGAGTCCGATATTCACTTCGGGTTGCCGAGGGACCTTCATGACGCCGCGAGAAGCTCCGCGAGCGGTTGCCCGCCCTTTTGCTCGACGATCAGGTTGATCTGGACGGTATCCTCGCTGACCGTGTTGCCGCGGAACGTTCGACGCCGACGCATGCCGAGCCGGGGCGCGTGGAACCCGAACCCGTCGCCCACATAGAGCCGAGTCTGCCGGGCCCCGGGAAGGTCGGGGCGCAACGGGAAGCCGCTCTTGTCGGTCCCGCCGGTGATCCGGAACGTGTAACCGGTCGCTCCGATGACTTCCCCGCCGATCGTCTCCCCGATCCGCTTGCCGAGGAACCCGGCGGCCTGAGGGTCCCCTACGGTCCGGGCGATCGACTTTTCTCGCTCGGAGATGACGAGCTTGTACTCGACCATGAAACCTCGAAAGGTGCGGGCGCGCAGTTGGAGGCTATTTAAATAGCTTTTCGGCCGGCCACCGGCGGTGACGGCCCAGGAATCGAGACACTGAGACCGCTCGGCACCGTGAGCGCGCACGAGGAGGTGCCGGTGTGGTTCGAGATGATCTCTCCCGTAAGCCCCGCGACCGTCGCGTTGATGAATGCCCCCATTTCCCCGGTGCTCGCGGGGAAGGTGCAGGCGGTGTACTCGACGTACCACTCCGGGGTCGTCGCCCCGAGCAATCCGAGCGAGATGCCCCCGATCGCGGCCCACAGCTCGGTCGAGTTCGGGTGGGCGGCCAGGAATGCGGTGCCCCCGATCTTGTTCACCGCACTGACAATCGTGGGAGAGTCGTCGATCCCGGCGGGGAACGACTCGAGATAACCCGCGGCCGTCGCGCACTCGCCGCCGCCGGCAATCACCAGGACCGAGGCGGACCCGTCGGACACCGTTTCGACGAGCAGGCCGTTGGACACATTCTTGAGCGCCACCGTCCAGTAGGCGGAAGCGCCGAGGGCGGCGGAGGTCGGCGTCGCGGGAACTCCAATGTTGGCCGGCTCGCCGCCCGGCCAGTCGAAGGTGCAGTTCGTCTCCGAGAGGAGCCCCGAGACATTCGAGGTCGGCTCCAAGATGGCGACCGGAGTCGATATCGCCGCAGCCGCGACCGCGTACCACGGTCCACCCGAGGTCGACCTCGACGCGCCCTGGGCCGACGACTCCGCCTGGGAGAACGTGAGATACGGCGAGGCCGACGAACTAGAGGCCCCCCAGTGGACCACTCCTGTGGCGAAGAGCGCCGCTACGATTACGGCTGCGACCACGACGATCGCGGCGAGCGGGACCAGCCAATTCCTTCGGCCGCCCGAATGGTCCGCGCTCGGGCGGGTGGGCGAGGAATCCGGCGGGGCGGCCGACGGCGAGCCGTTCTCGGTGGCCATTGCGAACTTACTATCGGGCACCCGTAGAAAAGGACCGCCAACAACCCCGCGATTCTCGCCGGGCCTCGCCCTTAAGAGGGCGGCCAACCGTCGCAACCGCGGACCGGAGGTGGAAGAGGCTGACCAGCGTCGGGGAGTTGCTCCTCGCCGCGCAGGTCACCCTCCTGCTCGGCGGATTTGCTTACGCGGCCATTTCCGACCTTCGCACGCGGGAGGTGACCGATCGTCTCTGGCAGGTGCTCGGCGGACTCGGTCTCGTGCTCGGCGCGGCGGTCGTGAGTCCCGGCGGGGTCGTACCGATCGTGGTCTGGCTCCTGGTCGGGGCGCTCGCGCTCCAGCACATGTTCCCGTGGGACAATGTACTCGGGCGCGACCGGGCCCCGTACGCGGACCTCCTCGAAGGGGTGGCGTACGCCGCCGTCATTCTCACGGTGGTGATCGAGGCGATCCGTGTCGGGGTCGGTCCGACCGGGGTGCCGATCCTCGCCGTCGCGGTGCTGGCCACCGTTCTCTTCGCTCGGGCGCTCTTCGAAGTCGGGGTCCTCTACGGCGGCGCAGATGCGAAGGCCCTCATGATCGCCGGCCTCCTCGTCCCGCTGTTCCCCACCCCATGGCTTCCCCAGACGGCCTCGGTCGCTCTCCTCCTCACGTTCCTCCCGTTCTCCGTCAACGTCCTCGTGGACGCGGCGCTGCTTTCGGTGGCCATCCCGATCGGGCTGGGAATTCGAAACGCGATCCGGGGGGAATTTGAGTTCCCTCGGGGTTTCTCGGGATACCTGATCCCCGTTCGCGAGCTTCCGGACCGTTTCGTTTGGTTGAAGGACCCGCTGAGCGCCGATGCGCGCGACGAGGAGGAAGCCGAGACTTCGGAGGAGGACCGGGAGCTCCGGGTGCGCGCCGCGAAGGACCTCGAGGCCCGTGGGGTCGAACGCGTGTGGGTCACCCCACAGATCCCGTTCCTCGTGCTCCTCGCGCTCGGCGCGGTCGCCGCGCTCGTCAGCGGGAATCTGATCCTGGATATCCTCTCCCGGCTCTGACGGGAGGCGGGGACCGTACGAACGCCTCGTGGCCGAACGGACGCGAAAGCTTTTTTCTGCGGCCCCCGTCGGTTTGAGCGGAAGGCTCCATGGTCCGCTCCCCGAAGGGTTCCCCGATCCGCGTCCTGATCGCGAAGCCCGGACTGGACGGCCACGACCGCGGGGCGAAGGTCGTCGCGCGCGCGCTACGGGACGCCGGCTTCGAAGTGATCTACGCCGGACTGCGGCAGACTCCCGAGGAGATCGTCCGCGCCGCGCTCGAGGAGGATGTCGACTTGATCGGACTCTCGATCCTCTCCGGCGCGCACATGGCGCTGTTCCCGAAGGTCCTCGCGCTCCTCAAGAAGGAGAAGGCGGCCGACATCCCCGTGTTCGCGGGAGGGATCATCCCCGACGAGGACGCCCGTCGCTTGAAGAAGGCCGGCATCCGGGCGATCTTCGGTCCGGGGACCACCCTTGAGGAGATCGTCACGACCGCGCAGAGGCTCGCGCGCCCCTCGGCATGACGCGGCCGGCGCGGATGCCGCCCGCGGCGCGGGCGATCCTCGACGGCGACCGCCGCGCGCTGGCCCGCGTCATCTCCCAGGTGGAGGATCAGGACCCGAGCGTGGACGCGGTCTCTCGGGCGCTGTATCCCCACACCGGCCGCGCGACCGTGGTCGGCATCACGGGGCCGCTCGGCGTCGGGAAATCGAGTCTCATCAACCTCGTCGTGGCGCACCTTCGCGAGCTCGGACGCACGGCCGCCGTCGTGGCGGTGGACCCCTCGAGCCCATTCTCGGGCGGGTCCGTCCTCGGCGACCGCATCCGCTTTGAGCGACGCTCTGAGGACCGCGGGGTCTTCTTTCGCTCGATGGCGAGCCGCGGAGAGCTCGGCGGCATCGCGGCGCGTACCCGGCAGGTCGCGCGCCTCATGGACGCGGCAGGGTTCGACATCGTACTCGTAGAGACCGTCGGCAGCGGTCAGGTCGACCTCGCGATCCGGAACGTGGCCTCGACGAGCGTCGTGGTGCTCGTGCCGCATCTCGGGGACGAGGTCCAGACGCTCAAGGCGGGGCTCTTCGAGATCGCGGACGTCTTCTGCGTGAACAAGTCCGATCTTCCGGGGGCCGACCTCGCGCGGAAGGACCTCGCCGAGCTCGTCTCGCTCGGGGCCGGACGAACCGGCTGGAAACCGCGGGTCGTCTCGACCTCCACGTCCCCTCCGCTCGGGGTCGACGCGCTCTGGTCGGCCGTCGAGGCCCACGAGAAGTTCCTCGACGAGCGCGGGCAGCGTGCGGCCGACGAGCGACGGAAGCTCTCGGTCGAGATCGTCGAGCTGGTCCGGGAGCGGGTCGGCCGGGCGCTTGCCCAGCGCCTGGACCGCGACCCGGAACTCCGCGCGTTGCTCGACGACGTCGTCGCCCGGCGACTCGACCCGCACGGGGCGGCCGAGCGGCTCGAGCGCGCGGTCCCGAGAGGACGGTAGTCCGGGATGGACGAGTGGTTCTTCGTCGCGTTCGGGCTGATCTTCGCCGCGATCGCCGCCATCGCCTACTTCGTCTTCGCTTCGTTCGCGTTCGGGGCCGGCTACCAGCCCACGCCGCGACGGTCGGTCGAGAAAATGCTCCGGCTCGCCGAGGTCGGTCCCCAGGACACGGTCTTTGACCTCGGTGCCGGCACGGGGGCGATCGTCTTCCGCGCCGCTCGGATCTACCGGGCCCGAGTGGTCGGGGTCGAGGTCGAGCCGATCCGAGTCGGGATCCTTCGGCTGCGCCGGCGCCTCGGCCCGCTCGGGGAGCGAGTGACGATCCAATGGGGCAACCTCTTCGACCTCGACTTCCGCCCGGCCACGGTGGTCACGGCGTTCCTTTGGCCCGGAGCGATGGCGCGCCTGCGACCGAAGCTCGAGGCCGAGCTCCCCGCCGGCGCCCGCATCGTCAGCCACTGCCACGAGATCCCGGGATGGCGACCTGAGGTGTACGACCCGGAAACCGACGTCTACTTCTATCGTCGGCCCGCGGCGCCTACATCGGGTGGTACATGAACCAGAGGACCCCACCGGCAGCGACGACGGCGGCGATCACCGCGAATCCCGCGATCCACCCGGCCTTCTCCTCGGCCATCGAGCCGGTCCACTGTTCCGGGGCGTGACTCATCTTCCGGGGGAGCGGAGCCCCGTTTATCCGACCTTGGAACGGACCGGGGCGGGTTTCAGGGGATGGGGCCGCCGAGCTGGCCGTGGATGCCAAAGTAGACGATCGCCACCGCGATTAGGCCCGAGACCACGAAGGTGACGACGATGAAGGAGAGCGGGACCTTCGGGGACGGCTCGGGCACGAGCAGCGCGAGGACGGCCCGATTCAAGTCCTCGGCGTTGGTTCGGTAGGTACCCGGAAAGGGCCCGGGGAGGACCTGGGCCGGTTACGCGCCCGTCTCGCCGGGGTCCTTCTCCGCGCCCTTCTCGGCCGCGCTCTTCGTGGCCGGGTGCCCGCGGTGGCTTTCCGGGGCGGGGGCCGCGTCGGCGCTTGCGGGCGGCTTGTCCTTCGTCGTGTCGTCCTTCTTCTCCGCCTTTTCGGGCGCCGGAGTGACGTACTCCTCAACGATGCGGATCGTCTCGGGGTGTAGCTGGCTGCGCAGCCGGTCGATCACCCTCGGCTTGGCCGCCATCCAGGTGATATCGAACTTCGAGCGGTCGGGGATCCGGAGGGAGACGGACTTCTCGTGGACTTCGATGTGGAATTCCGCGCCTCGACCGTACTGAAGGTCGAGGATACCGCGAACCTGTTCCGCGGGGTCCGTGATCCGGTCGACGACCTTGAACTTCGCCCGGACCTTCCGTCCGGCGTACGGCGGATTGAAATCGACTCGCACCCGCGCCGCGGTGAGCGTCACGACGCGTCCGCGTCGTCCTTCGATCGTCAGCACCGTCCCGATGTCGAGGTGCGCGTCCTCCCGTCGCATCTCGGGGAGCCGCTGAATCTCGTGCATGGAGAACAGTTCGATCAGGTTCGGGTCGCGCTCGCCGAACGCCTCGGCCGGCGCGAACTCGCGCTCGAACTCCTCGCCCACCTTCGCCCCGACCAGGGCGGATTCGATGGACCCCGGGAAGTACTCTCCACCGACCAGGTGCGGCCGGGGGCCCCAGCGCTGACCGTCCGGAACTTGCACCTTCGCTTCCTGAGCGACCTCTTGGTGGGTCGTGTCGACAAGTTCCGTTCGTCCCCCACCCTCGGCCCACACGTCGTAGTCAAGGTGAACCATGTCACCGGACTTCGTGTTTCCATGAGGGTGGGCGGCCTCCGGCGACATGGCCCCGCCGAAACGGAAGCTTGGATAAGGTTTTCCGCGGGAGGGGGCGGGTTCTCCTCGGGGGCGATGCGCGGCGCCCTCGACGCGACTAAGCGATCGACCGACTGCGGCGGCGGCGCCAGCGGAAGGAGGCGTCCACCAAGGCGAACGGCTTCATCGCCGATTCCACGTACCGGAGGGGATGGCGCACCGGTCGGCGACGTTCCCCGAGACGACTCCGTAGCTCGCCGTTCTTGAGGAGCGACATCGCCATCGCCACCAGGTACCGGTACCGCTTGCGCGCCCATCGCCAGACGCTCGTCTCGTCGCTCCGGTCGTGGTAGACGTACGCGGCGGGGACGAAGACCCCGCGCGCACCCGACCGCGCGGCGCGGGTCTCGAGGTCGTGGTCCTCGGCGAAGGGAATGCGAGGGTCGAACCCGAGCGACCGGAGCACGGACGTCCTCCACGCCGTGTTCTGCAAGGGGACGTAAGTGATCTTTCGCGGCACGAGGTCCTCGTAGATCGACTGCTCTAGGAGGGCGTAGTAGCGCTCGATCGAGTTCGCGGGGGGTCGCACCGGACGGGTCGGTCCTCCGGCGAACTCGGCCGCGCCGGCCTCTACCGGAGCCACGATCTGCTCGAGCCAGTCGGGCGGGGCTCGCTCGTCCGAATCGAGGAAGGCCGTAGTGTCCTCGCGGAGCAGGGGAAGGGCGCCGGCTCGCGCGTCGACCACACCTCCACGGAATCGAGCGATCTCGAGAGGACGGACCGTGAACCGTCGACGCGCCTCGACCAGGAGGGGTTCCGGCGTCGACGTCGAGGCGGCGATCAGGACCCGATCGGGCAGCCGGCGTTGCGCCGCAAGAGAGTCCAGTGCCTCGAACAGGCGACGGTCGTCGAGCACGGGCACTTCGACGCACACCGTTCCCATCGGAAACCTTCGACCGCCGGTCGGGAGACCCCGCCGCGCTACCTCTCACAGAATGCCGGTAGTCCTTAATCGTACAGGGCGGTAAGGCGGACGTGCGCATCGTCTTGGTCGGAGGCGGAGTCGAGCCGATCCCCCCGACCGGCTACGGAGGAACCGAACGCTTCATCGCCGACCTCCAGCTCGCGCTGCGAGCGGCCGGTCATGACGCGGTCGTCGTGAATCGCGTGCGACACCGCCGGATGCGCGACGAGTATCCTTTCGCGTGGGAGGTCCCACGGCTCCTTCGAGCCGAATCGTACGACGTCGTTCACGCCAACTCCCCGGTCGTCGGGAACCGGCTCGCCTCCCGTCACCTCCCTTTCGTCTACACCTCGCACTCCCGGCACTGGTTCTACCGGACCCAACTCTCGCACCGGTGGGGATACTGGCTCGAGCGACGGGCGGTCCGGCGGTCCAACGCGCCGGTCGCGCTCACGGAGCGGCTCGCCGGCGCGATGCGCCGGGCGGTAGGAGCGACGCGCCGACCGATCGCGGTCATCCCGTTCGGCGTCGATAGCCAGCGGTACCGGCCGGCGTGGGACCGGCGCACCGGTGGCGTGGCGCTCGGGGTCGGGGTGGTCTCGCGCGTGAAACGGTGGGAGAGCGCCGCGGCGGCGTTGCGCGGCACGGGGCTCCGGTTCGTCCTCGTCGGTCCGACCCCGGACCCGGAGTACGCCGAGCTCGTTCGGAGGTCCGGGGATCGCGTAGAGCTGGTCGGGGAGCTCTCGACCGATGCCCTCGCGGTCCGGCTCGCCGAGAGTGACCTGCTCATCCACCCGAGTCAAGCGGAGTTGCTCAGCGGAGCGGTGGTCCAGGCACTGTCGGCGGGACTTCCGGTGCTCGGAGGGCCGGCGCTCGCCGGGGTGGTGGACGAAGGAGTGACCGGGTGGACCGTTCCGGACGACAACCCCACGGCGTTCGTCACCGGCCTACGCCAGCGCGCGCTCGAGCTGTTCCAGGACGCATCCCTGCGGCACCGGATGGGAGACGCGGGACGAGCGGTCGCAGAAAGCCGCTACGCCTGGCCGACGGTGGTCGATCGTTACCTCGAGGTCTATCGCGCCGTCGCCGCGCTGCCTCGATCTCCGTGAGCGGCGGGGCCGGTCGACCTCGCCCGTTCCGCGAGCATCTCCGCGATCGTTTTGTCGATCGCCCCGGCGCTCGTGGAGCTCGGCTCCCAGCCGAGCGCGCGGAGTTTGTCGATGGCGAGGAACGTCTGCGGGACATCCCCGACCCAGCCGCGCTCGCCTCCCGTGTATTCGATCCGGGCCTTGCCGCCGTGCACCGCGACGACCTTCTTCGCGATCTCCCCGGCGGTGATCTGGTCGGTGGTCCCGAGGTTGAAGATGTTGACGGGCGCCCGAGCCCGATCGGCGGCGAGGAGCATCCCGCCGACGCAATCCTCCGTCCGGAGGTATCCCTTCGCCTGCCGGCCGTCGCCGAGCACCTCGAGCCGGGTCGGGTCGGTTCGGAGCTTCTCGAAAAGATCGTAGAGGATCCCGTGGTTCATCCGTGGGCCGACGATGTTCGCGAACCGGTAGATGTGAACGCGGAAGCCGTAGGTGTAGGCGTAGGCGGAGAAGAGTCCCTCCGCGGCGAGTTTCGCGGCGGCATAGAGCGACTGGACCTCGAGCGGCCCGTACGACTCCGGGGTCGGGCGAACGCTGGCGAGCCCGTACACCACACTCGACGAAGAAAACAGCGCGCGTCGGACGTCGTGCTTGCGGGCTTCCTCGAGCACGTGGAACGTCGCGAGCGTCCCCTGGTCGAGGTCGAGCCGGGACTGGCTCGTGCCACGACGGATGTCGGTGTTGGCAGCGAGGTGCCAGAGCTCCTCCGCCCCCTCGAAGACGGCGGCATAACGGTCGGGCTGATTCAGGTCGGCGACCGTCAGCGTGAGACGATGGCCCCCGGACGCCGGAAGATGTTCGCGGCGACCGCCCGAGAGGTTGTCGATGACGCGGACCTCGCGTCCGCGCGCGAGCAGGGCTCGGACGAGCTCGGATCCGACCGCGCCCGCTCCGCCGGTCACGACGACGGGACCCGTGGGTTCTCCTTCGGGCATGTCGGGTGGCTCGCCACTCAGGGAAGCATATATAAACGAACGGCCGCCTAAACACGCTACCTACACCCCGAGGAAGCATCCTCGGCGAGAGATGCGATGCGCACCTACGTCCGGATGACCTTCCACTCCGAGGGAGCCGACCCCCCCAAAGTGATGGAGGTCATGCGGCAGCTCGGGTTCGAGGAATCGATGGGGATGCACGATTTTGTCTACAAGTGGAAGGAAAAAGCGACGCTCGAGAACGTCATTCGACTGGTGGCGGAGATGCACGGCCGCCTCAAGGGACTCGATGTGAACTACGAGATTACCACGATCTCGTGAGATCGAACGGAACGAAATGCCGCAGGGGGATACGGAGCGGCTGGAGCGTTCGCTGCTGCTGCATCTCCTCGAGCACCGCGGTCAACAGATCCGTTTCGAGGCCGACCAGTGGACGACCGAGTTCGGCATCGCCCGGAAGTTCGCCAACGAGGACCCGGCGGACCTGAAGCAGGCGCTCCACTCCCTCGAGATGACGCGGATGGTCTTCCGGCGCACCCAGTACGTCGTCGGGTACTCCGAACCGAAGCACGTGTTCTCCCTCACGCCGAGCGGTCACCGAAAGGCCCTCGAGCACCTCCGGGAGAGCGAGGAGCTCCAAGAGGCCGGCGCCGCCACGGAGCCGCCCGTCGGGAACCCGCACGGCCCCGGACGAGAGCGGGGCTCCCGGACCTAACCGGGCCGATGACCGTTCTCGACGGACCGTCGGTCCGACTCCGTCCTCCCGTTCCCGCGGATTACCCGCTCGTCTTCGGCTGGTACAACGACCCCGAGATTGTCGCCCCCTACGACCGGTTCTCCGTCGATACGATGGACAGCTTTGTCAGCGCGCTCGAGGCGGCCCCGAGCGATCCGGCGTCCCTCGCGCCGCGGTTCGTGGTGGAGCAACGGGACACGACCGCGGTGATCGGATTCGTCGGGTACTACTCCCCGCACCCCGTCTTGGAGTTCGTCGACGTCTGGTACGTGCTCGGAGACCGCGCCGCACGGGGGAAGGGATTCGGTCGCGAAGCAGTACGCCTCCTCGTCGACCACGTCTTCGATTCGACGTCGGTCGAGCGGGTCGGTGCGACGTGTGACGTCCAGAACGTGCCGTCGTACCGGCTGGTGGAAGGGCTCGGATTCCGCCGAGAAGGCACCCTGCGCTCCGCGTTGTTCCACCACGGGAACTGGCACGACGTCCACGTCTACGGGGTCATCCGGTCGGAGTGGAAGCGTCCGCCAGGGTGAAGGCGACCCGCGACGCGCCACCCGGCAGGGGCACGACCGGCAGCCATTGCACCGCTCCGATCTCCCCGGTCGACCGGAGGTGGGTGCCTCCGCACGGGCAGACATCCTCGGCGTCGATCTCGATCACGCGGACCGGATCTACCTGGACCGGCAGCGGCACCAGACCCGAGCGGCCCGCCGCTGGGTTCGCGTCCCACTCCGCACGAGGAACGGCCCCGATGTGCACCGCGCGGGGATGCTCGACCGCCGCTCGAAGGTCGTCGCCCACGGAGAGGAGAGCATCGGCGGGAAGGCTTCCCTCGAGGTCGAGCGTCGCATTCACTCCGGCCATGACGGCTCTACGGGTCCGAAGGCCGGTCCGCGCGAAGATCCGCGCGGAGACGAGATGTTGACCCGTGTGCAATCGCATGTGACGGTACCGGCGATCCCAGTCGAGCTCCCCCTCCAGCTCCACCCCCGTGCTGAGCGAGCGGAGGAGCGCCGCGGTTCCGCGCACGCGATGGATCACCGCGGGTCCGGATTTACTCACGTCGACGACCTCGAGCGAACCGCCGGAGGTCGTGCGCAAGGTGCCTCGGTCGGACGGCTGTCCCCCTCCGGTCGGGTAGAAGTAGGTCCGGTCGAGAACGACGCCGCCGGGGGGAAGCGCGGTCACGCGGGCGCGAAACGAACGGACGTAGGCGGACGGAAGATCGGGCAAGTACGCGAGCTCGGTCACGGCCGGGAACGTAATCTCCGGTAGAGAAACGGGTTGCGACGACCTCGCGTGTGGGAAGGCTTTTTAGAGGGGCCCGGTGTGGTCCGCGCCGAAGGCTCCCAATGTTCAAGCTACGGATGAAGATGGAGAACCTCCGCGAGGTCGTCGAGGTCGTCTCCACCCTCGTCAGCGAGGTCAAGCTCACGATCTCGAAGGACGGCCTCGAGGCGAAGGCGGTCGACCCTTCGCACGTGGCGATGCTGGTCCTCAAGCTGCACAAGGCGGTGTTCGAGGAGTTCACCGGCGAGTCGACCGAGCTCGGCGTGGACGTCGAGAAGCTCAAGGAAGTGCTCCGGCTCTCGAAGCCCGGCGATATCATCGATTTCCAGTTCGACGGCAAGAACCGGCTGGTCGCGACGCTTGGCCGCGTGACCCGTCAGATGGCGGTCGTCGACCCGGCGGGGATCACCGACCCGAAGGTGCCGAACGTGAGCCCTCCCGCGATGGTCACCGTGAAGACGGAGGACCTGCGGCAGGGGATCCGGGGGAGCGAGAGCTTCACCGACCACGTGACCCTCACGCTCGAACCCGACGCGTTCACGATGCACTCGGAGGGGGAGACCGACCAGCTCGACCTCCGCATCGGGAAGGAGAACCTCCCTAAGCTCGACGTGAAGGAGACGGTCAAGAGCATGTACCCCCTCGATTTCTTCTCCGCGATGGTGAAATCGATCGCCGCCGAGGATACGACCCTTCACGTGGGGAACGAGTACCCCCTCAAGATCGAGTTCACGATGGGCGCCGGTCGCGGGGAGGGCCGCTACCTTCTCGCCCCCCGCGTCGAAGAGGACTGATTTCCCGCCCCGTCGGGGTATTGGGGCCGCTAGCGTCTTAATGGGCGCTCAGGTCCGACGGCTGTGACGACTTCCCCCGAGCGGTCCGTAGCGATCCTCTCCGCCGTCCGAACTCCGATCGGCCGATTCGGCGGGACGCTGCGGAACGTACCCGCGACGGGCCTCGGCGCGCTCGTCGCGCGGACCGCGATCGCGCAGGCCGGACTCTCCCCCGCCGAGATCGAGGAGGTGCTGATGGGCCAAGCCCTCCAAGCCGGCGCCGGGCAGAACCCGGCACGGCAGGTGCTTCGCGGCGCGGGAGTTCCCGATCCCGTCGGAGCGGCGACCATCAACATGGTCTGTGGGTCGGGCATGAAGGCGATCCACCTCGGCTTCAGCTCGATCCGCGCGGGCGACTTCGACCGCGTGCTGGTCGGAGCGATGGAAAGCATGTCCCGGGCGCCGTACCTCGTCGACGGAGCATTGCGATGGGGGAGCCTGCCGGGTCCACACACGCTCGACGACGAAATGCAGCGCGACGCGCTCATCGATGCGTACGACGAGCACGAGATCATGGGGCTGACCGGAGAGCGGATCGCCCAGAAGTTCGGCTTGACCCGTCGCGACGTCGACGTCTACGGAGTGCGCAGTCACCTGCGGGCCTCGAAGGCGGTGGCGGACGGCACGTTCGCCTCCGAACTCGTGGCGGTGCCCCCGGGCCTCGTTCCCGGGAATCCTGGGCTCGATCACGACGAGGCGCCGCGCGCCGACACGACGCTCGAGGGCTTGTCCAAACTGAAGCCGGCGTTCGCCCCCAACGGGGTCCTCACCGCCGGAAACTCCTCGAAGCTCTCCGACGGCGCCGCGGCGCTCGTGCTCGCGAGCGCTCGCGAGGTGAAGGAACGGGGACTCCGGCCGATCGCGTGGATCCACTCCGCGGCCGAGAGCGGAGTACACCCCCGGGACGTGATGGAATCCCCGATTCCGACCGTCAAGAAACATCTCGAGAAGACCGGGCTCCATCCCGCCGATTTCGACCGGGTGGAGCACAACGAGGCGTACGCCTCGGCGTCGATCGCGGTGCAGCGCACCTTCGAGTTCTCCGAGGAGCAGTTCAACGTCCACGGGGGCGCGGTCGCGTTGGGTCACCCGATCGGCGCGAGCGGCGCGCGGATCGTCGTCACGCTCGTCCACGAGCTGATCCGCTCGAAGACGAACCTCGGTCTTGCGACCCTCTGCATGGGCGGGGGCAACGGGCTCAGCCTCATCGTCGACCGGTCGAATCTTTAGAGCAGCTTCAGCCCGGTACGCTGCTCGATCTGCTGGAACTCGCGACGGGCGGCCGCCCGATCCGCGACGCGGACGCGCAGGAGCGGTTGACCTCGGACGGAGGCCGCCCAGGAGCGGATCTTTCCGAACGCCCGGTCGGTCGCGAGCCCATGGCCGAGGTCGGCGCGCACGCCCTCGGAGAGTCGGTGGATCGATGCCGCCGTGCCTCGGCCGCCTCGACCGGTCCCGAGCCATTCGCGGACGGTCGCGCGGACCTGGGCGTACTCGGCGGCCGCGGTCCGAACACTTCCCGTGTCCCATCTCAACGGACGAGTGAAGGGCGTCGAGAGGAGGTACCAACGCAGTGGGCTCGCTCCGAACCTCCGGAGGGCATCCCGTAGCGGGATCAGCTTGCCGACCGACTTCGACATCTTGGCCCCCTCGATGAGCACGAAGCCGGTGTGGAGGAACGTCCGCGAAAATCGGGTGTCGCGAAGAGCGAGCGCCACCTCGTTCTCCGCGTAGTGGTGCGGGTAGATGAGGTCCGGCCCGCCGCCGTGCAGGTCGACGGGGATGCCGAGCAGCCGTTCGGCCATCGCGTAGCATTCGAGATGCCAGCCGGGGAAACCCCGACCCCAGGGGCTCGGCCAGGACGGTTTCGGGGGCTCCTGCAATCTCCAGATCATGAACTCGCCCACTTCGTCCGTCCGCTCTGGGAACGGGTGTCCCGGCTCCCGAACGGCGTGGTCCGCGAGTTGGCGGCTGGTGGCGAAGTTCGACCCGGCAGGACGCGGTGGGGGCGAGTAGATCCACTCCTTTCCCTCCCGGCGGACGCGGCCGGTGCGCTCGAGTTCCTTCGCGACGCGGATCATCTGGGGCACGTAATCGGTCGCCCGGGGCCGGTCGTGAGGCGGAAGGACGCCGAGGGCCCCGAGGTCTCGGAAGAATCCCCGCTCCTCTCGTCGGGCGAGCGCGCGCCAGCTCATCCCGAGCCGTTCCGCGCGCGCGTCGAGCTTGTCCTCGAAATCGGTGACGTTCACGACGTGGTGGACCGGGATTCCTTCGCCTTCGAGGAACCGGCGGGCCACATCGAAGAAGAGGTATGTGCGCGCGTGGCCCACGTGCGCCACGTCGTAGACGGTCGGACCGCAGACGTAGAGCGCGAGCGGACGCCCCGGCCGCCGACGCACTGGGCGGGGCTTGCCCGTGAGCGTGTCCCGCACCACCAGGTCCATGCCGTGACGGAGCGGCCGCCGGCGGGCATTAGCACTTCGGGCGGCCCCGAAGGTAACCTCCTCACCGACCGCTGGGGGCCGGTCTCGGTAGCTTGAAGAAGGGCGCCCCCGTCCCGAAACCGAAGCACCCCCTATGGAGACCCTCTACCTCCTCGTCGAGATCGACGTCGGCAAGGCCGACGAAGTCGTTCGGCGGATGAAGTCCGTCCCCGGCGTCACCGAGGTGCAGGCCGTTACGGGACCGTTCGACCTGATCGTGAAGGTGGAGGCACCGCACATCAACGAGGCGCTCGACACGGTCGTCCACAAGATCCGGCGGATCCCCGGCATCAAGTCGACCGAGACCCTCGTCACGGTCGGTGGGGGATAGGCGCGAGCCGATCCGCACCCCCCCGCCATCAGTTCAAATAGCCCCGCCGTCGTGGCGAACGGATGCCCGCGAAAGGTGACCCGGCCCCGGATTTTGAGGCGCCCAACCACGATGGAACCCCGTTCCGGTTCTCCTCCCTCCGAGGCGCACCGGTGGTGCTGTACTTCTACCCGAAGGCCGACACCCCCGGCTGCACGATCGAGTCAAAGGGTTTCCGGGACGTCTACAAGCAGTATCAGGCAAAGCACGTGAACGTCGTCGGCGTCAGCACCGACGACTGTCCGGCCCAACAGGCGTTTCGCGACAAGTATGGCCTTCCGTTCCCGTTGATCGCCGATTCCGAGAAGAAGGTCGCCGGCCTCTACGGGGTGCTGGGGCCGAGCGGGCACGCGCGCCGAGTGACGTTCCTGATCGATGGGGGAGGGAAGGTCCTCGACGTGGTCGACACGTCGTCTCCGGACGCCCACCTGAAGCGCGCCCGCGAGGTGTTCCTCGCGTAGTTGGATTCCGCTCGCGGCGGAGAGCGCTAGGCTCCCACGTCCGTCCCGGGGGCCGTCACGTCGGTCGGCGTGACCGGGCTCGGAGCGCTCGCGGCGCCGGCCGGTGCCGGCACGACGCGGCGGCCCCGCCAGTCCCACACCCGCTCCCCGAGGAGCTGCAGCGAGGCGGGGACGAGGTAGGTGCGGACGACCATGGCGTCCAGGAGCACCGCGACCGCGACGGAGAATCCGATCGCGCGGATGAGGGTGAACTCGCCCACCATCAGCGCGCCGAACGCCGCCGCGAGGATCAGCGCCGCCGCCGTGATGATCCCGCCGGTGCGCCCGACCGCCTGCACCGCGGCTTCGCTCGTGCTTCGGCCCCGGAGGCGCTCCTCCCGCACCCGGCTGAGGAGGAAGATGTTGTAGTCGATCCCGAGCCCGAGGATCAGGATGAACAGGATCGTCCGCACGTAGAAGAAGAGCGGGAAACCGAGCACCTGCTGGAACACGAGGTAGGTGATCGCCCACGCCCAGCCGATCGAGACCCCGATCGTGGCGATCGCCATCAGGGCGATGATCCACGACCGGAGCACGATCAGGAGGACGAGCACGAGTCCGATCGACACGGCGAGAATGAGGTACTCCGTGGCGGTCGCCGTCTCGGTCGCGAGGTCGTTGATCGTGGGCGCACCGCCCCCGAATGCGAGCGCGGTCACCTCGGCGTGGGACGCGGCGTACCCCTGGAACGCGCTCTCCACCGACTGGACGGCGTTCACCGCGCTCACCGAGAGTCCGGTCGCGGACGTCTGGAGCGAGAGGAGGACGGTCCTCCCGTCCGTGCCGACGAACGCGGTGAGCACGCCGAGCAAGTTCGTGCGCGTCGCCGTCGGGAGGGTGGGGAGGCTGAGCCATTCCGAGAGGGTCGCCCCGTCCGGTCCGACCGGCGACGACACGGCGGCGATCCCGGACGTGGTGCTCGCGATCGCGGTGAGCGACGCAATATCGGTGAACTCGGTCGCGTTGGTCGAGTTCCCCACTACGAGCGGCGAGGCCAACGTCACGAGCGCGAACGACGGCGCCGCGAACCCGTCACCGAAGTGCTGCCCGAGCTCGTTCAGGCCGTCGGTCGCGGGGTGACCGCTCGGCAGCTGGGCATAAAAATCGTAGGAGAGCGGCGCCTGAAGCGCGATCAGGATCAGCGGGATCGAGATCACCAGGATCACGCCGACCGTGAGCCCGGGTCGCCGCTGCGTCCCTCGCCCGACCCGGTAGAAGTAGGTGGTCTCGTTCCGGTTCCGCTCGGCGACCACCACAGCCTGCCGCCGGAACCGCTCTCCGGTCGTCGGCCAAAAGATCCGGGGTCCGAGGAGCCTCAAGCACGCCGGAACCATCGTGAGCGAAACGAGCACCGTGATCAGGATCGCGAGGGAGAGGACGGCGCCCCACTGGGCGAGGAGGGCCACCCCGCTGAACGTGAGGGCCAGCGTCGCGATGATCGCGGTCGAGCCGCTCGTGGCCACCGATTGGCCCGCCCAGGAGAGCGAAGTGACGATCGCGTCCTCGGAGGTTTGGCCGTGGACGAGCTCCTCCCGGTAGCGGGCGACCATGAAGATCGAGTAATCGGTCCCCACGCCGAGCACGAACACCTCCTCGAGAGTGAGCGAGGTCGTATCGACGTGCTCGATGAGCTCGCCGATCAGGACGGTCCCTCCGAGGCCGAGCACGAGGGCGATCCCGAGGATCCCGAACGTGACCATCGGGGTCATCGGGGACCGGAAGTACGCCATCGAGATCACGAGGAGGAGGCCGACCGTGAGCGGGAGGACGAGGGCGAGCGTCGAGTTGGTCGCGTTCTGGGTCAGGAGGTCGAGGGGGGCCGGTCCCGTTTGCACGTACGAGATCGAATGTGTCGGGTCCGACGCGTGCACGACGGGCGGGACGAGGCGGTCGATCCGCCCGAGGTCATCGTAGACCGGGTCGGCTCCGCTCGAGTTCGTGGCGCCATCTGCGAGGGTGAAGTCGATCGCGATGATCTGCGCGGTACCCGAGGGGTCGACATACGGGGTGTAGATCCCCTTCGGTACGGGAAGCGGTTCCGACGCGAGCGTGGACGACGCGACGAGCGCGGAGGCCCAGGCGGAAACGTTGGCCGGGGGCGCCGTAGCGGACGGAAACGCCTGCCACACCCGGAGGACCCAAGCGCTGGAGAGCCCGGACTCCTCGCCGAGCACGATCGACGAGGTCGATTGCACGCTGGGCCACGCCGTGGCGTTCTCGATCCCGAGGGTGGCGAGGACGGCGAACGGCGCCGGTCGCTCGCTCGGGGTCGGGACGAGCGTCGGGATCAGCCCGACCTCGGTCGACCGCGCCGTCGCGTCCGAGCAGGGCACGACGGTCGCGGGGTCGGTCCAGCAGCCGCTCGAGGTGTTGAACCCCGGCGCGGAAGAATTACCGGTGTAGAACGCGTTCAATACCGCGAGCGCGGACGTCGAGTTTCCGAGCTCCGACTCGGTCTGCTCGTAGGCCGGGTAGTTCGCGGAGGCGTCGGCGCCGGCCGCTTTCCAAGCGCTCACGAAGAGGGAGGGGGGTCCCCAGAGCAGGGAGGCGGAACTGTTGACCGCGTCCGGGACCGAGGGCGAGCTCCCAAGCCCTTCCTGGATGGTGCCGAGCGCGAGCTCGCCCTGGCCCGTGAGGAACCCGGCGTACTCGGTGTATACGCTGTTCACGGCGGCGACGTCGGCCAGGGACCGGTCGTCGAGGAGCGCCGCGGAGACGTTCTCCACGACCCTTTGGGCGTTCGCATCGGTCATGTTCGGACCGATAAGGAGGATCGAGCTCGACGAGCCGCCCGTGGAGTTGGGGAAGAGCCGGGCGAGCTCGGCGCTCGCCCGAGCGCTCGGGGAGTTCGTGGGGGCACTCGAAGCCGAGTTCGTGGTGACGGAGCCGACGAGATTCAGGAACGGCAGCGCGACGAGCAGGAGCGCGACCCAGAAGATGATCGGATACCACGGATGGCGGACGATCCACCGGCCCAGCCGACCCAAGAGGCGCGCGCCCGCGTTCTCCGCAGCGCGCGACGCGCCGGCCATCGTCGCGCTCGACTGGGCGGGCCAGATAACCCTAGCGGGCGGCCGCGTCGCCGGGGGACTTGGAACGCGCCGCGGGAGCTTCGTGCCAGAGGGCGGGGAACCGCTCGGGGTCGACGAACACTCGCGTCTCTTCGACCACCCAGCCGTGGCCGGCCCCGCCCATCTCGGAGGCGTCGTGCCGAGCGACCCCGGTCGCGATCAGCTCGCCGCCGCGGTTCACGAGGGCGACGCGGGCTCCGCGCGAGAAGTTCTTCGGAAGCGAGACGATCCCGCCGCGCGCGAGGCCCGCGCCGTGCGCGAGCGCGCTCGCCGCCGAATCCTTGACGACGATCGTCGGGAACTCCCGCCAGACCTCGTCGAGCGGATGGAGGAGGGCGAGGAGGGGCGCGGGGTCACCGGCGGCACGAGCGGCGACCGCGTCCGCGAGCCCGGTCAGCGAGACGGCGCGGGATTCGTCGAACGGACCGGTGGCGACCCGTCGGAGCTCCTCGAGGTGGGCACCGACGCCAAGGGCGTCCCCGAGGTCGACCGCGAGCGTACGGATGTACGTCCCCGAATCGGCAACGACATCGATCAGCCGACGATTTCCCTCCGACTCGAGGAGCCCGAGCCGGTGGATCGTGCGGACGCGGCGCTCCCTCCGGACCGCGGAGCGGACCGGTGGCGTCTGGTAGACCGGTCCGGTGAACTCGGCGAGCGCCCGCTCGAACTCCCGCGACGAGACGCTCCCGTGGAGCGTGATCACGCCGACGTACCGCTTCGGGAATTCGAGGACGAGGGGGAGGAGCTTGAGCGCCGGTCCGACGCCCACCCACAAGAGCCCCGAGACGTTGGGGTCGAGTGTGCCGGCGTGGCCCGCCCGGGGAACGCCGAGGAGGTCGCGCGCCCACGCCGTGACCTGGTGGGAGGAGGGTCCGCGCGGCTTGTCGAGGAGGAGGAACGCCCCGATGGCGATGCGCGCCGCGACGGGGTCGGCTTCGGTCATCCCGAGCCGCCCCGACCGGGAGACTCCACGAACTCGACGATCGCCCGCGCGACGTCCTCCGGACCGAGGCCGGTCGAGTCGATCGTGAGGTCGGCCGGCTCCCGGTCGAGGTCGATCCCGTAGAACCTCGAGTAGCGCGCCCGTTCGCTCGCCTCGCGGGCGCGGATCCGTTCGGCCGCCTCCGCGG
>JBAUZT010000017.1:0-61792 GCA_049585415.1 Thermoplasmata archaeon | reverse complement strand
GCGCCGCCGCGCGCGCCTGCATCTCCGTGCCGACCGCCGCGAGGTCACGAATCGTCACGTCCGCGGCTCGCACGGGGCCCGGCGCGCCGTCCGTCGTGACGAGGGTCAGCAGCCTTCCTACCGGGCGGTCGGCGAGGGCACAGTACATCACGAGCTGTTCGACTTGGTCCGGTCGCGCCTCGACGAGCTCGTCGCCGCCGACCGCGCTCGCACTGGTCTTGACCTCGACCGGAACGTCGCTCAGCAGATCGATCCGGCCCACGACTCCGTTCCGTCGAACCCGAACCTCGAGCGTCCCCTCCGCCGAGAGTGCGACCCCCAATCTCCGATGCAGCGCACGACCGAGATCCACTCGGAGCTGCCGGGCTTCATCGAAGCGCACCGGATGTACGGCGCGCCAGTAGGCGCGACGGGGGGCGACAAGGTCCGTGACGCTCACCGGCCGAGCCGTGCCGGCCGGGGGAAGTCGAAGTATCAGTTCCCGGGCCAGCTCCGCGTCCTCGGAGATCGACACCGCGGCGCGCCAATCCGGCTCCGGCGCCTGGGTCGGGCTCATGTCTTTCCCTGGAACCCCGCGATGTATACGACCCCATAGCCTCCCAGGGTACCGCTTTTAGCGGCGCCCCCGCTCGTGCGGCGCGTGACGGAGGCGGGCCGCCGACCCCTGATCATCGGGAGTGGGATCGCCGGCCTGTACGTCGCCCTGCGGTGCCGCGAGCTCGGACTGCACCCCACGATCATCACGAAGGCGCGCCTCGAAGAATCGAACACGCGCTATGCCCAGGGGGGGATCGCCGCGGCGATCGGTCCCGACGACTCCCCGCACCGGCACCTCGAGGACACGATCACGGCGGGGGACGAGCTGGTCGACCGTGCCGCCGCGCGCGTACTGACCTCGGAAGCGCCCGCGCGGATCGCGGACTTGGTCCGTTATGGGGTTCCGTTCGACACGGTCGAGGGCCGGATCGCGCTCGGCCGCGAAGCGGCGCACTCGCGCAACCGAACCCTGCACGCCGGAGGGGACGCGACCGGGCTCTCCATCGAGGAGGCGCTCAAGCGTCGGGTGCTGACCGGCGGGGTCGACGTTCGGGAGCGGACCGTGTTGCGAGGCTTCCGTCCCGGGACGCGCGATGGACCGGTCGCCGTCCTATCGAACGCGGACGGCCGGGATGTCGAGTTTTCCTCGCCGGCACCGGTCGTGCTCGCGACGGGCGGTGCGGGCAGCCTCTACCGTCAGAGCTCGAACCCGTCGATCGCGACCGGCGAGGGCGTGGCGATCGCCTTCCGCGCGGGAGCGCTCCTGACCGACATGGAGTTCATCCAGTTCCATCCGACCGCATTCTCCCGAGAGGGTGCGCCCCGCTTCCTCATCACGGAGGCGCTTCGGGGCGAGGGGGCGGTCCTCCGGAACGAGGCCGGCGAACGATTCCTCGTCAAGGCGCATCGCGACGCCGAGCTCGCCCCACGCGACATCGTCGCTCGGGCGATCGACCGGGAGATCGTGCGCACAGGACATCCGTGCGTCTATCTCGACGCGACCGCACTTCCTCGGGATCTGCTGTTCGCTCGATTTCCGTCGATCTGCCACTTCCTCGCGACCTACGGCCTCGACCCCTCCCGCGATCGGATCCCCGTCGCTCCCGTCGCGCACTATATGATCGGCGGGGTGACGACCGACCTCGAGGGGCGATCGACGATCCCCGGACTCTACGCGGCGGGGGAGGTCGCGGCGACGGGCGTTCATGGGGCGAACCGTCTCGCGGGCAACTCGCTGCTCGAGGGGCTCGTCTTCGGGGAACGGGTCGCCCGGCAACTCCTTCACCCGGCGCCGGGAGGGCCCGCCTCCCCGGCCCAGACGGTCGAACTCTCCCTTCCGACCGGGGTCGGCCGCACGGGCGAGCCCGACGATTTCGAAGCGGTGCGGAACATGCTCTGGGACGACGTGGGCATCGTTCGCTCGGCGGACGGCCTGGGGTCCGCGGTGGAGCTGTTCGAACGGCTAATGAAGGCTACGTTGCCCTCGCGCGCCGATTCTCCGTCGGGCCCGGTCGCCAACGCCGCGCTCACCGCGATGCTGATCGCGCGGGCAGCGTCGATCCGGACCGAGAGCCGCGGGGCGCACTATCGCTCGGACTGGCCGAAGCGCCGCGCGCCCTGGCGTCATCATATCGGCCTAAGGGCCCGGGTGGCCGCGGCCCGCGTTCGGTGAGCGGCCCGACAACCATTATGCTCGGGCGCCGGTCGCCCGAAGCATGGACCTCTCGCTGACGGACGAGGAGCGCGAGCTTAGAGACGCCGCCCGTCGGTTCGCGCGGAAGGAGATCGTGCCCGTCGCGGACCGGATGGACCGCGAGGACTACTTCCCTCGCGACGTCTTCCGTCGCCTCGGGGAACACGGCTTCCTCGGCGTCACGATCGCTGCGGATTACGGGGGACTCGGTCTCGGGTACCGGTCTCAGGCGCTCATCCTCGAGGAGATCGCGCGCGTGAGCCCGGCCCTCGCGCTGAGCGTCGGCGCCCATTCGAACTTGTTTGGGGATAATCTCGGACGCAACGGCAACGACCGCCAGCGTCAGGAATTCCTGCCCGCGATCGCCCGGGGCGACGCGATCGGCGCGCTCGCCCTGACCGAGCCGAACTCGGGTTCGGACGCGGTCTCCCTCCGGACCCGTGCCGAGCGCCGAGGGGACCACTACGTGCTCAACGGCAGTAAGCAATTCATCACGAACGGCCCGATCGCGGATTCGCTCCTCGTCTACGCCAAGACGAGTCCGGACAAAGGGCCGCACGGCATCAGCGCGTTCCTGGTCCGGCGAGACGACGCGGGCTTTACCGTCGCGCGCAGCCTCGACAAGA
Organism: Thermoplasmata archaeon; assembly: GCA_049585415.1. Taxonomy (GTDB): domain Archaea; phylum Thermoplasmatota; class Thermoplasmata; order Lutacidiplasmatales; family UBA184; genus Lutacidiplasma. The sequence continues at coordinate 58,936 of JBAUZT010000017.1, read as the reverse complement.
TGGGGATGCGGGGCTCCCCCACCGGGGAGCTCGGGTTCCAGGACTGCAAGATTCCGGCGGACCGTCTCGTCGGCACGGCGGACGAGGGAGTGCGGGTGATGATGAGCGGACTCAACGTGGAGCGGGCGGTGCTCACCGCGATTCCCGTCGGGATCATGGCCGAGTGCCTCGACCGCTCGATCGACTACGCGCGCCAGCGCGAGCAGTTCGGACAGAAGATCGGGCGGTTCCAGTTGATCCAGGAGAAGCTCGCGAACATGTACACGGAGCTCGAGGCATCGCGCGGCCTCCTCCACCGTGCCCTCGAAGAGGTGGCGACCGACGTTCGTCGAATGGGGCCGGCCGCCGCGGCGCTCACCTACGCCTCCGAGGCGTCGACCCGTGCCGCGTTGGACGCCATCCAGGTCCACGGAGGCTACGGCTACATGCGCGACCTTCCGCTCGAGCGACTGGCGCGCGACGCGAAGCTCCTCGAGATCGGGGCGGGCACCTCGGAGATCCGCCGGCTCCTGGTCGCGAGGGAACTCCTCGGTCCGGGCTTCCAGGAGTAGCGCCGAGGGAGCGTCGAGACCTGCGGTCCGGGGCCCCTCGGCCACTTCTCCCCGAACTTATATACGGCTCGGGGACCCTTGGACGCTCGATGGCCGGCCGAGCTCCGCCGACGTCGGGCGGCACGTCGTCCCTGCGCGTCGAGATCCTGAGAGAACTGCAGAGTCTCATCGATGACCGGGACGTCCGGGACCGTCTGGAGCGGGGCCCGATCGGCGAGACCAAGGGCCGGGAACACTGGGTGCTCCACCTGCTGCTTCGCGCGCAGGAATCGACGCAAGGACACGTCGACCTGCTGATCGGCACCGCCTACTCGAACCTGGTCGCCCGACTCCAATCGATCGAGGACCGGGTCGAGCGGGTCGAGGGGACCGGGAAATCCCTCGGCGACGAAATGAAGACGCGGCTCGACGGCCTGGAAGGCTCGATCTCCGAGCGTGTCGCGAAGGAGATCACCACCGGGATCTCCGGCCAGGGAGATCAGATCGCAAAGGGCCTGTGGATCAACCTCGACAAGAAGTGGAAGCCGGTCAGCGACTCCATCGACACGTTCTCTCAGTCGGCGGGGCAGCTGACGAAGGACCTCTCCGACACCTATCGCGTCGCGACCCAGAGCCGCCTCCTGCTCAACGAGAACGCCCGACGGATCATCGACCTCGGACGCGACTTGGTCGCCCTCGAGGAGAGCCTGAAGCTCGCCCTCGCGAAAGTCCTCGAGGAGGGACTCCAGCCGCTCGAAGAGCGGATCTCCGCCCTCGAGGCGCGTCTCGGTCCCGTGGCCGAGGAGAGCAGCGCGTCGAACGGCCGGACGGACGCCCCCGGGGGCGCGTAGCGAGCCCCCGGACGCGTCGATGCGCCTCTCGCCCCGTCATCCCCGGTATCATAGCCTCGTGGTGCGCGCCGACCTCGCCGCCGCGGCCCGCAGCGGGCTCGTCGTTCCGGAGGGATTGATCGCCCACGGGCGGGGCGAGGCGTTCGATTACCTCCTCGGCGAGCGGACGAGTCGAAGCGCCCGAGCGGCGACGCGGGTCGCCGCCCAATGGCTCCGCGCCGCGCGGCATCCGGTGCTCAGCGTCAACGGCAACGTTGCGGCGCTGGCGTCGCGGGACGTCGCCCGCCTCCAGCGGGCCCTCCCGGCCCTCGGGGTCGAAGTGAACCTCTTCCACCGAACTCCTCCACGGGTCGCGCTGGTGCGGCGCTCGCTCGAGCGCGCGGGAATACGTCATCTCCTCGGGCTTCGACCCACTGCGCGGATCCCGGGCCTTCCCTCCGATCGCGCTCGGGTGGACCGACGCGGGATCTACACCGCGGATGTCTGTCTCGTTCCGCTCGAGGACGGCGACCGGACCCGCGCCCTCCGGGCGCTAGGCAAGCGCGTGATCTCGATCGACCTGAACCCGCTCTCCCGGACCAGCCGCGATGCGGACCTCCCGATCATCGATGAGGTCAGCCGCGCGCTCCGGAACCTCGCGAGCGACGTGCGGCGAATCCCCCGCTCGCGAGCGACGCCGGGCCAGTTCGCCATGTTCGACTCCCCGAGCGCGCTGGACGCCGCTCGCGTGACGATCGCCCAGGAGCTCAGGCGGGCGGCGCGGGCTCGGTAGCCGCTTTCCGGACGGGAGCCGTGAGCTTGGTCGCGACCATCTCGAGGAAGGCGGCATCCGAGCGGTCGAACGCACCGACCTCGTTCCCATCGATGTCGATCTCCCCGATTACGGTCCCCTGGTCCCGGATCGGGACCACGACCTCGGCGCGGGTCTCGAGGAAGCAGGCGAGATACTCGGGCGCAGAGCGAACGTCCGCGACCACGACGGTGCGGTTCTCGCGCGCCGCCTGACCGCAGACGCCGCGCTCGATCGGGATGCGGGTGTGTTCGGTCGCCGCAGGCCCATCCCATCCGTCGAGAACGAGCGTCGTCCCCTCGACCCGGTACACGCCCACCCACCGATAGTGTCGGAACGATGCGTGAAGGAAGCGGCACACCTCGGTCAGCGCCGCCCGGCCCTGGAGGCGCGAAAGGATGGCGTCAACCTGGAGTAGTGCCGGGGTCGTCTCGCGGGAGGCGACCGTCACGTGGTTGGGCCCCCGGAGAGGGAAGCGCCGAGGGGGAGAATTTCCGCCGGGACGGGTCGACCGTGTCCGACGTTTGAACTCCCGAGGCGTATTCCGCCACGAGCTTTCCAGACTCGCGCCGTACCGGACTGAGCCACCTCGGCACGCCCTCCGGTCGAGGACGGGGCTCGACCGATAAGCTTAGCGGCTCCGAAGCGGCGCGCCTATCCCCCGAGGGGATACCAACCGCAGACGGAGCAGCCGGTGCTGCGCTGTTCGCCGGGAATCAAGGATTGGCACTCGGGGCACGGCACCGCGGCGGGGACCGACAACGACAGACAATCGAAGCAGCTGCCCTGCCGCCGGTCGTCCGGCAGGAGGACGAGGTCTTTGCCACAGAACAGGCAGTGGGTGAGGCGCTCCTCGGACGTGTCGAAGACACGAGTGTCCGCGAAGTAGAGCATCGGTCGGCTCCAGCCCCCGACCGGTACATAAGGGCTCGCCGCGCCCACGACGGACGAACGCTCCGGACGCCTCCGCCCACCCCGATCACGGGTCCTTCCAGCGCGCCTTGAACGCGGCGATGAGGAACAGCGCCGCGGTGAACGCGACCAGGGCGATCCAGTCGATGACCGCGCCCGAGAACGTGAGGTGTTGGAGCCCCACCGCCCCCTGGACCAGCTCCGCGGCGTAGGTGGTGGGCGAGAACTGGGCCGCGATCTGGGCCCACGCCGGCAAGTACCCGATCGGGTAGTACACCGGCGGGAGCACGGTCAACACGAGGGAGAAGATCGGGCTGAACATCCAGGTCTCCCGCACGTCCTGGAAGTAGGTCGCGAGCGTGAAGGCGAACGCCGTCGCGAACGCCCAGACGAGCAGGAGGGCGCCGGCGAGCACGATCGTGCTCGTGACGGTCGCGTAGCCGTAGTAGACGAAGAGGAGGACGAAGACCGCGAGCGCGGGCAACGAGTACACGAGTTCCGAGAGCGCCATGCCGGCGACGTACACCGGCGCCTCGACGGGGGAAGCGACCACAACGTCCTGGAACTTCATGTCGTGACGGTAGTGCGTCAGGTCGGACTGGAGACCGGTGCCGACCGACAGCATGGTGAGCACCATGCCGCCCATCACGCCGTAGGCGAGGTCGGTCCCGCGGGAGACGATCCAGATGAAGAAGAGGAACGACAGCGGGCTCGCCACGAGGTTCACGAGGTAGAGCGGTTGCGTGCGGATCGGGATCAGCCCGTTGATCTGCACGAGACTGAACAGCGAGCGGAGGCGGTTGCGTCCGCTCACGCCTCCACCTCCTTCGGGGGCCCCTCGTCCTCGATGCTGCGGCCGACGACGTCGAGGAAGATGTCCTCGAGACTCACCGGTCCGAGGCTGACGCGATGCCCACGTTCGAGCGCCGTTCGGGCCAGCTCTCGGGCCTCGGGCTCCCGAGTGAAGACGAGGTACCCTCCCTCGATGACCGAGACCTTTCCGAAGGTGTCGAGCTCCTCGCGCGGGTAGGCGCCGAGCACCGTCACGCGGTACGGGTAGCGGACCCGCGCGCGGAGGTCCTCGGGAGAGCCCTCGAGGACCAGACGGCCCCGCTCGAAGAGCGCGAGACGAGTCGATAGTGCCTCGGCCTCATCGAGGTAGTGCGTGGTGAGGAGGATGGTGCGTTGCTCGTGGATGGCGCGTCGGATCGCTTCCCATACCTGCCGCCGCGCGATCGGGTCGAGCCCCGTGGTCGGCTCGTCCAGGAAGAGGACCTCGGCGTCGGAAGCGAGGACCATGGCGCAGAGGACCCGCCGCCGAAGCCCGCCGGAGAGCCGGGAGACCGCCCGCCGCCGGTACTCCATGAGCGAGAGCTGCTCGAGCGCGTCCTTCGTCCGCTGTCGCGCATCGACGGGGTCGAGTCCGCGGAGCTTGAGATACAGATAGACGACCTCTTCGACGTTCAGAAAGTAGAGCGGACGGGCCTCCTGCGGGACGCAGGCGATCCGCGCCCGGATTTCCCGCTCCTGCGTCGCCACATCGAACCCGAGCACCTCGGCCCTCCCCGAGGTCAGCTCGAGCTGGGTGGCGGCGATCCGGAGGAACGTCGTCTTCCCCGCGCCGTTCCGGCCGATCACCCCGTAGACGCGTCCCGACGGTACGTCAAGCGTGAGCTCCGTGAGCGCCGGCGTCTCGGCCGATGACCCCGGATACACCTTGCGCAACCGGTCGGTACGGATCGCGAGGACCATGGAGTCGGGACGACACTCGAGACGACTCTTAACGCCGGGGAGTCACAAACCTCGGGGCCCGGGGGCCGGTCCCCTAACTGATGATCTCCGCCAATCGACCGGTCGCCTGCGCGTGCTTGATCTCTCGCGCGATCCTCCGTCCCGTCGATAGGCCGGGTTCCATGAGGTCGGAGTACGGGCTCCCCGAGATGAAGAGGTTCGTCCCCGCGACGATCCGGGTGGAGATCTCGAAGACCTTGTACTCGAGGTCCTCGGACATGATCCCCTCGAGGCAGAACGGACCGACCATCCCCCCGAACAGGTCGACCGACCGCTCGACAATCCTGCCGGCGATCTCGAACGCCTTGGGGAGCAGGGATTCCCGAAGGATGACCGGGACGTTGCCCGTCACAACGAACGTCGGCCGGATCCCGGCCTTCAGCAGTTCCTCCTGCGCGCCGAGCTTGTACAGTTCGTCGATGTTCGCTTCGTCCCTCCGGTCCATCCCGAGCAGCTCGAGCGACCCGTCGCGGAGGCGGTATCCGCCATCCGTGATCGGCGAGTAGAAGAAGTGCATGTAGTACCGCGTCCCGAGCACGTACTCCTGCACCACGTGCGGGCCCGTCGGCCGGAACCCCTCGAGCTGCTCGCGGTTCTTCGCGAGGAAGAATCCCTTGCCGCCCTTCGCCCCGTAATACTTCACGATCACCGGCCCGGTGATCTCGCTCGAGTCCTCGTACAGCTTCGGCATCGTGACGCCGGCCGACTCGAGCCAGTCCCGTTCCTTCCGTCGGTCGGACTCCCAGCCGAGGACCGCGCGATTTCCGTACACCGGCACGTCCAGCGCCGCGAACGCCTCGGGGCCGAGGTACTCGACGAACGAGCCGTGGGGAACCACGATCGCGCCGGCCGCTCGCAACCGTTCGGCGACCTGCGGGAGCTCCTTGATCGTCGGTACCGAGAGGAACTCATCGGGCCGGGCGAGCGGGAACGCATCGTAGAACTTGGGCGGCGGTCCGACGCAGATCCCGACGGTGCGAAGCCCCTCGACCCGCGCCCCATGAAAGATCTGGAGCGAGGAATGCGAGCAGAGGGTGGCGATCGACGGGGTCCGGCCTTTCAGCGGGGCGAGACGGGCCTCCGAAGCGAGGGGAACCCCCATACGGGGGAGTATTGGGAGACCAACATAGCCCTTACGGGGGAAAACCCGAGCGCCGTCGCTACTTGCTGTTCGAGTTGCCCTCGAGCTCCCAGTACCATTTCACCCGGCGCGCGCCCGTCTCGGCCACGCGTCGCCGAAGCTCGGCGTCGACGGAACTGTCCCGAACGAGGCGTCGGACCTCCTCCGGTCGGCCCGTCGGAACGCGGTCGGACAGTCCGGATTTCTCGAGGTCGGGACGCACGCTCTCGAGAGAGTATTGCCAGGTCTCTTCGCGCCGACGGACGGCGACCGACTGGCTGCCCGGCAGCCGATGGATCCCGAGCTCCTCGGCCGCGTGGTGGAGCTCCTCGGCCGCATCCCGAAGTTCCGTCTCGATCCGGTGTTCCTCGTTCCGGAGACGATCGAACCGGTCGACCAGCTCCCGGAGACGTACGGCGTCCGTCGCCGGCACGGTTCGAAACTCGGGGCAGATCGGCCGGAAATCGCATCGGGTACAGTGGCGGCCGGGCGTCGGGTCGTACGCCTGGGCCCGGATCCCGTCGCTCACGACCCCGAGTCGGTCGTACAGGGTCGTCAGCGCGGCGCGTCCCCGCGGAGGGACTCGGAGCGGGGTCAGCGAACGAAGGTGGTAGAGCGTCAGCCCCTCGACCGGCTCCGTGTAGTTACTCTCGACGAGCACCTGATAGAGCGAGAGCTGGTCGGAGTCCTTCGCGTCGCCCGTGGAAAGCTCGCGAGAGGTCTTGTAGTCGACGACCTCGAGCCCCCCGAGCGGTGCGCGGTCGATCCGGTCGATGTAGCCGTGGATCGGGATCCCGTCCCACCGGGCCTCGAGGTGCTCTTCGACCGAGACCGGCCGCGGTCGCTCCCGGCTCAAGCGGTCGTGATACCGGCCGAGCAGCTCCCGGCCCAGGTCGCGGTAGCGGGCTTCCTCCTCGGGATTGGTGTACCCTTCGCTCGACCAGGAACGGTCGTAGAGCGCGAGCATCTCGTCGCGGCTCATCCAGGGAGCGTCCGCGTTCCCTCGGGAGCGCGGCTGCCAGTCGTCGAGCGTGCGCTGCGATTCCGACTCTCCGGCGCGGCGCGCCGTGGGAACGACGAGGGGCCGGATCAGCTCCTCCAGGACCGAGTGCACGACGCGACCGAACGTGAAGTAGCCGCGCGGGGTCTCGGGGAGTCGGTCGATGTAGAGGTACTTCCACCGGAGCGGGCACTCCAAGTACGTGCGATAGGACGAGTAGCTCAGCGGCGCCGGAGTGGACACGGGAGCAAAGCCGCCCGAGAGTTCAAGTGGTTTCCGGGGGCCGGGGCCCCCGGTGGTCCGGACCCCTACCCTAGTGCCCTGCGGCCGCGACGTCCACCGCGACCTTCTCGCCGGTCTCTGCGGGCAGACTGCCGCGGGCCTGCGGGTTGGTGAGGTTCTTCGGTAGCCCGAGCAGGTCCAGGAGCTCCTTGTAGTGGTTGCGAATCGTCACGGGGGTGACGTTCGCGACCGCCGCGATGCGGTCCTGGCTGCGGGGCTCTCCCATCAGGTTCGACGCGATGTAGATGATCGTCGCGAGGATCCCGTTCGGGAGCACGCCGCTCGTCGAGTAGACCTGCTCCACCTGCTCGAGGAGGGACAGGACCTTCTGTCGGACCTCCTTCGAGAGGTTCAGGTCCTGGGTGAACCGAACCAGGTAGTCGCGAGGCTCGACCGGCTTCAGTCCGAGCTTGAGCTCACGGGCGAGTAGAGTGTACGCGCGGCCGACCTCGATCTTCGTCGCCTTCGAGTGGGCGATGATCTCCTTCATCGTCCGTGGGACGTGGCACTGCCGGCACGCCGCGTAGACGCTCGCGGCGACCAGCGCCACGATCTTCTTGCCGCGGGTCGCCTTGTGCTCGAGGGCGCGCCGATAGATGTACGTCGCCGACTCCTTGACTTCGCGCGAGAGACCGAGCACGCCCGCGAGTCGGTTGAGCTCCCCCAACGCGACCACGAGGTTGCGCTGGTGGGTCCGTGCGGCGCGCAGTCGGTGGTTGAGCTTCCGCAGGTGGTAGAACTTGAGCGAGGTATTGCGGGAGAGCGAGTTGCCCTGGAAGTCTCGGGTCGGAACCCCGATCTCGCTGAACAGTCCCTTGTCGGGCATGAGCGGGGAGATCACGGGGCCCCAGCCGCGAGCCTCGCGGCCCGTGTCCTCCTTCGAGCCCCGCTGGCCGCGGTCGCTCACGAGAGCGCTCGCGTCCACGACGAGGCCGCAGTCGGCGCAGACGATCTCGCCACGGATCTCGTCACGGATCAAGTGACTGGAACCGCAATTCGGGCAGACGTCCGAATCCGGAGGAGTAGGAGGAACAATCTGGGGAGTGTCAGGGTCCACCGGCTTTCGGGCGGCCTTATGGCTGGCGGAGCGGCTTCGCGATGAAGTTGCTGACGTAGCGGTCATGGTTTGTGCCCGCCACATCCGATGGCGTGTATATATAAGTTAGGCCATGCGCTGTAACGCTTGTTTGTTACACATGTAACACCGTGAGCCGGCGTGACACGCCCCGCGCCACCGACAGAGCACGTTCCACCGATTAGTTGGGCGGATCAGAGTGCCGACGAAATGCGTCAAGGTTTCTGATACGGCGGGAAGGTGGTGTTTCCCGCAAGGTCCACCGTCGAGGTGCCGTAACCCTGGGAGACGAGCCGGTTGCCGGAGCCCGTGGGATCGCCCACCGTGATGAAGAGAAAGTCCTCGCCCTGCACGATGTTCTGAGGGGAAGTGGTCGAATTGCTCCAGGTCCCTTGGCCCGTGCCGTACTCCAGCAGGGGGAACGTCGCCAGCGCCGAGGCGTTGCTGTTCAGCAGGATCGCGTACCATCCCGACGGGGGGGCGGCGGTACAGGGCAGGTTGGGCACGGGAGCCGGAGCGGAGCCTCCCGGGGGGATCGTCACGTTCGTGTTGGTCAGGATCTCGAGGGAGAACTCCGAGGTCAGCAGTCCCCCGGCGATGTTCGAGATGGGAAAGTACGTCTCGTAGTAGATGAGCCCATTCTGTGCGCAGAGAATGCTCGCAAAGATGGGAGCGGCCAGGGTGACGAGCGCGGAGGGTCCTCCCGCCACTCCGTGGCCATGGCTCTCCGCCACGACGACGCCAATCCCCGCGACGACCACGACGAGCGCGACGCCAATGACGAACCATGCCACGCGGGTCTCGGGGGCCGGCCCCGGAGGTGCGAAGAGCGGGATTTCCTCCCCGCCGGGGTCGGCCTCCGTTTCGTCCACGGCCGCCTAGGGTCTCCGGTCCTATTTATCGTCCCAAACGGGGACGGGTCTACGGGTCATGCCGGGGCGGCGGTGAACACGCAGCCGCGGCTCGCGTGCTTCGTCGGGTCCGGTTTCGAGACCTCCCAGCGCTGACCGAGGCGGGCCTCGAGGACGGTGCGCAGGAGCTGGGGACACATGACGCGGCCGATCTCGGGCGAGTCCGACGTGCACGCGAAACAGCCCGTCACCTGGAGCGTGAGCGGTTTCTCGCGGATCACCTTGAGATGCCCCATGGTGCGGGATTCGTAGTACATGCTGAGCGACTTCCCGACGGCCCCGGGAGTGTCTCCCTCGACTTCGTTCGCGATCTCGCGTCCGAGCTGGCGGGCGATGAGCTCGATCAACTCCGGGAGCTGGAACTCGAACTCCCGCACGCCCGAGGCCCTCATCCCGAGGCTCGCGATCTCCTTGAGCCGCTGGAACGGGGCCGCCTCGCGACCCTGGACCACGGGAAGCACCGCCGTCGAAGGGTTCTCGAGCTGGACGAACCGCGACTCGGCGTGCTCGCCCGGCCCCCAGAGCCGGCGGTGGTAATCGCGCGCGAGCTGGACGAACATTGGGGCGGACGACCAGAGCGCGACCTGCTCCTCCCCGGAGCGACCGAACCCCTCCTCTCCCGAGACGTAGACGAGGGCCCCGAGTCGGTCGATGACCACGGAACGGTTCATCACGGGCCCGGGGGAGTGTCGGAGCTCCGCGAACGACGCGAGGTGCTTCGCGTCGACGAGGTTCTGGGGGAACACCTCGGTCACGATCCGCACCTTGACCCCGCGGGCGTGCGCCTCGCGAAGGCCCCGGTCGGTTCCCGCGTCGATCACGCGCGGTAAGGACGTTCCGCTCGCGCTGAGCAGCACCTGGCTCGTGGCGGTCCCGAGCCGTTTGACGAGGAATCGGTGGATCGTCTCCCGACCTTCGAGGACTGCGAACTTGCGCGGGTCCCGCTCGTCGAACTCCGTCCGCGCCTCCTCCCAGTCGGTGAGGATCTTGTTCCGGTCGTTCTCGAGGCGGCGGACGCGCTCGGACGCGCGGCGGATCCACCGGTCGAGCAGCTCGTCGGGCGGGAGCGCCGCGAAGTGCAGGGGGCGACCCCCGGTCGCCTGGAGGAGCCCGTCGTTGGTCAACTGCTTGATGAAGCGGTACGCCTCGACCCGACTCACCGCCGAGAGACGCGCGAGCTCGCTCGCGGTCTGGGGTCCCGCGCGGCACGCCGCGAGGTACACTCGAGCGGCCTTCTCGGGCACGTCGTGCTGTGCGAGAAGTGCCAAGAGGTCGGAGCCCGGCCGCCCCACATCCTATCAGGCCGCCGAGGGGTTAAAACGGTGCGCGAATGGCCCCGCGCCCGTCAGAGTGCGGCCTGGAAGTCCTCGATTGTGAGCGTGTAAGGGACCTCGGTCGTCCCGGCTCGCGCCTTGACGATTTCCCGCGCGAGCAGCCAGTAGACCGTCGCGAGGGCGACGCGTCCCTTGTTGTTCGCGGGGATGACGAGGTCGACGTCGCGGGTCTCGTTGTTCACGTCGCAAAGTCCGACGACCGGGATCCCGATCGAAACCGCCTCGCTGAGGGCCTGCTGGTCCGTGGCCGGGTCGGTGACCAGCAGCACCTTCGGTTCGAAGTACTCGGCGAGGTTCGGGTTGGTGAGGCACCCGGGGACGAACCGCTCGGCGAACGAGGTCGCCCCGGTCGTCTTCGCGAAGACCCGAACGGGCTTCTGCCCGTACTGCCGCTGGGAAACCACGAGGACGCGGTCCGCCGGAAAGCGGCCGAGGAACTGGGCCGCGAAACGGATCCGGCGGTCGGTCTCCCGCACATCCAGGACGTGCAGGCCGTCGAAGCGGACCTTGTAGACGAATCGGCGCATGCTGGCCGACTTCTGCTGAGTACCGATGTGAACGCCCGAAGTGAGGTACGTTTCCTCGGGAACGAGGAGCTCGCCGGGACGGGTATCTTGACCGTCGGTGTCCGCGACGCGCTCGTCGACCATCACCTCCTCGTCCGGCATTCGCTTATCCTTCCGTGGCGGCGCGGATACGCAGGAGTTCATTTAGTTTTGCTACGCGCTCCCCACCGACCACTCCACACTTCAGCGCTCGCGCACCGGTCCCGACGGCGACGTGAGCGAGCCAGCCCTCCGGCACCTCCCCCGACCGGTGCGAGGTCACCGTCGCGAGCCCGCGGGACCGCGCGAGATCGACGGTGGCGAAGGTGTCGCTCAGCGTCCCCACCTGATTGACCTTGATCAGCACGGCGTTCGAGGAGCCGAGCCGGATCCCGGTCTCCAGCCGGCGAACGTCCGTCGTGTAGAGGTCGTCGCCGACCACGAGCGCCTTCTCGCCCACCGCCCGGGTCATCGCGGCGAAGCCGTCGAACGCCTCCTGGTCGAGCGGGTCCTCAAGGAAGCGAATGCCGTACCGGTCGACGAGCTCGCCGATGTACGCGACCTGGTCCTCCGTCCGGAGCTTCCGGTCCCGGTAGGTGTACATCCCGTCACGAAAGAACTCGCTCGCGGCCAGATCGACCCCGGGATGCACGTCGACGTGGAGCTCGTCCCGGGCGCGGGCACAGGCGTCCGTCAGGACCTCGAGCGCCGCCTCATTGCCGAGCGGCGCGACCCATCCGCCTTCATCGCCGCGGCCGAGGGCGATCGTGGGCAGCTTTCGGTGGAGCGCCTCGCCGATCAACCCGTGGACCCGGATCGCAGCGGCGACCGACCGTCGAGGGTCGGGGGATTCGGCATAGGCGATGAACTCCTGGAACTCGGGGCCCCCGATCGCGTGGACCCCGCCGTTCATGCAATTTCCCACGATGGCGGGGAACGTCGGCCGTTCGATCCCCGGTCGTGCGAGCTCTTTCCACAAGGGCCGGTGCATCTCCTCGGCGTGCGCGGCGGCCGCGGCCACCGAGATCGCCGTGGCGGTGTTGCCCCCGATCCGGGCGAAGTCCGGTGTTCCGTCCACGTCGTGGAGCGCGCGATCGACCGCCGCCCGGTCCCCGGCGTCGAGGCCCACGAGGGCAGGGACCAGGTGCGCTCGAGCGGTCGCCAACGCCTCGGGAACTCCGCCGGGAGGGAAGGCACGCACTTCGTGCGTCCCGGTGCTCGCACCGCTCGGTGCGCCGGCGCGCGCCCGCGCCCCCGTCTCTAGCACGACGGTCGCCTCGATGGTCGCGCGGCCGCGACTGTCGTAGAGCGAGGCGACCTCGACGGAGGCGATCCGGCTCACGGGCCCTCCACGAACTCGACCAGAACGCCCCCGAACGCGGAGGGGTGGGCGAACCCCACCCGTCGACCGCGCGCCCCGGCGCGGGGGTGTTCGTCGACGAGGCGACCTCCGCGATCCCGGACCGCCGCGAGTGCCGCGTCCACGCTATCGACCGCGAACGCGAGGTGGTGAACGCCGGCCCCTCGGTGCTCGAGGAACTTCGCCACCGGGGAGCTCGGATCCATCGGCTCGAGCAGCTCGACGTGGGTCCCGCCGACCGACAGGAACGCGACGCGAACGCGGTTCGACGGGACCTCCTCGGGAGGGGCGTCGGGGGAACCCACGAGCGGGCGCCAGAGATCGAGGGCGCCCGAGAGGTCCGGCACCGCGATCCCGACGTGATCGAGCTTCATTCCGCCGCTCCGTTCAGAACGCCCGCGCCGGAGGCTGTTCTCCGAACAGTCCTCGCCAGACGTCCGCAATCTCTCCGAGGGTCGCGCCCGTGATCACCGCCGCGAGGACGTCCGGTAGGACGTTCCCCTCGGACTTGGACGTTCGCGCGAGCCGGTCGAGGGCGGCTCGGGCCTTCGTCTCGTCGCGCTGAGATCGCCACTTCGCGACCCCCTCGACCTGGAGCCGCTCCTCGGCCGGAGTGATCCGCTGCCCGCGAGCGCCGCCCTTCCCCCCGCCGGGGAAGAACGTGAAATCTCGGTTTCCGTCCGTGTAGCCGTTCACCCCGACGATGATCTCCCTCCGCTCCTCGAGCGCGCGCGCCTCAAGGTACGCTTCCCGGGCGATCTCGGCCGAGAAGAACCCGCGTTCGATCGCGGGGAGCGCACCGCCCATTTCCTCGACCCGGTCGAGGTACTCGCGTGCCTCTCGTTCGATCCGGTCGGTGAGATACTCGATCTCGTAGGCGCCCCCGAGGGGGTCGACGGTGTTCGCGACGCCCGACTCCTCCGCGAGGATCTGTTGGGTGCGCAGCGCCAGTCGGGCGGAAGATTCGGTCGGCAATCCGAGGGCCTCGTCGAGCGCGTTGGTGTGCAGCGATTGCGTGCCGCCGAGTACCGCGGCGAGGGCCTCGAGGGTCGTCCGTACGACGTTCAGCTCGGGCTGCTGTGCGGTGAGGCTCGAACCCGCGGTCTGGGTATGGAACCGGAGCTGCTTCGAACGGGCCGACCGGGCGCCGAAACTGTCGGTGACGATCGAGGCCCAGAGCCGTCGGGCGGCACGGAACTTCGCGATCTCCTCGAGAAAGTTCCGGTCCGAGGAGAAGAAGAACGACAGCCGGGGGAGGAACTCATCAAGGTCGAGCCCCCGGGCCTGCACCGCCCGCACGTAGGCGATCGCGTTGGCGAGGGTGAAGGCGACCTCCTGCACGGCGGTCGCGCCGGCTTCGCGCATGTGGTACCCCGAGACCGAGATGTAGTTCCATTGGGGCATCTCGCGCGTGGCGAATTCGATGAGGTCGACGGCGAGCCGGAGCGACGCTTCGGGCGGATAGATGTAGGTTCCGCGCGCAACGTACTCCTTCAGGATGTCGTTCTGGACGGTCCCCCCGAGTCGCACACGCGGGACGCCGTTCTCCTCGGCGACCGCGACCAGCAGCGAGGTGAGGATCGGGGCCGTCGCGTTGATCGTCATGGAAACGGTCGCCCGGTCGAGCGGAAGTCCGCGGAACAGCGTCCGCATGTCGCCGAGCGACGCGATCGGGACTCCACAGCGCCCGACCTCGCCTTCCGCGCGCGGATGGTCGGAGTCGTAGCCGTTCTGGGTGGGAAGGTCGAATGCCACGGAGAGACCGGTCTGGCCGCCCTCGAGGAGGAAGTGGAACCGACGGTTCGTCGCCTCCGAGCTGCCGAAGCCCGAATACTGGCGTAACGTCCAGAGCCGTCCGCGGTACATCGTGGGCTGGATGCCCCGGGTGTACGGCGCGGCGCCGGGGAACCCGATCCTTTCGAGGAATTCGGAGTCGGGGTCGTTCGGGGGGTCCACGAGGAGCGGGAGACGCCCTTCGTCGACCTTCGAGCCAATCGCCTTCCGTGCTTCGGTCTCCCACCGGGCGCGGCCTCGCGGAGCCTTCGCGGCGCGCCGGGAGCGGGCCATCGCCGTGGGACCGAGAGACGCTATTAATGGGTATCCCGGGGCGCGACGAGCGGGAACAGCGCCGTCAGGTCGAGCTCGGCCCACGCCACGGGGACGGGGACCCCGAGCTGGGTGAGGATCGCCGGCGCGATCTCGCCCATCTCCGCTACGACCTCCCCGGCCACGCGGGCACGCGCCGAGCGCCCGGGGATCGTCGCCGGGATCTCCGCGGGCTCGCGAACCGAGACGATATCGACCGTCCGCAGCAGGTAGTCGACGAGCGCTGCGGCGTCCGCGAACCCGGCGGTATCGTTGGCGACCATCGCTCCCGCGTGGTACCGGGTTTGGCTGCCCGGCTCGGCGGTAGGGTCCGCGACGATCACCGGGGCGACTTCGGCAAACCGTTGTGGATAGCCATGGCGAGTGTTGCGCTCGAGCACCTCGAGATGCGAGAGCAGCAGGCGGTCGCGCACGTAAGCGGACTCCGACGAGGGGGGATTCGCGATCCGGATGGGGGAAGCGCCCGGGATCCGGCGCACGGTCCCCTCCGCGACGAGGACCGGTGTGTAGGGGGCGGCAAATCCGAGGCCGAGCAGCGCCGCCGCGAACCGGAGCCGGAACACCGCGCGCCGCCGCCGGCGCCCGCGCGAGAAGCTGGGAGGCAACACACCGTCCTCGGGGCGAACGACCTGCGCCAGGATCACGTCCTCAGCAACGTCGACCCCGGTGAGCAGGTCGGGTCGCCACGGCGGTACGGAGACCCGCCATCCCCCAGAATGGGGGTGGGCTGTCAATCGAACGCGGCTCAAGCGGGCCTCGACTTCGCCGGCGGAGTACGCCATCCCCGACAACTTTCGAAGGGTATCGGAGGGCAGGTCGACCGTGCGGGGCGCGAAAACCTCCCGTCCATCCGAGGAGAACGAACCTCCGCGGATCGCGACCGGCGTCACGGACCATCCACGGCTCGCGAAGACCACGAGGAGGAGGCCGAGGGACTCGCGGACCGCCCGCTCGCGCATCCCGGTGGATTCGAGGAGCAGCACCCGGTCGCCCACGCGGGCCTCGCCGCCCGTGCGACTGTTGAGGATCGGCGGAAGGCTCAGGATCGTGCCCTGCGAATCCCGGATCGTGAGGCAGCGCTCCCCGAGACGTCCCAGCGTCCCGTACCGCTGCGCCATCGGGTGGTCCCGGAAGAACGGTTCGGCCGAGAGTTCCTCGGACGACTCGAGCGGGATGAATCGCACTCCGCTCAAGGGGTCGAGCGCGTACCGGAACGGCGGCGTCAACCGCTCATACGGATAGATCCCGAGACTCGCGGCCCGTCGGTCCCGACCGACGGTCGAGTGGATGAGCTCCTGGAACCGGACCGCCTCCTCGAGCAGCCCGGCATCGAGTCCCTGCTCGTTCGGCGCCCCGACGAGGACCGCGGCGATGACGGGGCGGATCCCTCGCACCGCCTGATCCACCTCGATCACGGGCGCCGGACCAGGCCCTTCGAGGACCTTCTCGCGGGGGATTCCCTTCGCCACCTCGGTCGCGCCCTCGAGGCAGAGGGACAGTCCGCCTTCGGACAGGAGGTCCAACCGGTCCGGGGTCACCGAGACCGTGAGCGTCTCCGCGTCCTGGGCCTCGAGCTCCGCCTTCGAAGTGAACAGAATGTCCTCGAGCGCCGCGTCCGACAGCGGCTGGGGAAGCCGCTCGAGGACGCGCGAACGCTTCAGCATTGCTCGCGGCATTGTTAGGGGCCTCCACCCCGCAGGCGGCCGAGGTCCGTCTCGTACAGTTCGCGGATGTCGTTGAGCCCGAGTGCGACGAAGGCGAGTCGAGTGAACCCGATCCCCCACGCGGCGACGGGCACCTCGATCCCGAGCGGACGCAGCACCTCCGGCCGGAACAACCCGCCCGGGAACACTTCCATCCAGCCGAGACGCGGGTGCCGAACGTACCCTTCGATCGACGGTTCAGTGAACGGAAAGTAGCTCGGCCGGATCTTGAGCTCGCGGATCCCGATCGCCTCGGCCAGCGCGTGGAACATCCCGACGAGATGGCGGAGAGTGATCCCGTCATCGCCGAGCACGCCCTCGCACTGCGCGAACTCGACCGTGTGCCGAGCATCGGCCTCCTCTCGGCGGAAGTTCCGGTCGATCGAGTACATCCGGAACGGCGGACGGGGGTGGCCGGCGAGGAACCGGGCCGAGACCGCGGTCGTCTGGGACCGAAGGACGGGCCGGGCCGCGATGGTCGAGTCGTACACCCCTCCCCACCCGGGTCCCAGCGGCGTCGTCTCGCCCGGGAGCGGGCGGCCCTCGTGCACGGCCGCGACCGCCCCCAAGAGCTCGGCCGGGGGCGGATGCCCCCGGAGCCCTTCGGGCGAAAGCGCGTCGTGGATCGACCGGGCGGGGTGGTCCTGCGGCATGAAGAGGACGTCGTTGTTCCAGAACTCCGTCTCGAGAAGCGGGCCCTCCGCCTGGTCAAACCCGAGGCCGATCAGGATCTCCTCGAACTCCTCCAACCACGCGAGGTAGGGGTTCGGTCGTGCCCCGGTGAGGTACGGGACCGCGGCGCGCACGTCGTACGGGCGGAACGCCCGTCCGCGCCACGCGCCCGAGGCGAGTACTTCGGGGGTGACCGGACCGAGTTGTTCCTCTCCTTCCGTGGCCAGGGCCAGATGTCGGCCCTCGTCGGAGAGGCCCCAGTGCTTGATCGACCGATGCTCGGTCCGAACGAGGCCGCGCCGTTCGAGGGCCGAGACGATCGCCTCGTCGACGTCCTCCTCCCCGTTCGAGACCTGTTTCAGGACGATCTCTTCGGGAAGCAGCGAGGTCCCCGGACCGGCTCCCCCTCGGAGGCGGAACGGGATCCCGTCCTCGAGGTAGCCGCGACGACGCAGGATCCCGATGGCCGCCGATCGCTCCTCGTCGTCCAGCCCCTCGGCGGCCGCCGCCTCGGGCGTCAAGGTGCCGCCGCGACGCTCGAGCGCCGAGAGAAAGCGACGTTCGGGCAGACCCTTTTGGAGCGCCGCCTCACCTCGCGGCGTCGGGCGGACCGTACTCTCGTGCTCCTCCTCGAGGACGACAAGATGCTTCGCGCGCAGCCGTTGAAGGCTCCCGCGAACCTGGTCGATCGGGAGCCCGGCCCGGCTCGCAACCTCCTCCTCATCGATCGGCAACGCTTCGCTCGCGCGAAGCACGACCAGCACCGAACGCTCGGGTCCCGAGAGGGTCACCGGGACCGCCCCGTCCGGTACATCCTCGGATGCACCGGGCACGACCTCGAGCAAGAGGGGGCGCGATTAAGTTCTTTCCTTCCGCCGGGGCGCCGGCGAAGGGCGGTATCGTGGGGCGCTACGAGCTCGGGAGTTCCGGGGGGGGAACCTCGGATACCGGGGGAGGCGGCTCTACAGCGGCGGGCCCCGGGTCCGGGCTCGGCTCGACCGGCGGCGCCGGAGGAGAGACGGGGCCGGCTGCGGCCGCAGACGCCACCGGCGCCGAGGCGGGCGGTGGAGGCGGGGCGCTGCTCGCCTCGACCCCCGACGAGCTCGCCATGCCCGTCTCGGGGGGCGGTGGCGACGAAGACCCGCTCGGATGCGCGACGCGGCGAGGGTGGGGTCGTCGCCGCCCCAGGACCCCGCCCACGACGATCGAGAGCCCGATGATGGCCACGAACAGGATCACGTTGTCGGGGTAGGTCGCAAGGGCCGAGAGCCCGGGGACGAAACCGAGGAGGTTCACGCTCACGGTCGAGGAGTTCGTCCCGTAGTACCCGTCGGTGGAGACGAGAGCGTTCGCGACCGCGCTCGACCCGAGGTAACAGGCGGGAACCGAAATCGTGGCCACGGCGACCCCAGTGGCGTTCGTCACCGGCGAGACCGAGCCGAACGTGCCGGAGCACGGACCTCCGACCAACCCGGTCGTCGAGAGCGTCAGCGCGACGGTGACCCCGTGGATCGGCGCACCGCTCGTGGAGTTCGAGACCGTCACGGTGATCGTGACGGTCCCTCCCGGAGCGACCGGTGTCGGCGACACCGAGAGCGGCATGTTCACGAAGCTCGCCACGAGGTGCTCGTACAGATTGACCCCGACCGGGGACCCCCATCCCGTCGCGGTGTCCCAGCCGGGACCCGCCGGTCCCAGACAGTTCGATCCGGAAGTGACGTCGTTGAAGGCCGGGAAGGTACTCGAGGTGTTGGCTCCGAGGCCGTACAGCGCCGGCGTGACGAATCCGAAATTCGGCTTCCCGATCGTCGCGCTCCGGAGTGCGTCCATCTCGGTGACCATCCCCGCCCAGAGGGGCGTCGCGAAGCTGGTGCCTCCGCCCGCGTCCTGCGAGCCATCATAGTAGAGGAAGTTGTAGCCGGCGGTCGCGGCGACGTCCGGCATTCCCCGGTGCCCGTTCGCCTCGATCGGCGCCGCGGCGCTCCCGACCTCTTGCCAAGACGGGGCGGAGTACACGGTCGAGAACCCTCCGCCGCTCATGCTCCACGCCGACTCGCTGAACCCGGTCACCGCGCCGAGTGCGCTGCGATCGAGCGAGACCGAGGTGCCCCCGACCGCCACGACGTTCGGAGAGGCGGCGGGGTACTCCGGCGCGGGTCCGCCGCTGCAACTCGCGTTGGCATCGCCGCCGGTGTCGCCCGTCGCGGCGAAGAGGCTGATGTGCTCCTGGGCCGCGACCGCAAAGTCACTCTGGAAGGCGTTCTGGAGCGTCGTGTCGGCCCCGTCGCCCGAGCCGAACGACATCGAGATCGCGGCGACATTGGGGATGCTCGAAGTGTCGATGGCCGTGTTCATCGCGTCGATCATGCCGGTGTCCGTCGGGGAGTAGTCGTTGCTGGGGGAGCCATCGGGCGCATAGACGGCATCGAGATCCGCGCCCGGCGCCATACTTCCGGACCACTCGAGGTCGAGGGTCAGCTCCCGCGGGGCGTTGCTCGGGTCATTGACGGCACCAGACGACGGGGGTGGCGCGCCGTCCACCGGATACGCGGTGATCGTCGGGGCCGGGAAGTTGCCCGGATAGAATTGGGAGAAGAACGTCGAGAGGTCGTTCGGGGCGTAGCCGTCCCCCCACAGGAGCAGCACGATCCCTTTTCCGGTAGCGTACGTGGAAGCGCTTGTCGTGAGATTGTAGAGTCCCGAGATGCCGTAGATGTCCCGCGCGATGGACGGGGTCACGAGGTCGTTCGGATTCACCGCAGGGGACTGGGCGGGGGTCGGCTCGGGTAGATCCGGCAGGGTGAACGTATTGAAGCCGCTGGAGAGTCCCGAGACGGACGAGATCTCCGATTCCAATCCGGTCGGCAAGGAAGGGAGGCTGGCCGGGTAGGTCACTGTCCGGCCCTCGTAGGACCCCGAGAGCAGCGATACCCCGAACGCCCGTTCGACGGCGCCGGTCGAGCCCGTGAGGCTCAGCGAAAGGCGGTCCGACCAAGCGTGGGTCACCGTCAGGCCGGACTCCTCAAAGTACTGTTCGGCCGAGGAGTACGCGGAGGGCGAGAGCCCGTAGACCGCCGCGACCTCGGCGGTCGTCATCGGCGCAGCGTTCGGCGACGGCGGGTCGAAGAAGGCCGAACTCGTCGGCTCGAACGTGATCTCGATCGGTTGCGGGCCCGTCGCGAGGCCGCTCGGGTGAACGGAAGCGAGGGGCAGCTCGGCGTAGCCAACGCGCTCCGAGAACGGCTCGAGCGCAGCTGCGGACCCGTCCACCGGAGCGAGCGACCCTGGGGATCCGGCCACCGAGCCCACGGTCACTGCGGCAGCACCGGAAGCGAGGATTACGATCGCGACCGCCCAGACGGCCGAGGCCCGGCGCCGCAACGGCCGAGCGGCAAGGCTCATCGGAACGGAACGGCCGGGCACCGCGGAAATAGGTTCCCCTCGCGGAATACCACGCCAGTTAGCTCCGGATCGGGGCGGTATACCCCGCGGGCAGGTGAAAGGCCCCTTCGCCCCCGAACGGCTCGGGTCGCGGGCTTGCCGCTTCGCCGCGCTTCGCTGCCAGGTAGGCATCGATCGCCTCGGCGGCCTGGGTCGCCGTCCCCATGGCGTAGACGACCGAGCGGCCGCCCGCGGAGAACACGCCCGGGATCGACGTCTCGAACCCCTTGCCCTTCCCTTCGGGCCAACCCTGGCTCGTGATCTTGAGGTCCAGCTCGGGGCCGAATCCCTGGAGATCGGCCTTCTGGCCCACGGCAACGATCACCGTGTCGCACGGGATCGTTTGCTCCGAGCCGGTGACCGGCACGGGGCTTCGCCGGCCGCCGGCGTCCGGCGGGCCGAGCTCGATCGATTGCACGACGATCCCCTCGACGCGGCCGTTCCCGACGATCTTGAGCGGGGCCTTTTGGAAAACGAACCGGATCCCCTCGTGCTCCGCGCCGAGGACCTCCTCGGGGTCCGCGGGCATCTCCTCGCGGCCCCGACGGTAGACGAGCGTCACGCGGCCCCCGTCCGACTTCCGGAGCGCAGTGCGGACCGAATCCATCGCCACGTCACCGCCACCGACCACGACGATCTCCTTTCCGACGGAGACCGGCACATCGTGATTGACCTGCTTCAGGAAGTGGAGCGCGGGGATGACCCCGTCCATTTCCTCACCGGGGACTCCGAGGGAACGGTGCGTCGACGTCCCGATGGAGAGGAACACGGCCTGATAGCCGTCCTTAAGGAGCTGCTCGAGCGGGAGGTCCTTCCCGACCTTGGTCTTCGTCACGAAAGTGACGTCGAGGTCTCGCAGGCGCGCCCGGTCGGTTTCGACGTCGGCGTCGGTCATCCGGTACGCCGGAATCGTCTGCATCAATCCCCCGAGCCGGTCCTCCTGTTCGTAGACGGTGACGGAGTAGCCGCGCACCCCGAGCTCCCACGCGGCCATCAACCCCGCCGGCCCGGCCCCGACGATCGCCACACGCTGGTTCTTCGGCTTCGAGGCGACGTAGACGAGGTCGCTCTCCCCGTAGTCGAGAGCGACCCGTTTCAAGTGACGGATCGCGATCGGAACGCCTTTCTTCTTCACCACGCACGCGTCCTCGCAGTAGTGGTAGCAGACCTTGCAGAGGCACGTCGAGAGCGGGTTCTCCCGCAGGGTCACGCGGGCGGCCCCGTTGAAATCCTCGACGGCGATCAGCCGGATGTACTCGCGCGCGTCCTGCGAGATCGGGCACGCTTCGACGCACCA
Source organism: Thermoplasmata archaeon (assembly GCA_049585415.1). Taxonomy (GTDB): domain Archaea; phylum Thermoplasmatota; class Thermoplasmata; order Lutacidiplasmatales; family UBA184; genus Lutacidiplasma. Next base: position 37,216 of record JBAUZT010000017.1, on the reverse strand, counting down.
GGGGCGTCGGCACTGGATGCACCGCTTCGCTTCGAGGACGGCGTCCTCCTTCGAGTACGCGTGGAGCACTTCCCGAAAATCGGTGGTACGTTCCGCGACCGGTTCCTCGACGATCGGCACCCGGACGGGGTTCAGTTTGGGCGGAGGTGCCTTCGGGGCGACCGGGGCATCGGGAGACATGGAACCTCTCTAATGAGCAATTCTGGCCGATAATAGGCTTGCGCGGACCGGCCGCCGGTGAATCGCCGGAAACGCTCCGTTTCTGCCGCGCACCGTAAGCTATAGGGGGAGCCCGGCTCCCTCCGGACACTCCGGAAGGACGGTGCGCCCATGGTCCTCGACTCGCTTGGAAAGTCCCTGCGGGGAGTGCTCCAGAAGATCGCCCGCGGCTCGACCGTCGATGCCGCGCTCTTGTCCGAGGTGGTCCGAGACATCCAGCGGGCCCTCCTCCAGGCCGACGTCAACGTCCAGCTCGCGCTCGACCTCACCCAGCGGGTGCGCCGTCGGGCGACCGAAGAGAAGCCCCCCGCGGGGGCGAGCCTCCGCGATTTCCTGATCCGGATCATCTACGAGGAGATCCGAGGGATCCTGGGGAAGGACCGCGAGTTCGACCTCAAGCCGAAGAAGATCCTCCTCGCGGGGCTGTTCGGTCAGGGAAAGACGACCACCGCGGCGAAGCTCGCCCGCTACTTCCAGAAGAAAGGGGTACGGGCCGTGCTCGTCGCGGCGGACGTCCACCGCCCCGCGGCGATCGACCAGTTGGAGCAACTCTCGAAGAAGGTCGGCGCGGAGTTCTACGCCAACCGATCGGAGAAGACGGCGGAGGTGATCGTCCAGGAGGCCCTGGCGAAGTTCCCGCCCCATCTCGCGTTCATCGTCGATACCGCGGGGCGCAGCGGCATCGACGCCGAGCTCATCGAGGAGCTGAAACGCGTCCGAGCCACCCTCCAACCCGACGAGACGATCCTCGTCCTCGACGCCGCGATGGGGCAGAGCGCGGGCCGGAGCGCGGAAGCTTTCCACAAGTCGGTCGGCCTCACCGGCGTGATCCTGACCAAGCTCGATGGGTCGGCGAAGGGCGGTGGGGCGCTCTCGGCGGTCGCGGTGAGCGGTGCGCCGATCCTGTTCATCGGGACCGGAGAGCACCTCGACGAGCTCGAGCGGTTCGAGCCGACGCGCTTCGTCTCCCGCCTCCTCGGGATGGGCGATATCCAGACGCTCCTCGAGCGGTTCGAGGAGCTCTCGAACAAGGAAGCCGCGGAGACCGCGGCGAAGAACCTGATGGGCGGACGTTTCACGCTCCGCGACATGCGGACCCAGCTCGCGTCCCTCGGGGAGATGGGGCCGTTCTCGAAGCTGATGTCGATGGTCCCCGGTCTCGGAGCCGCCAAGGTCGACGAGAAACAGCTCGATGCGACGCAGGTCCGACTGCAGCGGTTCCGTGCGATCCTGGATTCGATGACCGGCGAGGAGCTCGACGACCCCCAGTTATTGAAGGCCGACCGGATCCACCGGGTCGCCCGCGGAAGCGGTCAGCACACCCAGGACGTTCGCGCGCTCCTCAAGCACTATGAGGCGACCCGCAAGGCCGCGCACGGGCTGGTCTCGAACCGCCGCCTGCGACGTCAGATCGAAAAACAGTTCGGCGCGGGCGAAGCGCCGGAAGAGTGAGGCGACCCGTTCGTAAATGGCCGGCGCCGATATTCCCGAGGCGATCGCCGGCCTGTTGCTCCTCTTCTTCCTCCCCGGGTACACGCTCACCAAGGCGACGTTCCCCGAATGGCGCCTGCGCGGACGCGAGGCGCTCCTTCGGTTCCTGGAGACGATCACCCTGGCCTTCGTCCTCAGCGTCGTCCTCACGGTGCTCGCCGGCTCGGCCCTCCTCGCCGCGAACCCCGGGGGATTCCAGGCGTACTGGACCGACCCGGTCCTGGAAGCGCTCCTGGCGGCGATCGCGCTCGTGGGCTTCGGGGTCGGTTGGTTCCGCGGGGCGTACCGTCGCGAACCTCCCAGCGCACCGGTTCGCGAGACGGGCCAGGGCGAGGAAGGGGCGTGGGAACTCTCGCGCGAGCTCGACGAGCTCCGCCGAGAGGAGCGTCGGATCGCCCACGCCCTTCGCATCGGAGCGCAAAGCGCCTCCGAGGAGGCCCGACTCCGCGAAGAGCTCGCGCATTTGCGCGCCCGCCGCGACGAGCTCCGCGAGCAGCGGGAGGCCGAGTATGCCGCGTAACCCGAGCGCCGGCGCCGGATACAAGATGGTCGTCGTCGTCCGTCGAGAGCTTCGTCTCACCGCGGGCAAGGCGGCCGTACAGGTCGCCCACGCCGCCGTCATGCTGACCCGGGCTGCCGAGCGGCGCGACCCGGCCGCCCTCGATGCTTGGCTCGCCGAGGGGCAGATGAAGATCGCGCTCGGAGCGCCAACGCTCGCCGAGCTCGAGGCCCTCGAGCGGTCCGCTCGTGCCAAGCACATCCCCACCGTCTGGGTGGAGGACGCCGGGTTCACCGAGGTCCCCCCGGGAACGCGCACGTGCCTGGGGCTCGGGCCAGCGCTCGCTTCCGAGATCGACGCCGTGACCGGTAATCTTCCGTTACTCTAGGCGCGATAGTCGCGACCTTTCCGATAGGAAAGAAAGAGGAAGGAAAGGGTTGGTCCCGGGAACTCGCTCCCGGCTTAGCTCGTGGGCGGGTTCGACGAGCTGTCCGTCGACTCCGTCGTACTGGTGGTGCTGCTAGAGCCCTCGGTCCCCTCGGATCCCTGCCAGCTCTGCGGCGGGTTCGTCGCGGGGGGTCGACGCCGAGCGAAGTACAGCGTGGTGATCAGGAAGATCACCGCGAGCGCCACGAACAGTCCGATCAGCTCGTAGGCCAGGGTCGAGAGACCGCTCGAGCTGCTGCTGGTCGTGCTGGGTGTGGGCGCCACACTCAGGGTCACGGACGCCGCCGCCCCCGTCACGTTGAACGAGCCACCCGCAGGAGTTGCGGTGTAGCCGCTCGGTACCGTGACGACGTAGGTGTACGTCCCGTTCTGCTCCTGGAAGTTGATCGACGCTCCACTGCCGGGGTAGTTCATCCCGTTCGCCCAGACGCTCCACGTCGCTCCCGTCGGCACTCCCGTCTGCGAGAACGTCACCGTGTACGTCGAGGGCACGATCGAGAACACGACGATCGCGAACCCGGTTGCCGCGCTCACCACGAGGGTTCCGGGTTTCGCTGTGTAGCCCAGCGAGCCGGTGACCACGTAGGGAGCGGTTCCGTTCGGCAGGGGGATCGCGAGCGTGTCCGAGACCGACGCCACGACGACATAGCTGGTGACCGTCGTGTCCGGGTAGGTGAACGTCGCGTTGACGCTCCACGTCGAGGCCGGTGGCAGGTTGACCTCGTAGAACGTCTGCGCGTACACCACCATGATGTACCGGATGAGCGCGCTGCCGCCGGACGAGGTGACCGTCACGTTCCCGGTGGGGTTGGGGCTGAACCATCCCTGCAATGGGATCGCAGAGTAGTTGTACAGTCCCGCCGACACGTTGAACGTCAGCGAGCTCGAGCTGCTGGGTACGGTGAACCCATCGGTGGCCCCGCCCGCAGGGTTCGGCGTCGCGGCCACAGTCACGCCCCACGGCACTCCCGAGCCCGCCGGGAATCCGCTCTCCGTGAAGGTGAGCGTCTCCGCTGCCGCGGTAAACGGCACGGTGATGTTCAGCGGCCCGTTCACGTTCGCTTGACCGACTGGCGAGATCGGCGTCTCCGTCGACGTCGTACTGACCAAGAAGTAGTACGTGTTGTTCACTTCCCAGAACACGATCGTTCCGGTGTTACCCGAGATCGTCGTGTTGGTCAGGAGGACGCCTCCGGTCGGGCTGACCAGCTCCTCGCTCAGGTTAACCGACCACGTGGATCCTGCCGTCAGTCCGGTCGCGTTGAGGGTGATCGGCTCCGTCGTGAACGAGATCCCCGCGTAGGTAACCAAGGCCGACGTCGTAGCTCCCGCGCTGACCGCGACGGATGCTGTCGCCCCGCTTGAGATCGTGTAGCCAATCGACCCGAGCGCGGTGTACGCGTACGACGCCGCCGGCAGCCCGAGGAAGATCGGGTCGGCGCTGGTCGACGTTAACGTACCTACGCCGGTCACGAGCACGGTCCACGAGGTACCTGTGATCAGGCCCTGCGACGAGACGGCTAACGAGCCGCAGGTCGCTTGCGGGTACCCTGCGTGCAGTGGCGAGCAGGTGCCGCCGCTGGGGAAGGCGGTAAAGGTGACCGCCGTCGTGAATCCCGCTGCGTTCGGCGCCACCACCGTGACCGTCCCGTTCGTCGGCGAGACGGAGTAGCCCTCAGAGTAGCCGACGTAGTACGGGTACGTCCCGTTCGCGACACCCGAGAACTGGACCGTCGCGGTGCCGTCGGAGTAGTGCGTCACTCCCGCCATCGTGACCGTCCAGTTCGTGCTCGTGAGACCGGTCTCGTTGAAGTAGACGTTCGCGACCGCGGTCGTGTACTGCCAGAGGTAGAACGTCTGGTCACCACCGCCGCCGATCATCACGTTCGTGTTGATCGTCGCGTTGTTGATCCACTTCGCGGAGGAGCCGACCCCGTTCGCTTCCTCGTACCAGAGGTAGAAGGAGAGCTGGTTCTCGATCTGCTCGACCTCGTTGTAGATCAGCACCCGGTAGGCGCCCGGTGCCTGCGACGCCGCGATGGACATCCACGTGAGCATCGCGCCGTACGCCGGTCCCTGGCATCCGTTGGGAATCGGGTCGCCCGTGCCGCCTGCGGTCGGGTAGTTCGCCCAGTAGACGAGGTCCGACCAGCTGCCGGAGTTGTGGTCGCAGCCCGCCTGGTTGTACTCCGCCTGCGCCTCGAGCACCTGGTAAGTGCCGTCGCCGTAGGTGTACGTTCCGTTCGCGTAGTACATCGCCGCCATGTAGTCGGTCGGGTCGGGGTAGTCAGGGGCCCAGCCAAGGTTGTAGAACGGCATCGGGTTGTTCCCGCCGCCGACCGCGCTGTACTCCACCAGGTCGGGGAAGCTCAGGTCGAACGAGTACGGCACGATCGCGTTGTTCGTGATGATCCCGAGCTGCTGGATGAAGTCCACGATCGCCGCGTCGAGGCCCGGGTTGCCGAGCTCGCCGATGATCGGGAACGAGCAGGGGCTCGAGGTCGTGCACGCCGCGAGCTCGGAGTCGTAGTAGGGGGTCCCGACGGTTGTTCCCTCGGTCCACCACCAGAGCGCGCTGTTCACCGAGTTGTTGCAGGTGCTCTGGGTCGAGCCCGAGCAGGGGTTGCCACCCAGGTACGGGAAGGTCACGTTGTTGGGGTAGTAGTTCCCCATCCCGATCGGGATCGCTCCGCCGAAGTTGTGCCCGTACGATACTCCGTCCACCGTCCAGACCGTGTTCACGATCGTGGTGTACGGATAGGCGTGGACCAGCAGGTCGCGCACCGTGTTGGACGCAAAGAAGTTCCCCTTCACGTTCAACTCGCCCGCGTTCGGGTCGATCGCCGCCTCCGCGGTGAGCGAGAAGTTCAGGTCGAACGGCAGGAAGAAGGAGGAGATCGTGGGGTTGTAGAACACCCCGATGCTTCCTTCCGACTGCAGCTGCAGGATCGAGGAGGTGTCCGACGGGAAGAAGTCGGCGAAGTCCGCCTGTCCTGCCTCGTACTGTTCGAGACCCTCCGTGCTGGTGCTCTCGTAGGTGATGATCACTTTGCTGATGTACGCGCCGACCGCCGGCATACAGCCGCCGCCCACGCCGACGCAACCGCTGGGCTGAACGTAGGCAGGGTTCGCCTCCAAGGTGTACCCCGTCGTCTGCCCGACGACGGCCGCGTAGTACGGCCCCGATCCAACGAGGCTGAACTGCACCGCCTTCTGCACGGCCGGGTGGTTCAAGGCGAGCATCTGGAACGAGTCCCAAGCGGTCGGCGTCAGGGTCGAGAGATAGTTCGTGAACGACGCCGCCTGGGTGTTGGCCGAGTTGCCCGGCAGCAGGCAAGGTCCATCGCCCTTCGCCGCCGTGGTCGGGCCCCAGCCCGGAACACCGGCGCCGACGTAGGTGAACCAGCCGCAGGGCACGACGCCCGCACCTAGGGGGTCCGCGACGAGCTCCAGGAAGAACGGCCAGTCGGTTCCCTCACCGTACGCGTTGAAGGTGATGCAACCGTTCGCCGCCAGCGCCGCCGCGGGGCAGTAGGTGCTGGAGTTGACCAACATCGAGGTCATGATGTTGCCCGGAGTGTTGTTGAACGGCGAGTGGATACCGCCATCCCAGGTCGGGTTGCCGAGCGGAAGAAGGGACTGGGACTGGATCCACCCGTTCAGCACGCCAGGGCCGGGAAGGTCGCCGAAGCTCAAGGTCCGCGCGAGCGAGAACATCACATCCGACGGGTAGACCTGCCAGCTCGCCCCGGTCGAGGGGTCGTAGAACTTGGCGTTGCTGATCGGGAAGGTAAAGTATTCGGGCTGCCCGAGAGCGTTGTTCACGATCAGGCTGCTGCCGTAGACATCCTGGCAGGAAACCGAGGCGGTCGAGAGGTCGTTCGAAGGCCCGCCCGGAACGCAGGTCGAAAGCTCGGGCACGAACTGCGCCGTGCTCGAACCGTTGTAGGAGATCAGGGTCTCGTAGACGTTGAGGATCGGCTCGAAACTGACCGTGTCGTAAGCGACGGCGGGGTCCTCGCTCGTCATTCCCGACGGCGCAATTTCGTAACCTTGTAGAACACCGGGGTGAGGTCCACCGCCGGTCTGAGGATTTTCATAATACTTTTCAGCCATTCCCGTGACACTCGAAGAGCTCGATGAGCTCGGTGTCGCCGACGCGCTAGCGGTCGAGGAGGGCGCGGCGGCCGCCGGCGCGGTCGGCGAAGAGCTCGCACCCAGCGGTGTGGCCGCCGAGGTCGCTACCGCCGTCGAGAGCACCATGCTCACGACGAGCACGAGGACTACGGCGATTACTGCCCCGAACATCATTCTCTTGCTTTCCCAACGACCCGATGCGTTCATTGATGACCCGTCCATCAGTCGGCGAACCGACTGAAAGTCCCCCAGCGGAATCCGACATATATACCTTAACAACGCGATTCGCGGTTCTCGAAGACCCCGCGCGGCACACCAGAAAAGTGCGAGCCGGTTATACGAGCCTCGCGGAATGACATCGACATAGGTCGGGAGGAACCGGGTGTCCGATCTTGCCTCGACCAGTCTCATGGATGAACGAGTCTCCGCCGAGGGTTCACGGCCCGGAGACAGTGCAAAAACCGCCCGGCTTTCGTCGAATAACTACTTACGGACTGCCGAGAGTACCGCCGACAGGGGTTCCATGGTTCGTCGGGACCAGTACCTTGCCTACACGCGACGGCGCCCAAAACACGGGACCGGACGCCTGCGTAGCTGGGTGCGAAGGAGTCGACTGCCCGAATTTGCCCTCCGATTTGCTAACCGACCGCCGAATCAGAGCGCGGTCATCATGGGGGTTGCGACCGCCTTGGTGATCGCGGCGCTGACCGTCCCGACTTCCCTCACGATTCCCCCTGCCCCGCCGCCGGCGGGCTGGGTGACGTTCGACACCGCGAATCAAATGATTGCCCCGATGGTTTCCCACACCCCGGGAGGTCCCTGGAGCATCAGTCTCGCTGAGGGTGTGGCGGCATTGGGCCCGTGGTCTCCCACGCTTTCGATGTGGGGACTGAATGTCTCCTGGGCCCCGGAGATCGCGGCGTGCCAGTCCCTCCTCACGGGAGCAAGCCTCTTCACCTTCTGGAATGCCTCCGAGTATCCTTCGGCGAGAGGGTCCGGAGTCTTCGACAGCGGCGCGGCAGGGCTCTGGTCGTTCGTGTACCTGAACGATTCGGGCGCCGCGCTCGTGCTGAGTGTCTTCCACGGAAAGGCGCAGTTGAACGGTGCGCTTCCGGGCGGCAGCGCCTGCTCGGAATTCGGTGGACCGTTCCGCGCTCCGACCTCGTACCTGAACCCGGCGAACGTTTCGGACCCCTCCTCGTTCGCCTCCACGGCCTACCGAGCGATCACGACGGGCCTCGCGAACGGAGGCGGACCCAGCACGGCGTTCTACATTTTGGGGAACCCCGCCCTCCCGGTCTCTTTCCTAGCTCCCGGGTACAATCAGGAGTGGAGCACCTTCTACGGGACTTGCGGGATTCCCGGTGTGGATGGTCGAGTGACCTACGATAGCGCTCCTCAGGCTATCCCCGGGCACCCGGGCCTTAACGAGCAGGTTACGGTGGGGAACTACTGCTATCAGAACCTGGACGGGATTACCCAGGGCGTCAAGAGTCTCTGGAACTTCGGAGGAACATTCTACGCGTCGTGGCCGATTTCGATCCTCCTGGATTCGTCCGCGCGCCCAGCGGCCACGTCGACTCCTCCCCTGAACACGAGCGACTTCCACATGGAGGTGATGTTGGATTCTGGACTCGGTCCGTTCTCCGTCCAGTACACGAGCGGCCAACCCACGTGCAGCGTCGGGACTTCCTCTCTGCCTGCGTGCACCGCTGAGCCTATGACCTGGTTCGCGGCCCTGCTGAATCCGTCGGGAACGATCGTGGACACGTACCCCTCCATTTCGGGGGCGACCACGTGGACGGTCGCGAACGTCACGGTGTCGACCAACGACCAGATCGTGTTGATCTCGCCTATCCCGGTCTTCTCGCTCGCCGATTCGGGTCTCGAGTTCATTTCCGGCTGGAATCCGTACGTCTGCTGCGGGATCGACTTCGGAGAGTCGACCGTCGGGAGCGGCGGTCCGTTCGTGCTGTAGCGGGTTCGCGATCGCGCGGGGCTGCTAGGGCCCCTTCGCCGCGGGGCCTACCGTTCTGTCGCGTTTCCGGGACGGCGAAGCACCGAGAATTCGTCTAATGAATAAATACCCCCGACCGCATGCGACTCTGTGACGGCGTAGCACGCCGGGGGGGATTTGCCGATGCGGATGTGGGTCTACGTCGTCCGACGATTGATCCTGCTCGTTCCGATCATCGTCGGAGTGATGACCATCACCTTCGTGCTCGTCAGCGCGCTTCCGCCGTACCAGCAGCTCGTCGCGCACTACGGGAGCCCTCCGCGACAGCGAACCTGGCTCTACAATCCGACGATTCCGTGTACCTTACTGAACTCTTCCGCGCCCTCCAACGCCACCTGTACGAACCCGTACTACGCCGCGCTCGCAAACCCATTAGGGATAGGTGAACCGGCCACCACCGCTTGGGCCCAATACATGTACCGCAGTCTCACCTTCAACTGGGGTACGGTTTCGAACGATAGTACCGCCGGAAAGATCGTTCCGATCGCCCAGGGCCAGCCGGTCATCAAGGTCCTCGGCTGGTTCCTTCCGTACACCTTAGAACTCGCCATCTTTGCCCTCTTGATCATCCTCATCATCGCCATCCCCCTCGGGAATCTCTCGGCTGTCTACCGCAACCGCCCCGTGGACCAGGCTTCGCGCGTGATGTCGTTCTCCGGCTACGCGTTGCCGTCGTTCCTTTTGGGTTCGTTACTCATCATGGGGTTCATCCTCCTGCTCGGTGCGGGGCATAGTTACCACGGAAGTCCCCCCTGGTGCGGTTCCGGCGAACCGACCTACAACGAGTTCACGGGCTCTTGGCCGCTTCAATCGTGCTTTGCGAACGGCATCTATCCCTCTTGGTTAGGCGCCGGGGTCATCTCGTCACCGACGGGGTTCCCGACGATCGACGCGGCGGTCCACGGCCAGTACTGGCTCTCGCTCGACACGATCGGCCGGATGGTGCTCCCGGCGCTCGTCATCGCCTTCGGGTCGATCGCGATCCTCCTGCGGTTCGTCCGCAACAGCATGCTGGAGGTGATGAACCTCGACTTCGTCCGCACCGCGCGAGCGAAGGGCGTGCCCGAATCGGTCGTGGTGAAACGTCACGCCGGGCGAAACTCGTTGAACGTGACGATCACGGTGCTGGGTCTCACTTTCGCCTTCTTCATCGGGGGGTTCCCGATCATCGAGGACGTCTTCAAGCTGAACGGCGTCGGGTACATCCTCGCCCTCTCGATCCAGCAGACCCAGGCCCCGCTCGACTACGGACTGATCTTCGGCTCGACGCTGTTATTCACCTACGTGGTGGTCATTGCGAACTGCGTGGTGGACGTCCTCTATGCGCTCTTGGACCCGCGGGTCCGTCTGGGGTGAACTGACCGTTGGTGGCTGAATCGGGTACTGCGGCGGGGGAGACCGCCCCCACGCCGTCCGCGCCGCTACCCCCCTCGGGTCGTCGACCGAACCCCCGGATCGAGCAGTACAAGCGGACGTGGTTCTTCCTGCGGAGGAACACCCTTGCGCTGGTCGGGCTCGGCATCATCTTCTTGCTCGTGGGGATTGGCATTTACGCGGCGTTTCAACCGATCCCGTGGACCGGGCTGCCCGAGTGTTCGGCGTCGGATAACCAACCGATTTCCTTCGACGAGAAGGGGCTCCCCGCCGGCACGAGCTGGTCCGTCTCCATCGACGGAAAGATGCTCACGACCACGTCGAACAATCTCACCTTCTCCCTCGCGACCGGGCCGAGTTATCCGTTCACGGTGGGCAACGTTACCGGTTACACGGCCTCGCCCGCCTCCGGGGCGATCAACGTCGCGGGGGAGCCGCAGACCGAGAAGATCACGTTCACCGCGAGTGGCGGTGGGGCCGTCTCGAGCGGAGGCAGTGCCTCGGGCCCCGCCGCCGTGGTGGGCCTCCCCGCGTGCAGCGTCTGCACGTATCCGGTGGGCACGCCCGTGCCGGGTCCGAACTGCTACCAGACGCCCAAGAACGTTCCCGGAGTGATCGCGCCGACGATCTCGATCAGCCCCCTGACCCTCGGGGCGCTACCGATGGGGTCGCTCGCGCTGCAGCCGGATATCCCGTACTTCTACAACATCTACCCCGGCATGCTTCGAGGAACCGATTACTCGCTCGTCATCTCGTTCAGCATCGTGATCGTCGGGGCGATGGTCGGGCTGTTCCTCGGGGCGGTCTCGGGGTTCTTCGGCGGGGTCGTGGATGAGACGATCATGCGTCTGGTCGACATCTTCCTCTCCATCCCGCAGCTGCTGTTCGTCATCATCGTGATCGCGGTGGTGTCGTCACAGTACCAAACATTGTTCGGGCTGAGTGACCTCGATACGCGGGTCTTCCTGCTGATCACCGCGTTCATGATCGTCTGGTGGCCATACTACGCCCGTATCGTGCGCGGGCAGGTGCTCGTGGTCCGCGAACAGAAGTACGTCGAGGCGGCTCGCGCGAGCGGCGCCGGAAAGGGACGGATCGTGCTTCGTCACATCGTCCCGAACAGCATGTATCCTGTCTTCATCCAGATGTCCCTCGATGTGGGGGCGATCCCGATCCTCATCGGCACGCTCGTCTTCCTCGGGTTCACGATCTGGCCGACCCCCTACTTCCCCGAATGGGGGACGATCGCGGCGTTCGGCACGTCGGACATCGTGAACCAGTTCCTCCTCGGCTGTCAGCTCGGCATCTGCGTCATCCCGTGGTGGCAGATGGTCTTCCCGGGACTCGCGCTCTTCCTGTTCGCGATCAGTGTGAACTTCGTCTCGGACGGTCTCCGGGACGCGCTCGACCCCCGTCTCCGGAGGTGAGCAGCCGAGGAAGGATGGCCGCCCGAGCCGAGACGCCGTTGAGCGAAATGCCGTTGCCGGAGTCGACGGACGTCCCCGAGACCTCGGTTCCGGTCGACACGACCGTGCCGCCCGAGGACTCGAACGTCGTCCTCGACATTCGCGACCTCAAGACCTATTTTTACACCTACGATGGCGTCGTCAAGGCGCTCGACGGGGTGAACCTCAAGATCCGTAAGGGTCAGACGACCGGTCTCGTCGGCGAGACCGGATGCGGCAAGAGCGTCACCGCGTTCTCGGTCGTCCGGCTCATCCCGGACCCCCCGGGACGGATCATCCACGGGAAGGTCCTGTTCGATGGCGCCGACGTGCTCTGGGGCCTCGACAAGGAGGCGACGTTCGCTCCGATCAAGGGAACGAACCGCGTGAAGATCAGCCGTTCGTTCCGCCGGATCCGCCGCGCGACCGAACGGATGGCCGCGATCCGGGGCCGCGGGATCGCGATGATCTTCCAAGAGCCGACCCAGGCGATGAACCCGATCTTCACGATCTCGAACCAGATCGCGGAGGCGCTCCTGTTGCACCGCGGGATCGAGATCGTGGACGGCCTCTTCGGGATGACCCCGGCGGGTCCGGAAGTTCCGGCCGCGCTCGACGGCATGGTGTCGGCGGCGCAACGGGGAAAGTCCGGCGACCTCAGGGCCGCGGCCGACCAACTCGGGAAGGCGGTGGGCCTCTCGTCCGTCGGCACGCAGGCCTATGCCCTGTTCCGGGCGGCGGGGCGAGACTACGAGGGAGCCCGGACCGACGTGCAGAATGTGCTGCGAGGACTCCACGTGAGCGGCCTCGAGCACTCCTATCTCGCGCACCGCAAGCGGATGATCGCCCTCAACAACTCGCTGGACGACGTCTACATGCGCGAGATGCGGGAAGGCGTCGCCTACAACGGGGAGCGGCGCCGTCTGCGCCGTCGCATCGCGGTCGAGCGGTGGAGCCACCTCCACTTCGGCCTGTGGGGGATCCGTTCTCGGTCGAGGCGCGCTCTCGACCGCGAGACGTTCTGGCGGTCGGTCCAGCTGCTCGAGGGGATGTCGATCGCGAACCCGGTCCAGGTCGCTCGAGGGTTCCCGTTCGAACTGTCGGGGGGCATGCTCCAGCGCGTGATGATCGCGATGGCGCTCTCCGCCGAGCCGAAGATCCTGCTCGCGGACGAGCCGACGACCGCGCTCGACGTCACGATCCAGGCACAGATCCTCGAGCTGATGCGGGACCTGAAGACGAAGGCGGGGACGGCGATCCTGCTCATCACGCACGACCTGGCGGTCATCGCCGAGGTCGCCGACCGCGTCTGCGTGATGTACGCGGGGACGATCGTGGAGGAGGGCGAGGTCCACGAGATCTTCCGCCGGCCGCTCCACCCCTACACGCAGGGACTGCTCGCCTCGATCCCGCGACTCGACCGGCCCGACCAGGAGTTCACGTCGATCCCGGGGTCCGTCCCGAACCTCATCTACCCGCCCTCCGGCTGCCGATTCCACCCGCGGTGTCCGTACGCGATGCCGATCTGCAAGGGCGAGCGGCCGCCCGTCACTATGGAGGGAGAGGATCACGCCGTCGCGTGCTATTTATACAAGGGACCTGTCCGCGCGGATTAGGGTTCGGTCGGATGAGCTCGCCAGACGAACCGAGCGCGAGTTCCGTTGTCATCTCGACCCACAACCTCCGTAAGTACTTCCCGATCCGCGGCGGCCTGATCTCGAGCCACATCGGCGATGTACGGGCCGTCGATGGCGTGAGCTTTGACGTCCACGACGGCGAGACGGTCGGGCTCGTCGGAGAGTCCGGCTGCGGCAAGACGACCGTCGGCCGCCTCCTCCTCCGTCTCATCGAGCCGACCTCGGGGCACACGTTCTACCGCCCGACGCCCGAGATCACCGCGCGCCTCGACACCCTCTACGGCGAGATCGAGCGGATGCCGCGCGACAACGGCGGCAAGGTCTCCTCGGGCTCGAAAGCCTCCCTCCACGAGCTCGACGAGATCGCGGACCAGTACTCGCTCTACCGCAAGAGCGCGGGGGAGATGCGGAAGATCCGCGGGAAGCTGCAGATCGTCTTCCAGGACCCGTTCAGCTCGCTGAGCCCGCGCATGCTCGTGCGGGACATCATCGCGGAACCGATGGCGATCCACCACGCCGGGACGCGCTCGGAGCGGTACCAACGCGTCGCGGACCTCCTCCGCGAGGTCGGGCTCAACCCCGAGCACGAATGGCGGTTCCCCCACGAGTTCTCCGGCGGTCAACGCCAGCGGCTCGGGATCGCGCGCGCGCTCTCCCTGCGACCGGAGTTCATCGTCCTCGACGAACCGACGAGCGCGCTCGACGTCTCGGTGCAGGCCCAGGTACTGAACATCCTGCGGAAGCTCCAGACGGAGCAGCGCCTCGCGTTCCTGTTCATCTCCCACCACCTGTCGGTGATCCGCTCGATGTGCCAGCGGGTCGTGGTGATGTACCTCGGGAAGGTCGTCGAACAGGCGCCGACCGAGGAAGTGTTCTCGCGGCCGCTCCATCCGTATACGCAGGCGCTGCTCTCGGCGATCCCGATCCCGGACCCCGAACTGAAACGGGAACGGATCGTCCTCCAGGGCGACGTGCCGAGCCCGGCCGCTCCGCCCTCCGGCTGCCGCTTCCACACCCGATGCCCGGCGGTCCTGCCGATCTGCCCTCGCGTCGACCCCCCGCTCATCGAGGTCCGGCCACAGCATTGGGTCGCCTGCCACCTCTATCCGAACCCGATCCAGCGGGAGTCTTCCGCCGACATCGCGGTCACGGCCTCCGCTCCGCTCCCGATCGCCGAATCGGGACCCGCCGCCTAGGAGGTCGGGGAGGCACCGATGGCGCAGGGGATCGACCCCTCCGCCGAGCGGACCGACACGGGCGACGACCCGTTCCAGCGCCAGGTGCTTCGTGACCAACTCGACCGCGTCGTCGAAGAGAAACGGAGGGCCCTCGAGGACCCCGGCCCCTCCTGGCGCGAGTGGTTCTTCCAATCGGCGGCCAAGTGGTGGATTGGCCTCGTGTACCTGATCGTCGACGCCTGGGTGGTCGTCACCTTCCTGGAGGCCGGCCTCTACGCGGAGACGGTCCCCGCTGTGATCGTCGCGCTGTACCTCGAGTTCCTGTTGTACCGGTACCTCTGGTACTCACCCGACCTTAGCCGCTCCCGGGGACGGTTCCATCGCACGTGGATCCAGCCGGTGCCGTTCGGCCGGTGGACACCCGAGGCCGACGCCGCGCGCGCCCATCCTTCTGCGGCGAGCGACGCCGGCCCCGCGCCCGACGAGTTCCTGTAGCGTACCCGCCCGCGGCGGTCCTCTAAATAGAGAACCGTTCTCGCCTCGCCCGTGTCCTCCGAACCGCCACCGCTCCGCCTCGCCCCGTCGCTCCTGAGCGCCGACTTCGCCGCGCTCGGAGAGGCGGTCCGGGCCGCCGAGGCCGGCGGCGCCGACGCGTTCCACCTCGATGTGATGGACGGGCACTTCGTCCCGAACATCACGTTCGGCCCCGCGCTCGTCGCGGCGGTGCGCGCCCGCACCCGCTTGCCGCTCGACATCCATCTCATGATCGAGGAGCCGTTGCGGTACCTCGACGCGTTCCGGCGGGCCGGCGGCGACACCCTCGTCTTCCACATCGAGTCCCGCTCGGAGGCGAAGGCGGTCGTCCGGGAAGCCCATCGGCTCGGGGCCGCGGTCGGCGGCGCGGTCCGGCCCGACACGCCGCTCGGCGCCCTCGACCCGGTGTTCGACGAACTCGACCAGGTGCTCGTGATGAGCGTCCACCCGGGCTTCTCCGGCCAACGATTCATCGCCGACGTGCTCCCGAAGGTCCGGGACGCTCGCCGCCGGATCGACCGCGCCGGCTCGCGCGCCTACGTCTCCATCGACGGCGGCGTCACGACCGAGACGGCCGTCGCGGCGGCGGCCGCGGGCGCGACGTTCTTCGTCTGCGGGAACTCGGTCTTCCAGTCGGGGTCGGTCGCCGACAACCTGGCCCACCTCCGGGCGTCGGTGACCGAGGGGGCGCGCCGTGCTGTTTCATGAGCTTGCCGACGCCTACCAACGGCTCGAAGCGACCAAGAAGCGCCTCGAGATGCGCGCGATCCTGGTCGAGCTGATCCGGCCGGTCCGACCGCCGGACCTCGCGCACGTGCTGTATCTCTCCCAGGGGATGCTTCGGCCGGAGTACGAGGGCGTGGAGCTCGGGGTCGCCGACTCCCTCGCGCGGCGGGCCGTGGCGAGCGCGACGAAGACCGAGGAAGAGGAGGTCGAGCGTCGGACGAAGCTCTCCGGCGACCTCGGCACCACGGCCGCCGAGCTGCTCGAGACCGCCCACCCCCATGAGGGGGCGCGTCCGCTTACGGTCGCGGACGTCTACGACGAGCTCACCACGATCGCGACCGCGAAGGGGGCCGGCTCGCAGGAAGTGAAGGTGCGGACCCTCGTCGACCTTTTGACCCGCGCGACGCCGCTCGAGGCGAAGTTCCTGACCCGGTTCGTGATCGGGACCCTGCGCGTCGGCGTGCGGGAGCTCACCATCCTCGACGCGCTCGCGGTCGCTTTCGCCGATGGGTCGAAGGAGGCGCGTCTCCGCATCGAGGCGGCGTTCAATCTCTCGAGCGATCTCGGCCTCGTCGCCGGCGCGCTGGTCGAGAACGGTCTTACCGGACTGGAGTCGATCGGCCTCGAGGTGGGCCGGCCGATCCGCCCGATGCTCGCGGAGCGGGAACCGACCCTCGAGGCCGTGCTGAAGAAGATGGGGGGGACGGCCGCCCTCGAGTACAAGTACGACGGGCTCCGGGTCCAGGCACATATCCCGAAGAGCGGCCCGCCGCGCCTCTTCTCCCGACGTCTCGAGGAGATCGGCGCACAGTTCCCCGAACTCCTCGCCGACCTGCCGCACGCGGTGCGGCGGCTCCCCGCGATCGTCGAGGGAGAGTGCGTGCCCGTGGACCTCGACACCGGGGAGATCCAACCGTTCCAGCTCGTCTCGAAGCGTCGGGGACGCAAGTACGACCTCGACAAGGCGCAGACCGAGCTGCCGGTCTGCCTCTACCTGTTCGACGTGTTGATGGCGGGAGGCGAGCCGACGTACGCGCGGGCGTTCCCCGAGCGGCGAGAACTCCTCGAGTCGATCGTGCGCTCGAAGGACCACGTCGGTCTCGCGCAACAGAAGGTCGTCTCGAACGTCGAGGACGCGACCGCATTCCTCGAGGAAGCGATCGCCGCCGGCGGCGAGGGGGTCATGGCGAAATCCGTGAAGGAGGGCAGCGCCTACCGAGCCGGCGCCCGCGGCTACTGGTGGATCAAGTACAAGCGCGACTACACGGTCGGGCTGGCGGATTCGATCGACGGCGTCGTTGTGGGCGCCTTCCACGGGCGGGGCCGGCGGGCGGGCCGGTTCGGGGCGTTCCTCCTCGCGGTCTACGACCCCGCGAAGGACCGCTTCGAGACGTTCTGCAAGGTCGGGAGCGGCTTCGATGACGCGCAGCTCGCCGAGATGCCGAAGCGGCTCGCGAAGCTCGAGACGGACGCCGCTCCTCCCGAGGTCGTCTCGGGGATCGTCCCGGACCGCTGGGTCCGCCCCGGACTCGTCCTCGAGGTCCGCGGAGCCGAGCTGACGCTGAGCCCCGTGCACCGCGCCGCGCTCGGTGCCGTGCGGGCGGGGGCGGGGCTCGCGCTGCGCTTCCCGCGCTTCACCGGCCGGTACCGGGACGACAAGGGACCGACCGAGGCGACCACGTCCAAGGAGCTCCTCGAGATGTACAAGCTCCAGGTCCGCCAGGAGTCTTCCTCCCCGGAGGAATCCGAGGCGGAATCGAGCTGACGGGCCCGGTACGCCGGATCGGGTCGATCCGGGCCCGCGCGTGCGCCCAAAGGCATAAGAAGGGTCGGCCCCGTCGCCGAGAGACGGGAAGACCCTATGCTGGTCGAGATGACCGAACTACTGGGACGGCAGATCTACACCCCCGACGGACGACTCCTCGGCGAAGTCGACAACGTGATCGTTGACGTGGATTCCTCCAAGGTCGACGGCCTCTACATCGATGAGACGAGTCCGATGTTAGTCGAGGACTCCCGACCCACCAGCGTTCCGTACCGCTGGGTCGCCGCGGTGAACGACGTGGTTCTGCTGAAGTACTTCCCGAAGCGCGTGTCGGTCAAGAAGGCCGCCGGACGCGCCGCGAAGGAAGCCGAGCCCGCCGCTGCCCCGGCACGCTAGTGCTGCGGGGATAGCCAAGCTTGGAAACGGCGCAGGACTTAAACGCCGGGATACCGGCGAAGAGATCCTGCCGCGAAGGCGTTCGTCGGTTCAAATCCGGCTCCCCGCTTCTCCCTCCCGCGGAACGGAACGACACGGTCAAACGAACGCCCGTTCTCCTTCGGGCGATGCGACGCACCGAACTGGTCCGTCAGATCGAGCGGATCCCGGGACCCGTCCGACCGCGGGCCGACCTCGAGCAGGTCGTCACCCCGGCCGAAGCGGCGGCCGAGTTGCTCTTCTCCGCCCTCGCCGCCGGACACCTCGAGGGGCGTTCGGTGCTCGACCTGGGCACGGGCACCGGCCGGCTCGCAATCGGGGCGGCCTTGCTCGGCGCGGGGCCGGTCGTCGGGGTGGACTCGGACGACGGCGTGCTGGAGATCGCGCGGCGAGCCGCCTCCGCCCTCGGGGTCTCCATCGAATTCGTGCACGAAGAGGTCGGTCGATGGGCGAGGCGGGCGGACGTCGTCGCCATGAACCCGCCGTTCGGGGCGCAGCGGCAGCACGCGGACCGGCCGTTCTGGGACGCCGCGTTCCGCCTCGCCGGACTGGCGGTCTACGCGTTCGCGCTATCGGAATCCCGAACCTTTATAGCACGCCGAGCGGTCGCCGCGGGAGCCCACGTCCTCGAGACGCGGCCAGTCGGCTGGGAGTTGCCGCGGACCTTTCCGCACCACACCCAGCGGCGGGTGACGCTCCCCGTCGATCTCTGGGTACTCGAAGTGGAACCCCAACCATGAGCGCACCCAACCTGCCCCAACTCGTCCTGCCCGGCGACTACATCGGCGCCGCCGAGGAATTCCTTCCCGGGCGCGGCACCTACGAGGACCGCGGGCGAATCTACGCCTCGGTGCTCGGAACGCCGCGCATCGACCCGAGGGACCGGACCGTTCACGTGGATGCGCGCAACGCGATCCCCGAGATCCACGAGGGCGACCTGGTCTACGCGCACGTGGACGAACTCAAGACCGCGATGGCGATCTGCACGGTGCTCTCCACCGCGACGAGCCGGCGCCAGGTCCCCGGGGCGCCCGAAGGGACCGTCCACATCTCGAAGGCGAAGGACGGGTACACCGAGTCGCTCTCGACCGAGTTCGCGGTCGACGACGTGATCGTCGCCCGCGTCCTCCAGGCCCACCCGTCGATCAAGTTGACCACGGCCCCGTCGAACCTCGGCGTCGTTGCGGCGCGCTGCCAGGTGTGCCACGCCCTCTTGACGCCCGGTCCTCACGAGCTCGTCTGTCCGCGGTGTGGCCACCACGAGCGCCGGAAGATGGCGAAGGGCGACCTCACCTCGAGGCCCGAGCCCGATGGTCCCGACCGCCAGTGAGGAGGAGCGCCGCCTTGCGGCGCTCGTTCGGTCCCACGACCGCTGGCGCGGCCGCGAGGTCTTCAACCTCCTCGCGAGCGAGAACGCCGTCTCCCCGACCGCGCGCCGGTATCTCTCGAGCGACCTCGCGGGCCGGTACACCCTCCCCGGGGCGATGGAGTTCGACGGGGAGACGATCGACAACAACTACACCGGGACCCGCTACACCGACCAGATCGAGACGCTCGCGAACGCCGCCGCCGCACGATTGTTCCACGGCCGGTTCGCGACGACCCGGCCCCTTTCGGGACACATCGCCGCCCTGTCGGCTCTCGTTCCTCTGCTCCCGCCCAAGTCGCGAGTCCTCGCGATCCCGCCGAACGAGGGAGGCTACGACGGCTACGCTCCCGGATTCATTCCGGCGATGTTCGACTACACGATCCGGCCGCTCCCCGCCGACGGGCCCGGTCACTCGATCGTCGCCGCCGATGCGGTCGCGACGATCCACCAGGAGCGTCCTCAGGCCGTGATCCTCGGCCAGAGCTTCCTGCTCTTCCCCTACCCGCTCCGGGAAATCGCGGAGGCCGCGCACGCCGAGAACGCCCTCGTCTTCTACGACGGGTCACACGTCCTCGGATTGATCGCGGGCGGCCAGTTCCAGGACCCGCTGGCCGAGGGGGCGGACGTCCTCTACGGGAGTACGCACAAGTCGTTCCCGGGCCCACAGGGCGGTCTCCTCGTCACCGACCGCGAGGACCTCTTCCGGCAGCTCGACCCGGCGCTCGTCTGGCGGGTCTTCGACAACGCGCACTGGCATCGGATCGCGGCGCTCGCGCAGACCCTCCTCGAGCTCGAACGATGTGGTCGGGAGTACGCGACCGCGGTCGTCGGGAACGCGCAAGCGCTCGGACGCGCCCTGACCGACCTCGGGGTCCCGCTGGTCTGTGAGACCGAGGGGTTCACCCGGTCCCACCAGCTCCATCTTGACCGACCGCGCCTTCGCACGGTCGCGGACGTCTCGGCGGGGGCGCTCGCGCGACGGCTCGAACGGCAGCGACTGCTGATCGACCTCGTCGGTCGGATCGGCACGGCCGAGATCGCCCGGCTCGGACTCACCCCCGCCGATATGCCCCGTCTCGCCGAGCTCCTCGTTCGGGGCGGGATCCGCAAGGAGCGCGTGGGCGCCGAGGTGCTCGCCTGGCGCCGCACCTTCCCCTCCCTCCGGTACGCCTAGGAGCGACCAGGTGCCGAGCCCGGTCGCATTGACGGGCACTCCGGGGACCGGCAAGAGCGCGGTCGCGCGCGCGCTGCGGGGTCGATTCCGGTCGATCGAGGTCTCGGAACTTGCGCGCGCGCTCGACGCGGCGAAACCGGTAAAGGGCGGCGTCGAAGTGGATCTCTCCGCACTGCGTCGTCGGATGCGCCGTTCCCCCCTCCTTCGCGAGACGGACTTCGTGGTCGGCCATCTGGCTCAGCTGCTGCCCTTGCGCGACGTCGTGGTCCTCCGCTGTCACCCGGTGGAGCTCGAGCGACGACTGAAACGGGCCCGACGCGGCACCCCCGCCGAGCGCCACGAGAACTTTGTCGCCGAAGCGACGGACGTCGTGCTCCTGGAAGCCCTCGGCCCCGGCCGGCGGGTCTGGGAGATCGACACCTCCCGACGATCGGTTGCCGGAGTGGCGGAAGAGGTCGCCCGTCGCGTGCAACGGCGGGGACGCTCGTCCTACGGCACGGTCGATTGGCTCTCCGACCGGCGGCTCACCGCGCATCTTTTGGACCGGCCGCGATAGGGACGCCGATGGTGCTCGAGGGCTACCGGGCCCGCGTCGCCCCGTACGTCGCGCGGCTCGCCCGCCCGTTCCTGGGATGGAGCCCGAAGCAGCTGAGCTGGCTCGCCCTCGGCTGCGCCGCGGGGGCCGGCGTTCTCGCCGGATGGGTACGATGGACGACCCCGTGGCTGTTCTTGCCGGTCGCGGTCCTGATCTTCTTCGCGGGCCTCTTCGACGTGCTCGACGGCGCGGTCGCGCGCGCCACCGGCCGCACCTCGCTCCGTGGCGACCTCCTCGACCACGTCCTCGACCGCTATGCGGACATCGTCATCGTGCTCGGGATCGCGGTCTCGGGGTTCGTGAACCCCTTCCTCGCACTCCTCGCGCTCGTGAGCCTCCTGTTGACGAGCTACATGGGCACGCAAGCGCAAGCGGTGGGCCAGGGCCGGCTCGCGGCGGGCCTGCTCTCGCGCGCCGACCGGCTGGTCGTGCTCGCGCTCGCGACGTTCCTCGAGTTCGACTGGTCGCTCCCGTGGCCGTGGGCTCCGAGCGAGCCCTGGAGCCGGTTCCACCTCGCCGGGGTCGAGTTCACCGTGATCGACGTCGCGATGCTCTACTTCGTCATCGCCGGTCAGTGGACGGCGCTCGCCCGTGCGCTCCGGACGTACCGCGCGCTTCCCCCGGCCGCATAGGTCCGGCGGCGCCGTCCGCGTCGGCGCGCTCGACGACCGCCCCGCCCCGGAGGCGATAGTACTGCAGGGGATGGCGGAGCCGGCTCTCGTGGCAGAGCGGGTCCGGCGCTCGGTCGGCCGCGAGCGAGGCGGCGGGGTCTCCTTCCCGGTAGCAGAGCCCGTGGGTCCGGAGGGTCTCGCACTCGGGGGGCTCGTAACCGACCCCGCCGTCGTGGTGCGTGATGTGTTCCACCTGATACCGAGTGATCGACTCGTCGAAATCGGGCGCTCCGCGGTAGGCGTCGACGATCGTTTCGAAGTCCGCACCGACCCGGTGGAGGAACGCGGCGAGCGCGAACCGGCCGGCGTGCGAGAGGTTCTCCCCGGCCTGGAGGCTCCGTTGCATCTTGCGGATGCACGGGGGGAACAAGGCGGGCTGGATCGCGCTCGGTCCCCCGACGGCCCGGGCGATCGGCATCGGCATCCGTTCTGCGATCGTCGTGAACAGCTCGGCCTCCTGCTGTCGCACGGTCTCCCGGGCGTCCTCGGAGAGCGCCACGGCGACCCCGAGACGCAAGCGAACGGCTTCCTGCAAGAGCCGGGCCGCCCGGACCCGGTCGACGACGACCGTGCCGTGTTCGACCTCCTGTCGCGCGAGCCGGAAATCGGCCTCGCGCACCGGCACGGCCAGGTGGAGATAGTCGAGCAGCGCGAGCGCCACGCGGTCGCGCGCGACCCCTTCCATCGTGAACCCGAGACGCCGCGCGACCTCGACGAGCTCCTCGACAGGAACGGTCGAGAGGCGGGCGTGGGTCCGTTTCGACTCGGCGACCGCCCACCGTCGTAGCGCCGCGGGGGACGGGGCCGCCGCGAGCAGGATCTGGGCAAAGAGGAAGGAGAGATACCGCACATCCGGCTCCGCGCCGGCGAGCTCTTCGACATCCTTGCGCGCTCGGGGGTCATCGGCCGCGGCGAGCACCCGGGCGCGTCCGATCGACCGCGCCCTCGCGTACGCCGAGTCCGAGAGCAGGCCCCGGACCGAGACCGCTTCTCCCCCGAGCAGCGCTTCCGCCCCCGCGAGGAACGGGTACTCGGCGAAGAGCGAGCGCTCGTCTAGACGAGCCGCGGAACGACGAACTGCCATACCAGGAGCAGGACCACGATGAGGGAAGAAGCGGTCACCGCCCGACCGCCGAACTCGTCGAGACGGGCGGCCGACCAACCGCGACGGAATCGGGCGGCGATGGACGAGGCGAAGTCGCGGAAGAGGAGTCCTCCGTCGAGGGGCACGAGGGGAAGCGCGTTCGACATCCCCAAGAGGAGGTTCATCCACGCGAGCCAGTAGAGGATGTTCGCGAAGACCCAGAACGTCCCCGGGTCCGTCCCGGCGAAGGGCCCCGTCAGGTGATAGAATCCGACCGACGGCCCAGCGATCGGTTGGAGCTCCGCGAGCGGCAGGACGAGCCAGTCGATCGCGCCGATCAGGGGACCCTGCGAGCTCGAGAGCGGCCAGATGAACACCGTGCGGAGCTGGCTCGGGGTGATGAACGTGACCGCGACCCCGAGGAATCCCCGACCCGCGACGGTGGGGCTGGGGGCCAGCGTCACATTGGTCGTGACGAGCCGCGATAACGAACTCGAATAGTAGACGACCGTCACGTTCTCTCCCGGATGGGTGTCGGCGAGCGAGTTCTCGAAGGACGTGGAGTCCGTCGTCGCGGTTCCGTTGATCGACACGATGATGTCCCCGGGAGCGAGGGTCGCGTTCGCGGCCGGTGTCCCCGATTCGACTTGCGCGACCCCGACCCCGTTCGCGTTCGGTTGGACGGAGGAGGCGACGAGCAGCGAGAGTGCCACGAAGAAGATGATCGTGAGGGCGAAGTTCGCGAGCACGCCGGCGGCAGCGACGCGGTCTCGCCGACGGCGTGGAGCCGCCAGCATGTCGGCATCGTCCTGCTCGACGAACGCGCCGACCGGGATCACGCACCAGAGCACGCCGAGGGTCTTCACGCCAATCCCCTGGGAGCGCGCGACGACCCCGTGGGCGAGCTCGTGCAGGACGACCCCCACCACCAGGGCGAGGATGCCGTAGCCGATCGGGATGATCGGATTGATCCCCGGGATCCCGAGGGCTTCGTTAACGGAGGGAGCGGACGCGGCGTTGAGGCGGAGCGAAAGGAAGGCGTCGATCACGAGGAGCACGATGATTCCGGCCATCGCGATCGCCGCGAGCGCGATGCCGACGTCCGCAGCGACGGTCCAGAAGCGGTGGAAGCGCGACCACCGCTCGATCGCGCTCCGACCCCGCTTGGTCTTGATCATCAGGGCCGGACCCAGCAGGGTCAGCGGGTGGTCGGGGCCGATCCAACCGGCCCGGTACATCGCATAGACGATTACCCCGTAGGCGACCACGAGGAGCAGGGCGATCTCGTAACCGAGGTACGGGTTCAACAACAGCCCTCACCGTAGGCACGCCGGCCGCGGGTTATGAGGTCTTTCGGCGAATCTTCGGCCGTCGGGGTCAAGCATAAGGGGGGCGGGCGACCCTTGCTCCGGGGCCGATGCGGAGCCGGACCGCCCCTGCTTTGGCCCTCGTGCTGTTGCTGGTCGCCGCCGGACTTCTCGGCATCACCCCGGCGCTCTCGAGCTTCTCCGCGACCTCGCCGTCGGCCCACGGAGGCACCTCCCCGGCCCCGTTAGCGCCGACCTCCCCCCGGGAGACCCAAGTCGCGCCCGCGTATTCCCCGGGTCGCGGAGTCGTCGACCTCGGAACCGTCGGTCCCTCGACCCCGATGGACGTGGCCGTCGGCCTCGCGGTAGCGAACGCTTCCGGACTCCAAGCGTACCTCGATGCGCTCTACGTTCCTGGGACCCCCGTCTTTCATCACTTCCTCTCCACCGCCGCGCTCGCGTCCCGGTATGGGGCCTCCGAGAGCTCGCTCGCTTCCGCCACCGCATACTTTGAATCGTACGGGCTCAGCGTGGCGGTGAGCCCGGACCGGCTGCTGCTCACCGTTCGGGGACCCGCTGGGGAGGTCGCTCCCGCGTTCGAAACGACCTTCGATCAGTATCGTGATACGAACGGTCTCGAGTTCGTGAGCCACCCCACGGTCGCCACCTTGCCGTCCATCGTCCCTTGGACGGGCGTCTACGGTCTAGGAAATACCACATCCCTGGAACCCGCGGTCGATCCTCCCTCGCAGATCGTGCCCGCCTCCACGCCCGCTGGATCGTGCGGGTCGGGCAGCTACATCGATCCATGCCAGGTCTGGGGAGCGTACAACATGAGCCCCACAACGCCCTCGACCGATGGGAAGGGGGAGACGATCGGCATCGTGGACACGTACGATGACGCTCAAACGCAAGACCAGCTCGCGAAGGACTTCACCGCCTTCAACGGTGCCGAATCGCTTCCCAATACGACCGTCAACTTCCTGTACCCCGTGGGACCGACGACCTTGATCAATTCGACGTACACCGGGTGGGGGACCGAGGAAGCCCTCGACCTCGAATGGTCCCACGCGAGCGCCCCCGGGGCCACGATTGACATGACGTTCTCCCCCAACCCGAACGTCGGTCTCTACCAGGCGGTCGACTACCTCGTCGCCCACCAATCGGTCAACGTGATCTCGATGAGCTGGGGGGAGCCGGACTCCGGCGAGTACAACGCGTACTCCGGTGCGTGCTACCTTTCCTGCAATGCGTCGACCGATGGGTCGTACGCGTTGCTGGGGCCGGTGCTCGAATTTGCGGCCGCGGAGGGGATCAGCGTCTTCGCCGCCACCGGGGACTGCGGGGCGGCCGACGGGACGAGCGGCGACGCGACGAACTTCCCGGCGTCGGATGCCTACGTGACGGCGGTCGGGGGAACGACACTCACGGTCTCGCCCATGGGGGTCTGGCAGAGTGAGGTGGGTTGGTCCGGCAACGCCTCCGGAGCGATACCTCCCGGTTGCGATAATCAGGGAGGCTCAGGCGGAGGGTTCTCTCCGCTCGCTCGGCCGTGGTGGCAATCGGGCAAGGGGATACCGACGAACAACTCCGACCGCGGCGTCCCGGATGTTTCCGCCATCGCGACGCCCGGGGTGGTCATCTACTACGGCGACAACCCGACCGGGGTGGGCGGCACGAGTCTAGCCACGCCGATCTGGGCTGGTATCGCTGCCCTCGCCGACCAAGCGGCGGGCGCTCCACTCGGGCTCCTTAATCCGGCGCTCTACGGCATTCTCCGAGACCCGAGCGAGTACTCCGTTGACTTCCACGACATCACCCAAGGGAACAACGGCTACGCCGCCGGCATGGGATGGGACCCGGTGACGGGTATTGGCACGCCGATCGTCGGGAAACTCCTTCCGTCCCTCGCGGCGGGACCCCCCGTACTCTCCACCCTCGCAACGTTCCTCAACGTCTCAGCCTCCACCGGGCGGACGCCCTTGACCGTCAACTTCTCGCTCAGCGCTTCGGGAGGTTCGGGGACCTATCCGGAGGAGGGACTCTACTTCGGGGACGGCAACGCGTCCTTCGTTTCGGGCGGACGGATCGACCACACGTACACCGCCCCCGGAGTGTACTCCGCTCAGGCCTACGTCGTCGACAGTTCCGGCAATTTCTCGGTCTCCCTCCCCGTAGCGGTCGTCGTCGGGGGCGGGAGCGCCCTGGGCTCGAATCTCACCGTCAGCAATGACCGGCCATCGGCGGACGCCCCGATCGTCCTCCAGGCGACCGCGCACGGCGGCCAGGGTCCCTACTCCTACTTGTACTACTTTGGGGACGGAACGTACCAGAACTGGTCGAGCTCCGCGTCCGTCGCGCACACCTACGGCGCGAACGGCTCGTTCTGTGCGACGGTCTTGATCCAGGACAGCGCGTCGCCGGTCGACGGCGGCGTCAGCCTTCCGGTGCCGATCGGGGTCGGTAGTGCTCTCCCGCCGGTCTGCGCGGCGAGCCCGGTGCCGGTCCGCGTGACGGCGAACAACTCGGAGAGCGTTCGCGACGCACCCGCGGATTTCCCCGACCTGTTCGGTGTCACGGGGGGCACCGGCACACTGAGCGAACAGTATCGGTCGACCGACCCCTATGTTTCCGCCTGTAACTGCGCCATCCTGCGCTCGCTGGGGAATCAGTCGATCTGGCTCTACGTCAACGAGAGCATCGGGCCTTCCGCGTTCGCGGAAGCGAACGTCACCGTCGCCCCGCCCCTGGAAGCGACGTTCACGGCGAGCCCGACCTTCGGCCCCGCGCCGTTGATCGTGACCTTTGACGCATCGGCTTCGGGGGGGTACGAAGCCAACGCCTCCGAGACCACGTGGTCGTTCGGGGACGGGCCTACGGCCGTCGGAGATTCCGCCCAAGAGACCTACGCAACGCCCGGTACGTACTGGGCGATCGGCCACCTCGCCGACCGAGGGTACGGGAACGCGAGCCAGGCGTTCCTGATCGACGTGGGTCCGTCGAGCCCGTCGGCGGCGCCGTACCTCACGGGCACGATCTCCCCGGCGATCGACGTCTCCTCCGGGACCACGGTCACCTATGCCGCGCAAGCCTACTCGTGGAACGGGACGCGCATCGACGCCAACTACACTTGGCAGGGCGAGGGCAAGGTCCTCGGGTACGCTGCGGCCGTGAACGAGACGTTCTACGCGCCCTCCGAGGGCGCGGCCGCTTACGTCGAGCAAGGGAACCTCTCGGCGACGTTCGCGACTACGGGCACGAACCTGACGGCAGATTTCGCGCTCGGTTCGTTCTTCGCGGTCGAGTCGGGAGGGTTCGTTCCCGCGACCGACGCGCTCGTCCTCTCGGTCACGGGCGGGCCGTGGGTAGGGGCGGGTCCGCTGTACTGGAAGGGTACCGCGTACGCCGGCGGGCCCGGTACCGTGAGCACGGGTTGGGCCTTCGGAGATGGGTCGACCGGGTCCGGGGCGTCCCCCTCGAACACGTACTGGACCGCGGGCCTCTACACGCTCGTCGCCGTGACGAAGGACTCGTGGGGTGATGAGGCCGTCTTCTCCGGTGGAGTGGACGTCACCAGCACCGGTGCCGCCCTGGCGCTCGTCTCGGGTCCTTCGGTGGAGGCCGGTCCTGCGCCCCTCGCGGTCAACTTCGTCGCGCTCGCCTCCGGTGGAAGCGGGCCACCCTACACGTACTTCTGGGAATTCGGCGACGGCGCCGTCTCCTCGGCGGCGAACGTGACCCACACGTACTCGAAAGCGGGGTCGTACACCGCCAACATCACCGCGACCGATTCCCGCGGAGCGACGTACAGCCGCTCGTACGAGATCGTGGTGTCGGCCCCGACCGCGCAGGGACCGGTGTGGGGGATCGTTCCCCGTTCCTTCACGCTCGGGCTCTTTGCGCTGAGCGTCGGGGTCGCGGTCGGAGGGATCCTCGGGGTCGCGTTCCGACGGCCCGGGACCTCGACGGGGCCTAGCCCTTGACCACGCCGAGCGGGACGAGTCGGGCGACGCGGCGAGTGAGCCCCGCCCCTTCGGCGACCCGAACGACCTCCTCGACATCCTTGTAGGCGCCCGGCGCCTCTTCCGTGACCCCTTCCCGCGAGGCCGATCGAACGACGATCCCGCGGTCCGCGAGCGCCCGCGTGACGTCCTCGTAGCGGAACGCGCGCACCGCGGCGTGGCGGGAGAGTCGCCGCCCCGCGCCGTGGCAGGAGGATCCGAACGACCGCGTCATCGAGGTCGGGAGGCCTGCGAGGACGTAGCTCGCCGTTCCCATGTCGCCCGGGATGAGCACCGGTTGACCGTACGCCCGGTACGCCGAGGGGACCTCCTCCCGACCGGCGGGGAACGCCCGCGTCGCCCCCTTGCGGTGTACGAGGACCCGGCGGCGTCCGCCGTCCACGGCGTGCTCCTCCACCTTCGCCATGTTGTGCGAGATATCGTAGACCACGGAAAGGTCGAGGTCGTCCTCGCTCCGTTCGAACACCGAAGTGAACGCCCGACGGACCCCGTGCGTGATCGCCTGCCGGTTGGCCCACGCGAAGTTCGCCGCGGCGGCCATCGCCCCGAGGTACCGCTGGGCCGGCTCCGAGGAGATCGGCGCACACGAGAGCTGCCGGTCGACGAGCGTGATCCCCTGACCGGCGAGACCCCGGTCCATCTCCTGGATGAAATCCGTGGCCACCTGGTGGCCGAGGCCGCGCGAGCCCGTGTGGAGCATCACCGCAACTCCTCCCGGGGTGAGACCGAGGACCCGGGCGAACTCGGGGTCGAACACCTCGTCGACCGCCTGCACCTCGAGGAAATGATTGCCGGAGCCCAGGGTCCCGAGCTGCTTCAGTCCGCGCTTGCGCGCGCCTTCCGAAACGGCGGACGGCGTCGCCCCCGAGAGCCGCCCCTCCTCTTCCTGCACCGGCAGGTCGGCCGTTCGACCGAGTCCGTGCTCCACGGCCCAACGCGCGCCTCCCGCGAGCACTTCCTCCACCTCCGAGTGAGAGAGCGGGTGGCCGCCCCGCGAGCCCACCCCCGAGGGGACCTCGCGGTACAGGCGCTCGATCAGCGCCCCGAGGCGAGGTCGGACCTCGTCGACCGTGAGGGACGTTCGAAGGAGGCGGACGCCGCAGTTGATATCGTAGCCGATCCCGCCGGGGGAGACGACCCCTTCGGCGAGGTCGAACGCCGCGACCCCACCCACGGGAAAGCCGTAGCCGAAGTGGATGTCCGGCATCGCGAGCGCGTGCTCCTGGATCCCGGGCAAGGTCGCGACGTTCGCGAGTTGGTTGAGCGAGGGGTCCCCGCTCACTCCCGAGAGGAGCGCCTGGTTGGAAAAGAGGATCCCGGGGACCCGCATGCCGGCCGCCTCGTCCCGCGCGATCTCGTAGGTGAACTCGTCCCGCTGGACGAGGGTCGGGACGTTCGGCATGGAGGGCGCCCATCCGCGGGCTCTATTATAGACACTCGCCGGCGGCGCCGTCGCCCCTATCGGTAGTCAGGCCAAAGGAGATGAGCCCGCTCGGGCTCGTCAGTACGAGCGGCGAGGGTGCCGATGCTCCGTCGAACGGTCCTGACCTTGATCAACTTCGCGACGATCGCCGCCGCGATCAGCGTGCTCCTCGTCTTTCCCCAGTACTCGGGGATCGCCTTCTACATCCTCTTGGGGTGGATGGTCGGGAGCCTCGCCCTCGTGTACTCGCCCTGGGCGA
Organism: Thermoplasmata archaeon; assembly: GCA_049585415.1. Classification (GTDB taxonomy): domain Archaea; phylum Thermoplasmatota; class Thermoplasmata; order Lutacidiplasmatales; family UBA184; genus Lutacidiplasma. Next base: position 7,408 of record JBAUZT010000017.1, on the reverse strand, counting down.
GCCGGCCGATCGGCTCCGGGAAATCGACCGTCGCCCCCACGGCCCCGGGGGACGTACCGCTCGCCAACTCGTCCGGCCACGTGCACGCGAGTTCGATCGGCTTCTGCATGTACTGCGCGGCCCCGATCGAGCCGGGGACCGCCCGGTGCCCGGCGTGTGGCCGGTCGATCCCGCACTTTTCGTAGGCCGGCCGCTCGTCAGGCCGGCGCGACGAAGAGCATCGGCTCTTTCGCGCGGGCGTTCGTCCCGGGGCTGACCGTGAGCCCGCGGACGACCCCTTCCGCGGGGCTGGTGAGCTCGTTGCGCATCTTCATCGCCTCGAGCACGAGCAGCACATCGCCCTTCTGGACCCGGTCCCCGTCCCGGACCCGTACCTCGATCACCTTGCCGGGCATCGGGGGGATGACCGGAATCCCTTCTTGGGCCGTCGGAGCTCGCAAGGTCGGCACCGCGGTGGGAGGACTCACCGGCTTCGAGGCGGCGACGGCCGGCCCCGCGCCCCTCGGGCCCCGTTCGATGGAGATCGTCCAGCGCTCGCCGTTCACGTCCACCGGCCCCGGCGGCTCCGCGAAGTGCTCCGGCCAGTTCTCGACCACGACGCGCTCCCCCGCGATCTCGAGCTCGACCGTCGTCGACGTCGCGCGGACCACCGTGATCGGATACCGTTCCGGTCCGATGGTCACGGCGTCACCGCCTGGGGTCACTTCGACGGACGTCGACCTACCGTCCCGTTCGATGGTGATTCGCATCGACCCACCTCCGCTGAGACTGCAGACGGCTTCGCCCTTCGTGGGCCCACGGGCTCCCCCCACCGTCGGAACTCGAAGCAGCCTGCGCCACGGGAGGCGGGGAAGCGGGGGCGCGGAGGGCCGCGACGACGCCGAGAGCGGCGGTCGTGAGGACATCGGAGTTGAGCCCGCGGTCGATCGCGGTCCGGTAGGACCGGTAGACCGCCGGGAACAACGCGTACGACAGCGCTTCCGCATCGTCCGCCGCGGGAACGAGCGCGCGGACCTCCCCGAGCATCTTCTGGAACTCCGGCGGCAGGAGGTCGGCCGGCCGACCGGTGATCGCGGGCGGACCGGAGGCGAGCACCTTCTTCCGCAGCTCCGGGTCGATCGGTGCCGGCGGGGTGCCGTAGAGGCCGCGAACGTAGTCGTGGACCTCGGCGGTGATCTGGCGATACCGTCCGCCGGTGAGGACGTTGAGCACCGCCTGGATCCCGACGATCTGGCTGGTCGGCGTGACGAGCGGCGGGTAGCCCAGGTCCGCGCGGACGCGAGGCACTTCGGCGAGCACCTCCGCGAGGCGGGAGAGCGCCTCCTGCTCCTGGAGCTGCGAGAGCAGGTTCGAGAGCATGCCCCCCGGCACCTGATGGGTGAGGATCCCGGGGTCGGTCTGGAGCGACCGAATGTTGAGGAGCGGCCGATAGCGGTCCATCACGGTGGCGAAGTGCGCCGCCAGGTCGGCGAGGGCGTTCAGGTCGAGCCGGGGGTCGAGCTCGGTGTGGCGCATCGCCCCGACGAGGGTCTCTGTGGGGGGTTGGGAAGCGCCCCCTGAGAACGGCGAGAGCGCGCTATCGATGGCGGCGGCCCCGGCCTCGGCGACCGCGAGGCACGTCATCGTCGCCATCCCGCTCGACGAGTGCGTGTGGACGACGACGGGAAGACCGACCTCCCGGATCAGTGCGCGCACCAGCGCCGCGCCCTCGGTCGGGGGAAGGAAACCGGCCATGTCCTTGACGCACAGCTCGTCCGCGCCCATCGCCGCGAGCCGTCGACCGAGCTCGACGAACGCCTCGAGGGTGTGGACCGGCGACTGGGTGTAGCAGATCGTGCCCTGGGCGCGCGCGCCGGCCTTCTTCACGGCCCCGAGCGCGACCTCCATGTTGCGGGGATCGTTGAGCGCGTCGAAGACGCGGAAGATGTCGATCCCCTGGCGTGCCGACTCCGCGACGAACTTCTCCACGACGTCGTCGGGGTAGTGGCGGTAGCCGACGAGGTTCTGGCCCCGGAGCAGCATCTGGAGCGGGGTGCGGGGCATCGCGCGCTTCAAGAGGCGCAGCCGCTCCCAGGGGTCTTCGCGCAGGAACCGTAGGCTGACGTCGAACGTCGCGCCCCCCCACACCTCGAGCGAACGGTAGCCGATCGCATCCAACCGCTCGGCGGCGGGAAGCATGTCGCGCGTGCGCATCCGGGTCGCGATCAACGACTGGTGCCCGTCGCGCAGGACGGTCTCGGTGATGCCGACCATGACCGACGACCTACGCTACAACGGGATGTTCCCGTGCTTCCTCGCCGGCCGGTCGTCGCGCTTCGAGGCGAACATCTGCAAGCCGGCGACCAGCCGCGCGCGGGTCTCCGTCGGGTCGATCACGTCGTCGATGTAGCCGCGTTCCGCCGCCAGGTACGGGTTCAGGAACTCGGTACGGTACTCCTGGGTGAGACGCGCTCGGACCGTCTCCCGGTCCGCCTCGGGGGCCTTCTCGAGGTCCCGACGGAACAGGATGTTCACGGCTCCGTCGGCCCCCATGACGGCGATCTCGGCGGTCGGCCAGGCGAGGTTCAGGTCGGCGCCGAGGTGCTTCGAGCACATGACGTCGTAGGCTCCGCCGTACGCCTTGCGCAGGATCACCGTCAGGAGCGGGACCGTCGCCTCGGCGTAAGCGTAGAGGAGCTTCGCGCCGTGCCGGATGATCCCGCCGTGTTCCTGGGCGGTCCCGGGCAAGAATCCCGGCACGTCGACGAACGTGAGGAGCGGGAGGTTGAAGGCATCGCAGAACCGGACGAAACGGGCACCCTTCGTGGAGGCGTTGATGTCGAGCGTCCCGGCGAGCGCACCCGGGTTGTTCGCGACCACCCCGACCGAGCGGCCGGCGAGCCGGGCCAATCCGATGACGAGGTTCGGCGCCCACTCGGGCTGAACCTCGAGGAAGGAGGACGGGTCCACGATGCGGGAGATCACCTCGTGGACGTCGTAGGGGGTGTTCGCGTCTTCCGGCACGACCGAGGGAAGCTCGGTCGCAGCGGTGTCCGGTGGCGCGATCGCGGCGGTGACCGGTGCTTCTTCGAGATTGTTGAGCGGAAGATAGGAGAGGAGCCGCCGCGCGAGGGCGATCGCCTCCACGTCGGAGGCGGCCGTGAAATGCGATACCCCGCTGAAGCTCGCGTGCGCGTCGGCGCCGCCGAGCGCCTCCATCGTGACCTCCTCGCCGGTCACGGCCCGAACGACGTCCGGTCCGGTGATGAACATCTGGCCGGTCCCCCGGGCCATGACGACGAAGTCGGTGATCGCGGGAGAGTAGACGGCACCGCCCGCGCACGGTCCGAGGATCAGCGAGATCTGAGGAACGACTCCCGAAAGGGTGACGTTCCGGAAGAACACCTCGCCGTACCCGCCGAGGCTCATCACGCCCTCCTGGATCCTCGCGCCGCCCGAGTCGTCGAGCCCGACGATCGGGACCCCGGCCTTCCGGGCGGTCTCCATCACCTTCACGATCTTCATCGCGTGCGCCTCGCCGAGCGCTCCCCCGAAGACCGTCGCGTCCTGGGCGAACGCGCAAACCGGGCGCCCATCGACCTCTCCCCAACCGGTGACCACCCCGTCGCCCGGGGGACGCCGCTCCGCGAGACCGAACTTCTCGACCCGATGGGTGACGAACGGGTCGATCTCGGTGAACGTGCCGGCATCGAAGAACGCTTCGAGCCGTTCGCGGGCCGTGAGCTTGCCCGCGGCGCGGTGCTTCTCGACCCGGTCCGACCCGCCGCCTTCGCGCGCCTGGCGTTTCAGCACCGTCCAACGGTCGAATGCTTCGCTCATCGGGCCTCCTCCACACGAAGGTCGCCCGCTCTTATTGTCACCCGGTCGCCGCCGTCATCGATCAGAAGCTCCCCTTCGTCGCCTAGGCCTGCGATGATCCCGACGGGGCGCCCGTCCACGCTCGCGTGGTGGCCGACCCCGTACAGCCGGCGGCGGCAAAGCGCCCGGGTCGCGTCGAGGCCACCTCGGTCCTGGAGTCCGGTCGACGCGCCCATCGCAGCACCGACCACGACCTCCTCCACTTCGTCGAGCGGGGGAGGGGTCCGAAGGAGCTCGCCGAGGGAGGTCGCTTGGTCGCGAACCTCCACCGGCCATCCGCCGGACCGGTTCGCCACGTTGACGCCGATGCCGGCGACCGCCAGCGCCCCGGCCGAGGGAGAACTCACCCGGTCGACGAGGACCCCCGCGAGCTTCTTCGGAGGCTGACGGGGCGCAGAGACGACGACGTCGTTCGGCCACTTTACTAGGAGGGGCACGGAATACCGGTCCCCGAGTTCCTGGGCCAGTCGGGCCCCGAGCGCGAGGGGGAGCAGGGTCGGATGGTCCGAAGGGACCGCGAGGACGATCGAGAGATAGAGCCCTCCCTCGGGGGATGCCCAGAGATGATCGAGGCGACCCCGCCCCGCCGTTTGTCGACAGGCGACCACGCGGGTCCCTTCCGTCGCACCGGCACGCACGAGTTCGATCGCCCGGTCCTGCGTCGAAGGGATCTCCCCGTGAAACTCGCGAGGTCCCACGAGGGCGCCCTCCCGGGCCCGGCGAACGGTGGTGCGGCTTAACGATTTGGAGATGCCCGACCGCGGGGCTGCGGAGACGCTCGACCGGCCGCCGCACCCGCGGGCGTATATGGCCGCCGGTATCAGGGCGTCCGAATGAGCTGCATCGAGGGACTGCTGAGGGACACGGGGAAGCAAGTCGAACCCGAGGTCCAGAAGCAACTGAGGGGGCTCTTCGGCGGGATCGTGCGGAGCTATCTGCCGCAGACCTGGGTCTTCGAGACGGACGACGGGGTCGCCTCGATGGTCGTCGACAAATCGGGCGCGGTGTCGGTAACGGCGGGGGCGGCGCCGCACCCCGATGTTACCGTGAAGATTCCCCACGACCGGCTCGCGGTCGCGCTCAAGACCCGAGACAAGGCGAAGGTGCCCCCCGGACCCCTGACCGTGACGCCGCACACGTCGAAGGGAAAGACGGCGTTCGACTATCTCCGCAGCCGGATCGGGCTTTAAGGTCCGGTTCACCCGAGTTCGCGCAGCCGGCGGACCATCTTCACGACGGCGCGCACCGCGTTCCCCGCGTTCTCGATGCGGTCTTGGGCCTGGAGCCGCGTCTCGCCCGGTCCCGAGACCCCGAGACCGAGCGGCTTACCGAACTCGACCGAGAGGTCGGTGAGCTTCCGGGCCGCTTGGTTCATCACGACCTCGTCGTGGTTCGTCTCGCCCTCGATCACTGCGCCGAGCGCGACGACCGCGTCGACGTCGGACCGGCCGAACAGCACCTTCACCGCGAGCGGCATGTCGTAGACCCCCGGGGTCTTCACCACGGGTCCGAGCTGGGCGCCGAGGAAAGCGACCTCCTCCTTCGCGCGCTCGACCATCATCAACGTGATGTCGTAGTTGTACTCGCTCGCCACGATCGCCACCGTCACTCCCTTCCCTTCGTTCGTTCTCTTCGGCATCGTTCTTCCTCCGTGGATCGTTAACGGGACGGGCGCACCGGCCCGGCGTCCCGGAACCCTTGTCGCAACCCCTCACCGGCGTGCCGCCCGAGGTCCTGGGGGTGGAACAGCATCGCGTAGGCGTTGAGGGCGTGCTCCTCCGCGCGCCGGCGCGCGAGCGTCGCGAGCTCCTTCTCGTCCCGCGCCTCGCCCTCGAAGACGAAACACTCGACGATCGGTTTCGCTTCGAGCACGCCCGTGAAGAGGAGACCGAGCGACGCCTCGTGGGCGCACGTCCGGTCGTACTCCGCCTTCCCCGGCATGCCGAGCGCGAGACAGAGGTCGACGTGCTCCTCGAGGAAGAGCTGCCGGCAGGCGACGGGGAGGTCCTTGATGCCGGGCACGGTCTTCCGGACGACGCGGAAGCCGGTACCGCGCTCCTTCAAGGCGCGGATCGCGAGGCTGCCCATGTCGACGCGGGCGAACGTCGTGTCGGCGACGCCGATCTTCTTCACGGGCTCGCCTCTTTGGGCCGGCCCGAGATCTCGAGGATCCGCTCGACGATCCGCCGGGTGGCGAGCTCGTCGTGCGGTATCGGCCCGATGCGAACGACCTTCACCGGGACGCCGCGGCGGGCGCATTCGCGCTCGACCTCGCCTTCGTTCCAGACCTGGTTGTAGCCGAGCGCGATGATCGACGGGCGCTCGTTCACGACCGTCGCGTAGATGTCGGTCGTCGAGCCGAGGACGGCACGGTCGACGGGCTTGAGCGCCTCGACCATCTCGCGCCGAATGTGCTCGGGAACGTACGGTTCGTGCTTCAAACGCCGCGCGGTCTTGTCCCGCGCGACGACGACCACGAGCTCGTCCCCGAGCTTTCGCGCTTCGGTGAGGAAGTATACGTGTCCGGGGTGGAGGAGGTCGAAGACCCCCGTGGCCATTACGCGGACGACCATGTCCGCCACGCCTCGATCAGTTTCCGTCCCTCGAGAAACTCGAACCCGTGCATCTCGGCGTACCGTCGGGCCGCGTCGGGCGCCCGCGCGCCCCCGGAGTCCCCGAGCATCTCGCAGACGGTCGTGGACTCGGAGAGGCCGGCCATCCGGGCGAGCGAGACGGAAAGTTCCGTATGTCCCTTTCGCTCCGAAAGTAGGCCGGGCGCGGCGTAGATGATGGGGAGGTGGCCCGGGGCGCTGAACTCCGAGATGAACCGGCGCTGGAGCTCGGGGCCGGAGAGCGTCGCCGAATCCCGGGCGAGCTCGCCGATCGTGCGAACGGCGAGCGCGCGGTCGTTGTCCGGGATCCCGGTGAACGTCGTGCGGTGGTGGACGTGGATCCCGAAGGGACTTCGCGTGTCGTACCGGAGCTGCTCGCGGCGGAGGCCCCGGAGGATGGGGTAGTCGTGTTCGCTCCCGGCGAGGAGCTCCGAGTAGAACGGAAGGCCGAGCCGGTGTCGAAGCTCGTCGGAGATCGCGGTGCAGATCCAGCCGCCGGCATCCTGACGGAGGAGGTGGATGAGTTCGGGCGTCGCCTTCTCGGAGAGGATGACGAGGTCGGTCTCCCCTTCACGGTCGTCGGCGTCGAAGATCAGCACCGGCTCCCCGTCGGCGAGCGCCCGGGCGGCGCGTCGGAGCGGCTCGGGGACGGGGAGGAGGCGAGGAGGGGAGAGCATCGCCGGTGGAACCCGGCTTCGGCTAATAAATTAGTGGTAGATACTCAAAAATGGGTTGATGGCCGATGGGAGAGAAGGAGACGCGCGAGGTAGCGTCAGCACATTTCGGATCTCGACCCGAACGAGCGACCTTGCGGTCGGCGTTCTTAGGAGGTGATCCATCTGCAGGTTCCCCTACAGATACCTTGTTACGACTTAGTCCCCCTTGCTGAACCGAAGTTCGAGCGACCCAAATGAGTCACCCTCACTCCGACCCAACTC
>JBAUZT010000016.1:0-121039 GCA_049585415.1 Thermoplasmata archaeon | reverse complement strand
GCCGCCCTCACCGTGCAGCCCAAGGAAAACTCGGGGTGCCCGTGCGGCCACCTCAAGGGCACCTACTGGTCAGGAGTCATCTGGCCGGATGACGAGTAGTGGGTATCCAAGTTCGCCATTCAGGTCTCCAAGTGAGCGAACCACTCACGGGTTCCCTCGTCAGAGAGGGATCGAATCTCTGGATGGTATCGCATGATCATCTCCACGTTGTAGGACTCTCTCCAGAGGATTCTCTGGGACGCAAACGCGTACCGGATCGGGACCGGGACTTCGGCGAGGAAGGCCAAGCAGTTCCGGACCCGCTTTGCTCCGAGGAACATCCCATGGATCTGGCGCCGTTCGTCCCCCTCTTCGAACCCATAGATCACCGTACCATTCGGGGGCTGGAGGACCTGAGCGATGGGCGTGGTCTCGGGCGAGATCGGGAAGGTGACTACCTGGGGCTTGTCGGTGAGCGTTACCGTCTGGGTTACGGGGCTGGACACATAGATCGGAGCCAACATCGAGTGGCAGACTACCCAACACTGGTTCGGTGGGATTTTGGAGATGTCCTTGAGCAACGGGACGGCGTCGAGCGCAAGGTCGGCCTGCTCCAACGGAGAGGGTGGTTGAGGCGCACCGGACACGGCCACTGAATCCCCGGCGACCGATTAACCTGTGCAGGATGGACCGCTCGAGGTCGGTGAGGCGCGGGAGCCCCATCTGGACTCGTCAGCAATCTTCGTGCTGACCTGTCGGGTAGGACAGCTCGAATGTGATCGGGACTACAAACTTAGCCTGCCACGCCATCGTCAATGTCCTCCTCAGTTTCGTCGTCACCGAGATCAGAAGAGAAGCTCTCCAAAAACCGGATATTCAGCCAAGCCGCGACCTGTTTCGAGAAGGACTTCCGCGTCTGCGGGGAGTCGGCTTTCTCAGCCTTGACACTCCGAGTACGGCTGTCCCAAGTCAGGCCGGCAATCTGCGATGAAGCACGCTCCAGGAGCGTTGCGACGTTCCGAACTAGGTCGCTCTTCCTGTGTGCTGAGACCACGGGGGCGAACTCTCCAAGCAGATCGTCCGCCAGTGCCTCGGCAGTGACAGTGCCGCCATCGAAAACGACCTGTCTGAGGATTCCTGCCAACTGGAACTTAACTTCCTCAATGCCTGATTCCGGCAAAGCCTTGAGTCCGTAGCTCGAGACGGGGCCGGGAAACCCCTTCCAGGATTCCAGTGCTGACAGCAGAGCAGGGTCGTAAACCCGCTTGAGATGCCTGTCAAACGGGGGGTAGAGGTTGACTGCATTCAATTCTGGCGGAAATGAGCGAATCCCACTCTCTTCAGTAACGAAGAACGGCTCGGCGCCGGGCTTGCGGGGTCGGTCACCCAGCCTCGCCTTGAGTGCGGGGGTCAGATCGCCGACAGCGTATGATCGAAGATTCCCGAACTCCTTGTTCGGAGAGCAGGAAACCTCGAGGACCACTCTCCAGTCTGTGGTCACGGCAAGCATGTCTGGGTTAGTGTCGTTATCCAAGACAGGCTCGAGAACCACATCGTGATAACCGGCTTGAAGAAATGGCCCAACCCACTCGCCAGCAGCACCTACCTTGCCCGAGTCAAACAGAGCGTAAGCCTTCCGCCACACTGAGAGGCGGCGCTCGATGAGATTCTTTATCGGGTCAGGCAAAGAGGGGAGCCCCCTCGTAGTACATGTCCGTCTTCCCGCTGAGGAACTCCGCGGACAGAGTCATGATTCGGGGTGCGGCATTCATGCAGCCATTCCGCTGACCCACGAGGTACCCGTAGCCCTCCGCAAGGTCCAAGTTAACCAACTCGTTAGTGTGGAGGTCCACACCGGTATATCGGTCAAGTCCATCCTCCTCTGAGTACTTCTGCATCCAGAGCTTGGTAGGGCCGACCCCCGATTCGACTTGCGCCCTGAACCGCTCACGATCAACTTTCATGCCAAACTTGTACTCGACCGGCCTTGGGAACTTCGAACGGCGCGCCTCTAGCTCCTTCAGCTCGCCGGCGTACGACGCTCCAACCTGATTGATGAGGCCCAACACCTCGTCTGTATCTTCACTAGTGGTGACCGTCATGTGGCCACGCGCATCGACCTCCAACAGGACACCTGTACCCGCGGCGTCCGGTCGTTGAGTCAGTCGTCCCATTCGCAGGGACGACTTGGAGAAAGTGCGCTCGGCTGATCGTAGGAACTCATGCTGTTCAGGCGAAACCTCGTTTCCAAGCCAGAACTTACCCGAGAAGCGAGGCATATCTTCTTCACCGCTGTCCCGGTAAAGAGCTCCCCTAAATGAGAAACGGAAACCGCGGTCGGTGTAACCCATTCGGTGGCGTACCGACTCGAGGAACCGTTCCGCGAGCCAGACTTGATCCAGTCCCCGCTGACTCAACAGATCTCGCCGAATGGTCGACTCAACTTCGTCCCGTTTCCCAAACGTATAGGCGTACCAGATTCGCTCGTGGGACGTATCGAGCCACAAGTGGTTGTGTCCGCCCGCAACGGGGTCTTCCCTCAGGAAGAAGTGGGGCTCTAAGACTCGCCACCCCTCTGCCCGGAGTGGGGAGGGCGAGTGCTTCAAGTTGGCTTCCAACCAGAATATCTTCAGCTGATGAGACGAAGGTTTGCCAGTCGTTTCGAGCAGCTCTTGGTTAGCTCCCAAGCGCCGTTCGACGAACTCGAAGAACTCCCGTCGGGACTTAGCAGGAGATCCCACGGCTCGGCCATCTTCCTCAGGCATCAACGCGAGACTCTCCCGCCACTACTTGAGGATGAAGTCTCGACCGGCCATTGCGCCTGCGGAGTGCTACCGGCTCGGCGGGGTCGATTCGCGATACGCTCTGCCTATGGCTGGCTGGCTTTCCCTCGCGGTGAGGATTCGAACCCGGCGTGCAGCGGTACGCTGTAGGCGCCACAGTCAGGATGGTGTCGCAATGTGGCTCGGATGTCACCTGTCTGTTGGCTTCGGATCGGACGGCCCCGTAACCATTGGGTCACGCTTCAAGACAGATCGCACCCCCCCGAGTTTCAGGTTCATTCGCTGCGAAATCATCCGCAGACTCTCTCCCCGCTCCCGCCGGGTCCGTGCCTCCCTAGCAACAGATTCGGGGATTCTCCGCGGCGCGCCGAACTTCTTGCCGAGCGCCCGGGCTCGGGCGACCCCCGCACGCGTCCGCTCCAAGATGAGTTCACGCTCGAACTCCGCCAGCGCGGCGAGCATATTGCGTTGGAGTCGCCCAGTCGGCGTTGACGTGTCGATGCCTTGGTCGATCACGATAACACGAACCCCTGCGGCGTCGGCTTCGTCCCACAGACGGAGGATCATTCCCAGAGAGCGACCGAGTCGGTCCATCTTCGAAACGACGATTGCGCTGAACTCTCCCGCCATCACCCCCTGTCGAAATTTGTCGAGCTCGGGTCGGTTGTCTCGAACCCCCGAGATCCCGTCGTCCCGGAAGATCGCGACGTCGGTCCAACCCCGGGCCTGGCAGTAGGCCATGAGCTGAGTCACTTGGACCTCGGTTGATTGATCCTTTGTGGAAACCCGGGCATAGATCGCCACTCGGTTCATGCGGCCGCCTCTTCGGCCACGGCAACCGTCGAGGCGGCCGCCCCAATTCGTTCCCGGGCGAGGGTCGCGTACGCGGGGTTGAGATCGATGCCGATCGATCGACGCCCGAGTCGCCGTGCTACGGCGAGCACCGTGCCGCTGCCCATGAACGGGTCAAGCACCAGGCACGGTACGACGCCTGGCTTCTCGCACGGGCAGACCTTGCGGAACCCAAGGTCGACTCGCCTATACGTGCCATCATGGATTCCTGGGGCGGCTATTCCCTGACCCCGCCCGACAGCGAGAGATTTGTTGGGGTGCCAGTCGTGGCCGATTCCCCCGCCCTCGGCACGGACTGTGCGGACCCAAGCTGTTCCGCATTTCGCGCATGCGCCGTGCTCGGAAGTCCCCGCACGGATGCACAACTCCGGGAGCGCTTCAGGGAAAGTCGCGAAGTGAGCGCCGGGATATGGCTGGGTCGCGATCTGCCAGACCGAGCGGAGGTTGCGACCCGCCGGATCTGTGTTCGCGAGCATAGGGAAGCGACGGAAGTCTCCCCGCGGGTGCTTCGACTGGTACGCCGGGTTGTCAACCGGGTTCGGCAGGTGGTGGCGGAGTCTCCTCAGCGAGCTCTCTCGGAGTGGTTCCCGGACGGCCTCGGCATCGTAGAAGTAACGTCGCGACTTCGCCAGCAGGAAGACAAACTCATGGGACCGGGTCGGACGGTCACGGACCGGCTCGGGCATTGGATTGCGTTTCGCCCAGACGCAGTCAGACCGGAGCCACCAACCTCGGCGCTGGAGCTCGAAGGCAACCTTCCACGGGATTCCAATGAGGTCCTTCTCCTTGAGGCGGGGCGTTAGCTTGTCGATCGAACCCGCTTGTTCCGCTCCGGTCCGGTCCCGAACTTCGAGGGTGGATGCTTTCCAGCGTTTCTCCCCGGGAAGGCCGGACGGGTGCGTGCAGTAAGTGTCGCCCAGGTTCAGCCAGAGGGTTCCATCCGATCTTAGGATTCTCCGAACCTCGTCGAAGACGCCGGCGAGGTGGTCCACATAGAGTTCGGGCGTTTGCTCGAGGCCGAGCTCGCCCTGCCAGGCCCCGCAGTCCCGACAGGTGGTCGACGTGCGAGGGGAACGTGTCGCTGAGGCGGCGTTCAATGTCTGGGCGATCATGGGGTGCGTGGTTTGCCCGTTCCCCGACGGGATGACCGCCGTCTCCCACGAGTGGACGCACTGGAGGGAGCCTCCCCAGACCTGCGGTTCGGTGCCATAGGTCCGAAGGCCCCAGTAAGGGGGCGAGGTGACGACGCAGTGAACCGACTCGAGGGGGAGTGTTCGGAGGACGTCCAGTACGTGCCCCTGCAGAATCACGGGGTCGCGACCGATAGGGCTCACGTTTCGATCTCCCCCCACCGATCCCATCGTGCGGCGTTTCGGTGAACTCGAAATCGTCCCCGGTCGTCGTCGATTCCACGGGCGTAGGCAACGACGAAGGGACGGCGGTCGACCGCCTCCTCCACTATCCGTTCGACCTCGCGGCGCACCCTCCATCGGGGTTCGGTGCAGGTGCGAATGGCCTCGAGGATCCGGACCAGTGCGCCGTGTTCGGTTAGCAGAAGGTTCTCGAGCTCACGCCGGCTGAGTACCGCGAGGTCGACGTAGCGGGTCATGCCGCCACGCTCCCTTCGCCGTCGAGGGTGGACTGGTAGACCACCGGTCCCCACCCGTAGTAGAGGTCGGGAACCATCGTGGGTAGTACGAGGTCAAGCCGCGCCGGTCTTCCATCGCCGACGGCGAAGCCGGCAATGAAGTGCCGCTCACAGAAGCCAACGGTCGCTGAGATGCGCCGTTGGGGTCTATCCGCGCCAGTAGCCTGAGCCACGACCCGCTCGACCGAGGGTCGGTAAGGCAGGAGCCGGGTCGGGAAAGACCGGAAAAGCCTCCCGAAGCCGACCCGAGCTGAATCGTCAACTCGCCGAACGCGATCGGTCCGACCCGACGCGCGCGGACGGCGGGAAGCGGCCTCCGCATTCTCGAGGAGCGCCCGGAACGCTTCGGAAGCAACCGGGGGTCGTCCTCCGACCCGCCTCCCGGTCTCAAGGTCGATTCCGGTGGAGGCGACCAGCCCGCTCTTCGCGTGTCTCCGAACCAGTGCATGGAACCGCTCGAGGTCTCTAGGGTAGACCTGTATCCGCGCACCGACGGGGGTTTCCGGGGGGAAACGGGTGGGTTTCCGGGGGGAAACCGAGGGGAGTACGAGGGGATGGGAGGGAATCCCAGCGGGCCCCGGGGGCTGTGTCGCTGACGGAGATAGAGAATCCTGTGGTGCGGGAAAGACTCCCCGGGCCTCTCCGCGCGCGTCGTGCAAGCTTAGACCTCCGAGTGCGATCTTCGGGCCAACGGGATGAAGGTGAACGCTCGGCACATCCCGTGAACCGGGCAGAAGGAAATCCCCAGTACCCCGTTCCGTCGTATCGGCTGGCGGCAGAGGGAGCAAACGACGAGGATGGGCTCCGGACGGCTTGCCGCACTGTCCTCTTCAAACGCAAGGCACGGGGCGACTCGATCGCTTGGACGCCGAAAAAAATGGGGGGAATGGGTTGGACTCAGGCGTTCGTCTTCTGGTTCGGAGGTGGGGAGAGGTTCCGAAACGAGACGCAGAGCGTAGAGCCGATCGAGCCTGCCGAGGTCCGAGTGGTCGCCGGAACATGCCGCCGGGGCGATGAGGGGGCCAAAATGGGCAGAATCGTTGTCGGATGGGCTCGGCCGGATTCGAACCGGCGATCTTCGCTGTGTGAGAGCGACGTCGTAACCGCTGGACCACGAGCCCGACGCCCCGGGTCGAGGGTCGGCGTCTCATAAGGCTGCTAGAGGGGGAGGGTGAGAACCGCGGGAAGGAGGAGGCTCGCGGCAATCGTGAGGATGAGTCCGCTCGCGAGGGCGAGGCTCCCGGCCTCGGCGTCCCCGTACTGCGTGATGAAGTAGAGCGTGGTGTCCATCGAGGTCGCCCCGCCGATCGCGGTCAGGCCGCCGCCGCGGAGATAGCGCCCCAGGTACGGGGAGAGCAGCATCGTCAGGTTCTCGTGGAGGAAATTCGTCAGGAACGCGAGGAGTCCCAAGAGCGCGCCCGCGCGCGCGACCACGAGCGGCCCGGCGAGCGAGTAGAACCCGAAGCCGAGGGTCGTGGCGAGCGCGACCGGCAGGGCGAGGCGGTCGAGGACCACAAAAACGACCGCGGCGGCGAGCGCACCGGTGACGGCCGCGGTGAGCGGCATCCAAACGCTGCGGAGGGCGGAGAGGCGGAGCGGGATCCCAAAGCCCACGAGCGCGAGGAGGACGTAGAGCACCCAAGGGATCGCCGCCTCGGCCGGCACGGCGACGACCCGGCCCACGCCGAAACCGGCCAGGAGGGCCGCGAGCAGTACCAGGCTGAGGGGAAGGTCGCGCTCGGCGATCGGCGGTGCGGGGGGAGGTCGCTCGCCCGGGACCGGGCGCAACCGAGCGAGGCCAAGGTAGATGCCTGCCGTGAGCCCGAGGATCAGTGCGGCGAACCCGATCGCGAGGGGAATCGTCGCCAGCAGCGACGGCCACGGCACCGTGTCGAGCACCGCCCCGAGGAGTCCGACCAGTACCACGACGGAGGCAAGGGTCGCTAGGGGAACCCACCGGGGGCGGCGGTGGATCGCGCGACCCGCGAGGAATCCGATCGCGAAAGCAACGTAGAGATAGGGGTCGAACAGCACGGGCGAACTAACCGTTCCAGGCGGCGAGCTCTGCGGGTCGGCGGCGAGACGTGGGCGGTCCGAGCCACACCGTGTCGTCCCGGTGCGCCCCGTAGCCGACGTACTCTACCGCGACGCCGGTCTCGTCCGAGACAAAGTCGAGGTACCGGCGCAACGGACCAGGGAGCGCCGTCGCCCCTTCCCGGCGGATCCGTTCTTTGAGCCGTTCGTGGAATTCGGGCCAGCCGGGGACCGCTTCGTAGACCGGTTGCGCCTGGGCGAGCTCGTCCGCGCTGGAGGGGGGCGCGTCCCGAACGACCGAACCGTCCGGCATCCGGTACTCGGTGCACACCGGCACCTCGTGCAATCCTCCGAGGACATCCACCTTCGTGATCGCGAGGGAGGTGAACCCGTTCAGCCGGGACGCGTAGCGGAGGAGCACGAGGTCCAGCCAACCGCAACGGCGTGGGCGACCGGTCGTCGCGCCCCGTTCGCCCCCGACGCGACGCAGGAACTCCCCGCGCTCTCCCGAGTCCTCGGTCGGGAACGGTCCGGCGCCGACGCGCGTCGCGTACGCCTTCGCCACCCCGACCGCGGAGTCCAGCTCGGTCGGAGGGATCCCGCTCCCGACGAGCGCTCCGGCGCTCGTGGGGTGGGAACTCGTCACGTAGGGATACGTCCCAAAGTCGAGGTCGAGCAGCGCACTCTGCGCCCCCTCGAGGAGGACGTTCTCGCCGCGAGCGATGGCGTCCCAGATGATCGGCTCCGTCGGTCGGATGAGGGGGGCCAACCGTCCTCCGACCTCGGAGAGACGCGAACAGAGGTCGTCGATCGGGGGAAGGTTCGGAACGTGGGTCTTGATCTCGTAGAGGAGCTCGAGGCGCTCGCGGAGTACCGCCGGTCTGCTGAGCTCCGCGAGGCGCAGGCCGAACCGTCCGGCCCGGTCGGCATATGCGGGGCCGATGCCGGTGCGGGTCGTGCCGAGCACCGCTTCCGGCCGTTGGTGGCCGCGCAACTCGTCCTCCCATGCGTCCTCGAGCTCGTGGAGCGGAAGTACGACGTGCGCGCGGTCCGAGAGGACGACTTCTCCGCGACGCAGGCCCCGCCGTTCGAGCTCCGCCAGTTCTTCCTCGATCTTGAACGGCTGGATCACCATACCCGGACCGCTGATCGCCGTCACGCCGTGCCGCAGCACTCCGCACGCGACCTGGTGGAGCACGACCGGGCCCTCCGGGAGGACGATCGTGTGGCCGGTGTTCGGGCCCCCCGCGCTTCGGATGACGTACCGCGCCGAGGCCGCAAGGTAGTCGGCGATCTTGCCCTTCGCCTCGTCGCCGAACTGGGCGCCCAGGACGACGCGCACCGTCATCGTGACCTTCGACGGAACCCGGAGTCGAACGGATAAAAGGAGCTTCCGCCCCGCACGACCGTCCGTCGTCCGGCGGCCCGAGACCGCTCGGGCGCCACAACGGTAATGAGGCCTACATAGGTCGATGGCCGCCGAAATGGTCGCCCAGCGCGTCCGCACGGTCGAGATCTCGGGCATCCGCAAGATGTTCGAGGCCGCGCCGCCGAACTCGATCAACCTCGGCTTGGGCGAACCGGACTTCGAACCGCCGCCCGAGGTCGTCGAGGCGATGTGCGCGGCCGTCCGCGACGGCATGAATCACTACGGGCCGTCCGCCGGTCTCGCGGCACTGCGCGACAAGGTCGCGGAGCAGTATCGCGACCGCAGCCCGCATACCGGCCGCGAGAACGTCATCATCACCGGTAGCGGCTCCGAGGCGCTGATGGTCGCCGCGCTCGCGCTCTACGACCCCGGCGACGAGGTGCTCGTTCCGAATCCGGGGTTCGTGCTCTACGGCCCGGATGCCCGTCTCATGGGCGCCGTCCCGGTCCCCTACTCGCTCCCGAGCCGTCAACGGTACCTTCCGGACCTCGACGAGCTCGAGCGCCTGGTGACCCGGCGCACCAAGGCGATCGTCGTGAACAGTCCCTCCAACCCGACCGGCGGGGTCTTTCCGTCCGCGGTCGTCGACAAGATCGTGGCGTTCGCGGAGCGCCACGACCTCACGATCGTTTCGGACGAAGTCTACGAGGAGATCGTCTACGATGGGGAGTTCGCCTCGTTCTGGGGACGCACGGACCGGGCGGTGATCGTGAACTCGTTCTCGAAGACGCTCGCGATGACCGGCTGGCGGATCGGCTTCCTCGTCGCGCCCCGATCGCTCGCGCTCGACCTGAACAAGATGCACTATCACGTGATGGCATGCCCCCCGACCCCCGCCCAGGTAGCGGTCCTCGCCGGGCTCTCGGATGGGTCGAAGGCGATCCGGGCGATGGTGCGCGAGTTCCGGGCGCGACGGGACCTGGTCGTGCGTTTCCTGAATCGAATCCCGGGGTTGGAGGTCGTGCCGCCGGCGGGGGCGTTCTACGCGTTCCCCCGATTCCAGTGGCCGAAGTCGTCGGCCGACGTCGCGACGGCCTTGTTGCGACGCGGCGTGATCACGACGCCGGGGGACGCGTTCGGTTCGCTCGGCCAATCGCATCTGCGTCTCTCCTTTGCCGCGTCGCGCGAGAACCTGCGGCGCGGGCTGGAGATCATCGAGGAGTACGCCGAGTCGATCCCCGGCGAACGGCCGGCCCCCGTTCAGCGACGCGTCAGTTCCGCGTAGAGCGCGCGGTGCCGGTCCACGGCGACCGACCAGTCGAGCCCGCGAACCCGCTCTCGACCGGCCTCGACCAGCGTCCGGCTCGCGTCGGGGTTCTCGCGTACGACCCGTAGCGCGGCGGCGAGCGCCGAGAGGTCCCCGTAGGGGACGAGCCGGCCGGCCCGTCCTCCCTCCAGCACTTCCGGCACCGCTCCCACGGCGGTCGCGATCACGGGAACTCCCGCCGCGAAGGCGTCGAGCAGGACCAACCCGAACGCCTCCCACTCGGAAGGGAGGACGAGCGCGAGGGCGCCGCGGATCACCCCGCGGTAGGCTCGGGGGTCGGCGACGTGGTCGAGCCAGACCATGCGGTCCGCGACGCCCAGCGATCGCGCCTGGGACTCGAGGAGCGACCGCATGCCCCAGTCCCGCCCCATGAAGACGAGCGCGGGCCGGTGCTCCGCCGGCATCGAAGCCCACGCCGTCACGAGCGTCGGAAGCCCCTTGTTCGGCGCGACGCGTCCCACGAACAGGAAGTATTCGGCGGGAAGCGCGGGCGAGGCCGCCCGATCGCCCGCCGGATCTCGCCAGTCCCCGAGGTCGATCCCCGGGGGGATCACCCGGATAGCGTGCGCCGGGGCGAACTCGCGGACGAGCCGCGCCTCCATCTCCGACTCGACGACCAGGGCGTCCGCCCGACGGTACGCCATCGCCCCGAAGGCATGGTCTTCGAGGCGAAGGAGCCCGCGTTTCGTCGCCGTCTCCCGCTGGTCGGCCGGATGATAATGGGTGGAGACCACCAGGGGAATGCCCTCCTTTTCCGCGACGGCCGCCGACTGCAGCACGTGACCGTACCGGTGAGAGTGCGCATGGATCACGTCGGGGTGAGTTTCGATGAGCGCGTCGACGAGTCCGGTCATGACGGGGAGGGTGAAATGCGGGAACGGGCGCTTGACGGCGGGGAAGCGGCGAACGGGTACTCCGTCGACGACGGGAGCGTAGTCGGACCTTCGCACCCAGCCGGACTCGTTGAAGAGGTCGCTCGCGAAGACCGTGACCTCGTCGCCCGCGGCGCGCAAACGGCGCACGGTTTCCCGCACCGTCGTCTCCACGCCGCCCGGGGCGTCGAAGCGGAGGGTCACGTGCGCGACCTTCATCGGAGTTCGACGCTTCCCGGGGACCGCAGAGAAGAAGGTCGGGCGTTCCCGGACTTCGCTGGACCCCTCCCCACGACTCACGCCGAGGGGGCTTCTTTACCGTTGTTGCGCGCGCGTCCGGACGCCTTCTGCGACGAGCGGGCGTGGGCGGAGAAGGTCCATGTACAGGCTCGTCCTCGAGGGTCGAGGGACCTGAGCCGATGCTCCTCGGTATGATCGGGCGATTGTTCCGCGTGGCCGCCCGGTTTTCTCCGGACGAGACCCGGCGCGACCTCGAGCACGTGGGAGACGAGTTCGTACGGCTCGACCGGCGCCCCCGTCAGCCTCGGGCCACTTCCCGGTAGAGGTCCCGGAACTTCCGCGCGGACTCCGACCAATCGAGTCCTCGAATGTGCCGGCTCGCGGCGTCGACGCGCTCCCGGGTCCCCGCGGAGTCCGCCGACACCGACCCGAGCGCGGCGGCGAGCGCGGCGGGTTGCCCGTAGGGGACGAGCCGACCTCGGCGGCCCCCGTCCAGTACTTCGGGGACCGCGCCCACGGACGTCGCAACGATGGGCGTCCCCGCCGCCATCGCCTCGAGCAGAACGAACCCGTACGCCTCCCACTCCGACGGAAGCACGAACGCGCGCGCGCCGCGGAGCACGGCGCGGTAGGCCCGTCGGTCCGGGACGTGCCCGAGCCAAACCACCGACGAATCGATCCCGAGATGCCGCGCGAGTACCTCGAGGCGCGCGCGCTCCCCCCAATCCGCCCCCATGATCACGACCGGACGTCGTTCCCCGGGAGGCAGCGAGGCTACCGCCGAGAGCAGATCCGGAAGGCCCTTGTTCGCCGCCACACGCCCGATGAAGAGGAAGTAATCGCTCGGGAGCGAGAGACTCGCGGCCGAGTCCTCGGCGGCCCGCGACCACTCCTCGAGGTCCACCCCGGGAGGGATGATCCGCAGACGATCGGTCGGAGCAAACTCGCCGACCAGACGCGCCTCGAGGTCGGATTGGACGACCACGGCGCTCGCGACCCGGTACGCGGTCATGCCGAACCCGACGTCGACCAGTCGGAGGATCCCGCGGGTGATCGCCGGGTCCCGATGATCGGGCGGATGGTAGGAGGTGGAGATGACGAGCGGAATCCCGCACCGTGCGGCGACCGCGGTCGCCTCGAGCACATGCCCGTACCGGTGGGAGTGGGCGTGGATCACGTCCGCACCGCTGTCGGCCAGCGCATCGACCAATCCCACCATGAGCGGGAGGGTGAAGCGCGGGATCAGCCGTCGATGGACCGCGAACCGGCGGACCGGGACCCCGTCCACGGTCGCCGCATAGTTGTTCCGCCGCTCCCAGCGCGCCTCGTCGTAGAGGTCGCTCGCAAACACTTCTACCTCGTCGCCGGCCGCGCGCTGGCGTCGCGCGAGCTCTCGCACGTTCGTCTCGACGCCTCCCGGCGCGTCGAACCGCAGCGTGACGTGGACGACCTTCATCGAGTCGTCACTTCGCGGTACACCGCGTCGAGCCGGTCGGCGAGCGCATCCCAAGTGTACTGCGGCACGACCTCATCGCGTCCGTAGCGGGCGAGCCGCGTGGCGAGCTCGCGGTCGCTCCAGAGACGCTCCATCGCTCGAGCGAGCTCCGCGGGGACGCCCGGGGGTACGAGCAGACCCGCCTTCTCGTCCGGGACGAACTCGGGGATCCCTCCGACGCGGGACGCGATCACCGGCGTTCCCTGGGCGAGCGCCTCGAGGAGGACGAGACCAAACGCCTCGTAATCGCTCGGCAGGGCGAGGAAGCGCGCCTCACGGTACGCCGCGGCGAGCTCGCGCTCATCCGGCACATGGCCGACCACGTGCACGGAGTTCCCGAGTCCGAGCGACGCGGCCCGACCGCGAACGGCGGGGGCCATCCCGCCGTCCTCTCCGACCAGGACGAGCTCGGCGTCGGGGTGGGCGCGACGCAAGGACGCGAAGGCGTCGACGAGGGTGAGGAGTCCCTTGTTCGAGGCGAGACGACCGACGAACAGGACGAACGGGCCCTTCACCCCGACCCGCGACGCGAAAGAGGGCGCACCGCTCGGCGGCGCCGGGAGTGGAGAGTAGCCGGGGGGAACGATGCTCACGGGAGGGAGTGAGACCCCGAGCGCGCGCACGAGCCGCTCCTCTTCCCGGCTCTGGACGATCAGCCGCGCGGCGGACCGGACCACCGGCCCGGCGAGGCGCCGGTCGTAGAACCCTCGGATCCGGTGGCGCGTCCAGCCTCCCTCGATCGACCAGATCGGGTGGAAGTGGGCGGTGAGCACGAACGGGATCCCCGTGCGGCGGGCGTAGCGCGCGGCGATGGTCGCGTGATTCGTTCCGTAGGTGTGGGCATGCACGATCTCGGGTCGAAAGCGCTCGAGGGCCTTCGGGAGGCCCCGAAAGAACGGATAGTGGAACTCCCCCGGCAGTGACCAGACCTTGAGCCGGTGCACCGCGCCCCAGCTCGTCGTCTCCTCCCGAGGGACGGTCGCGGGGAGGCGCCGCCAGGGAAACTCCCGGTAGAGGTCGCTCGTGAACACCTCGACCGTGTGCCCGCGGGCGTGGAGGCGCGGGGCGAGCTCCCCGACGTGCCGCTCGACCCCTCCCGGGCCCGGAGGGAAACGGGTCGAAAGCTGGGCGACCTTCACGGGAGGACGGGTACGCCCATGGCTACTTGATGGCGCGGTCGCGCGTTAGCCGCTCGAACGCGCGGTGGCGAGCCGCTGGGCATACTTCTTGTAGACCTCGGTCGCGCGCGCGATCGACTCGATCTTGACGTATTCGTTCGCCTGGTGCGAGAGCTCCTCCTCTCCGGCGCCGAAGATCACGACGCGCGGGTTCACCTGCGAGTAGTAGACCGCTTCCGAGGCGTGCACGAGGACGGCGCTCTCGGTCTGCGCGACGTCCCGCAGGATCTTCACGTGCTCGGAGTTGGGGTCGATCTGCACTGCCGGCATCGACAGGATCCGTCGGAGCGTGAACGGGGTCTTGATCCGTCGAAGGTGTTCCTCGATCTCGTGGTAGAGCTGGTCGGGGGAGTACGGCGGCGGGAACCGGATATCGACCTCCGCGGTCGCCTTGTTCGGGACGACGTTCAGTCGGGTGCCTCCGTTGAAGGTGCCGATGTTGAGGGTCACGCTCCCGAGGTCTGGGTGCGCGATGCGACCCTTGAAGGACTCGAGTCCACGAAGGATGCGCATCATCTTGCCGATCGCGTTCTCCCCGAGGTGGGGCATCGCCCCATGCGCCGCCTTGCCCCGGGTCTCGATCGCGAGGTCGAGCACTCCTTTCTCCGCGTACGCGACGCGGAGTCCGGTCGGCTCTCCGACCACGACGGCCTTGGCGCGGCGGAGGGGCAGGGTCTTCGCGAGCGCCATCGCCCCCTGCATGGTCGTCTCCTCGTCCGTGGTGAACGCGAGGACGACCGGGATCTTGCGCGCGACGAGGTCCTGCGCCGCCTCGAGCATCGCGATCGCGGTGCCCTTCATGTCCGCCGCCCCGCGACCGTACATTCGTCCCGAGGCGAGCTGACTCTGGGAGAAGCTCCAGTAATCCCCCACCGGAGGGGTGTCCAGGTGGCCCGAGAGCACGACCCCGCCCTGGCCGTATTCCGCGAGGAGGGAGGGAGTCTGGGTGTCCCCAAAGAGCGTGTTGCGCATGTGGATCTGGTCGGTGAACGACTGCACGTAGTCGAGCACCTCCTGCTTGTCGGAGAACGGGTCGCTCGGGATCTTGATCAGCTCGGCGAGCATATCGACCATCTGGCGTTTCATCGGATCGGAACCCTCTCGACGTTCGGTACGGTTGCCTGCGAACGATCGACGCTCGGCAATCGCCGGATGCATCTTAATCGTTAGCCTTCCGAAAAAGTGCGCGGGAACCGGGGCCAATCCGCCCGACGGGCATCGGAGCCATCCTTCGGGGAATCGAACGAACCTGTTCGGAGATTGGAACAAAAGGGTTTAGCAGTCGAGCACCTCCCACTCCTTCGTGGCCCACTCCGAACTACGTACGGAGGCGCACGACGTGCGGATCATCGACACGCGCGACGAACCGCTCAAGGGCGCGATGATGGTCGTCGGCTTCCCGACGCACGGCCTCGTCGGGTCGGTCGCCGCGTCATACCTCGTCCACACCCTCGACATGAGCCAGGTCGCCTACATGGTCAGCGAAGAGTTCCCGCCGACCGTGATCATGGAGGAGGGCGTCGTCGGGGCCCCGGTCCGGTTCTACGCGAGCAAGCTCGTCTGCGGGGTCGACCGTTCGTGCGACCAACTCGTCGTGGTCATCGCCGACATTCAGCCCCCGATCTCGATGCTGAACGGCATGGGCCGCGCCCTCCTCGACTGGGCGGAGGCGAAAGGGATCCAGCTCGTGGTCGCCGTCGAGGGACAGCCGATCGAGGACGAGACCCGAGGGGACGCGCGGGTGGTCGCGATGGCGAACCGGGCCGCCGCGCCCCTCCTCGAGAAGTACCGCTTCGGCGCGGCGAATGGGGTCGTCACGGGTCTCGCCGGCGGGCTGCTCCTCGGCGCGATTGGCCGGACGACACCGGTCCTCTGTCTGGTCGCTCAGGCGCACAAGGATTACCCGGACGCGCGAGCAGCCGCGAAAGTGATCGAGACGGTGAACCCGCTCGTCCCCCTCATCGTGCTCGATACGAAACCGCTGCGGGAGAAGGCGCGGCAGATCGAGGCCGAGGTGCGGAAGACCCTCCAGCAGACCCGCGAGTCGATCTCCAACATGCGTACCGCCGAGAACGAAGGGCCGGGTGAGATGTATCGCTGACACGGCCCCGGGGACCTCCACGTTCCCGCTCCCCGAAGACCGGACCGCCGTGACCCTTCGCGGATTTCTCCCGACCGACATTCCGTTCGTCTCCACGATCGTCGCGGACGCGCTGCGCGAGCACTACGACCCGTCGCTCTACCAGACGCTCAGTACCGAGTGGCCGGAAGGGTTCCTCATCGCCGCCGACCCGCACGACGTCCCGGTCGGCTTCCTGCTCGCGGTCAGCCAGGTCGAACGGGAGGGCCGCGTGCTGATGTTCGCGGTCGACCGCCGCCACCGTACCCTGGGCATCGGGACGCTCCTGATGACGACGTTCCTCGACCGATGCCGCGCGCGCGGGTACCGTCGGGTCACGCTCGAGGTCCGGGTCTCGAACGCCACCGCGATCCGCTTCTACACCCGCTTCCGGTTTTCCGTGATCGACCTGCTCCGCTCGTACTACTCGGACGGCGAGAACGGCTACCAGATGGCGCGCGAGGTCGGGTAGCGTGCCTTCCCTCGAGCGACGGCGCTAAAGCCTCTCGAGTTTGCTGGCCCCGCGATGCCCGTCCCCTGGCCCACGGCCCGCGAATTGATGACCGCGCGGCCGTCCACGCTGCCCCATGACGCCCCGATCGCGAAGGCGCTCGGACTGATGCGCACGAAGGGGGTCCACGAGGTCCCGGTCCTCCGAAAGTCCCGGATGATCGGGATGATCACGTTCGAGTCGATCGCTCGGCGCGTGAGCCGTTCCCTCGATACGAAGGTCGAGCACATCCTGATCCTTCCGCCCCTCATCACGCTCACGACCGGGCTCCCCGAGATCGCCGAGCAGTTGCTGGCGGCCGGTCTCCGCGCTGCCCCCGTGGTCGGCCCGAAGGGAGAGCTCCTCGGCCTCGTGAGCCGGACCGATATCGTACGCGCCCTCTCATCGGTCCCCGAGATCACACGGACGCGGGTCGAGGAGATCTCCCGATCCGCGGACCTCGTCGTTCACGAGGGCGATGAATGCCGTCAGCTGATCGGTCAGATCCGCCTGCTCGAGGAGCACCCGCTGCCCGTGCTCGACCGAAAGGAGCGACTCGTCGGCGCCGTGGGGGTCGCCGACCTGATCGGCGTGCTCTGGCGACCGGTCACCGGGGGCAAGCGGGACGTTCGGACGGGACGCCCGGCCCTCGACGTGAAGGTGGGGTCGATCATGCACTCACCGGCGATCACGGTGTCGATGGGCACCTCCGCCGCGGAGGCGGCACGCCGCATGACGCTCGAGCGGGTGTCGAGCGTATTCGTGGTTGACGGCGGCCACCCCCCACGGGTGGTTGGTCAGTCGCAACTGCTGCAGCTGGTGGTGGGCCAGGGCCGGGTGCCCTCCCGGGGCGTCGAGGACGTCTACGTGGAGATCACGGGCCTTCGCGGTTCGGGAGACCCGGGGCTCCTCGCGGACATCGACCACCTCGTCGCCACGGGCCTCCATCGGATCGCCCAACACGTCCGACCGACCCTGCTCAGCCTGCACTTCGCCCCGCACGCGACGCACCGGACGAGCGACCTGACGGTTGAGGCCCGGCTCCACACGGACGCCGGCATCTTCTACGCCTCCCACACCGGGTGGAACCTGCTCGCCGGTGTGTCGGACCTTCTCGAGGAGTTGGCGGGCCAGACGCAGCGGGTCCGAGACGCCCGTCGGCAGCGCGGGCGGAGCGGCCACGGAGGGCGGGGGGTGGACGTCCCGGACGAGACGACGGTCGACGACCCGGACCTCGAACGCCGGATCCGCTCGGCGACGAGCGACGAGCCGGTCGAGGACGAGGAATCATGATCCCGGGCGGTCCGCGCAATCAGCGGCAGATGGAGCAGATGATGCGCCGACTCGGCATGACGAACGAACCCATGCCGGACGTCGAGGAAGTGATCGTCCGCACGCGGACGAAGGAACACGTCTTCTCCCAGCCCGAGGTCACCATCCTGACGGTTCAGGGCGTACGCACTTACCAGATTGTGGGGGAAGCCGTGGTCCGGCCCCGCGCGGCGGCCGTTCCGGCCCCTGGCGGTCCCGCCGCCCCGGCATCGTCCGGCCCCCCCGAAGAGGACGTTCGGCTCGTCATGGAGCAAGCGAACGTCTCGCGCGAAGAGGCCGTTGAGGCGCTGTTCCAGGCGAAGGGCGAACCGGCGGAAGCGATCATGAAGATCCTGTCGCGGGGCCGGTAGGTGGACGAGCCGACCGGACCGGTGGTCCGGGAGTGCGTCGAGGGATACCTCTACGCGAACCCGCCCCTCGAGCTCCTGCTCTTCCGCCGAACCCCGGCGCGGGGCCAGATCTGGGTCCCGATCAGCGGGAAGGTGGAGGCGACCGATACGGACTTCGAGTCGGCGCTCCGGCGAGAGTTGCGGGAGGAGACCGCGCTCGCCCAACCCCGCCGGGTCTTCTCGCTCGATTGGCAGGTTCGATTCCGGGCGGACAATGGAGAGACTTGGCGACTCCACGCCTACGGGGTGGAGGTCGACCGGTCGTTCACGCCGGTCCTGAGCGCCGAGCACGAGGACGCGGCCTGGGTCTCCCTGGACGAGGCCATCGCACGTTTGCACTACGAGGACAACAAAGGGGCCGTCGCGCAGCTCGTGCGCCACCTCGCCGCGGGGCCCTCCCCAAACGTTTAGCGCCGTCTCCCGGTCCTAGCCGCGTGTCGTCCATCACCGGGCCGGAGGGCGCGTCGCGCGAGTCGGGCCCACCATCGTTCGTCTTTCCCACCGTGGGTCCCGTGCTGTTCAGCGCGCTACGATCCGCGGCTCCGCGGCGGATCGTATTGCAGGTGCCCGCCGGGCTCGTGCGGAACGCCCACGAGCTCGCCGCGCGACTGCACGAGGAGACGGGGGCGACCGTGACGCTGGCGGCCCGGCCCTGTTTCGGCGCCTGCGACTTTCCGTCCCGCGACGAGGCGCCCCGGGCCGACGTCGCGGTCGTCCTCGGCCACTCGCCGATCCCCAACGTTCCGCTCGCCCGACCGACCTACTTTGTCGAGATGCGCGACCCCGGCGGCGACCCCGAGGCGCTCGCGGCCACCGTGGAGGGGGCGGGAGTGCCCCGTCGCCTCGGCCTGGTCGCCTCCGTGCAGCACCTCGATCTGGTCGCTCCGCTGATCGCGGCCCTCGAACGCGGCGGACGTACCGTGTGCGTGGGCAAGGGCGATCGTCGGCTCGCGTACCCGGCCCAGGCGCTGGGATGCAACTATACCGGTGCGGAGGCGATCGCGTCGACTGTCGATGCGTTCCTCTTCCTCGGCACCGGTCGATTCCACCCGGTCGGCCTCGCGCTCGCCGTCGACCGGCCGGTATGGTCGCTCGACCCGTTGCAGAACCAGATCGAGGCGCCGATCGACCGGGCCTCGCTCATTCGACGTCGCCAGCTCACGGTGGCGAGGTCGGCGGACGCCCGACACTGGGGGATTCTCGTCTCCTCGTTCGCCGGCCAGAATCGGATGCCCACCGCGCTCGCTCTCCAGGAGCGGGCCCGGGCCCGGGGGCGCGAGGCGGAGATCCTCGTCTTCGACCGCCTCGACCCGCGCGACCTCGAGGGCCGTGCCCTCGACGCGTACGTGAACACCGCCTGCCCCCGCATCGCCCTCGATGATGGGGAGCTGTATGCGAAACCGATGCTGACGCCGCCGGAGTTCCTCATGGCGCTCGGCGAGCTGCCCCTCGAACCGTACCGCTTCGACACCTACCATTGAGCCGAGCCGAAATCGACAAACCGCCCCGCGCGGTCGTGCCGAGAGTGCAGCGGTGGGCGTTCGTTCCCGCGGTCCTGCTCGCCGCGGGAGCGGTGTTGGTCGCCCTGGCAGTCTTCGCCGGAGGGGCCGGGTTCGCGATCGTGGTCATCGTCCCGGTCCTATACGGCCGGTCGCTCGAATTCGCGGGCGGAGTACTGCTGTTGATCGCGGGGATCTTCTCGCTGCCGCTCGCGTTCGCCGCCGAAATCTCGGTCGCCACCGAGGAGACCCGCGAAGCTGCGCCCTCCGCAACGGCGTCCGGCGGCGGGGTCGTGCTGATCGGCCCGGTACCGCTTTTCTTCGGCAGTTGGCGGGGCGTCTCCGCGCGGATTCGGTGGCTCGTGGCGATCGTCGGCGCGGCGGTGCTCGTCGCGGTGATCGCGCTCGTGCTGCTGCGCGGCTAGCGGGAATGGCCGACGGCCGCGAGGAAGCGCTTGTGCACCCGAAAGTCGCCCGAGAGTTCGGGATGGAACGTGAGTCCCCACTGCCCCCCGGCTCGCACTCCGACGACTTCCTCGCCGCGCCAGGCGATGGCGGCCGCCTGGGGTCCGACCGCGAGGATCCGGGGAGAACGAATGAACACGCCGGGGAACGGGGTCTTCCCGAGACCCTCGACCGAGACCGGCACCTCGCACGACTCGCGCTGCGTGCCGTAGTCGTTGCGTCTCACCGTCACGTCGAGGGTTCGAAAGCTGGGCGGGTCCCGACCCGACGCGCTCGGGGCAAGCTCCCTCGCGAGCAGGACGAGGCCGGCGCACGTGGCGAGGATCGGCAAGCCCTCCTGGATCCGTTCCTGTAGCGGATTCCAGAGGCCGGCCTCTTCGATGAGGCGGGCGATCGTCGTCGACTCCCCCCCGGGCATGAACAAGGCCCGCACCTCCGCGAGCTCCTCGGGGGTGCGCACGGCGATGGGGGAGGGAACCAAAGTGCGGAGTACCCGCAGATGTTCCGGGACGTCCCCCTGCAGGGCGAGGACGCCGACCTTCATCCCGTTCCGCCGCGGCGGAGCTCGTCGATGAACTCTTTCGCCTTGTCGAACCGGACCTGGTGGTCACGGACGAGGCGCTCGACCACGCGGTCGACTTCGTCCGGGCGCGCGCCCGCGCTGACCGCAAGGTTCCGCGCGTGCAGTTCCATATGACCGCGCTGGATCCCCTCGGTAGCGAGGGCCCGGAGGGCCGAAAAGTTCTGCGCGAGCCCCACGGCGGCGAGCACTTCTCCGAGCTCGCGCGCGCTCTTCACGCCGAGGACCTTGACGTTCGCCTTCGCGGTGGGGTGCACCGCGGTCGCCCCGCCGATGAGGCCGACCGGCGCGGGGAACTCGATCGATCCGACGAGATTCCCGTCCTTGTCCTTCTCGTACGTGGTCAGCGGGAGGACGACCGTGTTGGCGTGGGTCTCTCCCGCACGCCAGGCAGCGTAGGTGTGGGCGCCGCTCTCGATCGCCCGGAAATCGTTGCCGGTGGCGATGACGACGCTCGAGATCCCGTTCATGATCCCCTTGTTGTGCGTCGCGCAGCGGAACGGGTCGGCCACCGCGAGGGCGTAGGCGTCGAGGATGGCCTCCACGACCTCCGGCCCGCTCGCGGTCTCCGTCTTCAATAGCTCCGCGGGAAACGTCGCGTGCGCCCGCGCGAGGCGATGGATCGCGAGGTTGGAGATGATCCGGAGCACGACGCGGCCACCGGTAAGGCGCGCGAACTCCGGGGCGAGCGCCTCGCACATCGTGTTCACCGCGTTCATTCCCCCAGCGTCGCGCGCGTCCACCAGCAGGTGGACCACCATCATCGTCCCGCGCGGGGAGTGGAGGATCCGTACCTCGAGGTCCTTCGCGCCACCCCCGAACTTCACCAGCACCGGGTCCTTGGCGTTCGCCGCCGCGAGAAGCTCCTCCTTGTGATGGAGGACCCGAAGGCGCGCCGCGACCGGGTCGGGAACGTCGAGGATCTGGACTTGCCCGATCATCACCGGGGCGGTGGACTGCGCGTGGAACCCTCCGGCCGCCCGGGCAACCTTCGCGGCGTTGGACGCCGCGGCGACCACGCTCGGCTCCTCGATCGCCATCGGGATGAGGTAGTCCGTGCCGTTGATGCGGAAGTTCGTCGCGATCCCGAGCGGCAGCGGCATGACTCCGATCACGTTCTCGATCATTCGGTCCACGGCCCCGGGGTCGATCCCGGGGGGAAACTCGAACGCGCGCGCTTCCTCCTCGGTGAGTCCCGCCCACTCCCGGACGAACGCCCGCCGCTCGGCGATGCTCCGACGATAGAATCCCGGCACCTCTGAGGATCGCGCCATGATCGAATCCGTCCTACTCCGATTTCTCGGCGACGAGGTCGGTCGAGGCGGTCGGCTCGGGGGAGTGACGCGCGACGATCACCTTCGCCGGTCGCAACAGCCCGCCAAAGAACCGGTATCCCTGCTGGACGACCTCGAGGACCCCGCCGTCGGGGGTCCCCTCGGGGGCGACCGCCTCTCCCACGGCCTCCTCCTCGTCCGGCCGGAACGGCGCGCCGACCTTGGCGACCGGCTCGACTCCCTCGTGCTTCAGGAACGTCGACCACTCTCGATCGAGGAGGTCCATTCCGCGTCGCACCGCGTTCTCCGGCGGCAAACCGGCGACCGCGTCCCGGGCCGCCCGAAACGCCTCGATGATGGGTAAGAGTTCGCGCAGCATTCCGGCGCGCGCTTGGCGGGAGATCGCCTCGCGGTCGCGTTCGGAGCGGCGTCGGTAGTTCTCGAAATCCGCGAGTAGGTACTTGTAACGGGTCGCCCAATCCTCGACGGGCGCCGGAGCCTCGGATTCGTCGTGCGCGTCGGCCGGTGGGGCGGACGGCTTCGAGTCGTCGGACATGCGGCCAGGGTCCGAGGAGGGCTCCGGCTTTTAGCGCTTCCCCGGCGCCTCTCGTGCGGCCGTACGTGCCCCCAAATTGGCGTCCGAACGACTCTCCCGACGGTCCGTTCCGGAGCCATTTCCGGAGCGATTTTTGGGTGGTTGGACGACCCGATTTTTCATGCGCAACCCAAGCGTTATAACGCCCGCCCGGCTCGGTAAAGTACGTCGGTTCCACCGGCGGTGATTCCGATGGCTCAAGAGACCGTTTTGCCCCCCGCATACGACGCGAGTTCCATCCAGGTTCTGGAGGGACTTTCGGCCGTACGGCGGCGCCCGGGAATGTACATCGGATCGACCGATGCGCGGGGCCTCCATCACCTGGTCTGGGAGGTCGTCGAGAACTCGATCGACGAGGTCCTCGCGGGGGCCTGCACGCGGATCGACGTGACCGTCCATTCGGACGGCTCCTGCTCGGTCAAGGACAACGGCCGGGGGATCCCCGTCGAGGAGCACCCGAAGTACCATCGGCCGACGCTCGAGATCGTGATGACGGTCCTGCACGCCGGCTCGAAGTTCGACCGGAACGCCTACAAGGTCTCGGGGGGACTGCACGGGGTCGGGGTCCACGTCGTCAACGCACTGAGCGAGTGGTTCGAAATCCGCGTCCGCCGCAACGGCCACGAGTACTTCCAACGATACGAGCGAGGAGCGCCGGTCGCTCCGGTCGAGATCGTGGGCGACTCCGAGACGACCGGAACCGAAGCCCGGTTCAAGCCGGACGGGACCGTACTCGAGACGGTCAACTTTGACAAGGAGACGATCGAGCGTCGCCTCAAGGAGCTCTCGTTCCTCAACGCGGGAGTCACGATCGTCTTCAAGGACGAGCGCGACGGAACTTCGACGACGCTCCACCACGCGGGCGGGATCGCCGAGTTCGTCGAGGACCTGAACACCTCCTCCACCCCGCTCTTCCAGCCCCCCATCTACTTTCACGCGAAGCGGGATACGACCGACATCGAGCTCGCGCTCCAGTACAACGACGGGTACAACGAGACGACGCTCGCCTTCGTGAACAACATCCATACGGCGGACGGCGGAACCCACGTCGTCGGGCTCCGATCCGGGCTCACCCGTACGCTGAACGATTACGCGCGCAAGCGCGGATTCGTCAAAGGCGACAAGGAGGGCCTCACCGGCGAGGACGTCCGGGAGGGGTTGACCGCGGTCCTCTCCGTGAAGGTCCTCGAACCGCAGTTCGAGGGGCAGACGAAGGCTCGGCTCGGAAACTCCGAGGTCAAGGGACAGGTCGAGAGCGCGGTCAACGAGAAGCTCGCGGAGTTCCTCGAGGAGCACCCCTCGACGGGCCAGGCGTTGATCATCAAGGCGGTGCAGGCGTCCCAGGCGCGCGAGGCGGCTCGCAAGGCCCGAGAGCTCACCCGACGGAAGGGCCTCCTCGAAGGCGGTGGACTCCCCGGAAAGCTCGCGGACTGCCACTCCCGCGACCCGGCGGTCTGCGAACTGTTCCTCGTCGAGGGGGACAGCGCGGGCGGTACGGCGAAGCAGGGACGCGACCGGGAGTTCCAAGCGGTGCTCCCGTTGCGCGGGAAGATCCTCAACGTCGAGAAGGCCCGCCTCGACAAGATGCTGCAGAACGAGCACATCCGCGCGCTGATCATGGCGATCGGGATCGGGATCGGCGACGAGACGGACCTCTCGCGTCTTCGGTACCACAAGATCATCCTGATGACCGACGCGGACGTCGACGGCTCGCACATCCGGACGCTCCTCCTCACCCTGTTCTACCGGAAGATGCCGCTCCTGATCACGGAGGGCCACGTCTTCATCGCCCAGGCCCCGCTCTACCGGATCCAGAAGGGGGCGAAGTTCCACTGGGCGTACTCCGATGACGAGCGCGACGCCCACCTTCGCGAGCTCGGCGGGATGAAGGGGGTCACGATCCAGCGCTACAAGGGGCTCGGCGAGATGAACGCGGAACAGCTCGCGGAAACGACGATGCGGCCCGGCGCCCGCACCTTGCTTCGGGTCACGGTCGAGGACGCGGCGCGCGCGAACATGCTCTTCCAGGTCCTCATGGGGGAGGAAGTCGAGCCGCGGCGTCAGTACATCCAGGACCACGCCGTGGAAGTCACGAACCTCGACATCTAGGGGGCAGCGTCACGACGTGGCCGAGGTAACGAGCCTATCGGAAGCCCTCGAAGCGATCGGTCACCCGGGGCTCTCCTCGTCTCGTCGCCCGGTGCTGAGGAACGCGCAAGCGACGCTGATCACGCTCGCAACGCTCGACCCCCACGGCGCGCCCGAGTGGCACGGGATCTGGGTCGATGCGAAGGGCGTGCGCGCGCTCGGGCCGGCGGTCGCCCCGAGCCTCGAGACCCAGGAGGGGAAGCTTGCGCCGGCGACCGCCACCGTCGTCGACTTGATCCAGGCCGCGTACCGTTCGTACATCGAGTGGCTTGAGGCGCTGGGCGGACGGCTCGACACCCTGGAAAGTCGGCCGGACCCCGCTCCGCTCCCCGAGCTCGGCGCCCTGCTCCATGCGCTCGCGGGCGTCCGCAAGGAGATCGTCCGCCTCGAGGTGCTCGTCGCGGAGCTCGATAGCCCGCTCGGAGCGAGCTTTCCCAAGCTCGACGCGCTGCTCCCGACGTTTCGCGCCGAGGCGAGTCATATCGGGGAGATCTCGGTCGGGCTCGCGCAGGGCGTCCGGGACCTCGTGGCGATCCGCAACGCGGTCGAGGCGAATCAGCTCGCCGCCGCCGCGAACCGGCTCGGCGAGGTCTCGAACCGCATCGCCGGTCTCGCGAACACGTCCAACATCCGCATGCTCGGTGTGGCGTCCATCGCCCTGGTGCTCGCTCTCGTGAGCGTCGTGGTGCTCATCCCGAACACCGCGGCGACGATCCTCGGGGTGCCGACCGCCGCCTGGGTTCCCGGCTACTGGGTCGACATCATCCTCGTCGTGCTGGCGATCCTGCCCGCGGTCGTCGTCTTTTCGCGCCCTTGGGTCTGGAACACGTTGCGAGGGCTCGGGAGCTTCGAGGCCCGGACGGCCGAGGGACTCACCGACCTCCCCGAGCTGACCGGCAAGGACGTCAGCGGCGACGCACCGCTTATCCGCCAATCTCGGTAGGCGACACCCATGGCGCCGTCGAACGTCCGACCGACCCCTGTGGTCGCACCCACGCGCTCGTCCCCCCTCGCCCCCGCGCCCGAGGTCATCCTGGACGCGCTCGTCGTGACCCAGGACCCGCAGCGACGCGTCGTCCGGGCCGACGTGCGCGTCGAGGGCGGCCGTTTCACCCACGTCGGACCCCGGGCCCCCCGCGAGGGCGCGACGGTTGTGGATGGCCGCGGTTTCGCGATCGTTCCCGGCTTCGTGAACACCCATACGCACGTCGCGATGACCCCGCTCCGCGGGATCGCGGACGACCGGGACCTCTCGGGCTTTCTCGAAACGCTGTTCGCGGTCGATGCCCACCGGACCGAGGCGGACGTCGAAGCCGGCGCGCGGGCGGGGATCGCCGAGATGCTGCTCGGCGGCACGACGTCGTTCCTCGACCTGTACTACTTCGAGGACGCCGTCGCGCGCGCGACGGAGTCGCTGGGCATCCGGGGCTTCCTCGGATGGGCGGTCCTGGACCCCGCCCTGACCACCCAGCAGGGGAAACCGCTCGACCACGCCGCGGGGTTCATTGGCCGCTGGAAGAACCACACGCTCGTGACGCCCCTCGTCGCCCCGCAGGGGGTCTACGTCTGCGGCGAGGAGACGTGGCTCGGGGCGAAGGAGCTCGCGGACCGGGAAGGGACCCTCTGCCATTTCCACCTCTCCGAGACACGGCGGGAGGTCAACGAGCATCAGGAGAAGACCGGACGACGCCCGGCGGAATGGCTCGGCGAGATCGGGTTCCTCGGACCCCGGATGGTCGCGGCCCATGCCGTGTGGCTCACCGGTGCCGAGATCGACCTCCTCGGGAAGCGGGGCGTGGGGATCGCCCACTGTGCCAGCTCCAACCTGAAGCTCGCCTCCGGGGGCGTCGCCCCCGTGGTCGAGCTCCGCGCGGCCGGGGCCAGGGTCGGCCTCGGGACCGATTCGGTCGCGAGCAACAACTCCCTCTCGATGTTCCGAGAGATGCACCTCGCCGGCCTGGTACAGAAGAACCACCGATGGGACGCGGCGGCGCTCACCGCCCAGGAGCTCCTCGACCTCGCGACGATCGACGGGGCGGCCATGCTCGGCCGGGCGTCCGACCTCGGTTCGATCGAAGTCGGCAAGCTCGCCGATTTCTCGCTGATCGGGCTCGACCATCCGACCCTCGTGCCCGCGCGCCCCGAGGCGATCGTTTCGCACCTTGCGTACTCGGCCGCCGAGGAAGCGGTCGACTCCGTGTACGTCGGCGGGGAGGCCGTCGTTCGCGCGCGCAAGCTCGTCCATGGCGACTGGGCGCAGATCCGTGCGGGGGCGGAGAGCGCTGCGGAGACTCTCTGGGCCGCGCGTCCCCGCACGTCGGGGAGCGGGAACCGTTAGTCGGGAACGGGGAAGGGCCGCCCCCACGAAGGCCCCAAGGTCCGCCTCAGCGAAACCCCGGGAGGGTGGAGGGCACCTACCCGCGTCGATCCAGTTCCCTCGCCAACTCTTGCGCGAGGGCCGCTGGAGGGTCCCGCACTCCGAGCTCGCGGAGACCGGTGAGTCGTTCCGACAGCATCGCGGCAGGCAGGTCGAAGAGCTCGGCGATCCGCCCGCGGTCGACCTCGAGCGGGATCATCCCCTGGTGAAGGAGTGCGGTCCGGGAGAGGTGTTGTGCGGCACCGCCGAGGGCTCGTGGCCCGACCGCGAGGACCTCCCCTCGGCCACTGAGGACGCAATAACCGGCCGAGAGGTTCGGGGGAGCGGTCCACTCCGCGCTGACGTGGTGGGAGCGGAGGAACCGCACGACCCCGTCGCCGAGGCGGGCGTACGCGCGAACGAAATCTCGACCGACCTTCGGGTCCTCACGCGGCACGACCACCGACCACGTGAGATCTCCCGGGGCGTGGAAGACTCCGGTGCCGCCGGTGCTCCGGCGCACGGTCGGGATCCCGGCCGTGCCGGCCCGGTGGAGATACCCCGCATCGTCGCGCTCGCCCACCCCGAAGGAAACGGCGGTCTCTCCGACGGTCGCGACGCGAACGGCGGGAGCCCCGGCGCGCAGGAGACGCGCGTCCGCCGCGAACTCGTCGACGCAGCGGACGTCGAGCGCCACCGTGACCGCCCGGTGAGGCGAAGAGGAATCGCGGACGGGGTTGTGCACGGCGAGGGAGAGGCCGCGCGGAGGTCAAAAGGTAAAGAGGGCCTCCTACGTCGTTGCGACATGGCGGAACTGGCGACCTTCCAACTCCATGCCGGCGACCCGGCGCCCGACTTCGCGCTCCCGGCGGTCGACGGGAAGACGTATCGCCTCTCGGATTTCGCCTCCCAGCCCCTCCTCGTGGTGACGTTCTGGTGCAATCACTGCCCCTACGTTCAGGCCTGGGAGGGCCGGATGATCGAGATCGCTCGGAAGTATGCGTCGAAGGGCGTGGCGTTCGTCCTGATCAACTCCAACGATGCCCGGGCGTACCCGGAAGACCGGTTTGAATCGATGACGCAGCGAGCGAAGGATCACCACTACCCGTTCCCCTACCTCCATGACGAGTCGCAGCAGGTCGCGCACGCCTACGGCGCGCTCGTGACGCCGCATCCGATGCTCTTCGACGCGGACCGGAAACTGCGGTTCCAGGGCCGGATCGACAACGACCATCAGCACCCGGAGCGTGCGACCGAGCACTATCTCGAACGGGCGCTCGACCAAGCCCTCGGCGGCAGAAAGGTCGAGCCGGCCGAGCTACCGGTCGCGGGCTGCAGCGTGAAATGGCTTCCGTGAGCGTACCGGCCGCCGGCCCGAGTTGCCGCCGGACCGGAGCTCCTTGACCTTCGCCCGTCGGGTCTCGAACGCGCGGAGGAGCGACGCGTCGACCGGTTTACCGGCCCGGTCGAGCCGAGCGGCGATTGCGACCTTGCCCGCCAGCGTTCTCGCGAGCTTTCCCCGCTCGTACCGGGACGCTGACTGGATCGCGGGATGGAGGAAGAGGAGGCCATGCCGCGGCGGGGGCGCGTTCCCCCGAAGATGCTCAAAGAACGCGCGCTCCGCGCCGAGCACCTGGATCGTGCTCGACGGGAGGCGGGCGAGGCGATCGAGGCCCCGGGCCTGGGCCAGGATACGGGCGGAGAGGTCGGCTCCGAGTAACGCGGTCAGGTTCGGGGTTTGCGACGGCATGACGGCCTGCACGGCGTTGGTGAGCGCGGCGTGGGCCGCATCGATCGAACGATAAAGTTCGGCGAGCCGACGACGGGCGTCCCGAATCCGAGGGTCCAGCGGTCCGAGACGCGACGGGCTACGCTCGTCCAGGGCGGCGCGTGCCGCCGCCGAGTGATCCCCGGGGTCGATCTCGGAGAAATCTCGCGACACCCAGCTCCCGAGGCGCTCTCCCACCAGGTTTCGAACCCGGTCGAGGTCGGACGCGGCCCGGACCGCCTCCTCGACATGGATGGACGGGTCCCAGGACGCATCGAGGTCTCGGTCCGCCGCGTCGAGCAGCACCCGACGCCAAAGAGCCAGATCGGGGCGGTCCGCCCCGGGCATAGGGAGCGCCGGGGCCCGCGCGTCCCAGCGCAGTCCGTGTTCGGCGAGCCGCCGGTCTCGGGTCGTCCACGTCTCGGTACCCCGCGCCGCGAGCACCCGTTCCTCCTCCGGTGTCAGCGCCCCCTTGCGTCGGAGCCGGATCCGTTCGGCGAGGTCCGGTTCCATGGTCGGCGCGAGTTCTGACTGGACGACCCGGTCCCCCTCGAGAAGGAACGTGCCGTACCACGTCGTGACGACCGATCTCGCCATTGCCCCCGAGCTCCCGCGCGCGGCAAGCCGCGCCGCATAAATAGGGCGGCACAGGTCGCCGCCCCCGATGGCGACCGCGCCGGAAGTGGTGCGAGCGGCCCGCATCGAACGGACCCTCGTCCTCACGCTCGACCACCCTCCGGTGAATGTCCTCTCCCGCACGGTGCTCGACGCGCTCGCGAGCCGGCTCGCGGAGGCGGAATCGGATCCCGAGGTCCGCGTCGTCGTGATCGCGAGCGCTGCGGAGAAGGCGTTCGCGGCGGGAGCCAACATCCGCGAGATGGCGCCGATGGGCCCAAGGGAAGCGCACGAGCACGGCCGGCGTGGGCAAGGGATCACCCGAGCCATCGAGCGACTCCCGCTCCCCGTTATCGCCGCGGTCCACGGGGTGGCCCTCGGGGGCGGTTGTGAGATCGCGCTAGCGTGCGACTTCATCGTCGCGAGCACCGACGCCCAGTTCGGCCAGCCCGAGATCAATCTCGGGATCATGCCGGGGTGGGGCGGTAGCCGACGGCTTCCCCGACGCATCGGAGCGGCCCGCGCCCGTCGCTGGATACTCACCGGCCGCCCGGTGTCGGCCCAGGAGGCTGCGGACGCCGGTCTCGTGGATCGCGTGGTTCCCCGTCCCGAGCTGCTCCCGAACGCGTTGGCGCTCGCGAGCGAGCTCGCGGCGAAGCCCCCGCTCGCGCTCGCGGCGGCAAAATTCGCTCTCCTGAACGCGATCGACCCCGAGATCGACACGGGCCTCGATTACGAGCTCGACCTCTGGGCTCGTTTGTTCGGTACCCTCGGTCAGAAGGAAGGGATGGACGCGTTCCTCTCCAAGCGCGCGCCGCCCTCGTACTCTCGCTCGAACTGGGCAGTGGATTCGGCCGGATTTCCGTGGGCGGCCGGAGCCGACCCCTCGAATCCGAGGGGAAAGCGGAAGAAGGGCCAAGTGTCCGGTCCCGACTGACGCCGCGGTGGCTCAGCTGGCAGAGCGGCTCCTTGGTAAGGAGCAGGCCGAGGGTTCAAATCCCTCCCGCGGCTGATTTCTCCCCGCTCCGTGCGCTACGGAGCGCGGGGTGTGCCCTCACGCCATGATGCGCTCCCTCAGTACGCTCCGGGCAATCGCCGCCACTTGCCCTGGCGTTCGCCGGTCCGTGTCGATTACGATGTCGCCGCGGACCGGGCGAGTGACCCACCCCTTGTGGCTCGCCCGGACGTAGGAGGGCCGGAGGGTCGTCTTCCTTCGGACAGCCTCGGGAGTGGAGGCTGTCAAGCGGAAGAGCACCACCCGAGGGTCCGAGCGCGACCTCCCGACCTTGCGTAAGAAGCGGTCGACGTTCTTGGTCGTCAGGAAGTTTCCTGGGTCCATCACGAGGTTTAGGCCTCGTCCCAAGACGAGCTTCGCGTGGAGAGCGAGAATGTCGATGTTCAGATCCCCCTCTTGGTCGAGGAACTCCCCCCGAGGATCTGCTGGGTGGAACGAACCAGCGGCATCCGTGTCCAAGACCCAATACCGAACGCTACGGTCGCGGGCGAGTGAACGCATCAAGGTGGTCTTCCCCGCACCGGTGGGTCCCCGGATGATCACGAGAAGCGGTCGTGCCTTCATCGTCGTGTCACCAGGTACAGCTCCGCTTCGGGTTATCGCGGGCGCACCATTAGTCCACCGTTGACCGAAAGCCCCCGTTCCAAAGGGGAAGAGTACGCGGGTCGTTCTAGTTCGCTGACCTGTGCATCTGAACCCTTAGTCCAAATCCCTCCCACGGTTGTTTTTCCCAGTTCGTACTCGAGGCGTGCGCGAGGGAACCGGCCGTGGGTCCGGCTCGCGACGGCCGGCGGTCGAAGCGTCTTATACCGAGGGTTGTTGGGCGGAGTCGTAGCGGGGTAGGGTAGTCAGGAAAGCGGTCGGCGTCGCCGGCCGTCCTGAAATCCCGACGGGCTCATAACCCGTAGATCCATGGTTCAAATCCATGCCCCGCTAGCTGCTGGCGAGGCGAAGGCCACGCCGGTTCCAGGGTCGAATCCCTATCCGGTCGGCGGGGGTGGGTTCGCCGGCGCGCCCACCCCGGGGTACGGCTCCGTCCGGGCGCCCGCGGGCACGGGCCCGTGGCCCTCGGGGCCCCCACCGGCGAGGCGGCGGGCTCGCTCGGCGTAGGACCGGAGGAAATCGTCGTGCTGCTTCTTCGTAATCCAACCGACTCGCTGGAGGTCGGCGAGGCCCTGCCGCAGGCGGTCGAGCACGTCCGGGTCGACGAGCACGTCCGCGGCGCGGGTTAGCTCCTGGGTCGCCGTCCCGAGCCAGGGGTCGTGGGCGAGCGCGTCCTCCATCGTCGGCCGAAGCACCTTGTCGAACTGTGCGGTCCTCGGCTCGAGCGGGAGGACGATCCCGCCGAAGAGGCGCTTGAGTGCGCCACCGAGCCCGACGCCCGTCCGGAGCTGCATCGGCGGGAAGACGAGCTGGCGGTTCCCCTGCGGCCCCCGCAGCGTCGCCATCCAGAGCGGGAACCATACCACGCTTACGTTCTCGAGCGACGGGATGGGAAGGAAGTAGCCGCCGAGGAGGTTGCGCTGCGAGGTCCGGGCCGCGAGCTGCCCGTCAATCGTCTGGAGGAGGTCGCCACCGGTCGCGACATACTCCTCGTGAAACAGCTCCATCTGGGCGAGGGCTTGGGCGTTCGCCTTCTCGAGCTCCGCGACCTTCGCGATCGCCCGCTCCTGCTCGGAGCGCTGGCGCTCGTGGATCTGCAGGATGAGCCGCCGACTCTCGGCGATCTGCCGTTCGGCGTTGCGAATATCGGCCCGAGCCTGCTTGCCTCGCGCGGCGTGGGCCGAGCCGTCGGCCCGCCGGCTCGACGCACGAAACGCGAGCGTTTCGGTCGTCGCGACCACGGTCTGCCCGTGGGCGACGGTCGCTTGGGACCGGCGAATCACGTCGAGATACCTTTGGACCTCGGCATGATGGGACTGCTCGATCCGGGCCACCTCGGCGTCCATGCCTGCGAGGAACGACTGGACCTGGACCTGCCCGTCCTCCTGTCGCTTCCGGTACTCCGCCTCGAGGCGCCCCCGCGTCTCCGCGAGGATCGCTTCGATCTGGGCCCGGATCCCGGTGAGCGTCTTCAGGTCGTTCTCAAAACGAGTGAGCCACTCGCGCATCTCCTGCACCGCGCTCTCGTACCAGTCGACCTTGTGGCGGGCCGGTAGGAAGCCGGCGTGCGCCGACTGGGGGTCCGAGCGGAATTGGGCCTGCGAGAGGACGTCGAACAACAGCGGGGGGTCGAGTGGAAGGAACCCTTCGACGGTGAGCACCTCCGCGCCGGGATCGAGGGAGAAGAACGGCATGAGAGCCCGCATACGGCCGAGGTAATCGACCGGCGGGAGCGCTCGGTCGAGCAGCGGTTCGACCTCACGCACCGGCGGCAACAAGGTGTACCGGAACGTCCGTCGCCAGACCCCCGTGCCGTCGAAGATCGCCGCCCCCTGCTCCGCGTGCACAACGAGGAACGGCCAGAAGAGGTTCGCCACGGCGTCGATCTCCTCGTCGAAGCCGCCGGCGAACCGGTGCAGGATCGCGCGCCGGTCGTTCTCCACCGCGATGAGGATGGTGGCGAGGAGCGTCGGCTCGGCGAGCGCCCGCATCCCGCCCGACTCGTCGGCGACCATCGCGAAACCGAGGGTCACCTCGTCCGGCTGCCATGCGGGCGGAGGTTGGACGACCGAGCCGCGGCGTGGACCGGCGCGCGCGACGCGCTTCGCGAGGTCGTCGAACGTCTCCTTTGTCCGCGGGGTGAGTGGAGGGCCTCCCTTTACGGTCGGAGGTTCGACGTTGCTCGGAGGAGCGGACCTCGACGAGGAGACCGAGTCACTGCGAGCGGGAGAAGACGCTACCGATCCGCTCTCCTTCTCGCTCCCCTCGTCATCGGCCGAAACGGGCGAGAGGGCCGACTTCCGCGAGGGACGCTTCCGGACGGCCACGAACTTAGATAGAGCGAGGCGCCCCGTTATAATCCCCCCGCCCGGCCCCGGGAGGGCAACGAACGGCGCCCTCGCGAGGGTCGCCGCGGAGGCTCGGTCCGCGGGTTCAGCTCTCTCGTGTGGGCACGGTCTCCCTCGGCGGTCTCCGACCCCCGTCGGTAAGCCGGTCGACTGTTAGGCGGCGAATTTCCGGTTGGGTCGGCCAGTGACCGATTTCGACTTGTTTTGCAGAGGTTTGAGCTCCCGGAGAGGGCGAATCCATGCCCCGCTATCCAGCTCGAGCGTTCCCGCGCCCCCGATGTGGATCGGACGGAGACCCCGACTTTCGAGGGATCTCGCGTCTCTTGTCGGAGAGATTACCTAGGCAGACGGATTGGGAGGCCCGTGGAGGTGCCCTCTCCGTCCGTGGAACCGCCGGCACGGACCCGGCTCCGTGCGTGGTTAGAGTATCCTACGTCGGGCGGGCCGACGATCTCGGCCGATGCGAAGTCGCTCTACTTTGTTTCCAATCGCGCAGGAATCCCTCAGGCGTGGGCGTCCTCGCTCGACGGGGGCCCCGCGGTCTGCATCTACCCGGAGCGCGAGAACGTCGGTCGTCTCCTCGCGGCTCCCGAGGGCCCGAACCTGATCCTCTCCGTCGACCGAGGGGGCAACGAACACTGGCAGCTGTTCCTCCGGGAGGGTGGTGCGGCCGACCCGACAGGGCCGATGCGCGCCCTTGCGGCGGCACCCGACCGGATCCATGAGCCCGGCGCGTGGCGAGACGGTCGCCGGTTCGTGTTCACGTCCAATCGCCGAGACCTCCGTTTCTTCGACGTCTACGAGCTCGATACCGCCGGAGAAGACGACCCCCGACTGCTCCGGCAGGAGGATGCGTGGGCGGTCGTCGCGGCTGCGCGATCGGATCGAATCCTGGTCAGTCGGGCCAACACCAACCTCGACTCCGACCTGGTCCTCCTCGAGGGCGAACGGGAGCTTCTGCTGACCCCTCATTCGGGGGAGCTGACGGTTTGGAGCGCCGACCTGGTGGGCCGCGACGTGTTCGCCGGGGCGAATCCGGACCGAGAGTTCGCGGGGCTCTTTCGCTACCGACCCGGAAGTACCCCCGAGGCGATTCGCGAGTTTGGCGCGGACGTCGAGCTCGTCCGCGCGGAACGGGGCGGACCGCGCATGGCTTTCTCCGTGAACCAAAAAGGTCGGAGCGAGCTCCATGTCTTCGACACGCGAACGAGCACGGACCGGATCGTGGAGCTTCCCGGCGGGGGAGTGGTCACCTCGGTGGACTGGGTCCCGGGAGGGAATGGGCTCGTTTTCGACTTCGATTCGCCGACGGCGGGAACGGAGATCTGGCGGGGGGACCTCGAGTCCGGGGCGGTGCGACCGGTCACTCGGAGCCCGGTGCCGATGCCGGGGCGGACGGTGGAACCGTCCCTCCACTCCTATCGGGCGGAAGATGGTCTCGAGATCCCCTACTGGGAGTACGCTCCCGCAAAGGGGGCTCCGCGAGGGACCCTCATTCTGGTCCATGGCGGTCCGGAATCGCAGGCGCGACCCAGGTTCGGCGCTGGGCTGTTGGCGTTCTTCGTGGGGGAGGGATGGCGGGTCATCGAACCGAACGTGCGGGGAAGCACCGGGTACGGACGGACCTACGTTCACCTCGACGACGTCCGCCAGCGGATGGATTCGGTGCGCGACCTTCGGGACCTCGTGCGTGCGCTGTCGGAGGCCGGAACTGCCCGGCCCGGCGAGGTCGGCATCCTGGGCGGAAGCTACGGGGGGTTCATGGTCCTCGCCGCGATTACGACCTACCCCGAGCTCTGGCGCGCCGCGGTCGAGTTCTTTGGGATCGCCAACTTCGTCACGTTCCTCGAGCAGACCGGACCGTGGCGGCGTAAAGTCCGCGAGGACGAGTACGGTAGCCTCGAGCGCGACCGGGAGTTCCTCGAGACGATCTCTCCGATCCACTACGTCGAGCGAATCGTCACCCCGCTCCTCGTCGCCCACGGCGACAACGACCCCCGGGTCCCGATCGTCGAGGCGGAACAGATCGTCGCGGCGCTCCGGAAGCGGGGGGTGCCCGTGGAGTTCCTCCGCTACGCGAACGAGGGACACGGCTTCACGCGGATCGAGAACCAGGTCGATAGCTTCGGACGAGCCGAGGAGTTCTTCGGTCGCCACCTTCCCCGACCCGACTCCGAAGGGAAGGGCCGGTCGTCGCCCCCGGTAG
Source organism: Thermoplasmata archaeon (assembly GCA_049585415.1). GTDB lineage: Archaea > Thermoplasmatota > Thermoplasmata > Lutacidiplasmatales > UBA184 > Lutacidiplasma. Next base: position 85,460 of record JBAUZT010000016.1, on the reverse strand, counting down.
GATAGCCGAAGCGAGCGGGGTTCCCTCGGGCCGGAGTAACCCCCAAGCGCACGCGATATGTTCGAAGCAGCCTCGGAGGGCCCCTCCGAAGCGCCGAGTCGGCGCCCGAGACCACGCGCCCCCCCGCGACGCCTCCTGCTCCGCATTCTTCTGCCGCCGCCGGCCTCGGCCGGGCACGGGCTTTCCGTGCTGCTCGTCGGCTTCGCGGTCGAGGGCGCGACCGAGGTGTACCAGTTCCTGGGTCGCGGAAACCTGGTCCACGGTCCGCTCGAATACTACACGACGCTCGCGACGACGATCCTCGGCTTCTACTTCATGTTCCTCGGACTTCGAGAATGGCACGCCTTCCACCCGCGAGCACGGCCCGTGAGGTCCGCTGCCGCTGCGGGGCGTCCCTGGCCCATCACGGGACTCGCGATATGGGTCGGGGGGACGGCGGCGACCGGGGTCGTCAGCATCGTGCTGGGGCCCGGGCCGAGTGGCGCGGCGCCCTTTTGGATCGTCTGGCCGGTCGGGGGGCTCGTCGTCCTGGCGTTCGGGAGCTTCTTTTCCGGTCTGAGGAAGGAGGCGCGCCTCCTCGGTTCGCCGGCGGGTGAGGTACTCGGCTGGACCGCGCTCCTCTGGGCGCTGGGAGTCGCCACCATCGCCGGTCTCGTCGTCGGGGACCGAGCGCTTCACCTCCTGTTCGAGTTCGTGACCAATTGGGGCGCGCTCATCACGGCGATAGCGCCGATCGTCGTCGCGATGTCGCCGCTGTTCGTGACGTATGCGCTCTTGATCGGAGCCTTCGTGCCGGCTCTACAACGATCTCGTCACGCCTCGCCGTGACCTCGAGAGGTCCCGTCCCGACCAAGCATCGGCACGGCGGCGCGCGGGGAGGACCCGGGCCGGGTTCGCTTAGCGAGAGGTCGTGGAGGAATCCCCGGACTCGGACCCGCCCTTCGACTTCCGTCGCCGGGAGCGACGGGGGCCCGACCCCCCCGGAGACGAGGCGTCGGGGGGTGGGGGAGGTGCGGCCGTCGAATCTCCCGAGCTGGAGGAGGAAGCGTCCGAGTAGGCAGGCGTAGGAGGTGGGGGCAAGGGAGGCTCGACGGAGGGACTCACCGGCGAAGGCGCCGGCTCCGACGGGGTCGGCGAGGTCGGGGCCGTCGTTTCCGTGGTGTGGTGCGAGTGATGGCTCGTGCTCGACGGCGTGGTCGGGATCGGCACGAACTCCCCGGGCTTCCACGTATGGGGCGCGCGCAGGATCGAGGGATCCTTCAGGAACAGGTCCGCGTGGCCGCAGGACTTGCAGATGCGGGTGCCCATCGAGAGCTCGCCCCGCGGGCGGAGGGACAGCGTTCCGGCGCTCAGCGAGCCGCCGGTCTTGAGATCGTTCGCCCACACGAAGTCGTTGGCACCGCAATTGCTGCAAGTTGGGGGCACGGAGCGCACCTTACCGCGCCAAGAGGCCCGCCGTCGGTAAAAAAGGATTCCTATTCGCTCCCGCGGTCGGAATCGCCGCCGGGGTCCCGACGGCTCGGCCCGGGAAGGCCAACGCGATCCGGCAGCGCAAGCCCCATGTAGCCTCGCACGTCTTGGACGCCGACCATGAGCCCCCCATCGCTCCGGCAGATTACCGTCGCGATCGACGGTTCCCCGAACGGGGAAGTGGCCCTCGAGTACGCGATCGACCTGGCGCTTCACTACCGGGCCGAGCTCGTGGTGCTCTCCGTCGCGCCGATCGTGCCGGTGTACATCTCCTCCACGGAGCCGTTCGTTCCGGCCGGCGTTCCTCCGGGCCAGATCGAGCAGTATCGTCAGATCGCGGAAACCGCAGTGAAGCGTGCGACGAAGGCGGGTGTCGCCTCAGTGACGGGCGTGACGTACGAAGGGGTGGTCGCGGACGAGATTCTCAGCCATCTGGAACGGCACCCGACCGACCTGTTGGTCGTCGGATCCCGAGGGCTCTCCATGGCGAAGCGGATCCTCTTGGGGAGCGTCTCGACCGCGGTCGTCACGCACGCGCCGTGCCCGGTGCTGGTCGTGCGACCGCCGGCTAAGAAGTAACCGTCCGTCGGTGGACGATGACCCGCGTCGGGCACGGCAGCTTGTGGGACGCCTTTCGCAGCGCTTCCTTCGCATCCTCGAGATGGGCTTCCGTCGTGTAGACGGTGATGAGCTCGCTGCCGATCTCCGCACGGACCGCGTGACCGACGGGCTTCCCGAATGCGCCCCGCATGCCGTCGGAGATGCGGTCGGCGCCGGCGCCCATCGCCATCTTGTGCTCGCGCAGGATCTGATGCGGGAACCGTCGGACTTTGAGATGGTACTGGTTCAACGCGGTCTTCTCCATGACCCGGACCGCACTGATCCGCGCGGCTTCGAGCGCGATGTCGCGGACCTGGGCAGCCTCCTCGGTTCCGAGGGACAGCGAGAGCGGGAAAGCGGTACGGAGGTCGCCCGTGTCGAACTGGGTGACGCGGCACGTCGGGACTCCGCCCATGTATTCGCGCCGGGTATACACCTGACCCTCGACCTTGCGGTACATCCGGGCCGGTTTGCGCGTCATGGGTCGCGGCGAGACGAGCGTCCCGTTAAAAGAGTTGCGCGAATCGGTCCATCCTGTACGGCCGGCGAGGTCGGATCAACGGAGAATCCGTGGCCCCGTCTGGGCCGGCGCGAGCTCGACCGCACGAAGGCCCGAACGTTCGAGCCAAGCGACGACTTCGCGCCGGGCACGCGCGCTTTTCGGCCGCGCGAAGAAACTCCGACCGAACATCGCCTGGCCCGCCCACGCGCCGCGCTTTCGGAGGGCGAGCAGGATGCGCCCTAGGGGCGCGGGACCGAGCTTCAAGCGGTCGGTGAACCGTTCGCTCAGCTCGAAGAACGGGGGGACTCCGGGTCGTCGAAGCAGCGCATCGAGCCCCTCGCTCGCCGCCGCGACGCGCGCGAGCAACCGTGGGTCGTGGAGCAATCGAGGAGAAGGGAGAGGGCTCCCCGTGATCCCGAGGAAGAGGCTGCCCGACATCGGAAGATGCACGGTGTCGCCGTACGGGGGAATCCCGGCTCGCCGACGGAACTCGATTCCGCCGCCCCCCGCAATCGACGCGACGCCGCCGAGGCCACCTCCCCCGAACAGGTCGGCGAGGTGGGCGACCTCGATCGCGTCCTCGCGCGAACGGCCCGAGAGTGCGCCGACCGCGAGCGCGGTCGCAGTCGCGGCGGCGGCGCTCATGCCGAACCCCTGCCCCACGGGTAGCTGATGCGTCAGTTCGACCGTCAACCGGCCGGTGCGAGCGGGGAACATCCGGCGCGCCACCGACTCAGTGATCGGAATCGGGGTCCTCAGGTCACTCACGAGCCGCAGTTGACGTCGGTCCGTGGGGCGGAACTCCGCGCGAGCGACGACCCCGAGCTCGACGACGATGCCCGCGCCCCTCGATCCGCGAGCCCGAGGGTCCCGCGCGTCGAGCGCCGGAGCGAACACTCCGGTGACGTGGGCCGGAGCGAACGCGACGGCGCGTACGGGCCTCCCGCTCGCCACGAAATACCTTACCCGGCGTGCGCGTAGAACGACTGCTTATAAGTGGGGCACGCTTTGTCAATATCCGGTAACCGCCGTGGAAGGTCGGTACGGACAACCATGAGCGACCCGGACGTTGCCGCGCCGCCGCACGACGCGTTCGACCGGCTGAACTTTCTCGAGCTGCGCAACACCCAGCTCGCCGAGGCGATAAAGCGCGTCGAGAGCGAGCGCCACTACATGGAGGCCGAGATCCTCCGGCTCCAGCGCGAGGTCAAGCGGCTCAAGACCGAGCTGGACCGATTGAGGTACCCTCCGCTCATCGTCGGCAGCGTCCGGGATGTGCTCACCGACGGGCGCGTCATCGTGAAGTCCTCGACGGGACCGGATTTTGTCGTCAACTCGGCCGAGACGGTCGAGCATGGCAAGATCACCGTCGGGAGCCGTGTCGCGCTCAACAAGCAAACCCTCGCGGTGATGGGAGTCCTCCCGGCCTCCCTCGACCCGCTCGTCACGGCGAGCGAGATCGTCGATAAGCCGACGATCGCCTACGGGGACATCGGCGGTCTTTCCGACCAGATCCGGGAGATCCGCGAGGCGGTCGAGTACCCGCTGCTCCGCGCCGACCTGTACAAGAAGGTCGGGGTCGACCCTCCGAAAGGGGTCCTCCTCATCGGCTCTCCCGGAACGGGGAAGACGATGATCGCGAAGGCCGTAGCCCATCACACGAACGCGACGTTTGTGCGACTCGTGGGCAGCGAGCTCGTGCAGAAGTACATCGGGGAAGGTGCGCGCCTCGTCCGCGAGCTGTTCCAGCTCGCGCGCGAGAAGGCGCCGACGATCATCTTCATCGACGAGGTCGACTCGATCGGGGCGAAGCGGCTCGAGGTGGCGACCAGTGGCGACCGCGAGGTCCAGCGGACCCTGATGCAGCTGCTCGCCGAGATGGACGGCTTCGAGCCCCTCGCCAACGTCAAGATCATCGCGGCCACCAACCGACCCGACATCCTGGACGATGCCCTGCTGCGCCCCGGCCGCTTCGACCGGATCATCGAGATCCCGGTGCCGACCTACCAGGGCCGCGCCGAGATCTTCCGGATCCACTCGAAGGGGATGGCGATCCGCGAGACGGTCGACTTCGAGGCGCTCGCGAGCCGGTGTGAGGGCGCGACCGGCGCCGACATCCGCGCGATCTGCACGGAGGCCGGCATGTGGGCGATCCGGGAAGAGCGCGAGAGCGTGACGGTGGCGGACTTCGACCGAGCGATCGAGAAGGTCATCGGCGAGGAAGAACTCCGCAAGGAATCCGTCACGATGTTCGCCTAGGGGCGACGTTTTCCTCGGGCTATCCGCCCACGGAGAAGCGGCCCACGATCCGGGGCCCGCTCGGTACCGAGAGGTCGAGCACGTAGGCGGGCATGCCGGCGGCGAAGGCGACCGGTCGGTCGGCGGTCATCGCCACCCTCGTGGCGGAGACCTCATCGAGCGACGCGGGCGCCGATTGCAGGCCCACCACGAGGTGGAGCTGCGCGCCGGCGCGGACGTCGCCTCGATAGTAGCGACATTTGGTGAGCGGTCCCCCCGCGATCCCGTTCCCCACCGAGAGCGAGCCGGCGGGCGCGAGGAGCTGACCGCGGGCGAGCTCATCCGTCTCGACCCCTCGCAGCGAGACTCCGACGCGCTCGCCGCAGCCCGCCTCCTTGCGGTCGATGTCGTGGACCTGGATCGTCCGAATCTCGACCGTTTTCTCGGTCGGCCAGAGACGGAGCTCCTCGTGGGCGCGCAACGTACCTCGACGCACGACCCCGAGCGCGACCGTCCCCACGCCCTTCACGGGGAACGCGTGGTCGATCGGAACGAGCACCGGTCCCTCGACGGTCGGGGCCGTCCACCCGTCGATGAGGCTCCGTAACTGGGGGAGGTCGAGCGGTCGTCGCTCCGCGTTCTCGAGCCGGCTTCCTTTGAGGGCACGAACGAGCTCGTCCTCCCCCACGGCGGTCCCCATCACGACCGTCGTGGGGACGTCGGTCACGTCGACCGTCGCGATCGTTTCGGCGACCGGGCGGGTCAGCTCGTTCACGACGAGCAGGCATCGGTCGGCCATCGAGAGCGCGGTGAGGAGTGGGGGAAACTTGTCCGGGAACTGCGTCGGTTCGACGATCGTGACGGCGTGTTCGTCCCGCACGCTGTTGAAGAGCGTGATGTCGGACGCCGTCCCCTTCTTCCCGAGGTCCTTCGCGACCTCGGCCGCGCCGACGACCGCGACGGTCACTCCGGTCGTCACGACGCCGTCCGGGCCGGTTTCGGCCGGCCGACCGAGAGGACGATCTCTCCGTCGCGCGCGTCGACGGTCACCTCACTACCGTCCACCACCTCCCCGGCGAGCAGTTTCGCGGTGAGGGGGTCGACGACCCGACGCTGGATCGTCCGCTTCAACGGACGCGCGCCGAACTGAGGGTCGAAGCCGGCGTCCGCGAGGAGCTTCTTCGCGGCCGCGGTCGTGCGGAGGCGAAGCCGGCGATCGACCAGGCGTTCCTCGACCTGCGCGAGTTGCAGGTCGACGATCTCGACGATCTCCTTCGGCGTCAAGGCGTGGAAGATGACGATCTCGTCGAGCCGGTTGAGGAACTCCGGCCGGAAGTGCGCGCGGAGCGCCGGTTCGATCACGCGTCGTCGTTCGTCGTCGGTCTTCGCGTCCGCCATGAGCTCCGAGCCGAGATTGCTCGTGAGGATCACCAGCGTGTTGCGGAAGTCGACCGTACGTCCCTGCCCGTCCGTGAGACGCCCGTCGTCCATCAGCTGGAGCAGCACGTTGACCACGTCCGGATGGGCCTTCTCGATCTCATCGAACAAGAGCACCGTGTAGGGGCGGGTCCGGACCTTTTCGGTGAGCTGCCCGCCCTCTTCGTACCCGACGTATCCGGGAGGGGCCCCGATCAGCCGGGCGACCGTGTGCTTCTCCATGTACTCGCTCATGTCGATCCGCACGAGCGCCTTCTCCGAGTGGAAGAGGAACCCGGCGAGGGACTTCGCGAGCTCGGTCTTTCCCACACCGGTCGGGCCGACAAAGAGGAACGTCCCCATCGGGCGGTTCGGGTCGCCAAGACCGGAGCGCGAGCGCAGCACCGCTTTCGACACCGCCTCGACCGCTTCGTCCTGGCCGACGACCCGCTTGCGGAGTTCCTCGTCCATGTGGAGGAGCCGACGGGTCTCCCCCTCGAGGAGCCGGCTCACGGGCACGCCGCTCCACTTCGCGACGACGAGCGCGACGTCCTCCTCGGTCACCTCTTCGCGGACGAGGCCGGTGCCGGGGCTCCCCTCGACCGACTTCGTGAGGGTCTCGACCTTCTTCTGAAGTTCGGGCAGCGTGCCGTACCGAAGGCGCGCGGCGGCCTCGAGGTCACCGGAACGCTCGGCCTGCTCTTCCTCGCCCTTCGCCTTCTCGAGCTCGGCTCGGAGCGAGCGCAGGCGCTCGACATGCTCCTTCTCCCGCTTCCAGCGAGCGAGCAGGCCCGACTCCCGCTCCTTGAGGTTCGCGAGCTCCTTCTCGAGCTCGGCGAGCCGCGCGCGGGAGGCCGGGTCCTTCTCGCGGGCGAGCGCGGTGCGCTCGATCTCGAGCTGGCGGATCCTTCGCGACAGCTGGTCGAGCTCGGTCGGACGGGAGTCGAGGTTCAGTCGGACCATGGACGCGGCCTCGTCGATCGCGTCGATCGCCTTGTCCGGGAGGTGCCGGTCCGCGATGTACCGGGCCGAGAGCGTCGCCGCGGCGACGAGCGCGGAGTCGAGGATCCGAACCCCGTGATGCTGCTCGTACCGCTCCCGCAGCCCCCGCAGGATCGAGACGGTGTCCTCGACTGTCGGTTCGGAGATCGTCACGGGTTGGAATCGGCGCTCGAGCGCCGCGTCCTTCTCGATGTACTTTCGGTACTCACCGGTGGTCGTCGCTCCGATGCAATGAAGCAGCCCGCGCGCGAGCGCGGGCTTGAGCAGGTTCGACGCGTCCAAGGCGCCCCCCTCGGTCGCGCCGGCGTGGACGAGGGTGTGCAGCTCGTCGATGAACAGGATCACCGAGCCTTCGGAACGCTCGACCTCCTGGAGGACCGCCTTCATGCGCTCCTCGAACTCGCCCCGGAACTTCGCGCCGGCGAGCAGCGAGCCGAGGTCGAGCCCCACGATACGCTTCTCTCGAAGGGATTCCGGTACGTCCCGCTGGGCGATGCGGAGGGCGAGCCCTTCGACGACGGCCGTTTTCCCGACGCCGGGTTCTCCGATGAGCACGGGGTTGTTCTTGGTTCGGCGGGAAAGGATCTGGATCACCCGACGGATCTCGTCGTCGCGTCCGATCACCGGATCGAGCTTGCGCTCCCGCGCGAGCGCCGTGAGGTCCTTGCCGTACTTTTCGAGCGCACGGTACTGCGCCTCCTCCCCTCGGCTCGCGACCGGTTGCTCCGAACCCCGCAGCTCCTTCATCGCCGCCTCGAGCGCCGGGCGGCGGACGTCGAACTCGTCGAGGAGCTCGCGAACCGGTCCCGAGACCGAGCAGAGCCCGAGGAGCAGCTCGTCGGCCGTGGTGTACCGGTCCTTCCGGCGGGCGGCTTCCGCCTCGGCCTTGTCGATCACCTCGGAGAGGCCCCGGGAGAGGTACTGGTCGGTGGGCGCGACGTGCTCCGCGGTCGGGAGGACCGAGAGCCGGGCTTCGAGCCGGGTAGCGAGCTGCTCGGTCGGAACGTGGAGGTTCTTCAGCAGGGCCGTGGTCGTTCCGTCGGGCGCGTCGAGGAGGGCGACCAGGAGATGCTCCGGCTCCACTGCCGGATGGCGCAGCTCCGCGGCTCGCTGGAACGCCTTCTCGAGTGCGGTCCGAGCGGCATCGGTCAGGCGGTCGAGGTGCATCCCAGACGGCCACCCGACCGAGCCGATTTAAGGCCACCACCCGTGCGAGGGTTCGTGGCCAACCTCGCGGTGCGCGTCGGGTCGCTGACGCTCCGCAATCCGTTCCTCCTCGCGTCCGGTATCTGGGGAGAGAGCGGCGCCTCCCTCGCCGGCGCCTGGTCCGCCGGCGCGGGTGGGGTGATCACCAAGTCGATCGGGGAAAAGCCCCGGCCCGGGTACCCGAACCCGACGGTCGAAGCGTACTCCGACTGGGGGCTCCTTAACGCGATGGGTCTCCCGAATCCCGGCATCGAGGAGTACCCTCGCGAGGTCGCGGTCGCGAGGGCCTCCGGCGCCACCGTGATCGGTTCGGTGTTCGGTGGGGATGCGGAAGAGTTCGCGCGGCTCGCTCACCGGATGGAAGAGACCGGCGTCGTCGCGATCGAGCTCAACTTGAGCTGCCCCCACGCCGAGGGGTACGGGACGGAGGTCGGCAGCGACCCGCGCGACGTGGAGGAAATCGTGGCGAGCGTGGTGAAGGTCGTCCGCGTTCCCGTCATCGCCAAGATCACCCCGAACACCCCCGACCCCGCCGCGCTCGCGGCCGCGGCCGAGAAGGGAGGCGCTTCCGCGGTGAGCGCGATCAACACCCTGCGCGCCCTCGCGATTGATGTGACGCTCCATCGACCCGTCCTCGCCCACGGGTTGGGCGGATTGAGCGGCCCCGCGATCAAGCCGGTCGGCCTCGCGTGCGTCTGGCAGATCTACGAACGGGTCTCCATCCCGGTCATCGGCGTCGGTGGGATTTCCACCGCCGACGACGCCCTCGAGTACTTGATGGCGGGGGCGCGGGCGCTCGAGGTCGGGACGGCGGTCACCCGGGACGGTATCGCCGTCTTCGGGCATCTCGCGACGGGATTGTCGGCCCGCCTGGACGAGCTCGGGTATGCCTCGGTCGACGAGGTCGTCGGAATCGCTCACCGCCCGGGGCGCTGACCGACGCTCCTTTAGGGGGAGCCCCCTAGCCCCAACGTGCGAACGGTCGTTCCCGTCACGGAGCGGGTCCTCGAAACCCCCTCGACCGTGACCCTGCGATTCGACTACTCCCCGGTCGCGGAACCGGGGCAGTTCGTGATGGTCTGGTTCCCGGGCGATGACGAGCTGCCGATGTCCCTATCTTACACGGAGACCCGGTCGAAGGGCGTGACGATCAAAGCGCTGGGGAACACCAGCCGCAACGTGCAGGCGCTCCGGGAGGGCGACCGGGTCGGAATCCGGGGGCCCTATGGGAATCGGTTCGACCTCTCCCCCCGACGCGTACTGGTCGTCGGGGGCGGCTCCGGATCGGCCGTGCTCGCGCCCGCGGCCGAGCGGGCGGCATCCGCCGGGACGAAGCTCACGGTTGCCCTCGGGGCTACCCACGCCGACGAGCTGCTGTTCCGAGAGCGGTTCGAAAAGATGGGTGCTCGGGTCGAGATCGCTACGGACGATGGTTCCGAAGGGACCCGGGGATACGTGACGACGGTCGCCGATTCCCTGCTCGCGAGTGAGTCCTTCGATGCCGTCTGGACCTGCGGCCCCGAGATCATGATGCAAAAGGTCGCCGTCGCGGCCGCGCCGAGGAAGGTCCCGGTGTTCTGCTCCGTGGAGCGCCACATGAAGTGCGCGCTCGGGATGTGCGACGCCTGCGCACTGGGCCCCTTCCACGTGTGCGTGGACGGCCCGGTCTTCCCGGCGGAGCGTCTATTGCCCCTCGAGGAGTTCTCGAGGTCGCACCGCGACCCCTCGGGCCGCCGGGTGTCGTTCGGGGCCCGGTAGCGGTCCTCCGAGGCGCTCGGTCCAGCGCCGAGCGGTCCGGGGCGCCACAGACTTTATGGCGCCGGCCCACTACGACTCCCCGGAGTTTGGGTATGAAGGTCATTGCGGTGAGCGGCGGGGTGATTTCGGGGCTCGGGAAGGGGATCACTACCTCTTCGCTGGGCCGCATTCTCAAGGCGCGCGGCATTCCCATCACGATCGTCAAGATCGACCCGTACCTCAACGTGGATGCGGGGACGATGAACCCGTACCAGCACGGCGAGGTGTTCGTGCTCGACGATGGCACGGAGGCCGACCTCGACCTCGGGAACTACGAGCGTTTCCTCGGCCAGAGCCTGGTGGGCACTCACAACCTCACCACCGGCAAGATCTACCGGTCGGTCATCGAGAAGGAGCGACGCGGCGACTATCTCGGCAACACCGTCCAGATCATCCCCCACGTCACCGGGGAGATCAAGCGCAGTATCCGAGAGGTCGCGCAGGCCGCCGGCGCCGAGGTCGTGCTGGTCGAGGTCGGAGGAACGGTCGGGGACATCGAGTCGATGCCGTTCCTCGAGGCGCTGCGGGAACTCTCCTACGAGCTCGGGGAGGGCCACATGGCGTTCGTCCACACGACCCTCGTCCCGACGGTCGGTCCCGTCGGCGAGGCGAAGACGAAGCCGACTCAGCACTCCGTTCGCGAGCTGCGGGCGATCGGGATCCGGCCGAACCTCATCGTTGCCCGCGGCCCGGCGCCCCTCGCGCCCGAAATCAAGGCGAAGATCTCGCTCTTCTGCGACGTCCCCCCCGAGGCGGTCATCAGCGTGCCGGACCAGTCGGTCATCTACGAGGTCCCGCTCGTCCTCGAGGCCCAGGGCGTGGGACAGCTCCTCTGCCGACTGTTGGGACTGCCCGACCGACCGCCGGACCACACCGCCTGGAAGGAGTTCCTCGCGACGTACCGACGGTGCGAGGGCTCGGTCGACGTCGCGATCGTCGGGAAGTACACCGAGCTTCGGGACGCCTATCTCTCGCACACAGAGGCGCTCCACCACGTTCAGGGGCACCTCGGTAAGGAGGTCCGCCTCCAGTGGTACGACTCGGAGGACATCCCGAAGAACCCCTCCCTGATCTCGCGCCTCGAGCGCGCGGACGCGATCCTGGTTCCCGGCGGGTTCGGCGCGCGAGGGGTGGAGGGGAAGATCCGTGCGATCGAGATCGCCCGGACCCGCGGGATCCCGTACCTCGGGATCTGCTACGGGTTCCAGATGGAGGCGATCGAGTTCGCCCGCAACGTCCTCGGGCTCTCTCAGGCGAACACCACCGAGGTGGACCCGGCGTCTCCGGACCCGGTCGTCTGCCTCCTCGAGCAGCAGAAGACGCTGAGCGACCTCGGGGGCACGATGCGCCTCGGGGCCCAGCGCGTGGTCCTCACCCCGGGCTCGCGGATCGCCGAGTTGTACGGGCGCACCGAGATCTGGGAACGCCACCGCCATCGGTACGAGATCAATCCCGACTACTTCGACCGGTTCCGGGAGCACGGACTCGCGATCACCGGGATGAGCGTCGACGGCCGCGCCGAAGTGTTCGAATCGGCGAACCACCCGTTCTTTCTCGGGGTCCAGTATCACCCCGAGTTCCTCTCCCGACCCGAGTCTCCGCATCCGTTGTTCCTCGGCCTCATCCGAGCGGCGCTCGCCCGCAAGGAGGTCGCGGCCTCTGTCGCGTCCCCGCCGGCTCTCGCGTGAGCTCCGGGAACTGGACGGCACTGCCGTCCGGATCGCGGGTCACCTCGAAGAGTATCGGGCGCTCGGTGGCGTCGCCTTCGCGCTCGTGCGCGACGTGTCGGGCACGACCCAGGTGACCCTCAAGAAGGGGAGCGCGGACCCGGAACTGTTCACGCTGCTCGGCGAGCTGCCCCGCGAGTCGGTCATCGAGGTCGAGGGAACGGTCCGTCGCTCCGAGAAAGCGAACCGCGGGGTCGAACTGCTCCCCACGGAAGTGCGGGTGATCACTCGGGCGGAGGTGCCGCTCCCGCTGGGCGTGGTCGACAAGGTCGGTGCGGAGCTCGATACGCGGTTCAACCACCGGGTCCTCGACCTCCGCAAGCCCTCGGTTCGCGCGATCTTCGAACTTCGGGCGGCGGTCCTCGAGGGATTCCGCCGCGCGTTCACGGAGCGGGGCTTTCTCGAGGTGGAGACGCCGAAGCTCCTTCGGCAGGGCGCGGAAGGTGGGGCCACGCTCTTCCGGGTCGATTACTTCGACCGACCGGCCTATCTCGCGCAGAGCCCGCAGTTGTACAAGCAGATGCTCATGGGGGCCGGGTTCGAGCGGGTCTTCGAGATCGCCCCGGCGTTCCGCGCCGAACCGTCCGACACCGTGAGCCACCTGACCGAGTTCGCGAGCCTCGATGCGGAGATGGCGTACATCGAGGGAGCGGAGGAGCTTCGAACCACCCTCGAGAGTGTGGTCGCGGAAACGCTCCGGTTCGCGCGCGAGCGGCTCGGGGCCCGAGAGAACCCCCTCGCCGAACGGATCCCCGTCGCGACGACGCCGTTCCCGCGGATTCCGTTCTCCACGTGCGAGGAGTGGCTCGGCCGCCCCGGCGCGGAGCGGGAGCTCGGGAGGGAGGACGAGAAGATCCTCGGCGCCCGGGTCCTGAAGGCGACGGGAAACCCGTTCTACTACATCACGGACTTCCCGACGGCCGTCAAGTCCGGGACGTTCTACGCGGGTCGAAAGGACGAGAACCCGAAGCTGACCGGTTATTTCGACCTCGAGTATGGCGGGCTCGAGATCGCGAGCGGGGGCCCGAGGGAGCATCGCCTCGTACGGTTGCTCGAGAATATCGCCACCGCCGGCTACGACCCGGCGGCGTTCGAGGGGTACCTCGAGGCGTTCCGCTACGGGATGCCGCCGCACGGCGGTTGGGGGTTCGGTCTCGACCGTTTCGTGAGCCAGCTCGCGGGGCTCCCCAATATACGGGAGGCCCGCCTCTTCCCCCGCGACCGGTACCGCCTCGATCCCTGAAAGAGACACGTCCATGGCTGCGATCAAGAGGACCCTTCCCGCGCCCCCGGAGCTCCAGAGCCACTGGGCATCGGTTCTCGAAGAGGCGGCGCGGCGCCCCGAGATCCTGGCGCTGAGCGACCGGTTCCCCGAAGAGCGGTCCCTCGTGGTCCCGTTCTCCGACATCGACCAGGTCGATACCTCCCTCGCCGACCTCCTCCTCGAGCGACCGGGGGAGGTGATCGAGGCGGGCCAGCGTGCGATGCGCGAGCTCCTCCCCGTCGCCGACGCACGGTCCGAGGGCCTCCGTCTCCGGGTCACGGGTCTCCCGTCGACCGCGCACCGGGTCATCCGCGATATCCGCGAGAGCGACTTGAACCACCTGATCGCCCTCGACGGGATCGTCCGCCGGGTGACGGAGGTGCGTCCGCAGATCCGCGACGCCGTCTTCCAGTGCGTCGCCTGCCGGACCGAGTTCCACGAGGCGCAGGACGAAGCGTCGATGGTGTTCCGAGAACCCCTCGAGTGCCCCGAGTCCCAGGGCGGGTGCGGTAAGCCGGCCGGACGCACCCGATTCCGGCTGCTCCCCGAGAAATCTGCCTACGTGGACGCCCAGCGGATCGAGATTCAGGAGCATCCCGAGACGCTCAAGCACGGCGCCCATCCCCAGGGACTCGCGGTGATGCTCACGGAGGACCTCGCCGGAGAGGTCCTTCCGGGGAACCGCGTGATCGCCAACGGCGTGCTCCGAAGCTTCCAGCGCGCGAGTGCCTCGCGCGGCGGCATCGTCCGCAACACGACGTTCGACCTGCTCGTCCTCGGCAACTCGGTGGAGCGGAAGCAGCAGGAGTACGACGAGATCGAGATCTCGCCCGAGGAAGAGCGGCTCTTCCTCGGTTTCCAGGGCGACCCGACGATCGTCGACAAGATCGTGATGTCGCTCGCGCCGACGATCAAGGGGATGGAGGAGGAGAAGGAGGCGATCGCCCTCCAGCTCTTCGGAGGGATCGAGAAGCGCCATGCGGACGGGATCCGCGTGCGCGGCGACATCCACGTCCTCCTCGTTGGCGATCCGGGCGTCGCCAAGAGCCAGCTCCTCCGATACATCGCCGAGGTCGCTCCCCGGGGGATCTACACGAGCGGCAAGGGCGCGACCGCGGCGGGGCTCACCGCCGCGGCGGTCAAAGACGATTTCGCCGGGGGTCGCTGGGTCCTCGAGGCGGGGATGCTCGTGCTGGCCGACGGCGGGATGGCGATGATCGACGAGCTCGACAAGATGAGCCCCGAGGACCGCTCGGCGATGCACGAGACGCTCGAGCAAGGAACCACGTCGATCGCGAAGGCCGGCATCACGGCGACCCTCAACGCCCGTTGCCCGGTCCTCGCGGCGGCGAACCCGAAGTGGGGCCGATTCACGAACGACCGAACGATCTCGGAACAGATCGACCTCCCGCCGACGCTGCTCTCGCGGTTCGACGTGATCTTCTCGATCAAGGACCACCCGAACCAGGAACGCGACCGGCAGCTCGCCGACGGCATCCTCGCCTCCCACCGCGAGGCGGAATCGCGAGGGATCACCCCGAACCCTCAGGTGACGTCGAGCGGGGCCCCGTTCTCCACGGAGCTATTGAAGAAGTACATCGCCTACGCGAAGCGCACGATCCACCCGATCCTGACGGACGCCGCGCTCCACGCCCTCTCCGACTACTACGTCAAGGTCCGCTCGCAGGGCGAGGAGCCGGACTCGCCGGTGCCGATCACCGCCCGGCAGCTCGAGGCGTTGGTCCGGCTCAGCGAGGCGGCGGCGAAGGCCCGCCTCTCCTCGGAGGTCGGGGTGGAGGACGCCCAGCGCGCGATCCAGATCATGCAGAACTTCCTCCGACGGGTCGCGATGACCGAGGGCGGGAAGCTCGACGTCGACCTCGTCCAGTCGGGGGTGAGCCACAGCCAGCGCGAACGATTGGACATCGTGATGCGGGTGATGCGCGAGCTCCAGGATCGGCCCGAGTCGACGTTCTCCCTCGAGGAGTACCTCGCCGCGGCCGAGCGCGCCGGCGTTCCGGCGAACCGGGCGGAGGCGCTCCTCCAGACGCTCCGGAACCAGGGCGAGATCATCGAATCCCGGCCGAATCGCCTCCAGCTCGTTCGCTTCTAACCGCCCTCTCGGGCCCCGAGGGCGGCCGATTTAACCTAGCGCCGGACTGTTCGGACGGTCGTCATGAACGAGGACTCCGGGGTGGTGATGCGCGTGCACCGGGTGCGCGCCGAGTTCGTCGTCGCCGCGTGTGACGCCGAGCTGGTCGGGCGCGACCTCCCGGTGGGCGACGCGGGCCGCACCGTCCGCATCTCGGGGGCCTTCTACGGCGAGCGGCGGGTCTCGAAGGAGGAGCTCCTCTGGGCCCTCGAGCGCGCCACGATCGCGAACCTCCTCGGCGCCCGGGTCCTCCAGCTCGCCGAGGAGGGAGGGTTCATCGCTCCGGGCGGCACCGGCCTGCTCGGGGGCGTCCCCCACGCCGAGATCTTCTCGATGCATGGCTAGGCGAGGACGCGATCGATGGAAGAGGAGTTCTGCGTCGTCTGTGGGGCGACGGGGCGACCGCTGACCGACGGGGTCTGCCCGATGTGCGCGGCCGACCGTACCTCACTCCTCTCCGTGCCCGAGCACGCCGTGGTCGTGATCTGCCCCCACTGCGGCGCCCGCAAGATGGGAGCGAAGTGGGAACGGGAAGGCTCGAGCCCGCTGCTCACGGCCGAGGACCTCGCGCCGTTCCTTCGGGTCCACCCGGAGGTGGGGATCCGCCGGCTCCACTGGGAGGAGACGTCCGCGACCGCGACGGTGCGCACCCTCGTCGGCACGGCGGAGGTGGTCTTTCGTGGGACGCCGCGGGAAGTCCGGGTCGAACTCCTCGTCCGCACCGAACACCAGAGCTGTCCCAGCTGCAGCCGAAAGAGCGGTCGCTACTACACGGCGGTCCTCCAGCTCCGGGGAGGTCTCGAGCGCGCCAACGAGAAGGCCGCTGCGCTCCACGCCCGCCTCGACGGTGCGTGGGTGGCCTTGCTCGGTGAAAGCCGTCCGGAATGGAGAAAAGCGATGTCCTGGCGGGAGGAGCTCCCCGAGGGGTACGACGTCTTCTTCACCGACACGCTCGCGGCGCGCGGGGTCGCTCGGGTCGCGAAGCAGAAGTTCCACGCGACGGTCAAGGAGTCCGCGTCGCTCTTCGGCCGGAAGGACGGGCAGGACATCTACCGGGTCACCCTGTGCCTCCGATTCCCCCGAGGGGACACGTCCCGCCTCGCCCCGGACGTCGGGCGCGAGCGGCTCGAGCAGTAGGTTTAAGAAGCGACCTCCCTCATTCCCCTCGAGAGCACCGCCCCATGTCGAAGAGTGGAATTCTCCGGCGTCATCACGGGTCCGACAGTTTGGAAGAAGGAACGTTTCTCGACCTCGGCACCATGCAGTTCGAGGACGAGCTCGGCGCGCTTGCGGGCGCGCGCGGGACCGTCCGGATGGCGGAGATCCTTCGATTCGAGGACCTCCATCAGGTCTCGAAGCTCGCCTACCAGGGCGACATCGTGCTGCTCGACTACACGTCGATCGCGAACGACCAGATCGCGGTCAAGCGGATGAGCATCGACCTGAAGAACGTCGCGAAGGACACGGGCGGAGACGTGGCAGGGATCGCGAAGAACCTGCTCGCGATCACTCCCGCCGGGATCCGGATCGACCGCCAAAAGATCCGCCCCTCCTTCTGAGGCCGGACGGCCGATGAAGGCCCTCCTGGAACGTCGCGAAGCTACGTCCGGCGCCGCCGACTGCGTGATCAGCGCGGTCTTTGAACGGGGCGAGAAGGAGACCGCGTTCCCCCGGACGCTCGCGAAGGAAGACGCGTTCGTCAAAGGCGTGCTGAAGGCCGCCTGGGACCACCGGGAGGTCCGCGGCAAAGCGCGCGAGGTCACCGTCCTCCACCGGCCCGACGGCAAGGGCCGCTTGCTCGTGATCGGCCTCGGCCCGCGGGCGCGCTTCGATGCGGAAGCGGTCCGGCGGGCCTCGGCCCAGGCCGTCCGCGCCCTCAAGGGAAAGGGCGTTCGGACCGTCACGTTCCGCCTCCCGGCGTTCGTGAACGACGCCGTCACCAGTGAGGCCGCGCTCCGCGCCGTCGTCGACGGGGTCTACTTGGGCAGCTACGAGTTCCTTCGGTACAAGACGACGACGGAGGGCACGGTCGAGGAGACGACGGTGGCGCTCGGGGACGAGCTCGGGCAAGACGAAACGCTCCTGCGTCGGGCGCTGGACGAGCAGCGCACGATCGCCGAGACCGTCGTCTGGACCCGCGAGATCGCGAATCTTCCCGCGGACACCTGTTCCCCGGCGCGCCTCGCGGAGGAGGCGAAGACGCTCGGGAAAGAGCTCGGCCTCAAGGTCACCGTCTTCGACGAGACGAAGCTCGCCGAGATGCATTGCGGCGGGATCCTCGCCGTGGGCGGCGGGTCGACGAGCCACCCGCCGCGGATGATCGTCCTCGAGTATGCGGGCGGGGCCCGGCGCGGCAAGACCGTCGCCGTCGTCGGGAAGGGGATCACCTTCGACTCGGGCGGCATCTCGATCAAAATGGCCCCCCAGATGTCCTACATGAAGTTCGACAAATCCGGCGCCGTCGCGGTGCTCGGCATCCTGCGCGCGTGCGCCCTCCTGAAGGTGCCGCCCCGGGTGATCGGTGTCCTCGCGTGTGCGGAGAACGTCCCGAGCGGAACGTCGTACCGCCCGGGAGACCTCGTGCGCACCTACAACGGGAAGACGATCGAGGTCCTGAACACGGACGCCGAGGGTCGGGTCGTCCTCGCCGACGCCCTCGCCTACGCGGTCCAGCAGTACCGTCCGGACGAGTTGATCGACCTCGCGACCCTCACGGGCGCGGAAACGGTCGCGCTCGGCGACGATACCGCCGGGCTCGTCTCCACCGACGACAAGCTCGCCGCCGGGCTGCTCGCGGCCTCCCAGGCCACCGGCGAACCGCTCTGGCGCATGCCGCTGACCGACTATCATCGCGAGCTCGTCAAGAGCGAGTTCGGCGATGTGCGCAATTCGATCGAGATCCCGCTCGCGGGGATGCTCACCGCCGCCGCGTTCCTCGAGAACTTCGTGGACGGGACCCCGTGGGCCCACCTCGATATCGCGGGACCGGCGTACACCACCATCACCACGCGACGCTATCAGCCGCCGTACATGAACCCCGGCGCGACCGCCTTCGGGGTCCGGGTGGTCACCCGTTACCTCATGGATTCCCCGCGCGGCACGTAGTCGCGGAGCGAGAGGGCCCGCTTCCGCCCGAGCCCCTCCTCACGCCGCGACGATCTGGACGCTCTCGCCACCGTGACGGGTCGCCCGGGGACGGACCTCGCAGAACAAGGGCGTGTGGTAGCCGCCGCCGGTGATCAGGGCGGTACCGACCGGCAGCGACTGGATCATCTCGGTCATCCCGGCGGTCAGGCCCTCGATCGACTGGGCGATCGCCTTGAGGTCGAGCGGGTTCGTCACCTGCAGGATCAACTGGGTGTTGCACTGCGAGAGGACGCTCTTGTCGATGCGCGCGGCCCGCTGCGTGACCACGCAGAGCCCGAGGCCGAACTTCCGGCCCTCGCTCGCGATGTTCTTCAGGATCCGCGAGCAGGTCGCGCTGCCCTGCTGCGGGGCGAAGTTGTGGGCCTCCTCGATCACGAGGAAGAGCGGCGGGATCTTCTCCTTCTTCCGGTTCTCGAAAAGCGTGAGGGCGATCCGCGCGACGACGAGCTCCTGAACGTCCGGGGCGACCCCGCGCAGGTTGATCAGGGTCGCTTCGCCCTTCTTCACGAGCTCGCTCAAGCTCGTGCCCACCGGACCGAGGAGCTTCGTCTGCTCGACGTACTCGAGCCGCTCGTGGAGCGTCTCGGCGACCGCTCCTTCGCCGATCTCCGCGGCGCGGACGAGGTCGTGGACCGAGAAGTCCGGGGTCGTCGCCGCGACGTTGTCGATGATCTGCTTGAGCGGCGCGAGGAACGTCTTGACGCTCGTGAGGCCCATGAAGACCAGCAGGTCGCGGGGGTCGATGTGGCGCAGCGAGAAGGTGAGCGGCTTTGCCGAGGGGTTCAGCGAGACGTCCGGGGAGTACTCCTGGATCTGTCGGCCGAAGCCCTGGGACTCGACGCCGAATCGGGCGTGGACCCCGTTCTTCGTCGCGGGGACGCGGAGCGAGCCGTACTCGCCGTGCGGGTCGATGATCACGCACGTCACTTTGTGTCGGAGCAGTTCCTCGATGAGCACCCCGAGCAGGTAGCTCTTCCCGCCGCCGGTCTTCGCCAGGACGCTGACGTGCCGCTGGACGAGCTGGTTGATGTCGAGCTCGACGCGGAGGTTGTGATTCCGTAGGAGGCCGACGTACGCCCCCGTGTTCGCGTGATGCTTCAATCCGAGCACCTCCGCGATCAGGGGTTCCTCGGCTCGGAAGACGTGCGCGCCCGGTCGGAACGGGATCGTGGGGAGCTTGACCAGTCCCTGCTCGTCGCGGAACCCGATGATGCGGGCCTCGCCCAAGAGGCTCTCGTGTACGTGGCCCTCGTCGGAGGGCAGGAGTGCCCCGGCCGCCTCAAGGCCGAGGTCGCTCTTCCGCTTCAGGTCGTCCAGCTGGCAGAGGACCTTGCCGTGGAGCTCGTCCACGACCGTGAGGTAGTCGCCGCGCTCGACCGGGCTCGAGAGACTGAGCTGGAACTGACCGAGGCCGACGTCGCCGAAGATGCGTCCGACCTCTTCCACGGCGCGATTCATCCGGCCTCTCACATATGAGGCTGACGCGGGAGACGCAATGCTCGGTCCTCTTCCGTCGGAAGTCTTTATATCGGCCGTCCCTGTCGAACGGCTCCCGACCCTCTGACCTTCCGGGGGGCGGTTTCCCATTGACCGACGCTTCCGAAGAACTCGAGCAGAAACGGGCCGAATCGAACGCCCGCGCGGATGAGCATCGCGCTCGTCGCGACCGCTTGAACGCCGAGGCTCGTGCGGCGGCGGACGAGCGGGCGCAGATCGTTGGCGAGCTCCATGACCAGAGCGCAGAGGCGCAGGAACACCGGCGCCACCGCGACGAGTTGAACGACCAGGTCCGTGAGGAAAAGCGGCTGCGCGAGGAGTGGAACCGCAAGCTCCAGGAGCTCGGGGACAAGCTCCAGGAGCTGAAGCGCGCCCGCGCCCCGAAACCCGGCGCGGTGCCGGTCTGGCGCCTACGGAAGGAGCTGAAAGAGCTCGAGTTCCGGCACATGACGACCGCGCTCACCGGGGACCAGGAGAAGCGGCTCATCGAGGAGATGAAACGGCTCGAGGCCGCGATTCGCGACCAGGACGCGGAGCTCCGTCAGGACCCAGTGGTCGAGGAGACGATGAAGGCGTTCGCCGAGGCGCGCGACGAGGCGGAGAAACACCACGCCGCCGTGGCCCAGTTCGCGGTCGAGGCGCAGGCCGAGCACGAGGCGATGGTCCGCCTCTACGAGGCGGTCGACGAGCTCCGTCGCCGGGCCGACGAGACCCAGGCGAAACTGATCGAGGTGAAGAGCGCCGCCGACGAGGCGCACCGCGCCCACATCTCGTCGATCGAGGAGGTCCGCGACATCGAGAAAATGCTCTACGCCACCCGCGGCGGCCGGGCCCCGCCGAGCTGGGCCGACGCGCAGCCTCCGAAAGAGGAGGACTTCCTGGCGCGGCTGAAGAAGGGAGAAAAGGTCTCGACGGAAGATCTGCTCGAGCTCCAGAAGAGCGGCCGCGCTTAGGTTCCACCACCGTGGCGCTCCCGTACGGGTCTCAGGCGATCGACGCGATCCTCTTCGACCTCGACGACGTCCTCGTTCCGTTCCAGACCCCGGGCGCGTGGCAATGGGCGTGGCGGCCGCAGGGACCGGTCCTCGGCGAACGACGTGTGCGCGCCGCCGTGCGCCGTTCTCTCCGCAGCTGGGATCGCCGACGCTGGCGCGGGCTCACCGGCAAGGAGCCGCCCGCCGACCTCGCGGCACTGAACCAGCATCTCCTCTCGACGCTCTTCGAGATCGCCGGGCATCCGCTCCCGGCGAACGAGGCCGAAGCGGTCGTGCGCCGGCTCCAGAAGCCGGCGGGCGAGGTCGAGCGGTTTCCCGACGTGGCGCCGATGATCGAGCGACTGAAGGCGGCCAACATTCCGTGGGGTGTCGTGACGTCGCTCTCGAACGATTCCGCCCGGTGGCTCCTTCGCCGGGTCGGGGTCGACCAGTCCCACCTCCTGCTCACGGCGGAGGCGAGCCCGTCGTTGCCGGACCGCGCCGCGTTCCGGGGCGCGGCCGACCGACTCGGCGTGCCGTTCGAACGTGTCGCGTTCGTCGGAGACCTCTTTTGGAGCGACGATCGGGCGGCGGCCCGGGCCGGACTCCCCTCGCTACTGTTGGACCGTCACGACGCTTGGCCGAAGGTGCAGGCCGGACGGATCGTGGGCCTCGCGGACCTCGAGTCCGGGCTCGCCGCCGGGGGAAGCCCCCCCGGCGCCGACGACGACACCGACGCGGAGGAAGGCTAGGCGCCCCCATTCGCGCCGACGAGCCTATATACGATGGTCCCCGCTCCCGCCCCGGCCATGCGCTACGTCAAGCTCGACCAGACCGAGCTCCGCCAGATCAAGGAGCTCTACGAAGGCGTGATGTCGCACGCCTGCCACGGTCTGTTCTTCAAGGAGGGCTCGGTCATCGGCACGGACATGGCCGAGGACGCGCTCAAGGACCGCTCCAAGTTCTTCGAGCGCGCCACCGCCATCCTGAAGGAGCGCGGCTGGGTCGAGGAGATGACGTTCTCGGACACGGAAGTGGTCGTCAAGGGATCGATCGAAGTCGCCCCGAGCGACATTCCGACGTGCCACCGGTTGCGCGGCATCCTTCGCGAGTTCTACGAACGTTTTAAGGGGGGGCGCGTTAAGTGTACCGAGGAGATGTGCACGAGCACTGGCCAGCCCGAGTGCCGATTCCGTATCGAGGAAATGTAGGTGGAGTGGGGTACTAAATGATGGCCACCGGGAACGTTGGAGCGGTAATCAAGGACCTCAAAACCCGCATTTCCGGCATCGCCACGGCCCTCGTTTCCCGGGACGGGCTCGTCCTCTACGCGGACGTGCCCGCGGGGGTCTACACCGAGACGTTCGCCATCATGTGCGCTACGATCCTCGGCGCGGCCGCCACCGCGAACACCGAGCTCAACCGGGCCCCGCCCGAGCGGATCGTGATCGAAGGGAATGACTCGAAGACGATCATCGTCGGGAGCGGCAAGAAGGCACTCCTGGTCGCGGTCGTCGACCAGACCGCCGACGTGACGAAAGTGCTCGCCGAAGTCACGAAGGTCGCCGAGCTCCTGAAGGCGAACTAACGCCGATCTCGGTCGCAGTCCCTATCTCGCGGGCGTTGCGCCCGCCGGCGCGCTGCGCTCTCGGGGCGGCGTGAGTCGGCCGCTTCCCCCCGTGAGGATCCGGGTGACGTACCCCGCGATCGCCGCGGCGAGGCGGAAGAGCGCGAGCGGCGTCCGTTGTCCGGTGAGGAGCCGTCCCATCCGATATCGCCCCCAAAGGCTGCCCTGTTTCTCGGTCAATTGCTTGCGGCCGTAACCGTTCCAGAACGCCTGGAAAAGGAATCGGATGAACGTCGCCCGCTTGTGGTGGTAGATCACCGCCTCCGGAAGGTAGCGGATCGCCGCGCCCGCTCGCACCGCGCGCAGGTTGAGGTCGATGTCCTCCGCGGTGATGAATCGGGGGTCGAAACCGCCGAGCCGTTCGAAGAGGTCTCGGTGGAAGGCGAGGTTGCAGGTCGGGTACGTCACGTCGTATCCGCTCTGGAACAGCTCCACGCGCTCGAGCGCGCCGTACGCGGGCTTGCCCACCACGACCGTTCGGCCGGCGACGACGGGCGTGGTCTCGAGGCCTTCCCGCATCGTATGCAGCCATCGCGAATCGGCGAAGCAGTCCCCGTCCGTGAACGCCACGAACGCCCCACGAGCTTCGCGCACGCCACGGTTGCGGCCGATGCCGCGGGAGCCCGACTGGGAGAAGATCCGGAGCAGCGCGGGGTGCGCTCGAGCGTACGAGTTCGCGATCTCGAGCGTGCGGTCCCGGCTCTCGGAGTCGACGAGCACGACCTCGAACGGGGGTTCCTGTACGAGGAGGGTCTCGAGGAGCTGCCCGAGGCAGCGCTCTTCGTTGCGGACGGTGACGACGACCGAGATCAGGGTGCGGGGAGAGCCGTCACTTCCCAATGTCCATCACGACAACGTCCTTGACCGCGCGCATGCTCTTGAAGGGAAGCACGAGCCGGCCCGACGCGTCGCTCTGGAAGAGGCGGGGTTCGACGTCCTCGCTGGGCGTGACGAGGACGTGCGCGATCCCTCCGGTCAACGTGTCGACGACGAAATTGTCGATCGCTCCGAGAATCTGTCCGTCGTTCGTCATCACGGTCTTGCCCCGGAGTTCGGTAAGGAACTTGCGCATGGAGGGGAGCCTCGGCTCGCCGATGGCGGAGTGTCGTATTTAATCGTTAGTAGCTACCCGCAGCGCTCCGGAGCTCCCGGCGCCCGCCGGCGGCCGGACGCTCTCGCGCCCGGGGAAGTTCGCTCGGCAACGCTTATATCGGCGACTCAGGTCGAGGGCTCCCCGCCCATGCCCAGTGCATTTCGTGAGAAGAATCCGGAGCTCCACCGCGTCGTCGTGGAGCTGCGACGTGCGGCCCACGCGCACGCGGCCCCGATCTGGGGCGCGGTCGCGGACCGACTGGAGCGCGCACGGCACCAGGGAACCCCGGTGAACGTCGGGCACCTCGAACGCCTCGCGGAGGCGGAGGAGTGGGTGGTGGTTCCGGGGAAGCTGCTCGCGGACGGTCCCCTGTCGAAGCCGCTCACCGTCGGCGCGCTCTCCTACTCCAGCGAGGCGCGCACGAAGGTCCACGCCGCCGGCGGGACCGCGCTCTCGATTTCCGAGCTCCTGAAGGCCCGGCCCGACGGGACGGGGGTACGCCTCCTTGCCTGACGACGCGGCCCCGGGACCGGCGGTGGTCGACGCGACGGGGCTCGTGCTCGGCCGCGCGGCGAGCCTCATCGCGAAGCGCCTCTTGAACGGCGAGACGATCGTCGTCGTCAACGCGGAGAAGAGCGTGGTGACCGGTTCTCGGACGCAGATCGTGGCGCACTACACCGCCGCCCGCGCCCGCGGTTCGGTCCGATCGGGCCCACACTTCCCTCGGTACGCGGACCGGATCTTCCGCCGGACCGTCCGCGGGATGCTTCCGCACCTCAAGACCGGCGGCAAGAACGCCTACCGACGCCTCGTCGTCCACATGGGCATCCCGGACGAATGGAAGTCCGCGACCCTGGAGACGCTCGAGGGCGCGAAAGCGCGGCCGGCGCTCCGCCCTCCCGTGACGCTCGCGGAAGTCACCGTCCTCCTGGGGGCGCGCGCGTGAAGGCCCCGGTCATCGTTCTCGCCACGGGAAAGCGCAAGTCGGCGGTCGCCCGCGCGACCGTCCGCAAGGGCGCGGGGCTCGTTCGGGTCAACGACCGACCGCTCGAGCTGGTCGAACCCGAGGTCGTCCGCCAGAAGATCCAGGAACCGCTCCTGATGGTGGGGGACCGAGGGAAAGCGCTCGACATCTCCGTGCAGATCCGTGGCGGCGGCATCGTCGGCCAGGCGTCCGCGGCCCGGACCGCGGTCGCGCGGGGTCTCCTCGAGTGGCTGAAGGACCCCGAGCTCCGCGAGATGTTCAAGAAATACGACCGTTCGCTGATCGTCAACGACCCGCGACGCAAGCTGCCGAAGCGCCCCGGCGGCCGCGGCGCTCGCGCGCGACGGCAGAAGTCGTACCGCTGAAACGAGGGAGGATCACCGATCGATGACGATGATGGTGCCGGTGCGGTGCTTTACCTGCGGGGCCGTGATCGGCCAGTGCTGGGACGAGTACCGGGAGCGCACGGCCCGCGGCGAGCCCGCGGGGAAGGTGCTCGACGCGCTCGGGCTCGAGCGATACTGCTGCCGAAGGATGATCCTCACGCACGTCGACCTGCTCGACGAAGTCGGCCCGTACGGTTGAACCGCCCACCGCGGGAAAGGGTTGGCCGACCGCCCACGTTCCATGGGCTTCGGGTCTACGTAGCCTCGTCGTCCTCTTCGTCCACTTCCGTGGATTTCGCGCGCGCGCGCTCGATCCCGGACCGGCTCGTGGTCCGAGTGGTCGTGGTCGTGCGGCGGGTGCGGCGCCGGTAGAGGATGATGATCGCGAGGATCACCGCGATGACCGCCACCGCGATCGCCACGTACTCCAGTAGAACGGTTGTCGGGTTCGGGTTCACGGTGATCGAGAACGAGGCGACCTGCGGCCCGCTCACGTAATTCCCCGAGTACTCGTTCGACGCGGTCGCGTTCGCGTAGAGGATGAAGTTCCCGGTCTTCGGGGGCGACCACGTCATCACCGCGCGGTACGTCGCGTTGTAGGCCATCGACGGGATCACGCCCGTCGCGAACGGCACCGTGTTGACGACCCCCGCCGACGTGTAGTTGTAGAACTCCACCGTCCCCGGCGTCCCCGCGATGTACGACCGGCTCGTTCCGCTCGGGCTCGTGAGGTAGAACGAGACCTGCACGTTAAGCGCCGTCGACTTGGCCCCGCCCCCGGCGGTGACGTTCACCCAGTAGGTGTAGCTGTCCCCGGAGTTCACGGTCGTCGGGCCCGTGAGGTTCGTCGCGGCCATGATCACGGCCGTGGTCGAGTTCACCGTGACCGCAAGGGACTGGGTCGCGTACCCGATGTTGCCGTTCAGGTCGGTCACCGTGAGGTTGACCGTGTACGGCTTCAGCTGCGGGTCGAGCCACAGGGTCGGATACGGCTTGACACCGGTCTGGTTGAAGCCGATCTCCACCGAGCTGTTCCCCGAATTGTACACGTGCCAGTAGTACTTCGCGACCGAGCCGTTGTTGGGGTCGCTCGCGTTCGCTCCGTTGAACTGCACCTTCGCCGTCAGGTTCGCCGCCGTCACGACACCGCTCCCCGTCACCGGCTTTCCGCCCGAGAGGATCTGGAATGCGGAGACCGGCTTCTGCGTGTCGTTGACGAGCACGATCAGGCTCGCCACGGCGGATTGGCCCATCCCGTCCCAGACCGTCAGGCTGATGTTGTACTGCCAGCCCTTGAAATCGACCGGGCTTCCGCCAATCGTCGTGGAACTCTTGTAGTAGACGCCCGCGCCGAGGAACTGATACGAGTAGTTCGACCCGAAATACGCCCCTTGGCTGACCGAGTAATTCTGTGTCGCCTTGTACCCTTTCGCCGTGATCTGGAAGTACGCGACCGAGAGCACGCCCGGTACCGGGGAGCCCGTGTTGATGAGCGCGGAGCTCGCGGAGGCGTTGAAGTAGAGCACCGTGGACCAGTTGGCGAACACGTACGGGACCCCACCGCTCGTTCGATTCTGCCACGCGGTGGCGTTCGAGGAGATCACCGCCGTAACGGGACCTTGACCGACCCAGACGTAGAAGTTCGTTGTATTCTTTAATCCGCCCGAACTGGTCACCGTCAATTTACCGGCATACGGTGTCGTGGTCGAGGCGGTCGTGTAGGTGTGGTTCGTGGTCGCGGTGGTCGTCGTGGCCATCGCGCCGTCCCCGAAGACCCAATTGAAGCTCGTGCCGTTCGTTCCCGCCGGGTACGTCGAGTTGAGCGCGCTGAACGTGACGTTCTGGTTCACCCCGACGACGACCGTGTAGTTGTTCTCCGTGCTGTTGAGCACGTTCTGCGACGAGAACGCGAAGTTCGCCACCGACGCGTTGACGATCGCCGTCAGGTTCGCGTACTTCACGATCTGGAACGACGCGCTGCCCGAGTTCGAGCTGGACGGGAGAGAGACGAGGGTGAACTTCGTCCACGTGTTCTCGGGTCCCCCCGCGACGAGGCGGCTCTGGACGGGTGCCACCGTGTTCGCGGCGAGCGCGTAGCCCGCGGGGAGCACGATCGAGTAGTTGTACGTGTCCGAGCTCGTGGGGTGCGCGAAGCCGAAGCTCAGGGTGTAGGTGCCGGAGTTCTTCGTCAACGTCCCGTTCAGGGCGAAGGACTGGTACCAGCCCAGCGAGATGTTCGAGTTACTGCCGGCGCCGCTCAGACCGCAGGTACTGGTGCAGGTCGTCGACGAAGTCACGACGTTCCCCGACTGCGCCGACGCGAGGAAGCCGGTCCCGTTGATCGCGGTCCCCGCCTGTACCGCAGGGAAGAAGGGTCCCGCGGCGTTCTCCCAGTTAACGAGGTCCGTGAGGAGCGACGAGCCGGTCGGGCTCGTCGTGTGCTGGAAGTCCAATCCGAGCTGAGCCCACATCTGGCCGATCGACCCGTTGGGGAGGTTCTGGACGACGGTGTCGTTCCCGAGGCTGGCGTTCGTATAGACCTGGAGCGTCCCCGAGCCCGTGGCCACGTTGATGTTCGAGAAGTTGAGGGTCGTCTGATAGATCCCCCGTTGGCTCGGCGTCAGCGGCGAAACGTACACCGTTTGGGTGTACGGAGTCCCCTGGGAGGTGTGCGTGTACGACGTGGTGCCGAATCCGACGGTCGATAGAACGACCTGGAACGACTGGCCGGTCGTCCCGGCGAAACCCGTGGGGTACGTGCCGATCTGGTAGAATCCACCGGGCGGAGTGGGATTCGTGTAAATGTATCCGTCCGTAGCGTCGTACAAGGTGACGTTCCCGCTGCTCGGGACCGCGGGGTTCCCGGAGCTGGTCTGCTTTACGGACCCTTCGAACAGCCACGTACTCATTTCCACGTCCAACGACACTTTTCCGTACGCGACGATTTTGGGAGTTGCGGTAAAGTTCACGATCGCGGGGGGACCCACCTGCGTGGTGCGGAGCACCCAAGCCCCGGCGGCTCCGGCGGGCACCTTCATCGAATAGTTTCCGTTGACGTTGGTGCTGTTGTTGCTGGCCACCACAAAGTCATTGTACTGGGGGTCGAGCAACTGGACTTGGGCGTTGGGCACCGGCTGTCCATTGTAGGTGACTACGCCGGACAGCGTCGCGGTCTGGGAAGCGACCGTGATGTTCGCCAGTGTGACCGGGACCAGGTTCGTCAGCGCCGTCGCGCTGTAGTACGCGAACTGCGGGTTCTGGTCGACGGGGAAGACCCCGAAGTTGGAGCACGATTTGCAGCTCAGGTTGCCCTGCGGGGCCACATAGACGCTCCAGTATCCGGGGACGAGGGCTCCGCCTGTGCTCGCGGTCGTGAACGTGAACGCGCCACCGGTACCGCTGGTGGCCGTGAAGATCGCGCCCGTCGCCCGGGAGATGAGTTGCACCTGCGCGCCCGCGGGGATGCCCTGCCCGTTGGGCTGTTGGGCAAAGCCGTTCAGGGTATAGTTCGGACTCGAGGCTTGGGCCGTCGCTATCGTTGCTAACGTTCCCGCGAGCAACAGCAGCACCACGACCCACAGGGCGGCGCGCGGCAGGTGCTGTACCAACTGTCTCACTTCTCCCGTTCGGTGACCCTCTATCGAGGGCGGGGCGGCGAACCTTGCCTTACTACATATAGCTTGCTCGGAGCCGTCATTCCTCGGGGGCCGGAGCCCGTTCCCCTAGCGGTAGATTGCCGTGCCGGCGTCCTCGCGTCGGCGCGCGACGCGCTCGCGGAGGAGGTGCTTTTCGAACTCTTCGTAGAACTTCAGGATCTCGGGGTCGATCGACGCGCGGACCTGCTTCAACGCCGCGTCGAAGTGGGCCTTCGTCACCTTGGACGCTTTCAAGCTCTCCCGGATCGCGGTGAGTCCCGCCTCGCGGCAGAGCGCTGCGAGATCGCTCCCGACGTACCCTTCGGTCCGGTCCGCGAGGTCGCTCAGGCTGACGTCGTCCGCAAGGGGCATCTTTCGCGAGTGTACCTTCAGGATCTCGAGCCGTCCGGCGGCGGTCGGGGGCTCGACGTACAGCATCCGGTCGAAACGGCCGGTCCGCAAGAGCGCCTCGTCGATGATGTCGGGGCGGTTCGTCGCCGCGATGACCAGCACGCGCTCGAGCGACTCGAGCCCGTCGATGGAGGTGAGCAACTGGTTGACGATCCGCTCGGTCACTCCGCTCGACGTCTGGAGTCCCCGACGCGGCGCGATCGAGTCGAGCTCGTCGATGAAGACGATCGACGGCGAGGCCTGTCGGGCCTTCTTGAAGATCATGCGGATCGCCTTCTCGCTCTCGCCGACCCATTTGCTCATCACCTCGGGGCCCTTCACCGAGATGAAATTCGCCTGGCTCTCGGTGGCGGCGGCCTTCGCGAGGAGGGTCTTCCCGACGCCCGGGGGTCCGTAGAGCAGGATGCCCCGCGGCGGCTCGATCCCGATGTGCCGGTACACCTGGGGGTTTTTGAACGGGAGTTCGACCGACTCCTCCAAGATCCGGCGAACGCGCTCGACCCCTCCGACCTCGTCCCAGTGCGTCGTGGGGACCTCGACCGCGACGTCCCGGAGGCTCGAGGGCTCGATCTGCTTCAGCGCCTCCTTGAAGTCGGTCTCGGTGACCTTCATCCGCTCGAGGAGCGAGAGCGGGATCGGCTGGTCGAAATCGATCTCGGGGAGGTACCGTCGAAGCGCGCGCATGGCGGCTTCCCGCCCGAGCGAGGAGAGGTCGGCGCCGACGAATCCGTGGCTCAGCGCGGCGAGCTCCTTGAGGAGACGCTCCCGGTCGCGTTCGCTCCCGTCGATCGGCATTCCCCGGGTGTGGATCTGGAGGATTTCGAGCCGTCCCTCCTGGGTCGGCACGCCGATCTCGATCTCCCGGTCGAACCGGCCGGGGCGCCGAAGGGCCGGGTCGATCGCCTCCTCCCGGTTCGTCGCGGCGATGACAATGACGTTCCCCCGCCCCGAGAGCCCGTCCATCAAGGTGAGGAGCTGGGCGACGACGCGGCGCTCCACTTCGCCGACGACCTCGTCCCGACGCGGGGCGATCGAGTCGAGCTCGTCGATGAAGATGACGCTTGGCGCGTTCTTCTCCGCCTCCTCGAACTTCTCCCGGAGCTCCTTCTCGCTTTCTCCGTAGTACTTCGAGATGATCTCGGGGCCCTGGATGCCGATGAAGTGGGCCCCCGCCTCGTTCGCGACGGCTTTCGCGATCAGCGTTTTTCCCGTGCCCGGCGGTCCGTAGAGGAGCACGCCCTTCGGAGGAGTGATCGCGAGGCGGTCGAACAGCTCGGGGTGCTTGAGCGGAAGCTCGATCATCTCCCGGACGCGTCCGAGCTTCTCCTTGAGGCCCCCGATGTCCTCGTAGGAGACCCGCGGCGCGGCGACCTCGGACTCGCTGACGGTCTCTTCCTTGATCGTGATCAGCGTCGCCGGAGCGACCTGGACGATCCCCTTCGGCTGGGTCGCGACGACCATGAACGGAAGCGATCCGCCCATCAGGAACACCCCGGGAATGACGAAGACGTCCCCCCGGATGAACGGCCGGCGCGCGAGGGCCTTCGCGACAAAGCTCTCGAGCCCGGGACCGAGGTCCATCCGGGCGCTCCCCGCGTAGATCGGGGCGATCGTGACCGAGTCGGCGTTCGGGCAGTCGACGCGTTGGACCTGGATGCGGTCGCCGATACTGACGCCCGCATTGCGCCGGACCACGGCCTCAATGCGGACGAGTCCCTTGCCCTCGTCGTCGGGCTGGGCGCGGCTCACGATCGCCGGGGTCGGCTTGCGCCCCCGGATCTCGACCACGTCCCCGAGACCGACCTTCAACCGCTGCCGGGTCTGGACGTCCAGGCGGGCGGTCCCTAGCCCAATGTCCTGCTGGAAAGCCTCGGCGACCCGGAGCGTGACCGCTTCACCCATCGCCGATTATCTCCGACCAGGGCACG
This sequence comes from Thermoplasmata archaeon, assembly GCA_049585415.1. Taxonomy (GTDB): domain Archaea; phylum Thermoplasmatota; class Thermoplasmata; order Lutacidiplasmatales; family UBA184; genus Lutacidiplasma. The sequence continues at coordinate 54,403 of JBAUZT010000016.1, read as the reverse complement.
GCGTAAAAGAGTTCCCCTCGTCAGGCGGCGTCGGAGGGGCCGGATGACGAGAGCGTATGCTGCCCGGGCCCCCTGCCCACCGCGGAAAGGTCCGGTGCGGGTTCGCCGAGCGTCGCGGCCAGGGCCACGACCGTTCCGGGTCCGAATCCCATGAAATGATTGTTCGCGAACCCATAGATCGTGCCGGCGGCTCGAGCCTCGTCGTTGAACCGCTCCCGCATGCGGTCGAGGTCGGGCTGTCGGTCGCGCTGGATCCGGTCGAATTTCGTCAGAGCGCGGTCTCCGACGAGACGAGCGTAGACAAAGTCGCCGGTGACCCATCCGGGGGGTTCGGTTCCCGGAACGACGGACCAGACGAGCGACGCCCCTCGCTCTTCCAGCATGCGGCGCGTCGAAGGCACCCACCACGAGCCGTGACGGAGCTCTACCGCGAGGGGGAACTCCACGGGGACCGCGTGGAGGAGCCGCTCGAGCTTCTCATTCCCCTGGGGGTATCGAAACGACGCCGGAAACTGGAGGACCACCGCTCCGAGCTTTCCGGTGGTGCGGAGCGGCGCGAGTCCGTTGAGGAACGACGCGAGGACCTCGGACCCTTTGGCGTCGTCCGACTCGTGCGTGACATCCTGGGGGACCTTCAGCGTGAAGCGGAATCCCTCGGGGGTCCGGGTCGCCCAGCGGCGGACCAGGAAGGGCGTGGGGGCCCGGTAGAAGCTCGAGTCGACCTCGACGACCCGAAAGACGCGGGAGTAGAGTTCGAGGAAATGCCCGGGCGGGGTCCCGGGGGGATAGAAGGGGCCGACCCAATCGTCGTACGCCCATCCGGAGCATCCGAGCCAGTACCGGCCCATGGAGGGGGGTCCGGTTCGAAGGAGATGAGGCTTTTCTCTCCCGGCGGGGCGACGGCGATGCGGAAGGAGCGGAACCCAGATATCCCCCGGGCCGGTCCAAAGTGCGATGAGTCGGACGGCGCCCCCCTCTTCAGTGCTGGGTCGCCTTCTCGAGGCCGCGGGATACCGTATCGAGCCCCGCCCGGAAGCAACGCTCGCGGTTCGCACGAAGGACCGCCGAGCCGTCCTGATCGTGGGTTCGGCCCGCTCTCCGGCGGAAGTGGACCACTGGTTTCCGACGGATGCCGTTCATCGAACCATCGTCTACGACGACGAACCCGGGGGCAGCGCCCGCGCCCTCGCCGCGGAGCGGGGGATCGAGCTCGTCGAGCCGTCGACGCTGGGGTCCGCCCTAGCGGAGCTGCTCCTTCCGTCTCCGTCCGTCGTTCGCGAGGAGTCGCGCGGAGCATCGGAGGACACCGCCCTCTTTCCGCCGCTCGCGATCCTCCCCGAGGGAGAACGGATCGTTCGCCCGCGGATCGGCCGCGCGGAGGCCGAGACCCTCGCCGGCGTTGACTCGCCCCGATACACGCTCCGCCTCGTGCCCTACTTCGTCGCCCCGTATCGGGTCCGTCCATCGTCGCCGGACGGCTCTCCGGGGTCGATTCTCCACCGCCTGGTCGCGGTGAACGGGGTTTCGCGCCGCGCCGAGATCTGGGAGGACGGGGAACGAGAGCTCGTCGCCGATATCGACGAGCCCCACCAGCGTCTCGTCCCGCAACTGGGCGAATCCCAGGCGGTCTCCATCGCCCTCGATGCGGTACGCCATTACCACACGGTCGACGTCGAGCACACCGAACAGCATGGGGGAGCGCTCGTGATCGAAACGCGCCGGATGCTGCCGTCCGCGGACGACCTCAAGCTCGGAACGATGGTGCTGATCTACGTTCCGTACTGGTACGCCGAAGGCTCCGAGGGACGGGTCGTCCTCGACGCGGTCACGGGTCAACGCGCGAGCGCGACGGACGGCGGCGCATACTGACCTCCATCGCCCCCACCGTCAAATAGAGACCTCCGCTCGTCGCGGCCGTGCTGCTCGACCAGTTCCGGGTGGGCCCCTACCTCAACTTCACCTATCTCGTCGCGGACGCGGAAGGCGGGGAGGGCGTCGTCATCGACCCGTCGTTCGGGATCGACCCCGTGCTCGAGGCGATCGACTCGCGGCGCGTCAAGGTCCGGTACATCCTGAACACCCACAGCCATCCGGACCATGTCGCCGGGAACAAGGACGTCCGAGAGCGGACCGGCGCGAAGGTCGTGGCCCACCGGGTCGCGCCGCTGAACCAGGACGTGTCGGTCGACGACGGCGACGCGATCGCGGCGGGCCGTCTCAAGTTCGAGGTCGTCCACACTCCGGGGCACACGAAGGACAGCGTCCTCTACATCTTCGAGGGGAACGTCGCCACCGGCGACACGCTGTTCGTTGGCGAGTGCGGACGCACGGACCTCCCCGGTGGAGACCCCTCCGAGATGTACGACAGCCTCCAGCGGCGACTCATCGCGTTGGACGACGCGCTGGTCGTCCTCCCCGGCCACGATTACGGATCGACGCCGACCTCCACGATCGGGCGGGAGAAGAAGGAAAACTACACGCTCGAGCCCCGTACACGCGAGGAGTTCATCCGGTTCCTGAAGGAGTGAGGACGAAGATGCCCCCCCTCCCTCCACCGGAGGAACGCACGTTGCGCGCGGTCGGCGCGCGCCGCCGTGCGCCCCAGAAACCGTCGGTCCCGGAGATCATCCGCACGCTCCGGACCCTGGCGGGCGAATCGGAAGCGCTGGTCGCGCTCTTCGACGCGGAGGCGGTCGCGGGGGAACGCCACCTCTACTCCGCGTGGGCCCATCTCGGCCGCTCGCGCGGACGCGGAGAAAGCCGTCTGCGGGATCGGGGCGCGGAGCTCGCCTTGTTCGTCGCCGGAGACGACCAACTCCCCCGCGCGCTCGAGAGGGTCGGAGTGACCGATCGAACCGAAGAGTTCGTCCTGGTCGTCGAACGCCCGCTCGAGCCCGCGACGTTGCTCGAGCGATTCGAGCTCGACCCCGACCCTTCCGCCTATCCTCGGACTCCGACCGAACGTACCCTCGAACGTCTCGGCATCGGCCCGGCCGAGCGCGCGGCCGTTCCGGCGTCCGAGTGGGAAGGGCTCGTGCTCGAGCGCGTCGCGCTCGTCGAGCTGTCGGCCCCCGCGGGGCGCAGCGCGGCGGCAAAGAGTTAACCTCGTACGACGGTCGTCGCGGCGGCTCGCGGGCGGCCGTGCAGGTGTAATCTAGTGGCAGGATGTCAGCCTTCCAAGCTGACCACCCGGGTTCGAATCGGTGGGCCGGAACGGTCTGTCGCGAAACTCCCGGCACCTGCATTCCCTGTCCGCCCGCGGGTCCCGCCGAGAGGAGGGTTTATTCTCCGCGCGACCGCTCGGGCCGGTGCGCTGAGGTAGCCTAGCCCGGAAAGGCGCCAGTCTTGAAAACTGGTGGCGGTCTCGCCTCGGGAGTTCAAATCTCCCCCTCAGCGCCGCCGCGCAACTGCAATTATATGCGGCGTCCGACTCCGCCGCCTTCCGATGCCGGCCGCGAGCGCGCAGACTCCCCTCCTCGAGCAGTACGAAGGGGTGAAGGCCCGGTATCCCGGCCACCTGGTGCTGTTCCGAGTCGGGGACTTCTACGAGACGTTCGGCGACGATGCGCGCTTGCTCTCCCGGGAGCTCGATGTCGTCCTCACCGCGCGCGCCCCCGACGTGCACGGCGACCGAACGCCCATGGCCGGTGTCCCCCACCACGCTGTCGAGACGTACCTGGGCCGACTCGTCCGCAAGGGGTACAAGGTCGCGATCTGCGACCAGGTCGAGGACGCCCGCCTCGCGAAGGGGCTGGTCCGACGGGAAGTGACGCGCGTCGTCTCGCCGGGGACCGTCGTGGAGGACCGGATCCTGGGGGGACCCGAGCACAGCTTCCTCGCGAGCCTCGTGGATCCTGGGAGTGGCGTCGGCGGGTTCGCGGTCGTCGACATCACGACCGGCGAGTGGTTGCACGGGGCCGCGGACGGCCCCGGCACGGACGGGCTGCTCTCCGCGATCGCTCCGTTCCAGCCCCGAGAGGTCCTGTGGAGCGCCGGGACTTCGGAGGCCCGCGGGGCCGCCCTGTCGGCCGCGATCGCTCGGGAGTTCCGGGCGGCCCGGGTCGAGGCGTCGCCGCCGCCGGTCTCCGCCGAAGAATTTCCGCACTTTCTCGGAACGCTTCCCGCCGGTTCCGCTTCCGTCGCCGAAGCCGACCGACGGCTCGTCGCCTACCTTCGGATCGCCCAGCCTCGGCTCTTGCCGCACCTGATCCTGGTCGACCGCGGTGCGGAGGGCCGTCGACTGGTCCTCGATTCGAAGACGCTCCGCCACCTGGAGATCCGACGGCCGATGAATCCGGACGATCCGGGGGGCTCGACCCTCCTCTCGACGTGGGACGAGACCGTCACCGCGGCGGGTCGGCGCACGATCGAGTTCTGGTTGACCAATCCCCTCGCGGACGTCGCGAGCATCCACGCGCGGCAGGAGGCGGTACAGTCGCTGGTCGATCGCGGCGCCGCCCTCGAACTGATCCGGGAACGCCTCCGTCGCGTCGGCGACCTCGCTCGCATCGCTTCGCGGGTCGCGGGCCGACGGATCCGACCGCCCGAGCTCGGTACGCTGTGGGATGGGCTCACGGCGCTCGAGAAGGTGCCGGCGTGGCTCCGGGAGGGGACAACCCCGTCGCCGCTCGGGGGGCTGGCCGACTCCCTCGCACCCCCCTCCGCGCTGATCGCGCTACTCTCGACCGCGCTCCCGGATCGCCGGCTCGCCACGGAGGACGCGGGAGAGCTCTTCCGGGTCGGCCACGCGCCGGAGGTGGACCGATGGCGGACGGAGGAGCGCGCGGCGCTCGCGTCGCTCGCCGAGCTCGAACGGTCCGAGCAGCAATCGTCGGGCATTCGGACGTTGAAGATCGGATACAACCAGGTCTTCGGCTACTATTTCGAGGTCAGCAAGCCCCACCTCGCAAAGGTGCCGGCCCACTTCCGCCGACGCCAGACGATCGCTCAGGGCGAGCGGTTCACTTCCGACGCGCTCGAGGGCCTCGAACGCCGGATCCGGGAGGCCCGGGAGGGTGCCGAGCTCGCGGAGGCCACCCGATGGGAGGAGTTCCTCTCGGAGGTCGATGGCCACGTCCGTGCGGTGTATCGGCTCGCCCGAGCCGTCGGCGAGCTCGACGCGCTCGCCACGTTCGCGCACCTCGCACAGACCCGCGGGTATGTTCGGCCGACGGTCGACGATTCCGCGGGATTGCTGATCCGCGAAGGTCGTCATCCGGTGCTCGACCGCGGCTTAGGCGAGCGGTTCGTGCCGAACGACGTCGAGCTGGACGCGAGGACCGACCGCCTGCTCGTTCTTACCGGGCCGAATATGTCCGGGAAATCGACGTACATGCGCCAGGTCGGGCTCCTCGTGGTCCTGGCGCAGGCGGGGTCGTACGTCCCGGCGAAGTTCGCCCGTGTCGGCGTCGTCACGCAACTGTTCACCCGAATGGGGTTCACGGACGAGATCGGCCGGGGAAAGTCGAGCTTCATGGTCGAGATGACCGAGGTCGCGGAGATCCTCCGGTCGGCCGACGAGCGCTCCCTCGTCCTCCTCGACGAGGTCGGTCGCGGAACGAGCACATTCGATGGGTTAGCGATCGCCTGGGCGACGCTCCGCTACCTGCACGACGCCACCCGGGCGCGCTCGATCCTGGCGACGCACTACCACCAGCTCAGCGACCTCGTCCAGAGCCTCTCCGCGGCCCGGACCGCCCACATGGCGGTGCGGGAGGGCTCGGACGGGATCGTCTTTCTTCACCGTCTGGTCCCGGGGAGCACCGACCGGAGCTACGGGATCCATGTGGCCCGATTGGCGGGGGTGCCCGAAGGCGTCCTCGGCGAGGCCGAGCGCCTCTTGAAGCAGTTGGAGTCCGACGGCGTCGCGGGCGCGACGCCCCGTCGCTCCTCCGCGCGGGGCCCGAGGTACACCCAGGGGGTCCTCCTCCCGGACAGCAGTCCCGTGGTCGACCCGCTGCGCGAGGAGCTCGGCGCGATCGACCTCGACCGGCTCACCCCGATCGACGCCCATCGGAAGCTGGGCGAGCTCCGGGAGAAGGCCCGGTCCTCGAAACCTCCGGGGGGCGGGGCTCCCTGATCGCTCGCCGCCCGATCCGACGGTTGTCGCCGGCGACCATCGAGCGCATCGCGGCGGGCGAGGTCGTCGAGCGACCCGCTTCGGTCGTGAAGGAGCTCGTCGAGAACGCGGTCGACGCCGGGGCGTCGACGGTCACGATCCGGCTCGGCGGCGGGGGTCTCGAGAGCGTCGAGGTCGCCGACGACGGAAGCGGCATTCCCTCGGACGAGCTCGAACTCGCGGTCGAGCGGCACGCCACGAGCAAACTCGACCCTTCGGGGCCGATCGAGCGGATCGACTCGTTGGGATTCCGAGGAGAAGCGCTCGCGGCGATCGGCACCGTTTCGCGCTTGCGTCTACTGTCTCGACCTCCCGAAACGGACGTCGGCGAAGGTCTATCGGTGACGGGAGGGACGCGGACGGGCCGGTTCTCCGCTCCGCGGGCCCCCGGCACGACGGTCGAGGTGCACGACCTCTTCTTCAATACCCCGGCGCGACGAAAGTTCTTGAAGAGCCCCGCGGCCGAGCAGCTCGAGGTGGTCCGTACGCTCGAACGCCTCTACCTCGCGAACCCGGCGGTGTCGCTCCGGGTCGAGGCGGACGGACGGGAGGTCGCGGTCCTGCCGGCGAGTTCGGAGCTCGGGGACGCCGCGGCCCGGGTCCTCGGGCCCGGATTTCTCGCGGACGCCTTCCCGGTCCGGGGCGAGCTCCCCTCGGGATCCGTTCGAGGAATGCTCGGCCGACCGACGACCGCGATCGCCTCCTCGACGGGCCTCTACCTCTCGGTCAACGGCCGCGCGATCGCCTCGCGCAATGCGACCCAGGCGGTGCGGGCCGCGTATGGGGACTACCTCCCTCGCGCCCGTTTCCCCGTCGGGGTCCTTCACCTCGACGTGGACGCCGATGCGCTCGACGTGAACGTGCATCCGACGAAGCGCGAAGTGCGGTTCGCTAGGGAGCGCGACCTCCTCGAGACGCTGCGCGTCCGCGTTCGCGAGGCGTTGCTCGCCTCCCCGCACGTCGCGGACGTCGCGGACCACCCGGCCCCATCCCCGCCGACGCGTCGCGCGCCGGGTTCCGCTCTCGCGCGTCCGTCGCCCTCGATCCCGGCAGCGGCCCTGGCCCGTTCCGTCCAGGAGCGACTCGACGAGCGACCCGCGCCGGGCCCGCTCACCGTCCTCGCCCCCGCGAAGGGGCATCCGGCGCTCACGCTGCTCGGATGCATCGACTCGCTCTACTGGGTGGCGCAATCCGACCACGGCCTCGTCCTCATCGACCAGCACGCGGCGAGCGAGCGAGTGCTGTACGAGGCGCTGCTCCGGGACGGCACGCTCGCCCGTCAGGCGCTGGTCGAACCGGTGCCCGTGCGCCTGACGAGCGCTCAACGCGAAGCCCTGCGGGCGCACTCGGAGACCGTCCGCTCCTCCGGGTTCCTGGTCGAACCGTTCGGGCCCGAAACGTATCTCGTCCGTTCCGTGCCGTCATACCGGGGCCGACGCGTCCGGGCCGAGGCATTGGCGGGACTCCTCGACGAGCTCGCCGAGGGGGGTCGCCCGACGACCACGGACGGCCTCCGCGAGAAGCGAGCGGCGACGATCGCCTGCCACACGGCGATCCGCGCCGGAGACCTCGTCGAAGCGGAGGAGATCCGTCGCGTCCTCGCCGAACTGTACGACCTCCCGGAATCGTCCTACTCGTGCCCGCACGGTCGGCCGATCCTCGTGCGCTTCTCCCGCTCCCGGCTCGACCGCTGGTTCCTCCGGACGGGAACGTGAACCCGTCGTCCCGTCCCCCGCGACCCCGCGAGACCGAGGTCGTCGCGGCCGCGCGAAAGTACCTCGAGGGAGAGGGCTATCGCGTCTGGGTCGACCCGGACGGACGGGACTACTTCGACCTCGTCGCGCGGCGCGGGGACGAGGTGGGGCTCGTGGAGGCGAAGGTCTCGGGGTCCCGGGCGGTGTTGACGCAGGCGCTTCGCCGCCGCGCCTGGGGCGACTGGGGCGCGGTCATTCTCGCCTCCGAGCGGTCGGCTCGTTCGCTCGCGGCGCGGACCGAGGGAACCCGCGCCGGCCCCGTCGGGGTCTGGTGGGCGAAGGGGGAACAGGTGACCGTCGTCCGGGCGGCGCGACGCTGGACCCCGGAGGGGGAACCCGACCCGTTCGTCGAGCTCCGGGCGCGGTTCGCGCGCATCCTCGATGCGATCGAATCCGGAGAATTGCCGGAGTCGGTTCCCTGGGAGGGCGTGGTCGGGGAAGTCTGGAGGGCGTCGGGCGGCCGGGGCTTCCGCGAGTGGCGTCTCGACGAGCCCCGCGGCTAGGCCACGGTCGGAAGCGTCGCCGCGGCCACGACCTCGGCGACCCTCGCCGGGTCGAACGCGCCCGCATATCTCGTGCCGGTCGCGGTGAGCGCCCGTCGTACGGCGGGGTCGGCGAGCACTTCCGCGAGGACCGAGGCGAACTCCCCGGGGTCGTCGGAGACGACGGTCCGAAGGGCCTCGGACGGATCGACGGGAAGACGGACGTTCGGACCGACGATCACGCACCGCCCGGCCCTCAGGGCGAGCACCACCCCCGGGTCGAAGCCCGGGACGCGCCGGTCGAAAACCGCGACGTCGGCAGCGGAGAGCGCCCGGCCGAAGGTGCCGGCGTCGCGCTCGGGCGCGACCGCGACGCCGGGCTCGGTAGGGGCGCTCACGCCCACGACGATCAGCCGCGCGCCGGGAAAGAACGATCGGACGCGCCGGAACGCCTGGCGCGCCCGGTCGATCCCGGACGGCTCGGGCTGCTCGAACGCCGCCGGGGCCACCACCACCGGCACGTCCGCCGGGATGCGGAAGCTCGCTCGGGCCTCCTCGCGGGTCATCAGCATCGGCACCGGGGCGACGGGGGGGAGCGCGGCGTGGCAACGTCGCTCGGGGATCCCGTACTTCTTGAGCAGGTCGGAGGGGACTCCGGCCGCGTCGTAGAACAGTCGGTCCGCCTCCTGGAGCGCCGCTTGCTCGAGGCGGCGGACCGCCCGTCGGTCCCGCCAGGTGTCGAGCCGGTCCCGGAAGCCGGCGGGGGGCCGTCCCCCCCGCTCCCGCTCGAACGAGTCGATCTCGATGCCGCGAACGAACGCGGCGAGGATCGGCCCCTCTCCGCGCGAGCGGCGGAGTCCGAGGCGCCCGAGCCCCGCCGGGTCGCGCAGGACAACGTCCACGTCCTTCCGCACCTTCCGCGCGGCGGCGGCGGCGTAATCGGCGGCCTCGACCGGCGCGCCGGGACGTCGCAGCGGGATCTCGACCGCGACCGCCGCCGTTCCGGTCGGCGGCGGCCCGCCCGGCGGTCCCGCCGGATGGAGCACGACGACGGTGTCGCCCCGGGCGGCGAGGGCCCCGGCGAGGCCCCACGCCGGCTGCGCCGGGTCGTACGGGTCGGAAGAGGGAGGACCGGAGGCGACGACGTCGACCGTCCGGGACGACATTCCCGCCGGCTTAGGGGGGGAGAACGAAAAGGGTTGGGGTGGAGGGCCGGCTCACGAGGCGAGACCGAGCAGCCGACCGAACGAGCGGCCGGACATTTCCGGCGGGGTGCTCACACCCATGCTCTCCAGGACGGTGGGGGCGATATCGAGCAGGCTCAGGGGTCCCTGGTCCGGTCCCGGGTGCACTCCGTCGCCCGCTCCGATCATGATGCCGTTCATCCGGTGGTTGCCGCATCCGTAGAAGAACTCCGGACGCTCCCGGATCAGCGCCTGGGGGTAGTTGAAGTCCATCCGGAGCTCGGTGCGCATGCTGTCGACCCGGATGAGGAGCGAGGGGGCGCGCAGGAAATTGTGCCCGTGGTAAATGTCCCGAGGTTCGAACACCTCGATGTGCGCTTCGGAGTACGATTCGAGCCGTCGCCGGATGTCCCGGACGACCTCGTCTCGCCGCTCGGGCGTGAGGTCGGGGTTGTGCGGGTTGAGATAGATCCCTTCGGGGACCGGGTACGAGAACGCGACGGTCCGTTTCCAGTCGATCCGCTCCGCCATCTGCTCGAACGAGCCGGCCCCGCTGACGAGGTGGGAGAGGCCTTGGGCGCGGCTGTTGCGCAGGAATCCCGCGACCGGTTTCGCGAGCAGGCGCCCGAACCCCTGACGCTGGGACCAGAGGATCATCCGCGCGATCAGGTTGCGGCCGCCGATGTCCTGTCCGTCGCGGAAGACGAGGAGCCCTTGCTCGACGAGCCAGCGGTTGGTCAGGAAGTCGGAGCGAACGGCGCCGTGGCCGTGGTCGCTGATGACGAGCGTCACCGCGGGGCCGCCGCCTGCGCGGAACGCGGTGTCGACCTCCCGGCACGCGGAGTCGACCGCGCGCCAGAACTCGAGAAGATCGCGGGGGATCTCCGAGACCGGGCGGGAAAGCTCGGCCCAGTACTGGTGCTCCACCCGGTCGGTCTCGCGGAAGAGGGCGAAGAGGAAGTCGGGGCGGTGCCGGGCCGCGAGCGCGGCCGCCGAGCGTCCCCGTTGGACGACCGTTCGGGTCGCGAGCGCCATCCAGTTCACGCGGTCCGACTCGGTGTGGACCGGGAGCTCCGGAGGGTACGGGGCGCCGAGCTCGCCTTCGACCTGGGCTCGGAGTTCGGCGGGGTACGTGGTCGGGGTCTGGGAGAACATCCCGGGCACCACGAAGCCGTGCAGCGGATAACCGGCGCGCAGCGGGAAGTTCACGACCCCCACTTTCACGCCCTGGCGGGAGAGGCGGTCCCACATCGCTTCGGCGGGTCGGAACGTCTGGACCAGCTTCGACCGTCCCGGGGGGCCCGTCGGCTCGGTGAAGCCGTAGATCCCGAGTTCGCCCGGGTCCTGGCCCGTCGCGCACGAGTACCACGCCGGGATCGTCTTCGCCGGATAGACCGACGTGAGGGGGGCCCGGACCCCGCTCGAGACCAGCGACTTCAGGAACGGCAACTCGCCCGCGTCCATCAGGGGGTCGAGGAGGTCGAACGTCCCCCCGTCGAGCCCGAGAATGAGGAACCGCCGCGTGGGAGCCGTCACTAGTGCACCGTCCCCCCCAGACCAGTGGGGGGGTAATATCTCCGGCGCTTGGCCACTATAAAGGATTTAGTCCCGCGGGGGAGCATCGTGGGGGCCCGTCAGAGGACCCGAATCGCTTCCAGGTTGTACGGCGCACGCGATTCCAGGTTGAACCGCTTGTGCAGGCTCGAGGCGAGGTCGACCGTCTTGGACTCCTCGCCGTGGTTCAAGATGATCGTGCGCGGACGCGGGTCGAGGGACGCGACGAAGTTCATCAACTGCACCCGGTCGGAGTGACCCGAGAACCCTTCGATCGTCGCGATCTCGAGTCGCACCGGCACCGAAGCTTGTCGCGTGCCATCCACGAACGACGCCTCGGAGAGGCCGCGCTGGAGCCGCTTTCCGAACGTCCCCTCGGCCTGGTACCCGACGAACAGGAGGCCGTTCTTCTCGTCGGGAGCCCAGCCCCGGAAGTACTCCATCACGGGTCCGCCGCTCATCATCCCGGAGGTGGCGAGGACGATGCACGGCTCCTTCGAGTCGACGATCCCCATGCGCATCTGGGAGGAGTCGACGCGCCGGAAGATGTCCGAGAGGAACGGATTGTCGCCCTGCTGGAAGATCTGCGTGCGCAGCTGGCTGTTGAGGAACTCCGGGTAGGCGGTGTGGATCGCCGTCGCCTCGAAGATCATCCCGTCGAGGTAGACGGGGACACGGGGGATCTTCCCCTCGCGCATCCGTTCCTCGAGCACGAGCATGACCTCCTGCGACCGCCCGACCGCGAAGACCGGGACGACCAGGTGCCCGTTTCGGGCGAGGACCTTCGTCGCGAGGGCCGAGAACTGCTCGGTCGCCTGCTGACGGCTCGGCTGGATGTCGCGGAAACCGCCGTACGTCGATTCGAGTACGAGGGTCTCGAGGCGGGGGAAGCGGTTCGTCGCCGGGTTGAACAGCCAGCTCCGTTCGAACTTGATGTCGCCCGAGTAGGCGAGGTTGTGGTCCCCATCGCCCAAGTGGAAGTGGCAGATCGACGAGCCGAGGATGTGCCCGGCGTTGTGCATCGTCAGCCGGATGTCCGGCGCGATGTCGGTCGTCTCCCCCCAGCGGAGCGGGATGGTTCGCCAGACCAGTTCGCGGACGTTCGCGGAATCGTAGAGGCCTCGCCGCGCCTCCTGGTTCACGACCTTGATCGCGTCGAGCAGCATCAGCGTCATCAGGTCGCGGGTCGGCGCGGTGCAGTAGATCGGACCCTTGTACCCGTACTTCAGCAATACCGGCACGAGCCCGCAGTGGTCGAGATGGGCGTGGGTCACGACGACGGCGTCCAGTGAATCGAGCGGGAGGAGTTCGGGAGCGTTGAAGTACGGAGTGCGGTCCGAGCCGGGGTCGATCCCGCAGTCGATGAGGACCTTCGAATTCTGCGTCGTGAGCAGGTGGGCGCTGCGCCCGACCTCCCGGTAGCCGCCGAGCGCGGTATTCCGCGCCCAGAGCTTTTCGGGGAGCGGGTCGCGCGCGATCCGGATCCCGACCTTCTTGAGGAACGAGCGACGTTCGTCGAACGAGTTCCGGAGATGGATCCGGACCTCCTCGACGGTCTTCGACGGGATCGGCGGCGTACGGACGACGGTCGGGACCCAACCGATCTTCCGTTTGAGGTCGTTCAGCACGGAGCCCCCGCGGCCGATCGCGGCCCCCGGGTTCGCGGCCTCGATCGTGACCTCGCCGGTCTCGGGTTCGAAGAACAACTGGCTGATCTCGGCCTCGGGCGGGATCAGCTCTCGGGTGAGCTTCTCCGCCTCCTTCGGGTCGATGAGCGTCGCGGGGTCGCTGCGGACGACGACGCGCCGGTGGAGGCGCTGCGCGACCTGACGGAGGAGGTCCCCGCCGGAGAGGAACGAGTCAAGCTGCTTCGTGTAGAGAACGATCTGCGGGCCTTCCAGCTCGATGTCGGTGACTTCGATCGTTTCCGGGAGCACTTCGCGAAGCGCTTCCCGGGCTTGCTCTATGAGAGAGTCGAAACTCATGGACTGCTGGGGAAAAGGTTCGGTCGGAAGGAGTTGGCCGCGTTCGGGCCAGGCCCGGACTTAGGGAAGAACCGGAGGTAGCGGTATCTTGAGGGCCTTCAGACGCTTATTAATGTCGTCGTCCGACAATTCGCGGTATTCCTTGGCCGTAATGACGTGGCAAAGGTAGCCGTCGCCGCTCGCGCTGTCCCGTCGCATCGCGACGGTCAGGCCCCGCAGCGCGAGGTCGATGCCGTCCGACGTCGTGAGGTCGCGGGAGTACGCTTCCTCGAGCACACCGTAGGCAAAGGTCGAACCCGAGCCGACGGAACAGTACCGGTCCTCGATGCAACCGCCGGCGGGGTCGACCGAGAAGACGTGGCCGCCCTTCGCGTCCACGCCGCCGAGGATCAGCCAGGCGTAGTAGGGATAGAAGCGGCTGCCGCTCAGGATGTTGGCGAGGAGGGTCGCCGCGCCCTCGGCGCTCACGGGGCCGTTGCGCCGCAGTCGGTAGAGCGAGACCTCCGCCTTGAGGTAGCGCGCGAGGACCTGGGCATCGCCGACCATGCCGGCGATCGTGATCCCGATGTTCTGGTCGACCTTGAACAGCTTGACCGTCTGCTTGTTGGCGATCATCGTGCCGGCGGTCGCCCGGCGCTCGGTGGCGAGAACGACCCCGTCCTTCAGGACGAGGCCGATCGTGGTCGTCCCCTTGAGCAGGCGCTCCTCGTCCGCGGCGCTCACTCCGTGCTGCATCATGGTCGCTGGACCCCCGGAGACCGGGAGCGGAGAGCGGACCCGGGGTCGATATATAACGGCTCACCGGGCGATTACGCCCGCGCTACCGAGGAACCTCCGGGGAGGTGGTGGCGGCGCTTCCCGGGTTCGCTCGCGGCGACGCGGACCGACGCGCGTCGGCACGCGTTAAGTTCTCCGGCGCGTCGACTACCGCGGACATGCAACGGCACGAGGTCGTGGTCGTGGGGGCGGGGCTCGCGGGCCAGCGGGCCGCGCTCGCCGCGATCAACGCTGGCCGGGACGTCGCGGTGGTCTCCAAACTCCACCCGTTGCGCTCGCACTCGGGCGCGGCGCAGGGCGGCATCAACGCCGCCCTCGGGAAGGAGGATTCGGTCGACACCCACATCTACGACACGGTGAAGGGTTCCGACTACCTCGGCGACCAGGACGCGATCGAATTCTTCTGCCGCGAGGCAGGACCGACCGTCGTCCAGATGGAACATTTTGGCACGATCTTCAGCCGCGCACCGGACGGAACGCTCGCCCGCCGCGCGTTCGGGGGGGCGGGATTCCCCCGGACGATCTACGCCGCGGACCGCACCGGGCTCGCGCTCCTCCAGGGTCTCTGGGAGCGGCTCGGGACGGAGCGGTTCACGCTCTACGAGGAATGGGACCTGACCAACCTCGTCGTCCGCGACGGTCGCGTGCACGGGATCGTCGCCTTCGACCGAAAGAGCGGGGAGTTCGAGGAGATCGCCGCCCCGAGCGTCGTGATCGCCACCGGTCCGTTCGGGAGGATCTATAGTCGGACGACCAACGCCCACAGCTGCACCGGCGACGGCGTCGCGGCCGCCTACGCCGTCGGCGCCTACCTCAAGGACATGGAATTCGTCCAGTACCACCCGACCGCGCTCCTCGAGTCCGGGATCCTCATCACCGAGGGGGCGCGCGGCGAGGGAGGGATTCTCAAGAACGCGAGCGGGGAGCGGTTCATGAGCAAGTACGCCCCTCACGTACTCGACCTCGCGTCGCGGGACGTCGTCTCCCGCGCGATCGTCACCGAGGTCGCCGAGGGCCGGGGGTTCCCGGGACCGTACGGGAGTTACGTCCATCTCGAGCTGATGCACCTCGGGAAAGAGAAGATCGAGAGCCGCCTCCAGGAGATCGTCGATTTCTGTCGCCACTTCGCGGGCGTCGACCCGGTCACCGAGCCGATCCCCGTCTATCCCGGCCAGCACTACATGATGGGCGGGATCAGCACGAACATCCGCGGAGAGACGAACCTCCGGGGCCTCTTTGCGGCCGGCGAGGCGGCGTGCGTCTCCATCCACGGGGCGAACCGCCTCGGGGGAAACTCGCTCCTCGAGACGCTGGTGTTCGGGAAGGAAGCCGGGATCGCTGCCGCCGCCTACGCGGCGACCGCGCCGCGACCCGAGATGCACGCGGCCGACCTCGACGCCGCGGTCGCGCCGCTCCGCGGCTGGTCGAGCCGCACGGACGGCGAGGATCCCGCCGTCCTGCGGAACGAGATGCAACAGGCGATGGACAAGTACATCGGGATCTATCGGAACGAGGCCGACCTGCTCGAGGGGCTGAAACGAATTCGAGCGATCAAGTCCCGGTTCCCCAACGTACGAGTGGTGGATCAATCGAAGGTGTACAATGTCAACCTGACCGACGCCCTCGAGGTCGGGCACATGCTCGCGCTCGCGGAGACGATCGTCGTCGGGGCGTACGCCCGCACCGAGAGCCGCGGCGCCCACGCCCGGACGGACTATCCGAAGCGGGACGACGCTCGCTGGATGCGCCATACCCTCGCGCAGGTCGGACCGCGGGGGCCGACCCTCTCCTATATTCCGGTGGCGTACACGCGCTGGGACCCGAAGGAGCGAGTCTACTGATGCCCGAGCCGACGATCCCGACCACGTTCGAAGTCTTTCGCTTCGACCCGGCGAAGGACTCGAAGCCGCGGTATCAGCGGTACACCCTCGACCTCGCCCCGCATACTCCGGTCCTCACGGGGCTCCTGCGCATCCGTGCGGAGGTCGACCCTTCGCTCACGCTCCGCTACTCCTGTCGGAGCGCGATCTGCGGGTCGTGCGCGATGCGGGTGAACTCGAAGAGCCGGCTCGCGTGCGAGACCCAGGTCGGGCCCGAGATGGACCGGAACGGCCGCATCGTGGTCGAACCGATGCGCAACCAGAATGTGCTCCGCGACCTCGTCGTCGACCAGGAGCCGTTCTGGCGGCACTACGATCAGATCCAGCCGCACCTGATCCTCGACCCGCGTCACCCGATGCCCGAGGGACGCGAGAACCCGATGACGACCGCCGAGGTCGAGCGGTTCAAGGAGACCCCGCGGTGCATCGCGTGTGCGGCGTGTTTCTCGGCGTGTCCCGCGGTCGAGGCCGACCCCGGGTTCCCGGGCCCGATGGCGCTGGCGAAGCTCTATCGGTTCGTCGTCGATCCCCGCGATGCCGCGCACCAGGACCGCCTCCTCGCGATCCAGCCGGGGGGTCTCTGGACGTGTCTTCGATGCCACCTCTGTACCGAGGCGTGTCCGAAGGACGTCCGCCCGTCGGAGCGGATCCGCGACCTCAAGGAGATGGCGATCCAAGTCCAGGGCGCGACCGAGCACGGCTCGGCCCACGCCGTCGGATTCAAGGACAACATTCGCGACCGGGGCGTGCTCAGCGAGGCGAAGCTCGTTCGGCAGACGTTCGGCGTGGTCGGGATGCTCGGTCAACTCGGCCAGGGCGTCCGCATCTACCGCAAGAAACCCGAGATCCTGCGGGCCCCCCGTCCGATCGAGGGGATCGACGAGGTCCGGAAGATCTACGACGCGCTCGACCGGAAGGCGGAGGAGCCCCCGTGAAGCTCGCCTACTACCCGGGGTGTGTCGCTCAGGCGTCGGGGAAAGAGCTCGACATGTCGACCCGGTGGGTCGCGCGAGCCCTCGGCATCGAGCTCGTGGAGTTCCCGAACTTCTCCTGCTGCGGCTCGGGGTTCATCGACGAGGCGAACGAGGTGCTCAACGTGGCCCTCAACGCGCGCAACCTCGCGATCGCCGAGCGGGCGGGGCTTGACCTGCTGACGATCTGTTCGACGTGCCAGGGAATGCTGTCGCTCGCGAACCTGCGGATGACGGACCCGAAGGTGCGAAGCCGCGTCGAGGGCGCGTTGAAGCCGCTCGGGATCGAGTACCGCGGGACGACCAAGGTGAAGCACCTGCTCGAGGTGCTCACCCGCGACATCGGCCTCCCCGCCATTCGAGGGAAGGTCCGGCGTCCGCTACGGGGGATGAAGGTCGGCGCGTTCTACGGCTGTCATCTGCTCCGCCCGGCCGACGAGCTTCGGTCGGAGAGTGCCGAGGAACCCCAATCGTTCGAGCTGTTGCTGGAGGCCCTCGGAGCGACCCCGGTCTACTACCGCGGCCGGGTGATGTGCTGCGGGTTTCCGATCCAGTTCGTGAAACCCGACATCGCGAGCCGGATCGCGGGCCACCAGATCCTCGACGCGAAGGCCCACGGGGCGGACGCGATGGCGACGCCGTGCCCGCTCTGCCACCTCTCGCTCGACGCGTACCAGAACAAGGCCGAGAAGGCGGTGGGCCACGCGCTCGACATGCCGGTCTTCCATCTCCCGCAGGTCGTGGGCCTCGCGCTCGGGGCGTCCCCTGAGGAGCTAGGTCTTCCGCGGCACCTCGTCCCGACGGAGCCCGCTCTTGCCCGGATCGACGCGCAAGCCTCGGCGTAAGCGCCCCGCCGCGGGGGTTCGCGCCCGCTACGCGAGCGGTACGCGTTGGGAACCGACGATCGGTTACAGCCGGGCCGTGCGGGTAGGCTCGCACGTCTACGTCTCCGGGACGACCGCGACCGACGCGGACGGCACGATCGTGGCTCGGAACGACCCCTACCGGCAGACCGTCCAGATCCTCGACAACATCGAGCGGGCCCTGTGCGCGCTGGGCAGCTCGACCGAGTCGATCGTGCGTCTGCGAACGTTCGTCACGGACTTGGGCCGCGTGGACGAGGTCACGCGCGCCCTCGGGGAGCGCTTTCGCCCGATCCGCCCCGCGATGACCCTCGTGGCCGTCTCCGGCCTCCTCGACCCCGCGATGATGGTGGAGATCGAAGCGGAAGCCGAGGACCTGCCGCCCCGCTCCCGCGGGTGAGCCCCGGCTCGCCATCGGATTGAAAAAGGCCGGTCGATACCCCCACGGAATGGCGGGCGACGAGGAAATCCCGGAAACGACGCCCGCCGGAGGACGGCCGCGTCCGATCTACCGGGGGATCGAGGGCGAAGATTTCGGCCGGATCCTCGCGCTCAGCGACGGCATCTTCGCGTTCGCGATGACCCTGCTCGCGCTGTCCCTGACGGTTCCCGTCGTCCACGGCTCGACTCCGGCCGCCCAATCGGGGAACCTCCTCAACCGACTCCTCGCCGACGGTCCGCTGTTCTTTGGCTACGCGTTCGCCTTCGTGATGATCGCGGTGTGGTGGATCATCCACAACCGGACCTTCCAGTACATCGCGCGGTACGATTCCGCCGTCGTGTGGATCAACATGGTCCTGTTGATCCAGATCGCCTTCATGCCGTTCGTGCTCAGTCTGTTCAACGACTACAGCACGACGCAGGTCGCGGTCGACTTGTTTGCGGTGATCCAGATCACGCTCGGCGTCACGAACCTCGCGCTGTGGGAGTACTGCCGCAACCACCACCTCCTGAAGCCGAATATCCCCGCGGGCATCGCGCGATACTACACCTACCGCGGTCTCCTCGCGTCGGGGATCTTTGCGGTGTCCATTGGGGTGTCGTTCATCAGCGTCTCGTTCGCCGAATACGTCTGGATCGGCACGTTCATCGTGCAGCGATTCGCGCTCCGACCCCGGAACTAGGTCTTCGGCCGGGGTCCCGACGGGTCGAGGACCCGCGCGCCCTCGCCCTTCGTCACGTACACGTGCAGCCGGTCGCACGTTCCGCGAAAGTAGCCCTGGCCCTGCGTTCCGAATCGCTCGACGAGCAGCTCCCCGATCTCGCGGTCGGTCAGGGTGGGTTCCACCTCCGGCGTGAACATGCAGCGGAAGACGAGGAATCGTTTGCCTTCGATGTCGAGGCGCTCTGTCTCGGGCGCGCCGCAGAACGGGCAGGTCAGCACGTGGGGAATCAGCGATCCGCCCCGTTAATCGTTGGCGGATTGCGTCCCGCCCGGTCCGGACCCGGACCGGGGCGGGGAACGCTTCCGACCGCGGCGCACGGCAAGGAACACCACGCCGAGCACCACCACGGCCACTACGCTTCCGAGAACAAGGGCCCAGACCCAGGAGTCAGAGCCCGAGGAAGGCGAGAGCGATCCCTCGTGAACGGTGAGGGTCGTGGTGGCCTGCACGACCTGATCTCCCCCACCGGTGACCGTGACCGTGACCGTGAAAGTGCCGGCAGCGTTCGGGGTGCACTCGACGACGCTCGAGTTGACGCTCGTGCACCCGGAGGGGATCCCGGGGTAAGAGAACTCGAACGGAGGGTTCCCGCCGTCGGTCACCGCGGTGAAGTTGGTCGTCCCTCCGAGCGAGATCGTGGAGGGGTCGGCGGTCAGGGTCACGGAGAGCGCGCTGCTTCCCGCCGTGAAGGTGATGCTTTCGCCGGCGGGAGCTGCGTCCACGTCCACGGCGCCCGAGCTCGGCGACGCGGAGTAGCCGGCGACGGTCCCCACCGTGAAGGAGTACAACCCATTGGTCTCCAAGAAGACGATAGTACTGTTCGTGGAGTTGAGGACGCTCCCCGCGAGGCTGATGTTCCACAGTGTCGAAGCCGGAAGCCCACTTTCCGTGAACGTCACGAGGTAGGAGGCGACGCCCGTCGAGGTGAAGCGGAGGTCGACCGTTTGCGCGGACCCGTGAACGGTCACGGATCCCGTGGTGACGTTGGCGGCGTAGCCGGTGACCGCGCTGACCTTGTACGTGTACGTGTAGTTCGTCACCGTGAAGGTGACCGTGCTCGTCGTCGAGGTCTTCAGGGTTCCGTTCAGCGTGACCCCCCAGCTCGCCCCCGCGGGAAGGCCCGTTTCGTCGAATTGGACCGCGTAGGTCGATACCAGGGAGATGAGAGAGAGGGTCCCTTCGGCCCCGGTCGAGGCGTAGACGTCCCGGTCGGCGGGGTCGTAGGCGATGCCCGTCACGTGATCGGAATCTCCGAGCGGGATCGTGCCGAGCAAGTCGTACGTACTGGCAACGACCCCGCTCACGTCCGCCCCGCCGCTGTAGGCGTTGTACACCACGTCGTTCGTCGGGTCGTAGGTGAGGTACTGCGCGTCGTTGAGGTGGAACGTGTCGACCTTCAGGTTCGTGCTGTCGTTGATGACGGTGGCGTTGTCCGTTCCGGAGTCGGCGACGAAGACCGTGTCGTTGACCGAGTCGAAGGTGAGGGAGAGGGGCTGGGCTCCGCCGCCGAGCTTGACCGAGCTCACGGTCTCCTGCTCGCTGCCATTGATGACGGTCACGTTGTTGCCCGAATAATCGGCGACGTAGAGCTCCGTGTTGTGCGGGTCGTAGAGCACCCCCGCAAGGTGGGCCGAGGCCTTCACGTCGATCGTCGTGTCGAAGGAGTGGGTCGCGCCGTCGAAGACCATGACGGTCCCGGCGGCCTGGTCGGTCACGTAGAAGTCCCCGTTCGAGGAGTCGAATGCGATCGCCGCCGGATCGCCCCCTGTGGCGAGGCTCGCTACGGAGGACAGTGCCACGTTCAGCACCGTGACGTTGTTCGAGGACGGGTTCAGGACCCAGAGGTCCTGGGTCGAAGGGTCGTAGGCGGAGGATTGGGGACCGGTACCCGCGGGGACCGTAGTCGTCACGAGGTTCGTCGACGGGTCGACCAAGTACGCGTCGTCGCCCGTGGGGTCCGCGGCGACGATCGTCCCGCTCCCCGCTTCGACCGTCAGGTCGCTCGGCCAGACGGCGAGGGGAACGGAGCCGACCATGAGGTTGGTCGCGTCCGCGATGACCGTCACGTTCGATGCGACGCCGACATCCGTGCCGTAGCTCGTCCCCGAGTTCACGACGAAGGCGTTGCCGCTCGTCGGGTCGACCGCGACCCCCAGCACGTACCCGGCATCTGGGGCGAGGTTCGCGGTCACCGTGTTGGTCACTGCGCTAATGACGGTGACGTTCGGGACCCCGTAGTTCGCGACGTAGGCGTCGTGGTCGACGGGGTCGAACGCGACCGCGACCGGGGAAGCACCCGTGGCGATGTTGGCGACCGATCGGTCGCTCGCCTGATCGATAATGGTGACGTTCCCCGAGTCGAAGTTGGCGACGAACAGCTCGTCGTTCGTGGCGGAGTAGGCGATCGCCTGCGAGTACGTCCCGACCGTGAGGCTCTTGACAACGGCGAGGGTCGCTGCGTTCACTACCGTCACGGAGTACGGGTCCAGGTTCCGGGACGCGATGTCGACGTAGTTGTCGGTGGTGTCGAGCGCGAGAGCCACCGGGTCGGGGCCGACGCTCACCGTCTTCACGACGAGATTGGTCGCGGTGTCGATCACCGAGACAGTCGAGGTCCCTCCGTTGCACACGAACACTTCGTCGCTGGCCGGATCGTAGAGGATGGCGGTGGGGTAGGCGCCGATCGCGATGTTCGCCACCGTGGCGTTGGTCGCCCCGGAGACCACCGTGACGTTGCCCCCATTGTAGTTCGAAATGTAGAGCTCCTGGTTATCGGGGTCATAGACGGCGCTCGCGGAACCCCCGCCCGTTTCGATGTAGCCGGTGACCTGGTTGGTCGCCCCGTCGACGATCGTGACCCCTCCGTCCGTCGTGTCGTTGGCGACGTAGACGTAGCCCGTCGAGGTGTCGACGGCGATCGTCGGAGCGGCGCTGTAGGGGTTCGCGGCCGCCGGGATGCTGACCGTGGCGACGACGAGGTCCGTGGTGGGGTCGATGACGCTGATCGCGTCGCTGGTAGCCCCTCGGAGGTAGAGGTCCCCGTTCACGGAGTCGAAGACGATGGTCCCCGCGTTGGCCGTCGCGAGCGAGAGCTGTTGGAGCGGGGGGAAGGTGTCTCCGGGGAGCACGCGGTTCGAGACCAGGTCGATCGTCGAAACGACGGTCCCGAGTGTCGGCTTCGCGGCGGGGGAAACTCCCGGCTGGGAGAGCGCGGACGCGAACGCGGGCCCCTGGGTCAGCGAAAGGACAGTGGTGGGCGACTCCGGATGGCCCAGGGCACTGGGGTGAAGCAGGACGACGAGCGTTGCGGCCGAGCCCACGAGGACCAGCGCCACGAGGAGAGCGGCGGTCGCCCTCCCCCTCTGGGGAGCCGACTCCTTGCCCCGCCGGGGAGGGAGCGAAGATGCGAGCGAAGAACGGTGGACCGACGGGCCACGCACGCGCCTTATCAGGCCCGGTAGGGGGTAAAAGACGTTACGGTGGCGACTTTTTGTTATACGTACTCATGCGTACCCCAACGTATGCCTCTCCGGTTCGTTCCGGCCGGCTCGGACGCGCTCTTTTAGGGGGCCGGAGGCGGCGGGGGCGCCGGAGGGGGCGGGGGCGAGTATGCGGGCATGGGAGGAGGCACCTTCTTCCTACGTCGTAGCGCGGTCGCGAGGACGACCACCGCGGCGATGACGATCACGACGATCAGGATCCACTCCCACGTCTGTAGGCCGGAGCCCGTGCCCGGCGCGCCCGGAGGGGGGGCGGAGCTGTTAGGGGAAACGTCGAGCCGCGCGGTCGCGGCTCCATCGTCGCCGTCGTTATCCGTCACGTTGACGCCGATCACATAGTTCCCCACCTGGGTCGGGGTGCAGGAAAACGAGGGGACGTTAACGGTCGCGCACCCGGGCGGGAGCGTGGAATAGTTGTAGTAGGTGTAGTGCCCGGTTCCCCCCGATGTGACGGTCGTGAGGGTCGACTTGTTGCCGAGGGTGATCGAGGACGGCGTGGCCGAGAGCGCCACTTGGAGCGTCCCCGGCCCGGGCGACGACGGCGTGAACCGGAGGACCCAGGTCTGAGTGATCGTGCCGGTAAGGTCCGGCAGGTAGTACAGGACGGTGTAATTGTCGATGGGATCGTAGATCATCTGTTCCCACGGATTGGTGGGGTTCGGCGGGTTCGTCGTTAGGTTGTATTCGGTCCACGAGCCGCCGGAGAAGAGCCAGGTCGCGTAGTAGTCATCCGGCGCGGGGGAGCCGCCGTAGAGAACGACCTTTCCCTCGGGGATGGCGTAGGCCATTCCGGCCCCCACGCGTGCCCCCGGGTGGTTTCCGGGAGGGATCGGGGCCCAGAGTCCGACCGAGGAGTACGTCCAGGTGTCGTTGAGGGGCACCACGGTTCCCGTCCCGCCGAACATGACGACCTCCTGGTCGGCGTCGTCGTATACCATCTCCTGTCCGTCGCGGCCCGGAGGAAGGGGACTCGGGTGGAGTTGGGTCCACGCGCCACCCTGGAACGACCACGTGTCGTTGCCGTAGTCCGAAGTGTGGTTGCTTCCCCCGAACAGGATGACCGAGTGCGTCGACGAGTCGTACGTCATTGAGGCCCAGTAACCCGCCGGGGGCGAATGGACCGGTGTGACGTTGGTCCATGTGCCGGCCGACCAGGCCCACGTGTCGTTGAGATACTGCCCGTGGGGAGATTCTCCACCAAACAAGATCACCTCGTGGTCCGAGGGGTCATCGGCCATGATCGACCCCTCGCGGGCGGAGGGTGAAAGGATGGGCGTGACGTTGGTCCAAACTCCATCGAGATAGGTCCAGGTGTCGTTGTAGTACTGGATGTGGAGGGTGGTCTCGTTGTCATACTCCCCGCCGAAAAGCAACCCGTAACTGTCGGTCGAGTCCCATACGAAGTCCGCGTCGGCCCGCGGGGGCGGACTCGCCGACTGGGGGATGGAGAGATGGGTCCAGTACGGGATCCCTCCGACGGACGGCGAGAGTCCCGACGCCGGTGCGCTCGGTTCTGAGGCTCCGTGAGCCACCAGGGGACTCGGTGCTCCTCCCGCCACGAGTCGCGCCGAAGTCGGAGAGACGACCCCGCCGCTCAACGAGAGTAGAAGAACGACCGCGATCGCGCCGACGATCGGGGCGAAACTGCCCGTCCGGTGGGGCATGCGTCCCGATGGGCGCGCCTACTTAGAACCTCTTGCCCACCGATCAGTCGATGTAGCCCAGCGAGCGGAGTCGCTCCTTGAGCGCCTTCTCGTCCGCTTCGCTGAACGCCATCTCGCCGGACCTTTCCGCGAGTCGGGCGAGGACGAACGTGACGAAGGCATCGAGCGACTCGAACGACGAGCCCCGGATCCGCTCCTCGAGCGATTGCGCGACCTCTTCGGGGATCCGCACCGATCGCGAGGCGGGATCCTTCGAGGTTTTTTCAGTCATCGGTCTCAAAAGTGAGCGAGTCGGATAGATAGATTCTTCGCGGGGAGTGAGCAGCGGTCGGCCGTCCGAACTCACTCCCACTCGATCGTGGCGGGGGGCTTGTCGGTCACGTCGTAGAGAACCCGCACGACCTCACCGGTCAGCTCCCGGGTGATCCGTTCGGCGATGACCTTCAGGATCGGCCGAGGGACCTCCATCGCCGTCGCCGTCATCGCGTCGATCGACTCGACGATCCGCACGCTCACGGCCTCGCCGTACACCCGATTGTCTCCGGTGACGCCGACGGTGCGGGTCGGCAGGAGGACGGCGAAGTACTGCCAGGGGTGGGCGAGCGTTCCCGCCGCGACCGCTCGCTCGACCTCCTCTTCGACGATCCGGTTCGCCACGCGGGCGCGCCGGACGCGATCCGGGGTCACCGGTCCGTTCACGCGCACCGCGAGACCCGGGCCAGGGAACGGCTGTCGGTCGGGGCTCGGGATCCCGAGATGATGGGCGAGTGCTCGCACCTCGTCCTTGTACAGGTCGCGGAGGGGCTCGACCAGGACGAGCCGGCTGTCCGTCGGGACGCCGCCGACGTTGTGGTGCGTCTTGATCGTGTCGCGCAACGCCCCGCCGCTCTCGATCCAGTCGGGCGCGATCGTGCCCTGGACGAGCCGGTCGGTGGAGAACCGCTCGGCCTCCTTCTCGAAGAGGCGGATGAACGCGGCGCCGATCCGCCGCCGCTTCTCCTCGGGCTCGGTCACCCCGTCGAGCGCTCGGAAGAACTGGTCGGCCGCGGGGACGACCTCGAACTTGAGACCGCTCGTCTGGAAGAATCCGCTCACGCGCTCGACCTCCCCCGCGCGGAGGAGCCCAGTGTCGACGAAGACCGCGCGGGCGCGGTCGCCGAGGGCTCGTTCGACCAGGAGCGCGGCCGCCGTGGAGTCGATGCCACCGGACGCGGCGATGATCGCTCTCCCCGGCACCTCCGCACGGATCCGCCGGACGGCCTCGTCGACGAAGGCCGCCGGGTCGTTCACGTGCTTCCCCCGGGTCCCGGCGCGGGTTCTTCGCGCCACTTCGCACGGTACTTTTGGAGCTGCTGCTCGAGCTCCGGAAACTTGAGGGCCAGGATGGCGGTCGCGAGGAGGGCGGCGTTCTCCGCGGCGTCGAGCCCCACGGAAGCGACCGGTATCCCGGGGGGCATCTGGACCACGGAAAGGAGGCTGTCGAGGCCGAGGCCCCGGTTCAGCGGGACCCCGATCACGGGTTTCAGCGTCCGCGCCGCGACGACGCCCGGGAGCGCTGCGGAGAGGCCCGCCATGGCGATGAAGACGTCCGTCGCGGGGTCGCGAACGAGTCGGTCGACCTTCTCGGGATTGCGATGGGCCGACGCGACGTGCACCTCGCACGTCACGCCGAACTCCGTGAGGCGGGTGCGGACCTTCTCGGCGACCTCGAGGTCGGATTTGCTTCCGACCAGGACGGTGACCTTCACGTCCCCGCCGAGCTACGGTGAGACAAATAGTTTGGCCGCATGGCGGCGTCGTGGCCGTTCGGCTCCACCGTGGTGGAAAGTTCCGGCGCTGGCTCGGCGCGCGACTCGGCGGAGACTTCGAGAAAGGGGACCGGGTATGGCGGCGAACGCTCCACGCGATCGGCGCGGTCGTCCTGGTCTACTACGTCCTCCCGACGAACTTCTTCCTGATCGCGCCGAAAGAGTACATCCTGCTCGTGGCGCTCGCCGCCGTCCTGATCGTGGAAGGGCTCCGCCACGCGATCGGGCTCCAACTCCCCACGATCCGACCGTACGAGGAGGGACGGGTCGGCAGCTTCGCGATCTTCGGTACGGCGATCGTGATCGCGATCCTGGTCTTTCCCCTCCCGATCGCGTGCGCGGTCATCCTCGGGACCGCGCTCGTCGACCCGCTCGCGGGCGAGCTGCGACGCGACCCGCGCCATCGCGGGTGGGATCTGATGCTGCCGTTCGTTGCGTACTCCGCGCTCGCGTTCGTCGGCCTCGCGGTGATGGGTCGATGGCCCGCGCTCCCGTCGGTCGGGCTCGCGGTCGTCGCCGGGGCGATCGGGGTCGCCGTCGAGCGCCCCAAGGTCTGGTGGTACGACGACGACTTCGCGATGGCGCTCGTGCCGGCCGTGGTGCTCTATGTTCTGGGCGTCCTAGCGCTCGGACTCCCCGGGGCGATCGCGATCTAAACGATCGGCGTCAGGGTCGCGTGGGGTCCGCCCTTCTCCGGGTCCTGGCTGATCGCGTAGATCAGCGTGCGCGGTCGGATCCCGTAGATGCACGGCGCGTTGTCGATGTTGATGATCCGGAAGTACGAATCGACCATGTTCAGGATCTCGCTCGAAACGAGGAGCCCGGGCTTGAGGAGCCCGATCCCGAGGTTCCCGACGTGCTTGGTGCGGGAGAGCCCCTGGAAGTACATCCGGATGGCGACCTGGTCGCCCATCAGGCTCTCGAAGGTGTCGAACGCGGTGTACTCGATGAACGGCTTGCGGTCGGGCCCGGCGACGGCCTTCTCGGCGGTGACCATCGCCCGCATCGCCTCGTCCCGACCGAACCGGGCCATCGGCAAGATGTACGGGTCCTCGGTCTCGTTCGCGGTGTAATCGGGGATCCGCACGCGGGTGTCGAACTGGTTGGTCGGCACGTGACGTACGAGAGTCTCGCGGAGCTTCTCGGGAGATTCGCCCGCGGCGAGCACCGCGATGATCCCGCGACCCTGCGCGAGGAAGTTGAGGAACGTGGGGGTGAACAGCATGTAGTAGTCGTCGATCCCGACGTTCACGTCGACCTCGAAGGCGTTGACACTGCCGCGACGGAACCCGCCGCCGAGCAGTTTGTCGAAGTCGGGGATCCCCGTCGAGTAGTAACGCTCGGGGTCGGTGATCGGCTTCCATGCGCCGGACGGCGCGCCTCCGGTTGAGTTCCGGACGATCCCGAGCGCTTCGAACCGACCGCCGTTCAGCGTCACGGCGTAGCGGGCCCGGCCGATGTTGGTCGCGCGGAGCTTTTCGATGCGGAGGTGACGCACGCGCCGCTCGTCCAGCTCCTCCCGTTGGATCGAGATCAACCCGTCCACCAGGTACTCGATCCCGCCCGCCTCCGGCTTCTCGAGGATCATGACGACGTCGGTGCTCGACCCCTCGACGAGGTCCTTCTGGAGCGCCATGACGAACTCTTCCATTTCGAGTCCGTACTTGTGGGTCACACCCTCGAGAGAGTCGATAACGAGGAGCGACTTCTCCGGGAGGGCCTTCTCGATCCGGTTGTAGACGTTCTCGACCTCGGGCATCGGGCTCCGCTTGAGCAGCGCCTGCAGGTGCGCGCGGTCGACCCGCGTCGGGGGTCCCCGTTCCTGGCCGAAGCTCCCCAGGACCTCCCGGCCCGCCCGCACCTTGCGCTGCTCCGTTTCGGGGAGCTCGGGGTCGCGGCTCTTGCCGCTGGCCTGGATCGCATCGAGGAACAGCTTCGCCGCGTCCAAAACGCGGGTGCGCATCTCGGTCGCCTTGAGCCACGGGAACTGGCGGTAGAGGGCCTCGTCCCCGACGCGGGTCGAGAGGTAGTAGGAGCGGTTCGGTTGACCGACGCGCTCGAGCAGTTCGAGCCCGAACGTCGTCTTCCCGGAACCGGCGCCGCCCTTCACGATCAGGGAGCGTCCGCCCTTCCCACTGAGGAAGGCGATGACCTCGAGGGGAATTCCGCCGACCGTGCTTCCTTCGTCTGCAGTCATGCTTGGTGAGTTCGCTCGGTCGGCGCGGGAGGTGCCGGCGCCGGCTGAACTGTACGGACTCGTAGTGCACTCATGGACACCTTGGGAAAGTAAAGGTTTCGACTCGGAGGAACGCCGGTCGGTCTCCTAGGCCGTCGCGGTCGCCCGGGCCCGCTCGAGTGCCGTCCGGAGCGCCTCGGCGAGGGGGGCCCCCGGCTCCCCGACGGCGGTCGCGGAGGCGGGGTTGCCCCCGCCCTTCCCATGGAACGCATCGGTCGCGGTGCGAAGGAGCGCGTCCGCCGCGACCACCGGCGCGGTCGACCCGATGAAGAGCGTGCCCTGCCCGTCCCGCTCGCTCGCGAGGATCGCCACCCGCCCCTTTTCCTTGGTGAGGAGGCGGGAGAGCTCCATGAGCTCGGTGCGGCTCAGGTCGACTCGGCCGGCCACGATCGTCGTCTCGCCGGCGGTCTCGGTCGCGGAGGGGTCGGCGAGAAGCCGGGCCGCGGTCGTTCCGAGGTCCTCCTTTCGGCGCCCCCGTTCGCGCTTCCGGGACTCCTCGATCTCCCCGAGCAGGCGGTCGATCCCGTCGGGGAGCTGTGGCACGGGAACTCCGAGGCGTCGGGCCGCCTCCTTCAGGATCGCTTCGTGCTCGTCGCGCAGGTCGAGGGCGCGCTCCCCGCTCGCGTACGTCAGTCGGACCACGCCGTCCTGGATCCGTTCCACGTCGAGGATGGCGAACGCGCCGACCTCGCTCGTGTGGGTGCAATGGGTTCCGCCGCACGCCTCAACGTCAATCCCGTCGATCTCCACGATCCGGAGCTCACGTCCCGGGACGGCCCCGCCCTGATAGAGGGTGAACCCGAAACGCCGTTCGGCCTCGTTCCGTGCCTCGAAGTAGCTTTTCACGGGGCGGTCTTCCCGAACGACTTCGTTCACCCGGCGTTCGACCTTGCGGAGCTCGTCGCGCGAGAGCGGCTTGTAGTGGGTGATGTCGATCCGCGCGGACTCGGTGCCCTTGTAGGCCCCCGTCTGCCAGACATGAGGTCCGAGGACCTCCCGCAGCGCGCCATTCAGCAGATGGGTCGCGGTGTGATGCTGCATCAACTGCACGCGCCGGGGCCGGTCGATCCGCCCATGGACCCGCTCGCCGGCCTGGAAGGGCGCGGCTCGCTCGAGGCGATGCAGCACCCACGGACCGTGGCGGGCGACCTCAACGACCTCGAGGTCGCCTAGGTGCCCTTGGTCGGTGACCTGACCGCCGCCGGTGGGGTAGAAGTACGTCCGGTCGAGGACGACATATGGCCCCTCAGCCCAGACGACGTGGGCATCGAACGCGAGCGTGTAGGGGTCGAGATAGTAGAGGACCTCAGTCGGCGGAGTTCCCGACGGGACGTCGGGCAGTCCCTCCGCCTTCTCGACGTAATCGTTCGACACCGCTTCGTTCTCGTGACGGGTCGCGACTCGCGCATAGAAATCTGCCGGAATGGACGGAGGGTGCGCGAGCTCCTCCACCGCAAGGTCGGGAGGGATCCCGAGGGAGTCGTACCATTGGATCAGGTCGTCCTCGGTGACCTTGCCCCCGGTCGACCGAACGCGCTCGTCGTAGCGCCGGATGGTCCCTCGGGCCCGATCGATCGACTCGTGGAACCGTTCGACCTCGGCGGTCACCACGCGATGGAGGTCGTCCCGGTGGGCACCGACCTCGGGGAAGTCGTGGGCGATCTCGCGCCCGGTCCGGTCGAGCAACGGGAGGAGGTCGGGAGCCTCGGGAACCCGCTCGAGGATCCGGATCGACCGGCGCAGGAGGAGCCGCGCGAAGTACCCCTCCTTGCTGTTCGACGGGACGACGCCGTCCGTCAGAAGGAAGTTGAGGGCGCGCGCGTGGTCGATCAGGATCGCCGCCTCCGCCGGGGGGAACGTCCGTCGCAGCTCGTCGTACTCCCGGCCGAACACCGCCTCGTACGCGGTCTTCGTCCCCTGGCTCATCCACGTGAACCGCTCGAGGCCGTAGCCAGTATCGACCACGGTCAGCGGCATGGGTCGAACGGCGTCGCCGTCCCGGATGTACTCCATGAACACGAGGGTCCCGAGCTCGAGGCCGAGCAGCCCGACGCTGAGCGACGGACCCAGGTTCCCCCCGCCCTCCCACACTTCCTCCTTGTAGGTGATCCCGCGGGGATCCGCGCCGAGATCCCCGACCAGGAGCTCGTGACAGAGCTCGACCGTACGGTCCTTCCAGTAGACCTCGTGATCGGGTCGGTTGAACGCGTGATGGGCCATCATCTCGAAGAGCGTGAGGTGCCGACCGCTGTGGCCGACCTCGGCGAGGTCGATGAACCGGAGCACAGGCTGGCTGATCGTGAGCGGGTTCGCGGGGGGCAGGATCGCCCCGCTCGTGACCCACGGTTGGAAGTCGTAGATCGAGGCCTGGGTGAAGAAGACGTCGTTCCGCCACCGTGCGACGGTGGGGTATCGCCGGAGCCGGGTGTGGCCGCGCGCTTCGAAGTACGTGAGGTACTTCTCTCGCATCGCGCGGAGCTCGTACGGTCGGTTGAAGCCGGGGTGTCCGAGAAAACCGTAGTCCCGGCACGGAGCCTCCTGGCACCGGTCGTGGTCCCCCAGACTCCAGAACGCGGCGCCGCAGACCGCGCACGCGCGACGGTGGAACCCCTCGCGGTGGAAGAACGAAAGGTCGTACTCGGCGATGTCCATGACGGGCGGTCGAGGTCCCTCGGTCCTTAAACGGTTGCCCCGAATTTGTTTCGGCGCAGGATGGACCGCCCCGGAGGCGGCCGAAGGCGCGGTGGTGAGTAGGGCGAACTTCGATTCTGGCCCGCTGCCGTTGGACGCCCGGACGGTCCGCCGGGCCACGTGGATCCTGATCGCGCTGAGGATCGGATACGCGTACAACTGGTTCGACACCGGCCCGGCGCTGCCCGAGATCGGGAGCACGTTCTCCGTGGGCGCGGCGCAGTTGGGTCTCCTCGTCGCGGTATTCCTCGTGGGTGCCGGCCTGCTGC
This sequence comes from Thermoplasmata archaeon, assembly GCA_049585415.1. Lineage (GTDB taxonomy): Archaea > Thermoplasmatota > Thermoplasmata > Lutacidiplasmatales > UBA184 > Lutacidiplasma. Next base: position 23,501 of record JBAUZT010000016.1, on the reverse strand, counting down.
AGGTTCCGGCCGGCGTTCTCGCCCGAAGGTACGGGGCACGCCCGGTGTCGATCGCCGGAGTAGCGGTGCTGGCCGTCGCCGGGGCCGCGAGCTCGGCCGCACCGTCCTTCGATGCGCTCCTGGCGTTGCGCCTGGTCGCGGGCATCGGGGCGGCCCTGTTCTTCTCGCCCGCGATCGGTCTCGTCGCGAGCCTCTACCCCGCCGGGCGGAAAGGGCTCCCCGTGGGCACGTTCAGCTCGGCGTTCAGCGCCGGGGCTGCGCTCGGCATCGTGGGAAGCTCGGTGCTCGTGCCGCTCGTGGGGTGGCGAGGAGCGTTGCTGGTCGGTGGAGTGGCCCTCGGCGTCCTTGCGGTGCTCGCGCTCCTCGCGATCCCGAGCCGCGCCGGGGCGCCGTTGCCGCGGAGCCCCCGCGGCGGGCGCTGGCCGAGCGCTCTCCGCTACCCCGGGGTTTGGGCGATCGGTCTCGCCTTCATCGGCACGGAGGGCGCCGCGTTCGCGACGGGACAGTTCATCGTGCCGTTCGGAGAGACGGTGCGCGATTGGTCGATCCTCCTCGCCGGGGTCGTCGGCATGATGTTCGTCTTTCCCAGCGTGTTCGGGGGCCCGGTCGGAGGCTGGGTCGCCGAACGACATCGCAACCACCGTACCCAGTTCCTCGTGGCCACGCTCGCCGCGGCCGGTGTGCTCGCGCTTGTCCCGCTCGCTGGCGTCGCGACGGCGATCCTGATCGGGATCGTCTTCTCGTTCGGGTACGGCGTGATCTACGCCGTCATGTACGTCCTGCCGCACTTTTGGAAGGAGGTCCCGACCGAGGAGATCCCGGTCGCGATCGGCCTGTTCAACTCGATCCAGCTGAGCGGCGGCGCGTGCGTTTCGTTCCTCTTCGGTTGGGTCGTCGCGCAGTACTCGTACGCGGTCGCGTGGGAGTTCCTGCCCGTGATGATGCTCGCGACCCTCGGCTTCCTCGTTGCGCTCCCCGTGACCCCGCGCGCGGACGGGGCCGGTCCGCCGCTCTCGGCGGCGCCCGGCCCGCCTTGAGCGCACGGCCGGTGGCGCAGAGGTCCGCGATCGGGCATTCCGGGCATCGGGGTCGGAGCGGCCGGCAGAGGTTCTTGCCGTGCTGGACCAACAGCGGGTTCAGCGGGATCCAGTAATCCCTAGGCACGACGCGGCGCAGCACTTCCTCCGTCTCTTCCGGTGACTTCGTCCGCGCCACCCCGAGTCGATTGGCGATCCGGTGAACGTGGGTGTCGACGGGGATTGCGGGCACGTCGTAGCCGAACACGAGGACGCAGTTCGCGGTCTTGGGACCGACGGAGGGCAGCGAAACGAGTTGCTCGTACGCGCTCGGCACCCGCCCCGCGAACCGGTCGAGGATCTCGGCGGCGCAGGCCCGGATCGCCCGCGCTTTCGTGCGATAGAACCCGACCCCCCGGAGGAGCGGCTCGAGCTCGCGCGGCGACGCCGCAGCGAGGCTCGGCGCGTCGGGGAAGCGGGCGAACAGCCGCGCGCTCGCGACCTCGGTCGCCTCGTCCCGGGTCCGCTGCGAGAGGATGGTCCCGATCAGCACCTGGAACGGATTCTCGGCGTGGTCGCGAAGGTACGGGCGACGCCAGTCCCCCGTATGGTAGAACGCGGAGAGCCGGTCGAGGACCGCGACCCAGTCGAACGGACGCCGGTCGGTCACGGGGATCGCTTCCGGGGACGAGTCTTGGCGGAGGACGCCGGGGTCGGGTCGGCCGGTCGAGGACCGGTCCCCGGGTCCGAGAGGTCCGGCTCGTCGTTCCCCCCGTGCGCCTCCCGCAAGAGCTCTCCGACGAGGTAGTCGCTGCCGACGACGAGGGTGAACCCCTCCCGGGTCGTCGCGGCTCGGGCGAGGCGGACCCCCTCGATCGCGGTGCGAGCGATCACGATGCGGGGGAACCGGCCGAGGGCCGCGGCCTTGAGCTCTCCGGGCGGGGTGCCCCGTTCGGATTGGATCGGCACGAGAACGAGCGTGCGAGCAAGCGGGGAGAGTGCGTCGAGGATCCGGGCCACGTTCTTCCCCCGGAGCGAGCCAAAGACGATCGCGTTCTCCGCCGGATCCGCGAGCGGGAACATCTCCCCGAGGCTCTGCGCGACGAGGCGGGCGCTCTCCGGCGTATGCGCGACATCGTAGAAGAGCTCGGGCCGCCGCTCGACCCGCTCGAGGCGGCCTGGCCATCGCAGCTGGGCGAGTCCCGCACGAACGCGTGCGTCGTGGAGCTCGAGCCCCGTCGCCTCGGAGTAGCGGGCCGCCGCGGCGATCGCGAGGGCCGCGTTGCCCGGCTGGAACCGGCCGTGCAGTGGGAGAAAGAGTCCGGTGAACGTCCGGCCCGGAATGTGAACGTCGAACGTCTGCCCTTCCTCCGATAGCTCGCGCGCGTCGACCACCACCTCCGCCCCGAGATGCCAGAGGCGCACCCCGAGCCGCTTCGCCTCCGAATTGACGACCGCGAGCGCCTCGGGAGGAAGTTCCCCGATCACTCCGGTCATCCCCGGATGCAGGATCCCCGCCTTCTCTCGCGCGATCGCCGCGAGCGAGTCCCCGAGGATGTCGGTGTGTTCGAGCTCGATCGTCGTGACAACCCCGACCTTGCTATCCAGGACGTTGGTCGCGTCAAGTCGTCCGCCGATCCCCACCTCGACGGCCGCGGCGCGGACCCCGCAGCGGGCGAACCAGTCGAACGCGACCGCGGTCGTGACCTCGAAGAACGTCGGCATCCGGTCGATCGTGCCGGCGCGGCGAAGTTCCTCGGTGGCCGCCTCGACCCGCGCGACGCCCGCCACCACCTCGTCCGGCGAGATCGAGGCGGCGTCCACCCGCATCCGTTCCCGGTAGCTCTCGAGGTGGGGCGACGTGAACAGGCCAGTGGGCACTCCGTGGGCCGAGAGGATCGCCTGGGTCATCGTGGCGACCGAACCCTTGCCCTTGCTTCCCGTCACATGGACCGACGAGAACTTCCGCTGCGGATCGCCCAACGCCTCGAGCAGGGCGGAGACGACCTCGAGCCCGGGGCGGATGCCGAACCGACGGCGCCGATAGAGCGCGTCGAGCGTCGCGCGGTATTCCTCGCGGCCCACGGAAGTTCGGGGAGGCGAGGAAGGCGCGGGCATAAGTGTTCACTCGGGCGGGCGGAGCCCGGTCAGTAGGTCGACCGCTCGCGATAGGCGCCGTAGACGTCCTGGAAGGCGTGCACGATCTCGCCGAGCGTGGCGTCGGCGCGCAGCGCCGCGAGGACCGCGGGCATCGTGTTCTCGTCCTCGGTCGCCGCGACCTTCTTGAGCCGCTCGAGCGCCGCCGCCTGCTTTCGCCCATTGCGGCGGGCGCGCAATCGGCGAAGGCGCGCCGACTGGCGGCGCCGGGCCTCCTCCGAGATCTTGAGGCGCGGGACCTTGATCGGGGCGTCCACCGTGTAGGCGTTCACGCCGACGACCTTCTCCGTGCCGGACTCGACCGCGCGCTGGTAGCGGAATGACGACTCCTGGATCTCCCGCTGGAAGAACCCGCGCTCGATGGCCGGGACGACGCCGCCGAGCTGGTCGATCCGGTCGAAGTACTTCTGCGCCTCCTCCTCCATGGTGTCGGTCAGCCACTCGACGTAGTAGCTGCCCGCGAACGGGTCGACCGACTCCGTCACTCCGGACTCGCTCGCGAGGATCTGCTGGGTCCGCAGCGCGATGCGGACGGCGTCCTCGCTCGGGAGCTGGAGCGCTTCGTCGTAGGAGTTCGTGTGAAGGGACTGGGTCCCGCCGAGGACCCCGGCGAGCGCCTGGACGGTCGTCCGAACGACGTTCAGTTCGGGCTGCTGCGCGGTGCAGGAGCAACCGGCCGTTTGGGTGTGGAACCGCATCCAGAGCGAGCGCTCGTTCTTCGCCCCGAACTCGTCCTTCATCAGTCGGGCCCAGAGGCGTCGCGCCGCGCGGAACTTCGCGATCTCTTCGAAGAAGTCGTTGTGCGAGTTGAAGAAGAACGAGAGCCGGGGGGCGAACTCGTCCACGTCGAGCCCTCGTCGGATCGACTCGCCGACGTACGCACGTCCGTCGGCGAGCGTGAATGCGAGCTCCTGGACCGCGGTCGAGCCGGCCTCCCGGATGTGATAGCCCGAGATCGAGACCGGGTTCCACTGCGGGGTGTGGCGCGTCGCGTACTCGATCGTGTCGATGACGAGCCGAAGCGCCGGGCGGGGCGGGTAGAGGAACTCCTTCTGAGCGATGTACTCCTTGAGGATGTCGTTCTGCGTCGTTCCTCCGAGGCGATTCTCGCCGACGTTCATCGCGTCGCCCGCGAGCAGGTACATCCCCCACACGATGTTCGCGGGCCCGTTGATCGTCATGCTCGTCGTCACGTCCGCGAGCGGGATCCCGCGCAGGAGGCGACGCATGTCCTCGAGCGAACTCACGTTGACCCCGCACTTCCCGACCTCCCCGAGCGCTTCGGGGTCGTCGGCGTCAATGCCGTAGAGGGTGGGGTCGTCGAACGCGATCGAGAGCCCGGACTCTCCATGCTTCAGCAAGTAGTGGAACCGGCGATTCGTGTCCTCGGGCGAACCGAACCCCGAGAACATGCGCATCGACCAGACCCGCCCGCGGTACATCGTGGGGTGGACCCCTCGGGTGAACGGCGGTTGTCCCGGGTATCCGATATCATCGAACGACGACCGCGGCGACCGCGGGTCGTAGACCCACGCCACCGGGATCCCCCCCAGGGTGGAGAACTGCTCCTTCCGTTCGGGATTCTTCGCGACCGCCGGACCGGCGACCTCCGCCTCCCAACGGCGGCGTCGATCCTCGACCGGATCGGACGCGGAAGATCGGCCGGCGCGCGACGCGGCCGGAGTCGAGGTCGCTCGACCCGCGGACATCCCCCGTAGAGAGGCGCGCCGGCGGATAAGTCCGGGGGCGCTAGCGCCGCCCTCGGGGTTTTGCGCCGCGGCGAATCGACGGACCACCCCCGACCCGCAGACCGACGAGGTCGCTCCGGCCGCGTGGGAACCAGGGAACTCCCAACTTGCGGGCGAACCGGGGGAACGATTCCCCGGTCCATACGGTGTTGTCCGCCAGCACGACCGCGCCGGGAACGAGCTTCGGACGTATCGTGGCAAGTTCGAACGTGAGGTGCTTCGGGGTGTGGAGGTCGTCGTGGAGGAACAGTCCAACAGACGGGAGTTCCCGGACGAGGCGAGGGAGGAGCTCCTGGCTCGGGCCGATGCGAAGATCCCAGCCGCTCCGGATCCTGAGCGGCACCGCCCAGCCGCTCTTACGGCCGGGCGGAATCGAGACACCGGACTCCTTGGGGCCCAGTGTCGGACCGCGCTGAAAGGTCGGTTTGTCAATGGAGTGCAGCTGACCGTGGCGATTCTTCTTCAACGCCAGGAGGAAGTGAGCGGAGGAGATCCCGCTGCTCACTCCGGCTTCGACCAGGTGATCTGGGCGAGTGAGGCGGACCAGGGCATAGAGGTCGAACGGGGCCCGGATCTGGGCGTAGAAGGATCGGCCGGCGGACTGTTGGGTCGCGCGGATCATCTCCTCGTTCTCAACCAGTTCGTCGACCTCGGCGAGGACCTCCCCGATCTCCGCTCGAGATGCCCCGGTCAGGTGAACCAGCCAAGGGATGCTCGGAGTGGTCCGCGGGTCCCCGAGCGCGCGGCGCGCGCGTTGCACGGCCGCCCGGGCGCTCGTTGCACTCATTCCGCTGCTCCCATCGCGTTCGGGGAGAGTTTCGGCTCGAGATGAGCCTCACGCACCTCTAACCGACTGGTCGACGCGCGAATCACGTGCTCGACCCGGCCGAGCTTCACGCGCGACCGGAAAAAGGGGGCATCGACCACCAGGGTCTCGTACTCGCCCCCCTCGCCCGCGACATTCGTACGGCGGATCTCGCCGCTGCGTCGCTCCAACTCCTCGAGAAGTCCGAGGTCGAGGCGTTTTCCGAGGAGCGCGGGATCGAGGGATTCCGCGGCCAGATGCACCAGTCGGATGTCGAGGCCGGCGGCGATCTCCTCGCGCACGACCCTCCCGGGATCCTTTCGCCACAACGGCGTGTAGACCGGCCGCCCGACCCGAGCGGCGACCGTCAACAGACGAGCCCACTGGTACGACGAAGCGATCGCGCCCGCGACGACCCAGCCGGGGCCGTTCGAGATCGCGAGCTCGAGCGCGTCGAGCTCGGAACGGTCGTCCGTTCCTTCCACGTCGACCGAACGGTACGACCTTCCCCACGCTTCCGCCTGGAGCGCGACCAGCTCGAGGTTCGGGGTATGGAACATCATCGAGTCCGGGTCCGCGGGGCGAAGTACGACGAACTCGTCGACGGTGCGTCCCTGCGTGTCGGCGAGGTAGGCGGAGTAGATCGAGTCCTTGCCGCCCGAGACCAACGCCGTGACGGTCACGGACCCTCTACGGAAGGCCGAGGGCAGTACGCCATCGCTCGTACAGGGAGTCCAGCTCCAATTCCGCGAGATGGCGCTCTCCCCACAGAAGCGAGCCGTTCTTCGCGGTCACGCTCCCCAGCCGAACGTGGGGGATGCCGGTAAGCGTCCGCTCGAACCGTCGTTCCTGCGACGCCGCCACCTCGACCGCGAATCGGGAACCTCCTTCGACGACCAGCGCGAGGCCCGCAGATTCTAAGCCGACCCGCTCGAGGTCGACCTCGAACCCGAGCTGGCTCCCGAACGCCATCTCGGCGAGGGTGACCGCGAGGCCTCCGTCGGAGATGTCGTGCGCGGCGTTCACGATACCGAGCCGCATCGCCGCGAGGAGATGTTCACCGGCCCGCCGAAGCCCCGCGGGATCCGGGGCGGGGACCGCGATCCCCGTGGCGTTCCGCAGTCGGCTCCAGAGCGATCCGCCCCACTCCGGCAGCGAACGCCCTACCAGGTAGAGCGAGTCCCCGACCGCCTTGAGGTCGGAAGTCACCGCGTGGTCGAGGTCGTCGACGATCCCGGTCGCCATCAGGACCGGAGTCGGAGGGATGGCGGCGCCCAGTCCCCCGTTGTACAGGCTCACGTTCCCCGACGGAACCGCGAAACCGAGCGCTCGCGCGCCGTCCGCGAGACCCTGGGTCACCGCCGCCAGGTCCGCAAGTACCTCGGGGTCCTCCGGGTTGCCGAAGTTGAGACAGTTCGTGAAGGCATCCGGACGTGCCCCGACGGCGTAGAGGTTGCGGGCCGCTTCCTCGACGACCCAGGTCGCCCCGTGGCGGGGGTCCTCTCGGCAGGCCCACGGGTGCGTCGCGGTCGTGATCGCGATCGCCCGCCGGCTCTCGGGCCGGGGCTGGATGATCGCGGCATCGCCGTGGGACGACGAGCCGACCCGGCCGTGGAGTGGCTTGACGACTGTGCGCCCCTGGACCTCGTGGTCGTACACTCGGACCACCGGTTCCCGCGACGCGGAATCTGGCGCCAACACGAGCTCCGTGACCAGACCCGTGAGGTTCTCCGAAGGAACGTTCGGTGCGGCCCTATACCGGCGAACCCGCGCTCTTAGCGGTCGGTGGAGCGACGGCGGCGCAACACGGAAGCCGACCCGGAGATGCGCGGCCGGTGCCCCGTTCCACTCGACCGTCTCGAAGGGGGGAGCCGCGACCTCTCCGATGTCGGTGAGGGGGACGTCCCACCGACGGAAGATCTCGGTGATCGCGGGGAGGTCGCGGGTGCGCACGTCGAGGAGCATCCGCTCCTGGGACTCCGAGATCCAGACCTCCCACGGTCGCAGGCCCTCCTCGCGGAGGGGAACTCGGGCGAGGTCGAGCCTCAACCCGAGGCCGCCGGCATGGACGAGCTCGCCGGCGGCTGAGGCGATCCCGCCGCCCCCGAGGTCCTTGAGCCCTTGCACGAGCCCGCCGTCGAACGCCTCGAGACAGGCGTGGATGAGCGGCTCCTTCATGATCGGGTTGCCGAGCTGCACCGCACCGCGAGATTCGGATTCGCTGCGTTCCGTAAGTTCCTTCGACGCGAAGGCCACGCCGCCAATCCCGTCCCGGCCGGTAAGCCCGCCGACGAGCACGAGGCGATCGCCGGCGGCTCGCGCCCGGTTCGGGCGCAGGCGGGCCCGCGGAAGGAAACCGATGCACCCGACGTTCACCAGTGGGTTCACCGTGTAGGCGGGGTCGAAGTAGATCCCGCCAGAGACGGTCGGAACCCCGACCCGGTTGCCGTAGTCCCGTATGCCGGCGATGACCCCCGTGGCGAGGTACCGGGGGCTCTTGATCCCCTTCGGGAGCCGGTCGGCGGGGAGGTCGAGCGGACCGAAGAAGAGCGGGTCGCTGAGCGCGATCGGCTTGGCCCCGACCGCGAGCACGTCCCGCAGGATCCCGCCGATCCCGGTGCCCGCTCCCCCGTACGGCTCGACCGCCGAGGGGTGGTTGTGCGATTCGATCCGGAGCGCGTACGCGTAGCCGTCCTCGAACCGCATCACACCGGCGTCACCGGTGCCGAGCACACGGGGGCGGGAGTGGAGACTCCCGAACGCTTTGCGGAGGAACGGCCGGGAGCTCTTGTAACTGCAGTGCTCGCTCCAGCTCTGCGCGAGGCCCGCGAGCTCGACGTCGGTCGGGTCTCGCCGTTCCCGGCGAAAGTAGCCGCGGATCCGGGCGAGTTCCGCGGAATCGAACCCGAGTCCGCGATCGCGCGAGGTGCGTTCGAGCTCGGAGACCGAGGCGGTGCGCACCGGGACGGAGGTGACCCCGGTCGCCCAGGTTGGCGAACGAGATGCACGGGCAGGGGGCATGGGGTCAATCCGGATTCGGACGAATCGTGACCCGGTGGATCACCGGGTTCGCGAGGAGACGCTCGACGGCTTCCTCGGCGCGCCGGTGCGCCTCGGCGGGAGTCACGTCGACAAACTCGAGGTCGTAGACGCGTGCGGTCGTGACGCGACGGACTCCAGCGATTCCGAGGAGCCCGAGAGATTTTTCGACGCTATCCCCCTCCGCGTCGAAGACCCCCGGCTTCAGCTCGACGCGCACCTCGATCCGGAGCGCGCGAGCGGGGAGGTCCATCTCCGTGTGCCTCATCCCTCCTCACCGAGGCGGACACATAACCCTAAGCCCGGCGCCCGGCGGCGCGACCCCTCCGGGACTCCGAAGAATCAATCACCGGATCGCGAACAGCACGCGGTTCTCGACGTCCTGCCAGACGACCGCGACTTCCCGGAATCCCGCACGGCGCAACGTCCGGCAGTGGAAGTCGAGGGTGAGGTCCCCGTGCTTCGGGTGCTGAGACTGCCGTATCTCGCGTTCCCGGAAGAGCGGCCGAAGTTCCGGGACCCGCTCCGCGTCCTCCCACCACTTCTTCCACCCCGCCCACTCCGAGTTGAGGCTCGCTCCTCGGAACCGGACGTGTCGTACCGACCCGGCGAGGCGGGAGAGTCGGCGCTGCCGGCTTTCCCACGGGAGGTGGTCACCGTTCAGGAGGACGCCGCCAGGCCTCAGGAGACCGTGGAGATCTCGGTAGAGTCGCCCGAGGGCGGGCGCGGTCAGCCAGTGGAGCGCCGTGGTCGAGAGCGCGGCGTCGTACCGTCGCCGCGGCAATCGCTCCGTCCAGCCGGGGTGACCCAGTCGGGCGTCGACCCACTGCAGCCGGCCTCCGGAGGAGCCGAGTGCGCCTTGGCCGACCCGGAGCGAGACGGGGTCGTAATCGACCGCGACGGACCGCCCCCGCGGGAACCGGCGAAGAAGGCGGGCACTGAGAGAGCCCGGGCCGGAACCGAGGTCGAGCGCCGTGAATCGCCGTCCCACCGAAGCCTCCAGGACGTCAAACATCGTGGAGAACCGCCGCTCCCGGTCCGGATTGAAACTCTCCTGCTGTTCGTCCCAACGGCGTAGCCACCCCTTCCAATCGACCGCGGAGGAGGCGCGCGACATCGTCCGAGGCTACGGCAATCGCCCCCTAAGCCTGTGCGGAAAGTCGGGGGTCCAGAGCAGGCCCAGCTCGCTGTACCTAGCCGTCGACTTTGGGCGAAATCTGGCCGTTTAGGAAACCATTTATAGAGGGACTTTTTCGGGCGGTCGGCGCGGTGGGGGGCCGGGCCGTCATGGAGGAGTTCATCTGTAGTGTCGAGTTCCTTCGCGGACCGGCCGAGCTCGTTGCGCGCGTGTCGAGTGAAGCCGGCGGAGTTCGGGAGTACCGGAGCCCGTCGTCAGGGTCTGTGATCGACCAGGTCATCAACGACCTCCAAGAGGAGTTCGAGTCCGCCCCGGTGGCGTAGTTCGGGACGCGCACGGGGCATTCGCAGTCAAGGGTAAGGGAACCGCATCGAGGGGGAAATCGCATGCAGAAGTCCACGGCAACGAAACCGCCGGTCAGTCGGGCCGTCGAGAGCGCGTTCACCAAGGTCTGGGGGGACGACCACGTCGTCGCCCTGATCGCGCTCAAGGTCGAGACCGCCGAGGCCGACACCGTCGCGAGCGAGGTCGCCCGGTTCACCGAGGTCGAGGACGTGTTCCTCGTCACGGGCGACACGGACATCTTCCTCAAGGTTCGATTTCCCCACTACGACGAACTGAAGGACTTCGTCCTGCACCGCCTCCCCGCGGTCCGCGGCATTCGGGAAACGAAGACCCTCCTCGTCGTCACCGCCTACAAGGAGGGAGGGGAGGCCCGCCACTCGTGACGCCCACGCCTTCGTCTTCTCCGAGCACTGCCGCCGCCCCGCCGGGGGCCCCGTCGGTCGGGCTCGACGTCCCCGCGGTCCAGCGGGTCTTCGAATCGCTCGCCGAGCTCGCCGACGACTCGTCGGTCCCACGCAATATCCGGCGCGGGGCGCAGACCGCGCGAGACGCCCTGGCGAAGCCGCGGGTCGCGCTCGATGTCCGGATCGCGAGCGCCGTCTACCTGCTCGACGACCTCGCCAACGCCCCGAACCTCCCGACCCACGGCCGGACCGCGATCTGGTCGATCATCTCGAGCTTGGAGAGTATCCAGTGAATTTCGTCAGGGATACGCTGAAATACGCCGACCCCGTCGCGCTGATTCGGAACGGGATCGGGCCCGTAGCTCAGCTAGGTTGGTCGCGCGGAGCACCCGCCGGCCCTACAAAGAGCATCTGGCTTTTAACCAGTTGGTCGGGGGTTCGAACGAGCCGCCCCGCGCGGTGCGCGGAGTTGCTCCGAGCGTCCCCCCGGGCCCGTGCCGTTCTTGGAGAAAACGCATGACGCCCAGTCCGGCCCGTCGCACGAAGAAACGCGTCGCCGCCAGCGCGGTGCCGAAGCCGGTGCGTCCGTTCGTCGCCCACCACCTCCTGCCCCGACACGAGATCCTGAGCGAGGACGAGACGAAGCAGGTCCTCGAGCGCCTCGAGACGGTCGCCGAGCGGCTCCCGAAGATCCTCGTCGGGGACCCGGGCCTGCAGACCGACCCCAAGTTCGTCGCGGGCCGGGACGCGGGAGAAAATTTCACCGGTCGCCTCGTTCGCATTCGCCGACCCAGCGCGACCGCCGGTGAGGCGATCGCCTACCGGCTCATCGTCCCGAACGTGGGAGGTACCTGAAGAATCCATGCGCGAAATCGTAGACGCATTCTTCCGCGAGCGGTCGATCGTCAATCACCACCTCGCGAGCTTCAACGACTTCCTGCCGACCGAGGACAACCCGAACTCGCGGATGCAGCGGATCGTCGACGAAGCCCGGGTGAGCGAGGACTCCACCGAGCACGGGATGGTCCGATTGGACGTCCAGAAGACGAAGAGCTCGATCCAGGTGCGGGTCGGCCGCCGGCGCGACGCGCGCGGTTTCGTGAGCCCGTCCGCGGAGCCGACGATCCGGATCGGGAAGCCGTTCGTCAAGGAACCCGTTGGCTCGAAGCCGACGCTCACGCCCATGGAGGCCCGCCTCCGCAACCTCACCTATCAGGCCCCGATCTACCTCGACGTCACGGTCGTCGAGAACGGCGTCGAACGGGCGAGCGAGACGGTCCACATCGGCGACCTCCCGATCATGGTCAAGAGCCGTCAGTGCAACCTCTCGAAGTCGAACATCGAGTCGGACGGGCAGGTCGCGCTCAGCGACGACGAGTACCGCGCGAAGCTGGTCGAGTATGGGGAGGACCCGCTCGACCCGGGCGGCTACGCGATCATCGGCGGAACGGAGCGGGTCATCATCAGCCTCGAGGATCTCGCGCCGAACCGGATCTTCGCCGAGTTCAACGAGCGGTACGGCACCCCGATCGAGAGCGCGAAGGTCTTCTCGCAGCGGGGCGGGTACCGCTCGCTCACGGTCGTCGAGAAGAAGAAGGACGGCGTGCTCCAGGTCTCGGTCCCGACGGCGAGCGGACAGATCCCGCTCGTGATCCTGATGAAGGCCCTCGGGATGAAGAACGACGAGGAGATCTTCCAGGCCGTTCTGGGCGAGCTCCTCCCGCTGGACGAACCGTTCGTCCAGACGATGAAGCACCTACTGAACGTCAACCTCGAGGAGTGCGTCTCGAAGAAGCTCTACCCTCCCGAGGGGGTGCTCTCCACCGAGGACGCGCTGATCTTCCTCGAGAAGAAATTCGCCACGGGACAGGCGAAGGAGTACCGACAGCGCAAGGTCGACGGGATCCTCGATCGCTCGCTCCTGCCCCACTTGGGCGACACGAAGGCGAACCGGCTCAAGAAGGCCCTGTACCTCGCGCGGATGGCGCGAACGGTCCTCGAGCTCCATCTCAAAGTGCGCGGCGAGGACGACAAGGACCACTACGCGAACAAGCGGCTCAAGCTCGCCGGGGACCTCATGGAGGACCTCTTCCGCGTCGCGTTCTCGCTTCTCCTGAAGGACCTCAAGTACCAGCTCGAACGATCGTTCGCGCGGAAGAAAGACCTTCGGATCGCGAGCGCGATCCGGCCGGACCTGCTCACGCAGCGCCTCGTCCACGCCCTCGCGACGGGCAACTGGGTCGGCGGCCGCGCCGGCGTGAGCCAGGTGCTCGACCGAACGAGCCACATGTCCACGATCAGCCACCTGCGGCGCGTCACGAGCCCGCTCACGCGGAGTCAACCCCACTTCGAGGCGCGCGACCTTCACCCGACGCAGTGGGGCCGCCTCTGTCCCAACGAGACGCCCGAAGGCCAGAACTGCGGCCTCGTCAAGAACTACGCCCTCTGCGTCGACGTCTCGGAAGGGACGGACGAGGAGGAGGTCACCCTCATCCTGCGCGACAACAACACCCGGGAGATCGGCCCCGAGGTCTTCCAAGAGTCCGCCGCGCCGAAGGGGAAGCGTGCGGCCCGGGTCTACGTCAACGGGAACCTGATCGGGCTCCACTCGCAGCCGCTGGACCTCGTGCGCGACATCCGCGAGCGGCGGAGGACCCGGACGCTCTCCTCGACGCTCGAGGACAAGACGTACGAGATCAACGTCCGCTACGACGCCGAGATGAACGAGGTCATCGTGCACTGCGATGCGGGCCGACTGCGCCGCCCGCTCGTGGTCGTGCGGAATGGCGTTCCGCGGGCGACGCGCACCGACCTCGACGAGCTCGCGCGCGGCACGCGCTCGTTCACCGACCTCATCCGCGAAGGGAAGATCGAGTGGCTCGACGCCGAGGAAGAGGAAGACTCGTTCATCGCGGTCGAGCCGTTGGTACCTCCCGACCGGTGCCCGAAGTGCCAGCGCGCGCTGAGCCGCGGCGACATCCGTTGGGTGTCGATGGGCGACAAGGGCGAAGCGGCGACGGTCGAGTGCGGCTACTGTAAGTCCGAGTTCCCCACCCCGAGCTTGCTCACCGAGCGGCACACCCACCTCGAGATCGACCCGAACCTGATCCTGGGCGTATGCACCGGACTCATCCCGTACCCGGAGCACAACTCGGCCCCGCGGAACACGATGGGCTCGGGCATGGCGAAGCAGGCCCTCGGGGTCGAATCGGTCAACTACCGCCGTCGGCCGGACACCCGGGGCCACCTCTTGCACTATCCGCAGGCGCCGTTGCTCCAGACCCAGACGATGCGCTACGTGCACTTCACGGAGCGACCGGCCGGTCAGAACTTCGTCGTGGCCGTCCTCTCCTACGAGGGGTACAACATGCAGGACGCCCTCGTCTTCTCGAAGGGCGCGATCGACCGGGGACTCGGTCGCTCGTCGTTCTTCCGAACGTACCGCGGGGAGGAGCGCAAGTACCCCGGCGGCCAGGAGGACCGGTTCGAGATCCCGCGACCGGATGTCGCCGGGGCCCGTGTCGACACGGCGTACCGCAACCTCGGGGAGGACGGATTGATCTTTCCGGAGCTCGAAGTGAGCGAGGGCGACGTGCTCGTCGGGAAGACGAGCCCACCGCGCTTCCTCGAGGAGAAGACCGACCTCCTGACCCCCCAGAAGCGACGCGAGACGAGCGTCACCGTCCGCTTCGGCGAATCCGGCTGGGTGGACAACGTGATCCTGACCGAGGGCGAGAACATCTCGAAGCTCGTCAAAGTGAAGGTCCGCAACCAGCGGATCCCCGAGCTCGGCGACAAGTTCGCGAGCCGGCACGGCCAGAAGGGCGTGATCGGTCTCATCGTACCGCAGGAGAACCTGCCGTTCACCCGGGACGGCGTGACGCCGGACCTGCTGATCAATCCGCACGCGATCCCGTCGCGCATGACGGTCGCCCACGTCCTCGAGATGCTGGGCGGCAAGGTCGGCGCGCTCGAGGGCAAGACCGTCGACGGCACGGCGTTCTCGGGAGCCCGCGAAGAGGCGCTGCGCGAGGGCTTGAAGGCCGTCGGCTTCCACCCGTCGGGCCGCGAGACGCTCTACGACGGCCTCACGGGCCGCCGCTTCGAGGCGGAGATCTTCGTCGGCGTGATCTACTACCAGAAGCTCCACCACATGGTCGCGGGCAAGATGCACATGCGCTCTCGCGGACCGGTCCAGATCCTCACGCGCCAGCCGACCGAGGGACGCTCGCGCCAGGGCGGTCTACGGTTCGGAGAGATGGAGCGTGACTGCCTGATCGGCCACGGCGTCGCGATGGTGATCAAGGACCGACTGCTCGATGAATCGGATGGGACGATCCAGTACGTCTGCGGGAACCCGGACTGCGGGCACATCGCGATCCCCGATTCGCGGGCGAACTCGCTCCGGTGCCCGAGCTGCGGGAACACCTCGTCGATCTATCCGGTCGAGATGAGCTACTCGTTCAAGCTCCTCCTGGAGGAGCTGATCAGCCTCGGCGTGATCATGCGACTGCAGCTCGCGGAGATGCGCTAGGAGGGGGCCATGACGACGCAGGGACTTTCGAAGCGGATCAAGGGCCTCCAGTTCGCGTTCCTCTCGCCGGACGAGATCCGCCGCATGAGCGGGGTGAAGGTCATCACGGCCGACACCTACGACGACGACGGCTACCCGATCGAGATGGGCCTCATGGACCTCCACCTCGGGGTCATCGAGCCGAACCTCCGATGCCGGACGTGCGGGGGACGGGTCAACGAGTGCCCCGGGCACTTCGGGATCATCGAGCTCGCGATGCCCGTGATCCACGTCGGGTACGCGAAGGAGATCAAGCGCCTTCTCCAGTCGACGTGCCGGGCGTGCGGTCGGATGCTGCCCGACGCCCCGAACCCCCGCGCGGAGGTGATCGCGGACGACGACGCCCCGCCGGTGCCCCGGACCCGCGAGCCGAAGGAGGAGCGGACCTGCCCGCACTGCCACGAGATCCAGCAGCGCATCGTCCTCGACAAGCCGACGACCTTCCGCGAGAACAGCCACAAGATCACCCCGAAGGAGGTTCGCGCACGGCTCGAGCGGATCCCGGACGACGACGTCCGAGCCCTCGGCCTCAACCCGAAGTTCGGGCGCCCCGAATGGATGGTGCTCACCGTGCTGCCGGTACCTCCGGTCCAGGTGCGACCGTCGATCACGCTCGAGAGCGGGGAGCGCAGCGAGGATGACCTCACCCACAAGCTCGTCGACGTACTCCGGATCAACCAGCGCTTGCGCGAGAATCGCGACATGGGCGCCCCGCAGCTCGTGGTCGAGGACCTCTGGGAGCTGTTGCAGTACCACGTCACGACCTACTTCGACAACCAGACGAGCGGCATCCCCCCGGCCCGTCACCGCTCGGGCCGACCGCTCAAGACGCTCGCCCAGCGCCTGAAGGGGAAGGACGGACGGTTCCGTTCGAACCTCTCGGGAAAGCGGGTCAACTTCTCGGCGCGTACGGTGATCAGTCCGGACCCGCTGCTCTCGATCAACGAGGTCGGGATCCCGGCCGAGGTCGCGCGCGGGCTGACGGTGCCGCTCGAGGTGACGCTCCACAACCAGGAGGTCGCGAAGGAGCTCGTGAAGCGGGGCCCCGGACCCGCCCCCGACGCGGACGGCCGCTACCGCTGCGGGGTCAACTACCTCGTCCGCGAGGACGGCCAGCGGATCAAGGTCATGGAGAAGAACGCCGAGGCGTGCGCCGAGCTCGTCACGCCCGGCTCGATCGTCGAGCGACAGCTCATCGACGGGGACATCGTGCTGTTCAACCGGCAGCCCAGCCTGCACCGGATGAGCATGATGGCGCACTTCGTGCGGATCCTCCCGCACAAGACGTTCCGCTTCAACCTCTGCGACTGCCCGCCGTACAACGCGGACTTCGATGGCGACGAAATGAACCTTCATGTCCTCCAGAGCCAGGAGGCGCGCGCCGAGGCGAAGGTCCTGATGAAGGTGGAGGAGCACATCCTCTCGCCCCGGTACGGCGGTCCGATCATCGGGATGCTCCACGACCACATCACCGCGGCGTTCCTGCTCACGTACCAGGACCCGTCGTACTCCCGCAGCGAGGTCACCTACCTCCTCTCGAAGCTCAACTACCCCGTCCCCCCTCCCGCGGGCAAGGACAAGGACGGCCAGCCGTTCTGGTCGGGGAAGCAGCTCTTCTCGCTGACCCTCCCGAAGGACCTCACGCTCGAGTTCCGGTCGAACATCTGGGCCGGCTGCACGTGCTCGCCGCTCAGCTGTAAGCACGACGCCTGGGTCGTGATCGAGAACGGGGTCCTGAAAGCCGGAACGATCGACAAGAAGGCGATCGCCTACGAGAAGGGCGCCGTCCTCGACGCGATCGCGAGGAACGACGGGATGCCCCGGGCTCGACAGTTCCTCGACGACATGAGCCGCCTCGCCATCACCGCGATCGGCCTGAAGGGCCTCTCCACCGGGATCGATGACGAGGACGTGCCCGAGCCGGCGCTCAAGGAGATCCTCTCGGCGCTCGACGACGCGCGCGACCGCGTGAACGAGCTCGTCGAGCAGTACCGGAAAGGAAAGCTGGAGCAGATGCCCGGCCGCTCGGTCGAGGAGACGCTCGAGGTGATGGTGCGTCGCGAGCTCGGACAGGCGCGGGACAAGGCCGGCGAGATCGCGGGACGGTACCTCGGTCTCGAGAACCCCGCCGTCATTCTCGCGAAGTCGGGGGCACGCGGCTCGATGCTCAACCTGACGCAGATGGCCGGCGCCGTCGGCCAGCAGTCCGTTCGGGGCGAGCGCCTCATGCGGGGCTACTTCAACCGCACCCTCCCGCACTACGAGCGCGGGGACCTCGGTTCGGCGGCGCGCGGGTTCGTGAGCTCGAGCTACAAACGCGGGCTCTCCCCCACGGAGTACTTTTTCCACTCGATGGGCGGCCGCGAATCGCTGGTCGATACCGCGGTCCGGACGAGCCGGTCCGGTTACATGCAGCGCCGCCTGATCAACGCCCTCGAGGACCTCAAGGTCGCCGAGGACCGCACGGTGCGGAACACCGCGGGGACGGTCATCGAGTTCCAGTACGGGGAGGACGGGATCGACCCGACCCGCTCGTACCAAGGTGCCGCGGTCTCGCTCGACGAAGTCGTCTCGCAAGTCCTCGGACGCCGGGTCCGCTCGTCGGACGAGCGCCGGCCCGAGGGGACCGCGGGAGCTCCGCCCGTGACCGAGGAGGAGATGGACCTCCAGGCCGAGGCGCAGCTCGAAGAGGAAGGCGAGGACGAGGAGACCGAGGAGTTCGGCACGCCCGAGGAGGGCCCCGAGTTCGGGGGCGAATGACGATGGCCGAGGAAAAGAAGGCCGCACCCCCCCGCGACACGATCGCGCGGATCCACGAGATCGCCCGCAAGGAGGGCGTCACGCTCCCTCCCCTGGTGGCCGAGGAGCTCAAGGCGAAGCTGCAGCACCTGCGCCTCGCCCCCGGTGACGCGTCGAAGATCGTGCGCGAGGTCGTCCGCCGGTTCGCGCGAGCCGAGGTCGACGCGCACGAGTCGGTCGGGATCATCGCGGCGCAATCGATCGGGGAGCCGGGGACGCAGATGACCCTCCGTACGTTCCACTACGCGGGGGTCGCGGAGATGAACGTCACGTTGGGACTCCCGCGGCTCATCGAGCTCGTGGACGCCCGGCGCGTCCCGTCGACCCCGATGATGACGGTGCACGTCGAGAAGAAGCTGCGGGGGGACCGGGACGCGGTCCACGATATCGCGCTGCAGGTCGAGGTCACGACCGTCCCCGATGTCGCCGCGATCGGCACCGTCGTCGAGGAGCTCAAGGTCGTCATCTCCCCGATCGCGGACCGCCTCCAGGAGCGCGGCGTGAAGCGCGCGGAGCTCGAGGCGCAGCTGCTCGAGAACCTCGATGCGCGGCTCTTCGAGATCAAGAACGGCTCGGGGAGCGGAGAGACCCGCGCGATCGAGATCCACTTGAAGGAGTCCGTCGCCGGCGCGACGAAGTCGAAGAAGGAGGAGCTCGTCGAGGAGATGCCGTTCAAGAAGCTCCTCATCGCGAGCGAGGAGGCGAAGGGGATCCGGATCAAGGGCGTCACCGGGATCCGACGCGCGCTCATTCGCAAAGAGAAGGACGAGTATGTCATCTACACGGAGGGTTCGAACCTCGATGGCGTCCTCGAGATCGCCGGCGTCGACGGCGTTCGCACGACCACCAACTCCGTCTTCGAGATCTACCGCGTCTACGGGGTGGAGGCCGCGCGCGCGGCGCTCATCCACGAGGCGAACCGCACGCTCGCCGAGCAAGGGCTGGGGGTCGACATCCGCCACCTGATGCTCGTCGCGGACGTGATGACGAACGAAGGGGACATCCGCGCCATCGGACGCCACGGGATCTCGGGAAAGAAGACGAGTGTCCTCGCCCGGGCCGCCTTCGAGATCACCGCGGCACACCTACTGCGCGCCGCGATCACCGGCGAGGTCGACGAGCTGAAGGGCGTCGCCGAGAACATCATCGTCGGGCAGCCGATCACCCTCGGCACGGGCGCGGTCAACCTGGTCTACAAGCCGCTCACGACGACCCCGGCCGTGCCGAAGGCACCGGTCGAGGAAGCGCAGGGGGAGGCGTAGACCGATGGACCTCGCCCACGCGCTCAAGGTCGCGCTCGAGACCGGGACGGTCCGGATCGGGCTCACCGAAACGCTCGACGCGGCGAAGTCGAAGAAGGCGCGCCTCCTGATCGTCGCGAAGACGTGCCCCGACCCGACGCTCACGAAGGAGCGGGCGGTCGGGAAGATCCCGGTCTACCACTACCCGGGGACCGCGGTCGACCTCGGCCAGGCGTGCGGCCGTCCGTTCCCGATCAGCGCGATGGCGATCCTCGACCCGGGTTCCAGCGCGATCCTCACCCTCGAGACCTGAGGCGGGGGTCGCCGGGAACCCTTTCCGCCGATGAGCGAGATCACTCTCGACAACGAGACCCTCGGGTACATCCAGCTGTTCGAGGAGCGGACCGGCGCGCGCGTGAAGGACTGCCTCGGGGCGGAGGACAAGCTCGTCTACCTCGTCTATCCCGGCGAGGTGCACAAGGCGGTCGGTCCGGGCGGGGTCCTCGTTGACCGATTGAAGGGGATGTTGAAGAAGGAGATCCAGGTCGTGGAGTACGCGGACGACCCCGAGACGCTCGTGAAGAACATCTTCTACTGGTACTCCCCGAAGCGCGTCGACTTCTCGCCCAAAGGGAAGGGCCGGCACGCGACCGTCACGGTCGACCCGGCGTGGAAGGCGCGCGCGATCGGAAAAGCCGGCAAGAACCTCAAGATCGCTCGAGCGATCCTTCTGCGCCACACCGATATCGTGAGCGTCAGCGTCTCCTGAGCGCTCGCGTTCGACCGGCTCTTACGGGGCGCCAACGCCCCGCACGACCCCCGGGGATGGCGGATCCCCTCGGGAGGGAGTGCCGGGGCTCTCCGATGACCCCGAGCGTGTGGGAAACGATCGCTCGCTGTTCTTCCGCCAGCGTCGCCTCCACGGCGCGCGCCGTGAGCGCATAGAGCGCTAGAGCGCCCCGGCAACTCTCCTCCAAGCGCGCCGCGGGGACGCCCAGGGCCCTCCGCTGCGCCCGGGCCCAGTCGCCCCCGACCGCCCGCGAGATCCGTTCCCACGATTCGTTCTCGGAATCCCAGAACATCCGCCGATGAACGGCCATCACGAAGCCCAGGTGGTCGGCGAGGAGGTCGCGCTGGACCGCGGCGGTCGCGTCATTGCCCGTCGCGAGCGCGCGCACGAGCTTGACCGCCTCCTCGGCCCAACCGACGACCTGCGCCGCGACCCAGCGGTCGCACTTCGACCCGATCGATTCCCATCGGAACCTCCGCGCCTCGGTATGCAGGCGCCGGTAGACGCCCTCGGGGTCGTGCAACGCGATCGCGACGCGCCAGCCCGGTACGCTTCCCCCGACGTACGGCGGGGTTCGTAGCCTCCTTCGCTCGCCGGCCTCCGATCGCCGGTCGACCGTCACCATGAACGGATCCCTCCAGAGCACGATGTTGCCGGGACGGAGCCCGAAGACCCAGAGGTCGATGTCGGACTCGCGGTGGGCGTCGCCTCGCGCCCAACTGCCCCCCAGCACGACGGCGCTCGCCCCTTTCTCGATGAACTCGTGGGCGACCGAGGCCGCGACCCGTCGCGCGCTCCGCCGGTCAGCCTCCCGTGCGGGCGGGTCGAGCCGCTGCCACTTCCTACGCCCGCCTCGATGCGCTGCCATCGGTCCCGTCCCGGAGCCTTAAGATTGAAAAGCGGTGTCGGCCGTTAACTTCGCGCGATGACCGCCGCTCGCAGGGTCCATGCCGTCCTCTTCGACCTCGGCGGCACGCTCGTCGACTACCACGACTTCGCCCACTGGACGGACCTCGCTCGCAAGCTCTTCGTCGAAGTCGAGGAGGAAGCGATGGCCCAGGCGTTCTTCGAGGTCGAGCGCGAGACGGACAATGCGGATCGGGTCAGTTACGCCGAGTTCTGGCGGCGGACGCTCTCCCGAGCCTCGGGAAGCGAGGTGGCGTCCACGGTCGCCACCCGATTCCTGAACCTCGTACGGGAACGTCCGGGGTACAATCGGCTCTACTCCGACAGCCGTCGGTGCCTCGAGGACCTCGAGGACGAAGGGCGTCGACTCGCGGTCGTTTCGAACAGCTCGAGCGAGGCGCACATCCGCGCGATCCTCCACGAGACCGGCATCCTGCCGTTCTTCGAGCGGGTCGTCTCGTCGGGAACGGAGGGGGTGGAGAAACCGAACGCCGAGATCTTCCATCGGACGCTCGGCCGCATGAAGCTCCGACCGGAGGAAGCGTTCTACGTGGGCAACCTCGCCTTCACCGACGCGGAGGCCGCCCGCCTCGCGGGCCTCCACTCGGTCTGGCTCAATCGGGCGGGGACCGGAATGTCCCTCGAGCCTCCCGAGATCACCTCGCTGCTCGAGGTTCCGCTCTGCCTTCGCCACCTCGAGCGCTCGGCCGCTCCGAAAGTCAAGGACGGCCGAGGTGCCCGTTAAATAGCGACCCTTCCTCCCATTAAGCACCGCGCCGCGCTTCTTCGGAAGTTCGGTGTGGCGACGCCGCCACGGCGGGCCGGGGACTCGTGATCCGGTCTCTTCCAAGGCAGCGCCACAGATGGCCCGATGGGGCGTGGAGCCCTGAGAAACCCTTCCCGGAGACGGGGAGTGACCTCTCGGGACTGACGGAGGAGAGAGATGTCAGCGAATACGCAAATCGCTCATCGATAGCAAAAGAGCAATTCCGCCAGTCAGCAAAGATCGGTTCACGACCAAAATGTATTCCCGCACACAGCGAAAAGTGTGCCAACAAATCCGGTTGATCCTGCCGGCGGGCACCGCTATTGGAGTTCGCTTAAGCCATGCGAGTCGAGAGGGGTAAGCCCTCGGCGCACTGCTCAGTAACACGCGGACAATCTGCCCTCGAGACGGGGATAACCCCGGGAAACTGGGGATAATACCCGATAGATCTGAGATGATGGAAGGCTCTCAGGTCCAAATCCTGCGGGGCTCGAGGATGGGTCTGCGGCCTATCAGGTAGTAGGGGGTTTCACGGACCCCCTAGCCAGAGACGGGTACGGGCTTTGGGAGAAGTCGCCCGGAGATGGATTCTGAGACACGAATCCAGGTCCTACGGGACGCAGCAGGCGCGAAACCTCCACAATGTGGGCAACCACGATGGGGGAACTCCAAGTGCCTACACTTTTGTGTAGGCTGTTCTCGAGCCTAAAAAGCTCGAGAAGTAAGGGCCGGGTAAGACGGGTGCCAGCCGCCGCGGTAATACCCGCGGCCCGAGTGGTGCTCATTATTATTGAGCCTAAAGCGTCCGTAGCTGGCCGGGCAAATCTCCGGGTAAATCGGGCGGCTCAACTGTCCGAATTCCGGAGACACTGCTCGGCTTGGGATCGGGAGAGGGTGAAGGTACTCCCGGGGTAGGGGTAAAATCCTGTAATCCGGGGGGGACCACCAGTGGCGAAGGCGTTCACCTAGAACGAATCCGACAGTGAGGGACGAAGCCCTAGGGCGCAAACGGGATTAGATACCCCGGTAGTCTAGGGTGTAAACGCTGCAGACTTGGTGTTGGGGGTCCTGCGTGGGCTTCCAGTGCCGGAGCGAAGGTGTTAAGTCTGCCGCTTGGGGAGTACGGTCGCAAGACTGAAACTTAAAGGAATTGGCGGGAGAGCACCGCAACGGGCGGAGCGTGCGGTTCAATTGGATTCAACGCCGGAAAACTCACCGGGGGCGACGGAGGGATGAAAGCCAGGCTGAAGACCTTGCCCGATTCTCCGAGAGGTGGTGCATGGCCGTCGTCAGTTCGTACCGTAAGGCGTTCTGTTAAGTCAGATAACGAACGAGACCCTCGCCCTCAGTCGCGATTTCACGAGCGATCGTGAGAGCACACTGGGGGGATCGCTGCCGCTAAGGCTGAGGAAGGAGAGGTCTACGGTAGGTCCGTATGCCCCGAATCTCCCGGGCAACACGCGCGCTACAAAGGTGGGGACAATGGGAACCGACCCCGAAAGGGGAAGGCAATCCTGAAACCCCATCGTAGTCTGGATCGAGGGCTGTAACTCGCCCTCGTGAAAATGGAGTCCGTAGTAATCGCGGGTCAACATCCCGCGGTGAATGTGCCCCTGCTCTTTGCACACACCGCCCGTCAAGTCATCCGAGTTGGGTCGGAGTGAGGGTGACTCATTTGGGTCGCTCGAACTTCGGTTCAGCAAGGGGGACTAAGTCGTAACAAGGTATCTGTAGGGGAACCTGCAGATGGATCACCTCCTAAGAACGCCGACCG
>JBAUZT010000015.1:0-40825 GCA_049585415.1 Thermoplasmata archaeon | reverse complement strand
GCCGCCCTCACCGTGCAGCCCAAGGAAAACTCGGGGTGCCCGTGCGGCCACCTCAAGGGCACCTACTGGTCAGGAGTCATCTGGCCGGATGACGAGTAGTGGGTATCCAAGTTCGCCATTCAGGTCTTGATAGAACTGAATCGCCGCGGACATGCTCGGGAGCGTATCGACCCGAACTCGCTCGTACCCGAGTTCGCGCGCGCGGTCGAGAAGCGCACGGGTCAAGACCGGCCCGAACCCCGGTCCGCGATGGTCAGCCCGCACGTAGACCCGCCGGATCTCCCCAACCTTTGGTTCCAGTTCCCTCAGACCACCGCACGCCACTAACGCTTCTTGTGCGAAGGCAAGAATGATCTCTCCGCGGGGTGGGCCGTAAACTCCCGGAAGCTCCGCAATCTGCTTGTCAATCTGCCCGAGCCCGATATTCGCGCCCGAATCGGCGGGGGCGGCGGTATCCCGATGATCGGCGAGCCACTGCCGGTATTCTTGGAGGAACCGGCGGACGAGGTCAAGGTCCTCCGCCCAGTTCACCCTACGAAGCGTCGTGCCGGAGTAGCTCTCCGGTATGGATCTCTTAGCGGTCCCCATATCGCACCTCGCCCTCGGAAACGGATCGAAGATTTTACGCCCGCGGGCTCAGCCCCGGCCAGCCTTCAGGAATACGGGCCCGGCCGCGGTTCCTGCCAGACCCTGAGCAGGCGCGTAGAGTAAATCACGGCGCTGTCGCTACGTCCAGTCGTGCTGAGTCCGCAGGTCGCCCAAATCTTCGCCGCGATCAGCCTGGCGGCCATCTTTGGGGGGTTCGTGGTGGGTCACTGGTTGTCTCCCTTCTCCAGAGAACGCGCTCGTGTTGTGGCCCAGAGAGACCCGGGACGATGGACCGAATTCGTCTGGGTGGGCGGGGCACTGATCGCGGCCTTTTGGTCAGTGGGAGTGCTTCTCGTACCCGAGTACGCGTACCATTGGCCGCGGTTTCCCGACTTCCCGTTCTCGGCCGAGTTCCAGGTCTTGGGGTTCCTGGTCTCACTCGCCGGCGGATTGCTGTTCTTCGCTGCCGTGCGAGCCCTCGGACGACACATGACCCCCGCGATACAGGTGCAGGAGGGCCATCAACTGGTGCAGGAGGGCCCCTACCGTTACATCCGGCATCCCGTGTACACCGCGATCGTGACCGGCGCGACGGGGCTCAGCCTCCTCTACCTGAGCCCGATTCTCGCTCTGATCACCATCTTGCTGGTCGGGCTGGCGACCTATCGGGCCCGAATTGAGGAAGAGCTGCTCGGCTCTTCGGAGGGGTTCGGGCCGGCGTACTCGGCGTACGTGGCCCGGACCGGACGGTTTCTGCCCCGAACCCGATCGGGGCCGTAGAGACGACGGATTAGCCTCGCCCACCCGACGGGGGTCAGGGATCCCCTACCCTTTGGGTTCCATCGGGCGTCCCCCCAAACCACATCAGAATGCGAAAGACGGTGGTGCAAAGTCACGCGCCACGATTTGAGCCGCCGCGAGTTGGGGGGATCCGTGCCCAGGGGAGGAAGCAAGCGCACTTGGGAAGGGCTCGGAGTGGAGGTGCTTCGGACTCACGACTTCGAAGCCACCCGTCTCAAGCGCGGCGGGACCTATGCGGTTTGCTTCGGGGCCACGTGGTGTCCCCCGACGAGAGGCTTTGTCCCCAAGTTCGTTGCCCGAAACGGACACCTCCCTGCGCAACTCGCGATCGCGGACATCACCGACCTCGAAGACCCGCTCTGGGATTCCTTTCGCATCAAGATCACCCCGACGATCGTGGTCTTCCGTGAGGGAGCTACCGTGGGCCGGTTCGATGGACGGAGATTCATCGGTCTCCGGGACCAGGAGTTGGATCCGCTTGCAGTCCTGTTAGGTCGGCTGGGGGGCGCTGTGCCCTCGGCGCCGACCACCATCACGCACTGAGCTTCCGTGCGGTGAGGGAGGACGCTCGTAACGGCCCGTGGCGCCGTGCGGGGCGACCGAAGGGCGCGAGGGTCTCGTCCTGTCCCTCGCGAGCCCGAGGGTGAGCCATGGGGAGACGCCCCTCGTTCTAGATCCCGGGGATCCCGCTTCACGCGACCGGGGTCGCGAATGTCGGGACGTAGTTCTTGGCGAAATGCCCGACGATCGGGATCGTGTGGCCGCAGGCGCGACACCGATTCTTCGAGTCGAGATTCCATCCCTGGATCGTGAATCCGTACCGCTGGATGGCGATCGCGCCGCAGCCGGGACAGTACGTGTGTTCGAGCGGATGACCCCAAACGTTCCCAAGATACGCGTACTCGAGGCCCTCCTCCTTGAGGATCTTGTGCAGCCGCTCGAGCGTCGCCACCGGAGTCTCGGGGAAGTCCATCATCTTGTAGTCGGGGTGGAAGCGCAAGAGATGGAACGGGGTCGCGGGGCCGAGTTCATCGACCACGTAGCGGGCGAGCTTGCGCGTCGCGTCGTCCGATTCCCCCACCTCGGGAACAATGAGGTCGGTGACCTCGACGTGGACCCCCGCCTTCTGCAGGTCCCGCATGGACGAGAGGATCGGGTCCGGCCCCTTCGCCGTGATGTACTTTCGGAGGAACCCGGCTTCGCCGCTGCCCTTGAAGTCGACGCTCACCGCGTCGAGCTGGGAGCCGATCAGGGAGACCGCCTCGGGTGTCATGTAACCGTTCGTCACGAAGTTCGTGAAGAGGCCGGCGCGGTGCGCCTCTCGGGCCACGTCCATCGCGTACTCGATGAAGATCGTGGGCTCGTTGTACGTGAAGGTGATCCCGTCGCAGCCGTACCGCTGCGCCCCTTGGACGGCCTGTTGGGGAGAAAGCGGCCGCCCACTCACCTCGTGATCCTGGGAGATCTCGGCGTTCTGGCAGTAGAGGCAGCGCCAGTTGCACCCGACCGTACCAATCGAGTACACGCGGGAGCCCGGATGGAAATGCGAGAGGGGCTTCTTCTCGATGGGGTCGACCTGGACCGCGGCGGCCAGCCCATAGGAAAGGAGGACCAACCGACCTCCCTCGTTCTTTCGAACGAAGCAGAAGCCGTGGGACCCCTCCGGAATAATGCAGTACCGCGCGCAAGCGGTACATCGGACCTTCCGGTCCGCGATGGGCTCGAAGAGAGTGGCAGTGTGGGCGGGCGATGCGAGCATCGGTTCCTCGTGGTTAGCTAGGCCGCGCCGGACGAAGAAGACTCCCCTCCGCCTCGAGCCGAAGGTTCATCTCCCCGGCAGCGTCCCCCCTTCCGATGACCAACCCTGACCACGGGGTCGAGGCGACCGCCGAGGCCGATCGCCTCGAGTCCACTATCGCCTCCCGCATTGCGCCCGCGCCGGTATTCCTGAAGAAGCTGGCCCAGGTCCGCGCGGACCTGGTCGAGCGGGTCGAGGCAGCCGCGAAGGCCCGGTCGAGCCCCCTCGTCCGCGCCCTCGTGGCGGGGAGTGCCGCGCGCGGGACGTTCCTTTCCGACCGACTGGACGTCGACCTCTTCCTCCTCTTCCCGCCAGAGCTCTCTCGAGACCGACTCCGCGAGGAGGGGCTCGCCCTCGGACAGGCCGTGCTCACGCACACCGAAACCCGGTACGCGGAGCATCCGTACCTCCGCGGCGAGTTCGAAGGTTTCCGAGTGGACGCCGTGCCGGGATTCTCGATCACCGACCCTTCCCAACCCCTGTCTCCGGTCGATCGGACCCCGTTCC
Organism: Thermoplasmata archaeon; assembly: GCA_049585415.1. Lineage (GTDB taxonomy): Archaea > Thermoplasmatota > Thermoplasmata > Lutacidiplasmatales > UBA184 > Lutacidiplasma. Next base: position 37,131 of record JBAUZT010000015.1, on the reverse strand, counting down.
ATCAGGAGTACCTCTCCGGTCGGGAAACGCCGGAGATCGTGAGCCAGGTCCGACTGGCGAAGCAGTTCCTCCGGACCCTCGGGGTCTACGGCTCCGAAGCGAAGACCGAGGGATTCTCGGGCTATCTCGTCGAACTCCTGGTCCTTCGCTTCGGCTCGATGCGCGGGCTCCTCCGGGCGGCGCGGACCTGGCGCCTCCCCGTGCGGCTCGCGGAAGCGGGGAAGGAGCCTCCCCGACTCCCTGCGGACGTCGCCCTGATCCTGGCCGATCCGGTCGATCCCCATCGCAACGTGGCGAGCGCGCTCTCCCGCCGGAACCTCGCCCTCGTCATCCTCGCGGCCGCGGCGTACCTCGAGCACCCGTCGGAAAGATGGTTCGACCCGCGCCCCCCCGGGTCCGTCACTCGGGAGGACGCCCTCGATCGTGTGAACGAGCGGTCGAGCCACGTGTGCGTCGTCCGCCTTCCGCGTCCGGACCTGGTCGACGACACGCTCTTCCCCCAGGTCCGTAAGGCCGAGCGCGCGATCGCCGAAGAGGTGGCTCGCGCGGACTTCGAGGTGCTAGGCTCCTCGAGCACCGTCGCTCCCGACCGGGTCCTCGTGCTGATCGAAGTGGCGCACTCTCACCGCTCCGCGGTGCGACAGCAGGACGGGCCCCCTCCCGGGCTCGACCGGGTCGGAAACTTTCTCGGCAAATGGACCGCCCCGGACGCGCCGGTGCTGCAAGGACCGTATGTCCGCCCCGACGGGAGCCTCGGGGTCGAGACCCGTCGCGTCGACCGGGACCTCGAGACGGTGGTCCGGTCCCTCCTGCCCCGGCTCGCGCTCGGAAAGGACCTGACCCCCGCCGACTTCGCTCGGGTCGAGGTCCACCCGCTCTCCGGGGCTCCGGACTCCCCCGCCCTCCATGAAGCGTTGCGAGAGCTCCTCGGCAAGCGGCTGCCGTGGCTCGACCGGTCCTAGATCGCGCCCGACGAAAGGTCGAGCAAGAGGAACCACAGGGCGAACCAGCCGAAGAACTCCATCGCCAGCAGCCCCGCCCAGTCCCCCTTCGTGTAGAGCGTGGAGAGCTTCCGGAACCGCCGGATCAGGAACGGGCTCAGGGCGATCACGAAGATCCCGAGGCCGAGAGGGACCCAGACCGAAACTCCGGCGCTGGAGATCGCCCACGAGATGAATCCGATCACGACCGTGATGAGCCCCACGAGGAGAAGGCCCGAGCCCAATTCGAACTCCTTGGTCGCGAAGGCCTTCTCGTCGAAGACGGGGAACTCGAACGCCGCCTCTTCCTCCTCCTCGAGCTTGCGACGCGCCTTCTTCGCCATCGATCAACCTCCCCGCGGTGCGCGAGCACGGCGGTACAGCTCGTCGGCGTGGTACGAGCTCCGAACGAGCGGGCCGGCTTCGACACCGGCAAAGCCGAGGTCGATCGCGACCTCCTGGTATCGGGCGAACTCCTCCGGGGTCACGTAACGCTGGACCGGAAGATGCGCCGGCGTTGGCCGCAGGTACTGACCCAGGGTGAGGAGGTCCGTCCCCGCGCCGCGCAGGTCCTCGAAGGCCGTGCGGAGCTCCGCGGGGTCTTCCCCGAGTCCGAGCATGATGGAGCTCTTGGTCACGAGCCCCTCGGGGCCCAGCTCCCGCGCCGCCCGGAGCATCTGGAGGGACCGGTCGTAGCCGGCCCGGTGGTCCCGAGCCGTCGGCGAAAGGGACCGGACCGTCTCGAGGTTGTGGGCCAGGACGTCGGGAGGGTCCTCGAGGAGGGCGGTCAGGGCGCGCTCGTTGCCGCCGAGGTCGCCGATCAAGAGTTCGACCAGAACGGGCGGCGCCGCGTCCCGAATTCGGCGCACGGTCTCCGCGAGCACGGCGGCCCCTCCGTCCGGGAGGTCGTCGCGGCAGACCTGGGTCAGGACCACGTACCGCAGCCCCCAGGACCGCACCGCCTCCGCGACCCGCTCCGGCTCGGTCCGGTCGATCGCCCCGTTCGGCCAGTGAGTCGTGACCGCGCAGAATCCGCAGCGGCGCGTACAGTCGGTGCCCAGCAGCATGAGGGTCGCCGTCCCGGCGGACCAGCACTCGGAGAGGTTGGGACATCGCGCCTCGCGACAGACGGTGCCGAGCTGGAGGCGATCGAGAAGGTCCCGCACCTCCGGATACCTCGCCCCGTGCGGCGGCCGGGTACGGATCCACTCGGGAAGCCGTTGGGGGGTCGCGGAGAGGAGTATCGGGGCCGGCCGGGCGCTCACGGCGGTCCGACCTATGCGCCCGACTTAGGCTTTGCGAGCGCGCGGACCGCCGGTCCGTTCCTCGAGGAGCGTGGTCAACAGGCTCGCGGGAAGCTCGTCCATCCCGACTTGGCTCGACTCGCCGGATGACCCGGCGTCCAGGGTGACGAGGCCGTCCCTCTCGAGCTCCTTGAGCGTCCTCCAGAACGTCGTTCGGCTCACGGGGGGGGCGCCGAGCTCCTCGACCAGGGCCGTGTGCATGGTCCGGAGCTTCTGGCTCGGAACCGAGGCGCCCCGGCGCTTCAGCGTGCGCGACAGGGCGAGGAGCACGCTCAGCTGATTCACGGACAGCGCCTCCAGATGCCCCTCGGTGACGGTCGGGAGGAGGGACCCCTTCGCCCGCCGGACGTTCTCGCCGGAGATCGTGTCCGACCCCGCGTCCTCCGCCGCGTGCGCGGCACCGGAGAGGATCTCGAGGGCGAACCGGGCGTCGCCGTTCGCCTCCGCGATCCGGGCGATCTGGTCGAGGACCTCGCGGTCCACGCTTCCCGGACGCAGTGCGAGCTTCGCCCGTTCCTCGAGAATATCCGTGAGCGCCCCCCGGTCATACGGGGCCAGCGAGAGGCGGTGCGTCACCCCGAAGCTCGAGCGGCTCGGGGCGTCCAGGTAGGGGAAGAGGTCCTCGGCGGCGACGAGGATCAACGAGATCGACCCGAGCTCGACCTCGCGGGAACGCGAGAGGAGGTAGACGAGCTTCGTCTCCTGCTTGACGAGCGCGGCCGCCTCATCGAGGACGATGACGAGGTGCTGGGGGTTTCGTCGGATCCCCTGCTCGAAGACGTCGAGCATCTCCGAGAGGCTGTACCCCCGGTCCGGTAGCGATACCTTGACGCTCCGAAGGAGGTCGAGCATCACGGTCCGGTCGCTCGCACGGCGCCAGCAGTTCACGTACGGTACCTTGACCGCGAGGTCCCCGAGCCGCCCGACCCGTTCGAGGTCGAGACCGAGTCGGCGAACGAGCGCGGTCTTGCCGCTGCCGACGCCACCGGTGACGAGGCAGTGGTACGGGATCCCCTTCCCGAGTCCCTCGCGGAATCGCTTGGTCAGGAGCGTGAGCTCGGCCTCACGGCGGACGAGCCGCGGAGGGACGAAGGATGGCTCGAGGGTCTCCTCCTTGAGGAGGATCCGGGACGAGGGGTTCATGGGTGCTCCGGGGGACGAGACTCGGCAATATCATCTTCGCCCGCGACGCGCGCGGCGCGTCGCACGGGGTGCGACTCGAGGCAGCAGGCGTCGGAGTCGCTCGGTCACCGCGTGGACTTGGGTCGCGGTGGTCGTCGCTCCGTCCAGGACGAGCCAGCGGTGGTGGCGCGCGAGCGCCCGGTACTCCCGGGAGACCCGGCGCAGGATCGCGAGCCGTTCGAGCGGTCCGCGATGGAGAGAACGGGAACCGACGCGACGGAGCGCCGCGTCGGGGTCGAGGTCGAGCAGCACGACCAGGTCGGGAGCGATCGTCGCGGTCCACTGTAGCCGCCCTAGCCGCTTTCGGTCCGGTGGCGGCAGCGCACTCCCCTGGTAGGCGAGCGTCGAGTAGAACGACCGATCGGTGACGACCACGTCGTGAGTGCCGAGGTCGTGTTCGAGGGCCGGGCGGGCCAAGTACCGATCGAGGGTGAAGTAGACCCCGGCGGTCCACGCGTCCCGTCGGCTGGCCGTCTGGGCGAGCGACCCGAGCTGGGGGTCCGCCGGTTCGTGGCGGCGCGCGACCGTGCGACCTTCCTTGCGGAGCGCGACCGAAAGCGCTCGAACGAGCGTCGACTTTCCCGCCCCATCGATCCCCTCGACCGCGACCAGTCGACCACGGGGCCGCCGCTTCGCCGTCAGACTCCGGGCCCTCCCGGTGGTTCGGGTCGCCATCCGTACACCTTCTCTATCGATTCGACGAACGGAACGAAGAGCCGGTCCCCCGCTCCCTTTTCCGCGATCGCGTGGGCCCGTCGGGGGACCGTCGCGAGGTCGAGCACCGCCCCGGGTCGTTTCGGGTCATCCAAAAAGTCGGTCTCGAGGAACCACGGGGCCGCGTCAGCTTGGACCGCAGCGACGAGCTCTCGGCGGGCGAGGTACGACGGCACGATCTCGTGGAGGTCCTCGGGGGGCCAGCGAGCACGAGCGTAATGCTTCACCACTCGGGAGGGAGCGAGTCCCGCCTCGCGGGCTCGCTCGGCGAGCTCGGCGAACCCGCCCCCATCGAGGTCGCCCGAGTGCACGACCACCGGGCAACCGACGTCCCGCGCGACCTCGAGCGCGTGACGGAATCCCGCGTCGATCGCCTCTTCCAGGTCGGGGGGCACCGGAAAGTGCGCTCGTCCCACTTCCCCGAGCGCGACGGCGAGCCCCTCACGCACCCAGCGTCCGGCGAGGTCGAGCGCCTTGCGTTGAACATCAAGCGCCGCGGGGAGCCCGATCTCCACCGCCGCCCGCACGAGGTCGATCGGATAGGGTGCAACGACGGGATAGACCGTGACTCCGGTCTCGTCGTGGACCTTTCGTGCGAGGGCGAGGGTGGTATCGAATTGGCGCGCGTACGCGTCCACCGACAGGGGGACGGACGGCTCGTAGTTCTGGGTGGCGAGAAACAGGTGGGTGCCGCCCGCCGACCGGAAGCGCCGGGCCGCCTCGACCCCCTCGCCGGACGGCGAGAGATGACAGTGGTGGTCGACGATCGGAAGGCCGCGCGGCAGTGGCACGCCGGCCGCCCCAGGCTCCGGTTCAGCGCAGGAGGCCCGCGCCCTGGAGCTCCTTGGTGATCTTCTTGACGGCGACTTCCACGTCCGAGGGCTTGCGGGCGCCGGTGCAGACGAGCTTGCCGCTCCCGAAGAGCAGCACGACGACCTTCGGGTCGTCGATCCGGCAGACGAGCCCCGGGAACTGCTCGGGCTCGTACTCGACCCGGTCGAGGCCCAACGTGACCGCGATCGCGTTCAGGTTGATCTCGCTCTCGAGGTCCGAGCTCGCGACGATGTTCTGGACCTCGATCTTCGGTTTCATGTTGATCTTCTGACCGCCCTTCTTGATCTGGGCGGCGACCGTGTGGATCGACTCCTCAACCTCGTGCATGCTCTTCGCACCGGTACAGACGACCTTGCCCGAACGAAAGAGGAGGATCGCGGTCTTCGGCTGCTTCAGTCGGTAAATGAGTCCGGGGAACTGCTCGGGTTCGTACTCCGCCCCGTCCAATCCCAGTGCGATCGACTGAAGGTCCAGCTGGTCCCCTAGGGACGTGGAGGCGACGACGTTCTCGATTCGAATCTTAACCAACGGAAATCCCCGGCCGCCTGACTATTTAAGGTGGTATTTAAAGGATTGGAGGCCCTTAGTCGCGAATCTTCCCGGTCTTTACGGGGGCGCTCCCGTTACCGGTGCCGTCGCGTCGGTGGGGGGAAGTCGCAGCCGATAGATCGCGAAGATCGCCACGGCGACGAAGATGGCGGAGCTCACGAGCGCCACTGCTAGCGCGGGCTCGGGCTTAGGCAGCAGGGCGACCACCAGGAGCACGACGATCACGAAGGGAATGATGAACGCCCCAATCCAACGGATCGTCACTCGAGCATCGCTGAACCGAGGCACCGCCGGAACGTTCGTCACGCTGGACCTCCCACGACTCTACCGGAGCCCTTCCGCGTCCTCGGGGGGCGGTGCCCCCGATGGCAGATTGGACGGCTCGGGTCCGGTCATCGGGAATTTCGAGAACTTCTGGCAGATCGGGCATCGCATGTAGCGAGCGTTGCCGAGGCGGAGGGCCGTGAGCGACGCGCCCGGAACGTACTCGTAATCGAAGGTCCCGCCGCACTTCGAGCATTGCATACGACGGGTGCGCGAAATCTTCGTGGACGAAGAACTCCCCCGGTTCGGATAATGCTCGCGGGAGCGCGGCCCCCTAACCCCCCCGGACGCTCGCGTCGGCGTCGCCGTTGCGCGACCGACTGGGGTCCGGCGCGAAGGCCGGGCCCCCGAGCTCGTCTTCCTTCGGGAGCCCGTAGAACTGCCGGAGAAGCCGACGCGTGAAGCCCCAGAGGACGTGCCCCTCGAAGACCGTGGCCGGAACCTCGAGGAGCCCGCGGTCGGTCTCGCGGTGGACGCGTTTCTCGCTCCCGAGGGCCGACCGGGGCAGCCAGAAGACGTGCGCGACCTCGTCCACGCTAAGGACGCTCGGGGGACGCGCGGTCGAACCGAGCTCGGCGGCGAAGACCGCGACGGTCAATCCGAATCGGAACGCGTTCTCCGTGGCGACGTACCGGGGAGGCCCCGCCAAGTCGGTCTCGGTGAGACCGACCTCTTCCTCGAGCTCACGGAGCGCGGTCACGCGGAGCGAGCCGTCCGAATCTTCGACCCGGCCGCCCGGGAGCGCGACCTGGCCGGACGCGGGGTCCGTCGGACGCTCGGTACGTTCGATGAGGAGCGTCTCGACCTCTCGGAGTCCTTGTCGCAGGAGGATCGTGACCGCGGCCCCGGCGGAGCCGATGGGCGGCGCAACACTAGGAAAGCGGGAGAGTAGCCCCGCGATATCCTTGGGAGCGGAGCCCACACGGGCACCCTCCGCGGCCGGCACGTCTACGCCTGCCAGTCGTAGGCGACCTTCTCGCGGACAGCGGTCTTATCGGACGGGTGCTCGGCCCGGGGGTCGAGCTGCTTTTCGAGCTGGGCGAGCCGCATCCGGAGATCCCGGAGGTCCCGTTCCAGCTGGTCGAGCTTCGCCGCCATTTTCGCCGCGTCGTCGCTGGAGGCCATCGTACAGGAATCCTCGCGGGAATTGATAACTCCACGCCCGCGGCTAGTGGCGGGTCTCGGGGGCCTTGTGACCTTCCTCGGCCGCCCGGAGGAACCCCCGGATCGACTCGACCGTCTCCTGCGGTCGCTCGAGAGGGATCATGTGGCCGGTCTCGGGAAGGATCCGGATCTGGGCACCGGGGATCGACTGCCGGAGGATCCGCCCGTGGGAGGGGTCGACGATCTGGTCGTCCATCGCCTGGATGATTAAGGTCGGCATCTTGATCGAGGCGATCCGCGACTTCTCGTCGAAGGTCGACATCGCCTGCGCCCATCGGGACGCGGGCACCATGTCCTCGTGCTTGAGATGCTCGCGCACCTGGTCGGCAAAATCGAGGTGCGCTTCGATCCAATCGGGATAGTAGAGGTCCTTTAGCAACCGCAAGCCAAACGCGTCGACACCCTCGGTCGTGTAGGTCTCCATCCATCGCAGAACGACCGACCGGGTGTGGGTGTCCGTGTAGGCGGAGCCGCTGATCATCACGAGCCCCTTCAGGCGCTCGGGATGTTCGAGGGCCAGGCGCAGCGCGAGTAACGCACCGCCGGAGAGTCCGACGAAGTAGGCGGAATGGACCCCGAGTTGATCGAGAAGCCCGAGCACGTCCCCTCCCAGCTCGGTGGGCGTGTAGAGGGAGTCCGGCGGCTTCGGGGAGGTTCCGTGGCCGCGGAGGTCGGGCGCGATCACGCGGTACTCCTTAGCGAGCGGGGGGATGATCCCGTTCCAGATCGCGTGGCTCAAACCGATCCCGTGGAGCAGCAGGACCGCGGGTCCCTTTCCTTCCTCTCGGAAGTGGAGGGGGACGGGAGGTCGAGCGTCCTCGGGCACGGGGCATCGACCCGGGTGGGGTATTTACCTCCGGCTGACGGGCGGACGCTCGGTGACACTCCCTAAATAGCTCGACTCGGGTAGTCCGCTCCGTATGGCGCGAGGCGTGATGCTCATGAGCGGCGGCATCGACTCGCCCGTCGCCATTCATTACCTGCTCCGACAGGGCCACGAGATCGTGGCGGTCCACATGGACAACCGACCGTTCACGGACGACTCCCCGCTCGAGAAGGTCGTCGACCACCTCACGCTCCTGCGCGCTCGGTACCAGCAACCGATCCCGCTCTACGTCGTGCCGCATGGCTCGACGCAGACCACACTCATGCGCAACACCGACCGGCACGTCGGGTGTGTCCTGTGCCGCCGGTTCATGTGGCGCTCCGCGGAACGGATTGCCAAGCGGGAGGGCGCTACCTTTCTCGTGACCGGCGAAGCGCTGGGCCAGGTGGCCTCCCAAACGCTCTCGAACATGCACAGCGCGACCGCCTCGGTGAGTCTCCCCATCGTTCGCCCGCTCATCGGGTTCGACAAGCAGGAGATCGAGGCGGTGGCGAAGGAGATCGGGACCTACCAGATCTCGACCCGGCCTGGGGTTTGTTGCCAAGCGGTCCCCGACAAGCCCGCGACCCGCTCGAACCTCGTCCAGATCCTCCGGGAGGAGGAACTGATCGACGTGGAACAGATCATCGACGACTGCGTGCGGAAGGCCGTCATCCTGTAGGTCGACGGTGGCGGGGGGCCGTCAACGGGCCCCAGAGCAAAGGAAGAGGTTCGCGCGACCGCCGGTTCCGCAGTTCAGAGGTACTGCTTGTCGGTGTAGCAGTAATACCGGCCGTACTGGGCCACGTACACGCCGGGCTGCCCGCACGTCGGGCAGATCGGTGCCGCCGGGGCCTGAGGGGGCGGCATCGGCGCCGGGGGAGGGGCCATCTGCGGCGGGGGGGGAGCGTATCCGGGAGGGGGAGCCTGGTACATCGGCTGGCCCTGGGGCGGGTACCCCGGCGGGGGCGCGCCATAGCCGGGAGGCGGCGCCTGCCCGCTCATCTGTGCACGCTGGGAGTTGATGAGCGGGTCGAATTTGATGTAGGCAAGTAGCAGAATGATTCCGAGAAGGATTCCGAAGATGAACCCGAGGATCATCCAGATCAGCGTCTTTGCCTTCGCTGCCTCGTACTGGTGCGCGTCGACCAGCCCCTCGATGACCTTCATCTGCATCCAGACGAGCACCGCGAACAGACCCGAGATCACGAGCCAGATAGCCGGAATCAGGGCCGCAAAGATGGCGCCGCCGCAGTACGGGTCGATCCCGACGTACGTTGAACAGACGCTGTACAGATAGGCGGCCCAGGCGATGTACGCGATTCCGCCCAGAAGAATGAGGATACCAAAGATGAGCGCGAGGAGCCTCGCGAGGTGCAGCATCGACTAGATCGTCGTGACTTCGGCCGGGACTTGCTGCGGATAGTACGTCGGTTGTGCCAATCTGGTCACCGTTCCGTGGTGCGCAACCACCGACTAACCGGTTATATAAACATGCCGGAAGTCACGACCCGGCCCCCGCGCGGGGAGCGCCGTCGGGTCGGCCGCTGCCGGCGTCTGGAGCGGGGGATATCTCCAATAAGCCGAAGCGCTGCCCGCAAGAGCTTCCGCGTGGATCCGCCGTCCGATGTATCGAAGATTGCGTCTTTGCTCCAACAACGGGGGATACGAAGCGATCCCCGATCCTCCTATGCAACTCGACCTGGCGAGCGCGCGTCGGGCGCTCGAACGTGAGGGCGTGGCTGTCGTCGACGCCCGAGTGATGCTAGTGGCGGCGTTTGACCCCGAGGTCACGATCAGCCGCTCGGGTCGGCTGCTGTTCAAGACGAAGGACCCGGTCATCGCGGATCGTGCATTCCAGCGCCTCCGTGCGTTGCTGGACCTTCCGGGCACCGTCGAAGAGCCGATGGTCCCCCGCCGGGGCGGGATAGACTAAAGTCCCGCCCGCGCCTCGTTCCCACGAAGTTCCCTATGCGCGAAGCGTGGGTCGTCGGGGCCGCATCGAATCGGTTCGGCAAGATGAAGGAGACCGGCCGGGAGGCCGCGACCCGCGTCTCTCTCGAGGCGATCCGATCGGCGGGGCTGGAGCCGAAGGACATCGGCCACACGTTCGTTTCGAACTGCTTCGGCTTGACGGAGCGGCAGGGCCACGTCGGGCCGCTCATCAACGGGGGACTCGGAATCCCCGACGTGCCATCGTGCACGATCGAATCCGCGTGCTCCTCTTCGAGCGCCGGTCTTCACGAGGCATTCGTCCACGTCGCGGGCGGTTTCACCGATGCGGTGCTCGTGGTGGGGGTCGAGAAGCTTTCTCACCTCGATACGCTCGCCGCAACGAGCTACTTCGCCGAGGCCGCCGATTACGCGTTCGAGACGAAGAACGGCGCCACCTTCCCGGGCCTTTACGCGACGCTCGCGAGCGCGTATCTCAAGGCCTTCCCAATGAAACCGGAAGTCTTGGGGAGCGTCTCGATCAAGAACCACGCCAACGCGGCGAGAAATCCCCACGCCCAATTCCAGAAAGAGATCACGATGGAGACCTATCTGAACTCCCCGATGGTCGCCTCTCCGCTGCGCCTGTACGACTGCTGCCCATTCTCCGACGGAGCGGCGGCCGTGGTGGTGGCGGCGAAGGAGTTCATGAAGAAGCCCGCGAGCGAGCCGCTCGTCATCCGTGCCTCCGCGCGCGCGGGGTCGATCACGGAAATGCAGGACCGGGCGGACCTTCTTGGCCTTCCGGCGACCCGAACCGCGGCGGAGAAGGCGTTCCGCCAGGCGAAGCTCGAGCCGAAGCAGATCGACTTCCTCGAGGTGCACGATTGCTTCACGATCGCCGAGCTGCTCGCGCTCGAGGACCTCGGGTTCTTCCCGCGCGGGTCCGCCGGCAAGGCCGAAGTTGACGGGGTAACGGCTCGGCAGGGGAAACTGCCCGTCAACCCGTCGGGGGGTCTCAAGGCGAAGGGCCACCCGGTGAGCGCGACGGGCGCGAGCCAGGTCGTCGAGATCTTCGAGCAGTTCAATGGTCTCGCGAAAGGGCGCGAGGTCCCGCGCGCGGAGACGGCGCTCGCCCACAACGTCGGCGCGACCGGCGGCTCCTGCTCCGTCCACATCTTTTCACGTCGGTAGGGGGGAGGAACGCGACCGACGAACTCCCCTCGGCCCCCCACACGATCCAGGACTTCGTCCAGGGCTACGAGGAGGGCCACCAACTCCGTGGGCTCCGCTGCCCGAACTGCGGGCTCGTCACCGCGACCTGGGGCCTCGCTTGCCCGCGGTGCGGGAGGGCGGACCTCGTGGAGACCGCCCTTCCCACCCGGGGACGGGTCGTGGCGTTCAGCGTGCTGACGGTCCCGGGTGACGAGTTCCTGAACGACGCTCCCTACGCCTACGTCGTGGTCGAGCTGGAAGGAGGGGGCCGCATCACCGGCTGGATGCCGTCGGTGCGCTCGGTGAGCGATCTCGCGATCGGAGACTCCGTCCATTACGTTCCCGGGTACAAACCCGGTGTCCAGTTCGCGAAGGACTCGGAGTCCCCGAGCACCGCTTGAGCCCCATGTCGGCTCCACCGCCTGCAGATATCGAGCGGGTCTGGCTGAAGAAGTACCCTCCCGACGTTCCGCCGACCATCTCGATCCCGAACGTCCTCCTCACCGAGCTCATCGAGGCGAGCGCCCAGAAGTGGGCGGACCGGACGGCGCTCATCTACTACGGAGAGAAGTGGTCGTACCGTCGCTTCTGGTCCGAGAGCGAACGGTTCGCGGCCACTCTTCGCATGAACGGGATCGGTCCCGGCGACCGCGTCGCCCTCTACATGCCCAACTGTCCGCTGTACCCGATCGCCCTCTTCGCGACGCTGAGGCTCGGCGGGATCGTCGTCCAGGTGAGCCCCCTCTACCTCGGGCAGGACTTGAGCCGCATTCTCAAGGATTCCGGTGCGAAGGCGATCGTCACCCTCGAGATCCTCTTCCCGAACGTGACCAAGATCCGGGGCGACTACGCGATCCCGGTGGCGTTCGTCGCCCGCCTCCGAGAGTTCTACCCGTGGTACATCCGCCCTTTCGTCAACTCCGTACTGCGGAAGCAGCACCTCCCCACGGAATTCCCCCGCGAGCCCTGGGTACATTCGTACGCCACCGCGATCCGTTCCCAGGAGAAGGTCGACCTCTACCGCGCCGACCCCGCGCGGACGGTCGCGGTCTATCAGTACACCGGGGGGACCACCGGCGTCGCGAAGGCGGCGATGCTGACGCACCGGAACCTGGTCGCCAACATCGAGCAGGGGAACGCCTGGAACACGAGCCGACAGAGCGGACAGGAGGTCATCCTCGCCTCGATCCCGTTCTTCCACGTCTACGGCCTGACCGTCGCGCTGCTGATGGGGCTCGCCGATGGGGCCACCATCGTCCTCCAGACGAAGCCGGAGATCCGCGAGCTCCTGAAGCTCATCGACAAGTATCAGCCGACCCAGTTCCCCGGCGTTCCCGCGCTCTACAACGCCTTCAACCAGCAACCGGACATCGCGAAGTTCAAGATCCGCTCGATCCGCTACTGCCTCTCGGGGTCGGCGCCGTTGCCCGTGGAGGTCGCGCGCCGTTTCCATGAGCTGACCGGTGGGAACATCGTCGAGGGGTACGGCTTGAGCGAGACGTCCCCCGTGACGCACGCCAATCCGCTCCACGGGGAACGGCGAGCGGGCTCGGTCGGGCTTCCGATACCGGACACCGACGAACGCGTGGTCGACCTCGAGACCGGGACGCGAGTCCTGGGACCGAACGAGGTCGGCGAGCTCGAGGTGCGCGGACCGCAAGTGATGCTCGGCTACTATGCTCACCCCGAGGAGACCGCGCTCGTCCTGCGCGACGGATGGTTCCGCACGGGCGACATCGCGCGGGTCGATCCGGACGGCTATGCCCACATCGTCGACCGGAAGAAGGACATGATCAACGTCGGCGGGATGAAGGTCTATCCCCGCGACGTCGAGGAGGTCCTCTTCCAGCACCCGGCGGTCCAAGACGCCGCGGTGATCGGGATCCCGGACGCGCAGCACGGCGAGGTCGTCAAGGCGTTCGTCGTCAAGAAGCCCGGAGCGACCGTCACCGCGGACGAGCTGATCGCGTTCGTCAAGGAGCGGCTCGCGCATTTCAAGGCGCCCCGCGAGGTCGAGTTCCGGGACTCGCTGCCGAGGAGCGGAGTGCAGAAGGTGCTCCGCCGAGTATTGCGCGAGTCGGCCGCCGGTGCGGCTACAGCCCCCGCGAAATGAGGTCGCGGGAGATCACGAGGCGCTGGATCTCGTTCGTCCCTTCGAAGATCTCGCTGATGCGCGCGTCGCGGTAGGCGCGCTCGATCGGCGTGCCGCGGATGTAGCCGATGCCGCCGTGGATCTGGAGCGCCTCGTCGATCACCTCGTCGGCCCACTCCGAGCCGAGGCATTTCACGACCGCCGCCTCGCGCGTCTTCTCGGCGCGCTCGAGCCGGTTCCACTTCTTGGGGTCCGTCCCCATCCGGTCCTGGTGCTCGGCGGCGTGGTAGACCATGTAGCGCAGCGCGTGGATCTTCATCGCCATGTCGGCGAGCTTGAACTGGATCACCTCGTACTCGCTGATCGGTAGCCCGAACTGGGTACGGTTCTTGGCGAACTCGAGCGCCTGGTGCGTTGCGGCCTGCATCCCGCCGAGCGAGGCCGCGCCGAGCGAGACGCGTCCGACGTCGAGCGCGGTCATCGCGACGATGAACCCTTTCCCGACCTCGCCGAGGACGCACTCGGGGCCGAGGGAGACGTGGTCGAGGATCAGCTCGGCGGTCGACGTGCCGTGGAGCCCCATCTTCTTCTCGCACCGGCCGACCTGGAAGCCGGGGAGCTTCGTGTCGACGATGAACGCCGTCACCCCCCCGTTCGCTCCGAGCTTCACATCGTTGCCGGCCATCACGATGATCGTGTCGGCCTCCCGGCCGTTCGAGACGTAGATCTTGTTACCGGTCAGCACCCAGTTGTCCCCGGAGCGCTCCGCGACCGTGTGCACCGCTCCCGAGTCGCTGCCCGAGCCGGGCTCGGTCAGGCTGAACGCGAGGAGCTTCTCCCCCTTCGCCGCGGGGGTGAGCCATCGCTGCTTCTGCTCGGGGGTCCCGAAGTAGAGGAGCGGGGTGGCGCCGAGCGAGGTATGGGCCCCGACGATCGTGCCGTGGGAGGCGTCGATCTTCCCGAGCTCTTCCAAGAAGATGCAGTATCCGACCTTGCCGAGGCCGAGTCCCCCGTACTCCTCCGGGATCGGGACACCGAAGTACCCCTCCGACTGCATCTTCGCGACGCTCGCCTTCGGGAACTCCTCCTTCTCATCCATTTCGGGGACGACCGGAGCGACCTCCTTCTCCAGGAACGAGCGCACCGCGCTACGGAACGCCTCCTGGTCCGGAGTGAACGAGAACTCGATCGTCACGCTAGGTCCCCTTGAACTTCGGTGGACGTCGTTCCACGAAGGCCGCGAGGCCCTCTCCGAGGTCTTCGGAGGGAAGCACCTCGGTCTCGAACAGGTGGGTCTCGTTCTCGATCCCGTCGGCGAGTGGCTGCTCGAGTCCCTCGACGATCGACCGCTTCGCCGCTTGCACCGCCTTCGGGGCCCGCTGGGCGATCGTGTGGGCAAGGTCCCGCGCAGCGCGCAGCTCCTGGCCGGCCGGCACGGTCTTGTTGACGAGACCGATCTTGAGCGCCTCGGGCGCGGAGATCATTCCGCCCGTGAAGATCAGCTCCTTCGCCTTGGCGACGCCGATGAGTCGGGGAAGCCGCTGCGTCCCCCCGTACGCGGGGATCAGACCGAGCGTCACTTCCGGGGCGCCAAGCTTCGCCGACTCGCCGGCGATCCGGAGGTCGCACGCGAGGGCCAACTCGAGACCACCCCCGACCGCGAGCCCGTTGATCGCGGCGATCACGGGAACCCGAAGTCCGGCGAGGCGCCCGTACGTGGCGAGACCCTTGCGCGCCAGCGCCGGAGCCTCCGAAATATCGATCGTGGCCATTTCCTTCACGTCGGCGCCAGCGCTGAAATATTGCCCCTCGCCGGTGAGCACGACGGCGCGGACCTTGGGGTCCGCAGCGATCTCGCCAATGCGGCGGTCGAGGTCGGCGAGTACGGCGATGCTGAGGGCGTTCACCGGGGGGTTATTGAGGACCAGGATCTCGACCCCGTCCTCCTCGCTCTTGCGACCGACCTTCCCACCGGCGGCCATCGACGCCCTCGGGCGACCGAGGCCGGCGGAGCCACATAAACCAATCCCCGACCTCGGGGTCATGTACCGCCCCGGACTGCCGCTCCCGTGGTCCGGTTCGCGGTCGAGATCGAGATCGAGGCGCCGCCGAAGTTCGTCGTCGACTGGTGGTGGGATTACTCGCCGCAGGATGCGTCGATCGCTCCCGGAATGGTGCGCCGAGACGTGGAGAAGGTCGACGAGAACACGGTGCGCCTGACGACCCACTCCGAGTTCGGCGGGAACATCCGAACGACGATGGGCACCGTCACCCGCACCGGCCCGACGAGCTGGCACATGTCCGCCCACGTCTCCTCCGGCGGGAAGGTCGTCTCCACGGTCCAGACCGAGTACGTCGTGGAGCCTACGGCGACGGGAAGTCACCTCTCGACCCACTTCGATTTCCGCGGCATCACGATCCCCTGGAGGATCGCGCTCGTCCTCTCGAAATTCAGCCTTCGCCGCGACCGTCTCCGCACCTTCCGGGTCTACGCGCAGGCCATCGAGCAGGATTTTGCGCAGGGAGCATCGCCCGCCCCGGGGGCCGCCGGGTCGCCCGCACGCTCGGCCCCTCCCGCTCCGCCCCCTCCGAGTTGACCGGGAAGTTATTGTGCCCCCGACGGTCGAGGCTGGAGAACTCCCGTGGCCGAATCGAGGGACGTGGTCGAGGATTCGAAGGAGGGGCCAACGGTCTCACGAGGCGCGGAGGCGACCCTTCGGGCCGTAGAGTGGATGGGACTTCGGGCACTGCTCAAGGAGCGCCCGGTGAAGAGCTACCGACCCAAAGCGCTCGACGATCGGCTGCGCCGCGAACGGACCCGGACCGAGGTTCGCTTGCTGGTGGACGCGCGGAAGTTGGGGGTCCGCACGCCGATCGTCTACGACGTGGACCTCGCGAAGCACCGGATCGTCCTCGAGCAGCTCGCGGGCCCCACGCTCAAGGAGATGCTGGACGATGCGAGCCTCCCTCCCGAGCAATTGACGACGGCGGTGCGCAAGTTCGGGGAGACCCTCGGGCATCTTCACGCGGGAGGGATCTCGCACGGGGACCTCACCAGCTCGAACGTGCTCTTCCCCGAGGGCCCCGGCGGAGCCCCCGCTTTCCTCGACCTTTCGATGGGCTCGCGCAGCCCCGGAGTGGAGGAGCTCGGCATCGACCTTCACCTGGTCGAGGAGGACCTGAAGGCGCTGCACCCGAGGGCCGCGGCGCTCGTGCGCGCCTTCCTCGAGGGGTACGGCGTCGGAAACCCGAACGGCGCGAAGGACGTGCGGGCCCGGGCGAAAGCGATCCGGGGTCGCGTCCGCTACGCCTGAGCCGTCGTCAGTTCCCCGCGGAGTGCAGCCGCTCGAGGGCGGTGACGAGCACCCCAGGGAGCTCCTCGATGACGTCCGTGGCGGTGAGACCGAAGCTCTTGCGAGCGGCCATCCGAGTTCCCGCCTCCCCGACCCACCAGGTCCCGAGCCGCGCGGCGTGGAGCGGGTAGACCCCTTGCGCGAGCAGGCTCACGATGACGCCGCCCAGGACGTCGCCGACCCCGCCCACCGTCATCGCGGGGTGATGGTGGCCGTTCTCGAACGCGCTCTCGCCGTCGCTGAGGAGGTCGGGTTCCCCCTTCACCACGAGCGTGACGTGTCGGTCGGCCGCCGTCGCCCGCGCCCGCTCGAGGCGTGCGGCCGGCTCGCCGTCCGCCGAGCCTCGGAAGTAGCGCTCGTACTCTCCACCGTTCGGCGTCGCGACGACCACCGGGGACTTGGCGCTCTCCCGGATCTCTTCGGCGCGGGGTAATCCGGCCAGCCCGTCGGCATCGACCAGCAGGGGAACGGTCCCGACCAGCGCGCGCTCGAGCTCGGCGAACGCGCGAACGGTATCGGCGTGGGCGCCCGCGCCCATTCCGAGCGCCACGGCCTTCGGATGGGAGGTGCGGATGAACTCGACGATCTCCGGCACGTCGGTGGGCCGGAAGTGCTCGACCCCGAACGGGCGCACGACGAGGTTCGGGCTGAACGACTGGACTCGATCGGCGGCCCCTTCCGGTGCGAGCACGGTCGCCCGCTCGGCCCCCGAACGCAAGGCGGCGAGGGCGGAGAGCGCCGGAGCGCCCGCATACGGTCCGCCCCCGACGATGACGACCCGACCGGTGCGTCCCCGGTCGCCACGTCCGGTCGGAGGGGGAAAGAAGAGGAACTCTCCGGGACCCGTGCGTCGCCAGGCGTCGGCCGGGACCCCGATGTCGCGGATGCTCACTTCCCCGGAGGTCTCGGGGAGCATCTCCTCCTTGGGGCAGGTGAGCGTGACCGTCCACGCCGGGCGGAGACCGTCCGGGTCGCCGACCCCGGTCGGAAGGTCGATCGACAGCACCGGCACCCGGCTCTCGCGGATCGCGAGCACCGTTTCGCGGATGGGCGAGCGGAGGCGGCCCCCCTGTCCGGTGCCGAGCAGCCCGTCGACGACGAGCGGCACGGTCGCGAGCTCCTCCGACGTCGGGATGCCGACGTGGATCGGGCACCGGCGCTCGATCCGTTCGAAGCAACGTCGCGCGGCCCTCGAGGTGATCTCCGAGGGGGGCCGAACGAGCCAGACCTCGGGAGAGTATCCCCACTGATGAAGGTAGAAGGTCGCGCAGGTCGCGTCCCCTCCGTTATTCCCGCTCCCCGCGATGACCGCGACGCGCGCCGGCGGCGAGGGGAGGTGCCGGATCGATTCCTCGGCGACCGCGCGCCCCGCATTCTCCATCAGGAAGTCGATGGTCGCGCCGAGGGCGACCGCGTTCGCCTCGACGACCGCCATCTCGAGGGACGTGAGCGGTCGGGCAGAGGCGGCCCACATCGTCGGTCCTATGCGGGAGGCGCGGCGTCGGAACGCGCTTCGGCCCCGAAGAGGTTCACCGACGGGGGCAGGAGGTTCTTTCGCGCGAGGTACTGCGATTGCGTCCGGCTGTATCGGAACAGGATGTCCGCCTTGCCTTCCTGAAAACCCCAGGGGCGCAGGATGAGAAGGTCGCCCTCCCGGATCCACATTTTCTTCTTCATCTTTCCGGTGATCCGACCCATCCGGGAGACCGAGTCCTCGCACATCACGCGGATCCGCGCGGCGCCCAGCAGTTGGCTCGCGATCCCGAACACCTCGCCCCGATTCCGCCGCGGGAGCGGAAGTCGCCCGACCTCTTCCCCGCCCTCGACCACCTCGACCGTTGGGGCCGGCTCCTCCGGCGTGGGCGATGGAGGAGATTCCTCGTCGGCCCCGCCGGCCTTCGGAGATTCGGCCACGCTCAACCGAGCGAGCCCGACTATATCACCTGGGTTGCACCCGGGGGAAGACGCGGAGCGGATTTTCTTCCAAGATCTTCTGCTGGGCGTCCAGCGGGAGCGGCAGGGCGCGGAATGCCTCCACGTTCGCCCGGATGTCTTTGACGCCCGGTCCGGGCCAATCGGTGCCGAAGAGGACCTTGTCGGCGAGCATCGGGAGCCGGGGAAAGTACTCGAGCAGGCGCGCCGGCGGAATTCCGGAGAGCTCGAGCCAGACGTTCGGGAAACGGCGGGCGAGGAACATCGCGGTCTCCATCCAGAGCGGTCGTCCGCCGTGCGCGAGCACGATCGAGAGATTCGGAAAGTCGATCGCAATGTCCTCGACGAACATCGGGTCCCCGAACTTGTTCCGCGCCCGGGGGAAGACCGACGTGCCCGTGTGGAGGATCAGCGGTAGCTCAAATCGCTCGCACGCGGCATAGATCGCCCGCAGTTGGGGCGCACTGCTGTCGGAGTAGGCGTTCGGACGGAACAGCTGGTGCGGGGGATGGAGCTTGATCGCGCGAATCCCGAGCGCGCGCGACAGCCGAGAGATCTCCCCTTCGGCGTTCGGATGGTCCGGACGGATCCCGCCGACCGCGATCAGGCGTTCCGGGTTCGAGCGAACGTACTCGCTGACGAACTCGTTCGCCCGCTCGGTGTAGCCGATCACTTCGGGGGCGACATAGTTGATCAGCACCGCGCGCTCCACCCCGCAACGGTCGAGATACTCGAGGAACGCTGCGGGCTCCTTGAGGTACCGAACGGCTTCCGCGTCCGAGTGCGCGAGGAGACGGACCGCGTCGGGTCGCATCTCCCAGAGCGGGTTGATGTGGACGTGGCAGTCCGTGACGCCCATGGAGGCCCGGGACGGACCGGGCGATATAAGGGACGAGCGACGCCGTTCGCGCGAGGGGAGGAGAGTTTATCTCCCGGTCATCCCCCATGCTGCCCCGATGTCCGCTCCTCCGGCCGCCGCGCCGCCGGGAGTGCCGCGAACCGCGACCGCCACCGCGAGCACGGCCCGCCCGATGCCCCGCCTCTTGAAGGCGACGTACCTCGCCGACCAGGAGTTCCTCCTGGAGGAGACGCGGGCGACCAAGCTCTACTACTTCCCGGGACCGATCCTCTGGATCCTGATCACGGGACTGCTCACGATCTTCTCGGCGACGTACTACTACAACTCGGCGTTCCAGATCAGCGCGTGGAACACGGTGATCTCCACGCTCGCGTCCGACACCCACGTCGTCCTCTCGACGTTCCAGTACTGGACGATGCTGTTCTTCCTCGTCCTCGTCATCCTCGGTCTCCTCCGGCTCGCGGTGCGGTACCTCCGTTGGATCCGGACGGTCTACGCCGTCACCTCGCACCGGGTCATCGTGCAGACCGGGATCCTCGGGAAGGACTTCCATGAGATCCCCGTCACTCAGGTCCGCGGGGTTGACGTCCACCAAGCGTTCTTCCAGCGGATGTTCGGCTACGGGACCGTCCGCGTGAGCTCGGAAGGGGGCTCCAAACTCGGGAACGAGGACTGGAAGGGGATCCCGAAGCCGTTCCGATTCCAGAAGATGATCGAGGACGCGAGCCAGGGCGTCATGCAGAACGCCGGCCAGGGCGGCTGGGTCCGGTCGTAGACGCGCCTACCGGGATCGCCCCCGATCCGCCTCGCTTTCGCCTCGCGCATCGTTAAATCGGCGAGGCTGCGTCCGGCCCGGGATGGCCGACGACTTCGATGCGATCGTCGTCGGCGCCGGGATGGCGGGCTGTTCGGCCGCGATCCGACTCGCGAAGGGTGGGGCCAACGTGCTCCTCCTCGAGCGGGGCGTCGAACCCGGCTCGAAGAACCTCTCCGGGGGCGTGCTCTGGGGCCACGACCTCGACCGGATCCTCCCGAACTGGTGGCACGAGATGCCCGTTGAGCGGCACGTCGTGCGGAAGCGATTCGGCTTTCTCACCACCGAGAGCGCCGTCTCGTTCGACCTCGAGGACTCGGGCTGGAAGCAGGAACCGTACGTGGGCCACACCGTGCTCCGCACCCGCACGGACGCGTGGCTCACGAAGCAGGCCGAGGCCGCGGGGGCGACCGTCGTCGCGTCCGTGCCGGTCGAACGGCTGAACTGGGAGGGTTCCCGCGTCCACGGGGTCGTGCAGGGGGGCGAGACGATGACCGCCCCCGTGACGATCCTGGCCGACGGCGCGAACTCCCGGCTCTCTTTGGGTACGCCGATCCGGCCCAACCCGCGGCTCTCGGGCGAGGCCACGGAGCTCGGAATGAAGGAGGTCTACCGGCTCGACCCGGCGGTGATCCAGGATCGGTTCAACCTCGGACCCGGTGAGGGCCATGCGGAAGAATGGGTCGCGGGAATTTTCCCGCCGGGCGTCATGGGGGGCGGATTTCTGTACACGAACCAGGACACGCTCTCCGTCGGATTGATCCTCAACATCCAGTCGCTGTTCGGGAAGGGGGTCTACTCGCATGACCTCATGGAGCAGTTCAAGCTCCATCCGACGATCGCGAGCCGTCTGCGGGGCGCGGAGCTGGTCGAGTATGGGGCGAAGATGATCAGCTCGGGCTGGGCGAGCCGTCCCTCGGCGTTCTCCGGGGACGGCTGGATGGTCGCGGGGGACGCGGCGGGGTTCGTCTTTTCGAACGGGCTTACGATCCAGGGGATGAACTACGCGGTACGATCGGGCCTCGAGGCGGCGGAGACCGCCCTCAGCGCGCGAAAGCCGGGCGCGTACGGGGCCGCACAACTCTCGGAGTACGATCGACGGCTCGAGGCGACGAGCATCCTCCCCGACTTCCGGGATTTCGCTCGAATGGACCGCGTCAAGTGGAATCCACGCATCTATTCGGTGTATCCGCGGTTCGCCGCGGAGCTGTTCCGCGAGATGTTCTCCGAGAGCCGGGGACCGAAGCAGCCCGTGCGTAAACTTCTCCGGAAGGCGCAACGGGCCGCTGGGGTCCCGACGTGGGCCCTCGTCAAAGACGGCTTCGACCTGGCCTGGGACCTCTGAAGAGCCTAGAGGCCTCGGACCCGGCGGACCTCGGCCGTGAGGGCGGGGACGACCTGGAAGAGGTCCCCGACGACCCCGTAGTCGGCGACCCGGAAGATCGGCGCCGACGCGTCCGAGTTGATCGCGACGATCACCCGGGAGCTGACCATGCCGACGATGTGCTGGATCGCCCCGGAGATCCCGACCGCGATGTACAGCTGGGGGGACACGGCCCGCCCGGTCTGTCCGACCTGGAGGGCGGTCGGCCGCCAGCCGGCATCGGTAACGGCGCGCGAGGCCCCCACTGCCGCGCCGAGCGAGGCGGCGAGTTCTTCGACGAGGTGGAAATTCTCGGGTCCGCGGACCCCCCGGCCCCCCGAGACCACGATCGACGCATCCGCGAGGCTCGGACCCGCGACCTGCGGCGTGGGGGCGAGGGCGGCGCGTCGAGGGGCGAGCATCGCGGCCGGGAGGTCGACCGGGGGAAGCTCGTCGACGGGGCACGGCGCGGGGGCTTCCACCGGGGCGGGAAATGCATGAGGGCGGATCGCCACGCCGACCCGAGCTCCCTCGAGCCGTCGGGTCTCGGAAGCGCGTCCGCCGAACACCGGGCGACGCACGCGTACTCCGCCGTCCGCCGCGAGGACCTCGGTCACGCCCGTCGCGACGGCCACGTTCGCGGCCACCGAAAGTCGCGCGAGGAGGTCCCGACCCAGGATCGTGCCGCCCACCACGACGATCGAGGCGCCGGATTTCTCGATCGCGGCGCGGAGACCGGGGATGCGGGCGCCGACGGGTGCGGAATCGAGCCGAGGGTCCTCCTGGACGTAGGCATGGGTCAGTCCGAAGCGGCCGAACTCCGCCGCCGCCGCCTTCGCCCCGGCGCCGGCGGCATAGCCGACCGCGGAAGCGGCGCCGATCGTCCGCGCGACGGCGATCGCTTCGAGCGAGGCTCCCGCGAGGTGACCGCCGGCGAGCTCGCCGACCACGAGCACCGTGCCGCTCACGGGAGGACCTTCGCCTCCTCGCGCAGGATGCGGACGAGCTGCTGCGCGGCTTCTTCGGGGGTCGTGTAGTCGATCATTTTCGCTCCGGTGCGGGGGGGCGGGAGTTCGAATTTTACCGCGACGCTCTTCGGGGCGTCGGTCGGCGGCGCGCCGGGGGAGACCTTCGCGATGGTCGCCTTCCGGGACTTGAGGATCGCGGGCAGCTTCGCCGTGCGCGGGTCGTTCCACGCCTGTTGCAACGCGACCACGCACGGCACCGGCGATTCCCACGTCTCTTGTCCGCTCTCGGTCACCCGCTGGAATCGGAGGCGCGACGCGCCCGCATCCCAGCGGAGGTCGACGACGCAGCTGAAGTCGGGGAGGCCGAGGAGTTCCGCGAGCGCGCCACCGACGATCCCGCTCTCGTCGTCGCCGGCCTGCTTTCCCGAGAGCACGAGGTCGTGGGGGACGGGCTGGATCGCCTGAGCGAGGGCCCGCGCCGCCACGACCGGATCGTCGGGCAGGGGCGAGGACGCCTCCACCCAGCTCGCCCGGTCGCAGCCGAGCGCGATCGCGGCGCGCAGCACCTCCTCGGTGCGGGGCGCCGGTCCGAAGGAGACGACGTGGACGTTCGAGCCGGGAACGGACTCCTTGAGGAGCAGCGCCTGCTCGACCGCCGATTCGTCGTACCCGGCGAGCACGTACTTGACCGACTCCGGGTCGAGCGTCCGGCCGTCCGCGGTCGGGCGCAACCGGGTGTCCGCCTCGGGCACCGGCTTGACGCAGACGACGATCTCCACGCGTGCTCCGCCCTAGGCGTAGTTGCGCAACAGCTCTCGAGCGATGACGGTCCGCTGGATCTCGTTCGCTCCTTCGTAGATCTGCGTGAGCTTCGCGTCGCGCAGGAGCTTCTCCACCGGATATTCCTTCATGTAGCCGTACCCGCCGAACGTCTGGATCGCCTCATCGGCGACGCGAAGCGCCGCGTCCGAGGCGAAGCACTTCGCGATCGAGGACTCGAGGGTCCCTTTGGCCCCGCGGTCGATCGTCCACGCGGCGTGCCAGGTCAACAGTCGAGCGGCGTGCACCGCCTGCGCCATGTTGGCGATCTTGATCTGGATCGCCTGGTGCTCGGCGATCGGTTTGCCGAACGTTTGGCGTTGGAGGGAGTACGCTGCGGCGTGGTCGAGCGCGGCCTGGGCGATCCCCGTGGCGAGCGCGCCGATCGGCGTCCGGGTCTGGTCGAGGGTCCGCATCGCGATCGCGAACCCCTCGCCCTCGGCGCCGAGCCGGTCCGCGGCGGGAACCCGAACACCCTCGAAGTGCACCGTGCTGGTCGAGGAGGCCCGGTGGCCCATCTTTTCCTCATCCTTTCCGGGGACGACGCCCTTCGCCGAGCGAGGGACGACGAACGCCGTGATCGCTCGGTGGTGCTGCTCCGGGTCGAGGGTCGCGAACACCGTGTACAAGGACGCGTGGGGCGCGTTCGTGATGAAGCACTTCTCCCCGTCCAGGACGTAGTCGTCTCCGTCCCGCTTCGCCCGGGTCTTGAGCCCGCCCGCATCGCTGCCGCTCGACGGTTCGGTGAGACAGAACGACGCGAGATGATACTCGGCGCAGAACGGCTTCAGCAGCCGGTCCTTCTGCTCCGGGGTGCCCGCGAGGAGGATCGGCTCGAGGGCGAGACAGTTGGCGATCACCGAGGTCGTCATCCCGCCGCAGGCGTGGGCGAGCTCCTCGACGATCAGGCACTGGTCGACGACCCCGAGGCCGCTCCCGCCGTACTCGGTCGGCACGTTCAGGTTCATCAGTCCGAGGTCGAACGCCTTCCGGTAGATCTCCTCGGGAAACCGGCCCGCCCGGTCGCACTCCGCGGCGTGGGGAGCCATCTCCGTCCGAGCGAACTTCCGGGCCAGGTCCCGCAGGCTCTCCTGCTCTGCGGTCAACGAGAAATCCGGCATTGCGGCGCCGCGCGGCGACCACGGGTGTCCGATATATCACGGCTTGGGTCCGCGCTCTTGGGGCCCGCGGGTCCGCGGAGGTTCAGGGTAAACCGAACGGCTTTTTGTGGATGATACGGTTCGATCCTTGGGGTCACTGGACCGGTACCGCATGGGAGTCAAGCGCAGCTTTCGACGGCGTAAGCAGCGGGAGGTGCGCGACCAGTTGAAGCGCAAGCTCCGGCCGACTCCGGCCAAAATCGATGTGCACTGTGGTAAGTGCGGTCGACAAGTTTCCATGATTGTGCCGGCCCTTCCAAAGCAGGGGGTCCGGATCACCGGACGGGCCGTTTGCCCCTGCGGGAATCCCCTTGCGGTGACGCTACTGGGAAAAGGGCGGGCCGGCCCGCCTCCGACACCCGATCGGGCATAGCGGGCGTCCGTCGCCGCGCCGTTTGGAGGAGAGCGCTCTAGCCAACTTCCCTGGACGAATCCTGGTCCGACCGGGGGTGTCACTCTGTGCCGCAGATGAGCATCCCCCCGGAGGAGTCGACGATTCCCCTTCGTGAATCGGAACCGTGTGGGCCGAAACAGAACCCGGCGAATCGCGGGGGTCAAGTTTCAACGCCGGCCCGCGCACTTCCGCCCCTGCGGCGAGACCCCCCAGGGTTATCTTTCGGGGTCGGTCGACGAGCGCATGGCGCGGTCCTCCCGGGGCGAACGTCGCGGCCATGGCTCCCGAGAGATCGCGGTGTCCGGGTACGCTCGGATCGATCGCGACCGGGGCCACCGGGTGGGAGTTCCCGAGGTCATCCTCGGGGAGGGCAAGAGCGTCGAGCATCTTCTTGGGATCGTGCGGTCGTGCGCCGCCGCGGGCCACGGCGCACTCATCTCTCGGCCGACCCTCGCCCAATCTCGGGCGCTGACCGCGGCCGGAGGTGCCCCGCTGCCGCTGCGGTCGTTGGCCGACGGCCGACTGCTCCGGCTCGCCGGCCCTCTCGGGGGCGAGTATCGTCCCGGCGTAGTGGCGGTGGTCACCGCCGGCACGAGCGACGTCCCGATCGCGGAGGAGGCGCGGGCGATCCTCGAGGAGTTCGGGCTCGAGGTCGTCACGGCCTACGATGTCGGAGTGGCGGGGCTCCATCGGCTACTCCGCGCGGTGCGCCGCCTCGAGCGAGCGCAACCCGAGATCTACCTCGCGTTCGCAGGTCGGGAGGGAGCGCTCCCGACCGTGCTGGCGGGACTCGTCCGCGCCCCGGTCGTGGGAGTTCCGACCTCGGCCGGTTACGGTCGAGGGGGTCGCGGGAACGCCGCGCTCAACGCGATGCTCCAGTCGTGCGCGCCGATCGCGGTCGTCAACATCGACGCGGCGGTCCCGGCGGCGCTCTTCGCGGCCCAGCGGTTCGCGGTTCGGGCTCGGAGTGCGCCGCGCCGTCGGCCGTCGCGGAGGCGACCTCCCCGGACGCGGGGACGGAGCTAACCGGGACCTTCCGAAGCGAGAGAAGGGCTTTTCTCGACTAGGGAACCTCTCCGCGACGTGCCCCCTCGTCCCGTGCTCTCCGACGACCAGGAGGTTCAGGAGCGAGAGACGCAGACGCGCCTCCGCGCGATCGACGCCCGGCTCCGCACGCTCGACACGAAGCGGCGCGAGCTCATCGCGGAGATGCGTCGCGTCTCGGCGGAGCAGAAGGGGCTCTACGACCGGCGACAGGCCCCGCAGGTCGAGGTCGAGCGCCTCTACGACGAACACGGCGACCTCGGACGCACGGTCGCCCAACTCCGGGTCCAGCGAGACTCCGCCCGTCGCGCCCTCGAAGAGGCGGTCATCGCGCTTCGCGAGCTCAAGCTCTCGTTCCAGCCCGGGGAGCGGATGCGCCCCGACCAGATCCGCCGCGAGATCGCCCAGCTCGAACACCGCCAGCAGACCCACGCGCTGCCGCTCGACGAAGAGAATGCGTTGATCAAGCACCTCCGACAACGGCACAAGGACCTCCAGAGCGCGGAGGCCCAATCCCAGATCGTCGCGGACCATGCCCTACGACAGAAGGAGGCGGAGGCCCGGGTCGTGGCGGCGCGCGCCGAGGTCGAGCGCCTGGGCGCCGAGTCCGCCAAGACCCGCTCCCTGCGGGACGCGAAGATGGCCGAGGTCCGCGCGAAGCTGGTCGCCGCCGGAGGGCTAGTCGCCGAGCTCCGGTCGAAGGGAAAGGCCCGCGCCGAGGTGATGGAGAAGATCGACCTCGTCTCGCGGGAGATCAACGACCTCGACCACGAGGGCCGACGCCTCCTCGGAGAGATGCGCGCTCGGCGCGACGAGGCGCGAAAGACCGTGCGAGCGTACGCCCCGGGCCGCGGGCGTCCCCCGGCGTCCCAGGCCGACTCGACCGCGGAGTCCCAGCTCCAGGAGCTCCTGCGGCGCGGGAAGATCACCCTCGGCGGCTAAGCGCGCCGGATCAGGGATTGATGTCGACGACCGAGACGATGAAGATCAACGTCTGGCCGTCGACTTCCGGATTGTAGTCCTCGACGAACGTCCCGCCGCCCAGGTTCACCTGGCTGACGATGAAGTCCGTCTTGGTGCAAACGGTCGCCGAGGAGTGACCCGCGACGAGCCCGGCCTGGTCGGGCGAGAGCTGGCTCGCCAGGGTGATCATCGTGGACGTGATGTTCGTGACCTTCACGGGCCATCCCTGGGGGTCGACGATCATCCCCAGCGTAGGGAGGTTCTCGTACGTCACGGCGGTCGCGTTCGCGCTCAGGATGAAGTCCGTCCAACCGTAGACGGGGTCGGTGAACGAGATCCCGCTACTCGCGTTCACGTTCGCGAAGATGTCCTTGAACTCGGGAGGCGTCAGCGTCACGACGACCGGGAAGACCGACGTCAGGTTCTCGGTGATGAAGCACGACGAGTTGACGAAACTGTACCCCAGGGCCGGCGGGACGGTGATGTAGTGCGTCTGGTTCCCGGGCAACCCGAGGAGCCCCTGCCAGAATCCGGGGACGACCGCACTGAACGTGAGATTCCCGATCGTGTACCCGCTGCTCGGGGCGTTCGGACCCACGTATACGCCGAGCGGAGTGTAGTCCGTCGGATACCCTCCCCGCGAGGTGTACTGGAGCGACTTGGGCCACGAGGCGTTGTTGAGCGCGACCGAGTACTCCGACGTGTCGAAGACGCGGCCCTGCTGAGGCCCGCTCGCGAAGATCCCGATGTAGTTCACCGTCAGGTTGTCGCCGAGCGCGACGCGCACGCCCGAGGAACTCGGACTCTTGTGGTCCACGTAGTAGTAGAGCAGCGCGCCCCCGGTGATCCCGGCGGCGACCACGATCAGCACGAGGACGATCGCGGGCCAAGGAGAGGGCTTCTTTTCCGGCACGGCCTTACGAACTCCAGGAGAGGGGGGTCAGCTCGTCGCTGGTCTCGTCATGAAATCGGAGAGACAGGTGTTCCTCATTCCCCCCGCCTCCGAGCTCGGGCGGTATATATAGGCTATCGAGCGGGCCGGCGCCTCACGAGCGCCGGAGCTTCCCGACGATCGGCTCCTCGACCACGCCTTCCTCTTCGAGCCGGTTCAAGAGCGTCTCCGCCCGGTCGGGGACGAGTCCCTGCGCTTCGAGGCGGCTCAACACCTCCTTGAGGTCGGCGTAGCCGTCCACCGAGACTTCGGCGATCTCGTCCAAAAGGTCGAGGAAGACCGACTCCTCGGCCCGTTCGGCGGCGGTCGGCGGCGGAGCCGGCGGGCGCGGGGGCGGCGCCCGGGTCACGGTCACCGTCGCCGGTGGAGGGGCGGTCGCGGCGACCGGGCCGCTGTCGCCCGCGACCCGCCGAACCGCGGAAACGAGCTCCCGACGGAACGCGGAACGGTCGACGTTCGGATACCGGCTCAACGACTGCCGGGCGGCGAGGACCCAGGCATTCGGGATCCCCTCCGACCGAAGGTCCGTTTCGGGCACGGCCGGCTCTTTCTCCAGCCGCTCGACGAGGTCGAGCCGGTCGAGCGTTTGGCGGACCACGTCCGCGAGCACCGCGCGCTCGTCGACCTCGGAAACCGAGCGAACGCCCTCGGCGCGGACCGAAACGTAGCCCACGCCGTCCCGACCGCGAAACAGATGCACCTTGCCCACCACGATCGACGAGCGCGGTTCTCGCGCGGCGCGAAGCTGCGCCATCGCACGAGGTTGGAAACTTCCGGCGGTGACGGCGACCGCGCCGGTGGGGTCGGAGAGACGTGCGCGCCAGAACGTCTGGGCCTCGTCCCGCCCGATCGGCTCGGCCGGGGAGAGGGTTCCGGCGAGGAGCACCCGGTTCATCCGGGCGCCGAACGGGGAGAGCAAGTAGCCGGCGGCGCGTTCTCCCGCTCCGCGCTCCTCTTCGAGCGAGCTCTCGAGCTCGCGGGTGGTCACTCGCCAGGCCGGCTCTCGGAGGGCCATCAGCGTCCCCCGGGGAGTCGGGCGGAGAGCTCCGAGGCCGCCGCGTCGAGGTCGACCTCGACCGGCTCGATCGATTCGGGAACCAGCGTGATCCCGAAGTCGTCCTTCGTTCCGTGGCCGCGGACCCTCAGCCGGCGGCCGAGGAGCGTCTCGAGGAGCTGTTCTTCGAGGACGCTCACGTCGGGGTGTTCCCGCAATCGCTCGCGCGCGTCCGCGAGCGTGATCCCCGAGAGCTGCTCGGTCTCGGCCCGACCCGCGTTGACCGTCAGCGCCCCGGTCCCGTCGTCGAGCACGATGCGGGCGCGCAAGTCGGGCTGTCCCTCGACCTGACCGTGCACCCGACAGATCCCACTCGAGATCGAGCGGCGGCACGTCGGGCACCGGTAGACGAGGCCGCTCGGAGGCAGGAGCCCCACCACGATCCCCTCCACCGCGATCGCCTCCCCGCCGCCGTCGTCCTCCACCCGAGCGATCGTTCTCGGGGCGGCACGGAGCAGCTCCGCGGGCTCGGGGAGGTCGCCCGCGTCGATGCGGGTCACCGCGGACCGCTCGTCGAATACGAGTTGCGCTCGCCCGCGGAAGGTGCGCAGGTAACCTCCGGCGATCTCGATCGCCTCGCCCGCCCCGAGCTGGAAATCGCTCCAGGAGGAGAACGCGATCGAGCCTGAGCGGTCCGCGAGGATCCCCTCGTGCACGACCCGTCGCTCGGCCCCGACCGTGACTGAGCGCGGTTGGACCCGTACGACCCGAACTCGAAGACGGAACCCCTCGTCCCGCGGGGCGAGGTCACGGACGTTCTTGACCGGGAACTCGTCGCCCGTCAGTCGCGGGAGCTCCGCGGCACTGGCCTCCCCGACGCGCGTCTTCCAGGTGAAGGTCAGCTCGGGCCGGCCGCGGAACTCTCGAACCTCCACTCCGGTCGCCCGGAGGACCGTGCCGCGCTCCACGCCCTCCCGCGGGGGGTCCCACCACGTGAACCGGACGGTCCCCGTGCCGTCGCTCACGAGCCCCGAGAGGAGCGGGCGACGACTGCCGTCGGAGCGGCGCGTCACTTCCCGTCGCTCGACCGTGACCACCCGTGCGACGATCTCGACGGGTGCGGTCGTCGGGCGCAGGTCCCGGAGGCGGACCTCGACCGACGCCGCCGGAGGCTCCTCCGCGACCATGAATCGATACCCACCGCGGGAACTCTCCTACCGATAAAAGCGACCAGTCGCGGCCGAACGATGAACGCCGCACCCCGGGCAATCTATTTCCCCCCGGCCCGCTGACCCCGAGTCGGTGCCCGAGAAGTTCGTCCAGCGGGTCGATCGGATCCTCAATGCGCGCAACTCGCTCGTCAGCGTCGGCCTCGACCCGGACCCGACCCATATGCCGAAACCGCTCCGGCGGCTTCCGCCCTCGCAGCAGCTCAATCGATTCCTGGACGGGATCGTCTCGGCGACGCTCCCGAGCGCAGCGGCGTACAAGATGCAACTCGGTTTCTACCTCCGGTACGGCCCGGCGGGGTTCGACGCCCTCGCTCGGATCACGGGGAAGATCGGGGCGACCCGACTGCGCATCCTCGACCTCAAGGCGAACGACATCCCGAACACGATGGAGCAGTTCCGGGAGGGAGCGTTCAAGCAGTTCGGCTTTGACGCGGTGACGATCACCCCGTGGGCCGGGTGGGACTCCTTGCAGCCGTTCCTCGACGACGAGACGCACGGGGTGTTCGTGGTCGCGCACACGTCCAACGCGGGGGCGCCGGATTTCCAGGAGATCCCCACCCCCCGAGGGCCCCTCTGGCTCGCGGTCATCGGGGAGGTCCGTCGCCTCTCTCACGCCCACGGGAATGTGGGAGCGGTGCTCGGCGCGACCTATCCGGACGCCTTCCGGGCCGCACGATCGCTGCTGGGCAACACCATCCCGATCTTCGTCCCCGCGGTGGGAGCGCAGGGGGGCTCGCTCGCCACGGCGGTGCGCGACGGGGTCGACGCCCACGGGCGTGGGCTCATCGTCGGCGCCTCACGAAGTGTCCTGTACGCTTCGAGCGGACCCGACTGGCGGCGCGCGGCGGGCGCAGAGGCCGCGCGGCTCAAGGTCCAGATAAACCAGCTTCGTGCAGGTCTGCGTACAAGCTGAGCAGCTGGCCCGCGACGGTCGCAAGCCCGTAGCGCTCCTCGGCGCGTCGGCGCCCCGCGGCGCCCATCGCCCGGGCGAGCGCGGGGTCGTCGAGCAAGGTCCGGACCTTTTTCGCGAGGTCGTTCGCGAGGAGAGGCTCGGCGAGGAGCCCTTCGCGACCGGGCTCGATCACCTCACGGACCCCGGGCATGTCGGCGATCACGACCGGTAGCCCAACCGCCATCGCCTCGGCGACGGCGAGGCCGAACCCCTCGAGCCGGCTCTGCGATGGGAAGACGAAGACATCCGCGAGCGCGAGATACCGGGGGAGGTCGTCGTCGCTGACCGACGCGCAGAACCGCACGCGCTCCGCGATCCCGAGGCGTCGCGCGAGACCGACGAGGCTCGGGAGCCGCGGTCCGGCGCCGACCGCGAGCAGCACCACATCGTCCGGTAGCTGCGTGAGGGCCTGGAGGATCACATCGACCCCCTTGTGGGGGACGAGCCGGCCGGTGAAGCCGAGGACGCGCTTTCCCTCAAGACGGAGTTCACTCCGCAGCGCGCCGGTGTCGAGGCCCGGTCGGAACCAGTCGAGGTCGACCACCGACGGGATGATCGCGAGCTGTTTCCCGCGCAGCACCGCCGAGGTCACTCCGTAGCTTCGAGTGTGGACGATGATCCGGCCGACTCGGCGGAGCGTCGGGGGAAGGAACACCCGCTGGTAGAGCCCCGCGAGCAGACGTCCGGTGATCCCGGCGAGGTACAGGTCGCAATGGTAGGTGAGGCAGACCGGAACGTTCTCGCGTTGCAGGGTCCGTGTGGCGAAGAACGACGTCACCGGGGGCGGGTAATGCAGGTGGACGACGTCCGCGTCCAGGGCGCGAAGGGTGCGGCCAACGCCGACGTCGAACGGCGTATTGAACAGCACCCCGAGCGTGCGCGAGCGCAGGACGCGGTACCCCTCCATCCGCTCGTCCGCCGGCAGCGAGGATTGGTAACGGGACGTGACGACGGTGACCTCGTGTCCCTCGCGGGCGAACTCCCGGGCGAGGCTGCGAACGTGAGATTCGACCCCACCGGCGTGGGGATGGAAGAACGGCGTGACCTGGACGACGCGCACGGAGGGACTACCGCGTTCCCGTCTTTACGGGCATCGGAGGAGGGGAAGTGCGGGGGTCCTTCGGGAAGTCACGCCTCGGTCGGCCGGCGGGGACGGCCCGACGGTGCCGACTCGCGGGACTGGAGCATCTCGTCCGGCGTGAGCGTCGAGATATCGACTCCCTTCATCGGCTCTCCCAGGCCCGCCGAGACCCGGGCGAGGACCTCGGGACGGTCGTACTGCGTGGACGCCTCGACGATCGCGCGGGCGACTTTCATCGGATGCTCGGACTTGAAGATCCCGCTCCCCACGAACACCCCGTCGACCCCCAGCAGGCGACAGAGGGCGGCGTCCGCGGGGGTCGCGATACCGCCGGCGGCGAAGTTGACGACGGGCAGGCGCTTCAAGGAGCGGACCTCCTGGACAACCGCGGTCGAGACCCGCTCCTTTCGGGCCCAGGCGGCGACCTCCCGTGCCGGGAGCTTCGCGACGAGGGCGACCTCGTCATTGATCTGGCGGATATGGCGCACGGCCTCCACGACGTTCCCCGTCCCGGCCTCGCCCTTCGAACGGATCATCGCGGCGCCCTCGTCGACCCGACGCAGCGCCTCGCCCAGATTGCGGGCCCCGCAGACGAACGGCACCGTGAACGTCTTTTTGTCGATGTGATGGAACGGGTCGGCCGGGGTGAGCACCTCGGACTCGTCGATCATGTCGACCGCGAGGAACTCGAGGATGCGCGCCTCGGCCGTGTGACCGATCCGGCACTTCGCCATCACGGGGATCGATACGCGATCCTGGATCTCGCGGACCTTCGTCGGGTCGGCCATCCGGGCGACGCCCCCCGCGGCGCGGATGTCGGCCGGCACTCGCTCGAGCGCCATCACCGCGACCGCGCCGGCCTCCTCGGCGACCGCCGCCTGGTCGGCGTTCGTGACGTCCATGATGACGCCACCCTGCTGCATTCGAGCGAAGCCCCGCTTCACTAGCTCGGTCCCGAACCGCAGCTTCTCCATCGAGTCCGCCATAGTAGGATACGCTCTCCGGAAGGCGAGGCGACCGCATAAACGGTGCGCCCCCAATAATGGTTAAACGCCCAGCGTCCTTGCCCCGGTGGGTAGGGGGAGCTGGGTACCGGCTGAGAGGACGAGGGCGACCTCGTCGACCCCACGAACCTGCACGGGATAATGCCCGCGAAGGGAACGCAATGCGACATCTAAGGGAACTCTCCGCCGACCCGCGGAGGACGTGACCGCCGGGACTCCACCCCCGCCGCCTCGTCGACGGTTGCGCCGCCCCGGCCGGCTCGGTCGCGCCCTGCTCGCGATCGTCCTCGCCATCGTGGTCGCGATCGCGGCGTTCGGGCTTTACGAGTACGTCACGACCCTCCCGCCCGCCGGCGAGACGACCCTCGTGATCTACACGTATCCGAGCTTTCTCGGCGGGAGCTCGTGTAACCCGGCGAGCAATGTCTCCTCGATCGTGTTCGGCGAATTCGAATCTGCCCACCACGTGAACATCGAGCTCGAGTGTCCCGCCGGCACGCTGCTGAGCACGCTCGTCCAGCAATCCGGATCCCCCGGCGCCGACCTGGTGATCGGCCTCGACGAGATCACCGCGCCCCTAGCCGAAGCGGACCACCTCGTGGTCCCGTACCGTCCCCCGTCCCTCGCGAACGTCTCGCCCGAGATCGTGGGCGAGTTGAGTCCCGACTTCGGCGTGGTGCCGTACGAGTACGGGTACCTCGCGATCGACTACAACACGAGCTTCGCCGCGAGCACGGACGGGGCCGTGGCGAACGCGACGTTCCCCGAGTTCACCTCGAACGCGACCTGGGCGAAAGGGCTCCTGACGGAGAACCCGGAGTTCGACATCACGGGCGAAGAGTTCCTCGTCTGGCAGATCGAGTACTACGAGGCGGTGCTGCACCAGAACTGGCAAACGTTCTGGCAGGACGCTTGGGCGGAGGGCCTTCCGAATCCGGCCCCGAGCTGGGGCGCGGCGTACGACGAGTTCCTCCAGCCGACCGGGAACCCGCCGATGGTCGTCAGCTATTCCACGGACCCGGCGTACGCCGCCGCGTACGGGGAGTCCGGCCAGTTCAACTCGACCGTCTCGTGGTGGAACGGGACGGCGTACGGCTGGCGCACGATCTACGGTATCGCGATTGTGAGCGGGTCGAAGCACCTGACGCTCGACCAAGAGTTCGAGAACTGGTTCCTTAGCGGCACGGCCCAAGCCCAGCTTCCCGAGACCGAATGGGAGTACCCGGCGAATGAGACCGTGCCGGTTCCATCCGTGTTCGACGCAGCGATCAACCCCGCGACGGTGGACGCGCTGAACGCGGACGTCAGCCCGACGGAGCTCGCGGCGAACCTGCCGGGGTGGCTCAACACGTGGCTCTCGCTCGCCCCCGGGAACGCATGAACCGCGACCGGGGAGACGCGGCGTTCCTCCTGCCCGTCGTGGCGTTCGTGGCGCTGTTCGCGCTATTGCCGGTCGCGATCCTCTTCATCGACTCGATCACGGCCGCGGGGGGAGCGTCCGGCGTAGCGGGGATCCTCGCCGCCCCGAACAACGTGCGCGCCATCGAGAACTCGCTGGTGCAGGGGGGCTTGTCGGCCGGATTCGCGGTCGCGCTGGGGTATCCCGCGGGGATCTTCCTCGGACGGTACAACTGGAAGGGTCGAGCCGCCGTCCGATCGTTTCTGCTCGTCCCCTTCCTTCTGCCGAGCCTCGTGGTCGTCTTCGGGGTGCTGGACCTGTTCGGGCCCTCCGGCCTGGTCTCCTCCATCATCCCCTCCCTGTCGGTCTTCGGGAGCGGCCTGCCGGCGATCGTCGTGGCGAACCTCCTCTTCAACGTCCCGATCGTGGTGCTGTTCACCGCCGCCGGCTGCGAGGGGAGCTTCGCGGAACTCGAAGAGTCCGTCGCCACGCTCGGCGGTTCTCCCGCTCGCGCCTATCTCGACGTCTGGGGACCACCGACCTGGGCCGGAGTGATCGCCGGCGGTCTCTTGACGTTCCTGTTCTCGGCGCTCTCGTTCGCCCCACCGCTGCTCCTCTGCGGACCGGGCTGCTACACCGTCGAGGCGCAGGTCTGGTTCCTCGACACCTTCGGACTCCAGCCGACGGCGGCCGGGGTTCTTTCCGCGGCGATGGTGGCGCTGTTTCTGCTCCCGACCGCCGCGTATCTCCTCGCGGTGGGACGACTCCGCTCCACCGGCGGGCACCGCAGCCCCACGCCTCGCACGATCCGTGGTCGAAGTCCGGTCGCCCTCGCTCTCGCCGGGGAAACCGCAGTCGTGCTCGCCGCCGTATTCGGGCTGTTGGGGGCGGTGCTCTACCGCACGCTCGTCCCGGTCGGAGGAGGGGGCCCCGGGTCCGCGTGGTCCGCCCTGTTCTCCTCGACGACCACCCAGAAGCTCGGGATCTCCGCGCTCGGGGCGGTCGGGAACACGCTGTTTTTCGCCTCCGTCGCCGCCGGGATCGCGCTCGTTCTCGGGATCGTCACCGGCTACGCGATAGCGCGACGTCCGGGGCGAGCCGAGGGGCTCGGTCTGTTGCTCTTCGTTCCCCTCCTCCTCTCGCCGGTCGTCCTCGCCTTCTCCCTCGCCGAGTTCTGGCGGCCGCTCCTTGGCGGGGAATCGACCGTCTGGGCGCTCGTGATCGTCAGCCAGGCGACGCTCGCCCTCCCCCTCGCGTTGCAGAGCCTCGAGATCCCGCTCGCGGGACTCTCGCGCGAGGAGCGCGAGGTCGCTCGGACGCTGGGCGCGACCGGTTGGGGAGCGTTCCTCGACGCCGACCTTCCGCGGGTCCGGGACGGTCTCGTGACCGCCGGGCTGTTCGCCTTCGCCCTCGGCCTCGGCGAGTTCACCGCGACGTACTTCCTGGTCACTCCGATGTTCTCGACCCTTCCGGTCGCGCTCTACAACCTCTCGAACACCCGGTATCTGCCCGCGGTCGTGGACGCGGCGGCCGGCCTGCTCCTCCTGCTCAGTCTCGCGGTCTTCGGCCTGATCGTGCTCGGAGGTCGACGTGTTGAGCTCTAAGCCCCTCCTCGAAGTGGATGCGCTCTCGGCGGCCTGGGGAGCGACCCCGGTGCTGCGGTCGATCTCCCTCTCCGTGGCCCACGGGGAGTACTTCGTGCTTCTCGGCCCGAACGGGAGCGGAAAGACGACGCTGCTGCGTTGCATCGCTGGGCTCGAACGTCCGAGCGCCGGCCGGCTCTCGCTCGCCGGGACCGACATTTCGAACCGGCCTCCCCATCGACGGGGGATCGGACTGATGTTCCAGGAGCCGGCGCTCTTCGCCCATCGTTCGGTCTACGAGAACCTCGCCTACGCTCCGCTCCTCCAGCGGCGAGCAAGAGCCGAGGTCGACGAGGTCGTCGGCCAGATGGTCGAACTCCTCCACCTGGACGGGTTCGAGGACCGTTCCCCCGACGGTCTCTCGGGAGGGGAGCGCCAGCGGGTCGCACTCGCTCGGACGCTCGCCGCCCGCCCCCGGCTCGTGCTCCTGGACGAGCCGTTCGCCTCCATCGACGTCGAGCTGAAGGCGGAATTGAGGACGGAGTTCCGCGCCGCTCTCTCCAAGCTCGGGACCGCCGCCATCCACGTGACCCACGACCGCGAGGAGGGACTCTTCTTGGGGGACCGGGTCGGCTTACTGTTCGACGGGCGGCTCGACCCGGTCGGGACCCCGTCGCACGTGTTCGAGTCCCCTCGAGAGGAACGGGCGGCGCGCTTCCTCGGTTACAACGTACTCCGCGGTCCGAACGGCCTCGAAGCGGTCGACCCGCGGGACCTTCGCCTCGATGCGGCTGCGACGGCCAATCACCCCGCGACGATCGCCGCGCTCGGAACGGTTGGCCGAGAGACGCTCGTCGTCCTCCGGATGGAATCCGGGGAGAAGGCGGAAGCCCGCCTGCCGGAGGGATCGACCGAATTCCGGGTGGGAATGCGGGTAGGAACGCGCTGGGCGCGCTCCGTTCCCGTCGCGACCTCGGAGGGGCCCTAGTGCCGCGTCTAGTGGGAGAGTTCGGGGTTCCTGAACTCTAGCGCAAGTACTTTCCCGGAGGAGGTGATGCCTCCTCCCCATGCTGCGAGTCCGCGAGCTCTCGGACGAGGAGGGCCAGGCCC
>JBAUZT010000014.1:0-63862 GCA_049585415.1 Thermoplasmata archaeon | reverse complement strand
GCCGCGTGACCAGTGTTCAAGTTCGATACGTTCTTCGGGGGCCAGCACTATCGAGGGGGCGAGGCGCATGGAGGACTGTAACGCAAGCAGGTACAATAATGTACCTACTTCAGTTACGGCCCACTAGATGGACGAGACCCGGGCCGCCCATCTGGTCCTCCAGGAGAAGGCCCACGACCGGCGCACCCGGATCTTCTCCGCACTCCTCGCCACGGAGTCTGGCCTCGGTACCGAGGGCATGACGGTGGTGGGCGGATCGGCCATCGAGATCTACACCGAGGGGGACTACGTCTCGGGCGACCTCGACCTTGTCGTCGATTCAAGGCCCCGCGTGGTCGCCGCGCTCAAACGTTGGGGTTTCCGCGACGAGGGAAAATTGTGGTCGAAGCAGGACTGGGGCATCTACCCGGACGTCATGCAGCAGCGGGCCACGGGGTCCAGACGCCTCACCGAGATCATCTCCACCCCGGTCGGGTCGTTCCGTATCAGCGGGGTCGAGGACCTGATCGTCAAGCGAATCCGGGAGTCGGTCGCGTGGCAGGACCGGCAGGAGGCGTTCGCCCAGGCCGTGCTCCTGGTGAAGCACACCGAGGCAAACGGCATCGATTGGGACTACATCGAGTTCTACGCACGGCGCGAGGGCTGGGAGAAGCGACTCGCCGATCTGCGCCGCAGGGCCGGAATCGGTGCGGCCGATAACGATCGGCCCTCCCCCTAACGGGAGTAGCCGACTCCGCCCACCGGCTCGCGACAACCCTTCAGAGCGGCTCCTCGCCATCCGAAAAGGGAGAGCACCGCATTTAACGAACCTTGATAACCGAACAACCCATCGCCCGACTACCCTGGAAACGGAGGGGTTGGAACGATGTATCCACCGAACTTTGAGTACTACGCACCCACGACCCTGGAGGAAGCGATCGGGCTGCTCGACCAGCACCAAGGGGAAGCGAAGGTCCTCGCCGGGGGACAGAGCCTTATCGGCATGATGAAACTCCGGCTCGCCCAGCCGGCGGCGCTGGTGGACATCAATCGAATTCCCAATCTGGCCTACATCCGCGAGGACGACCAGTGCCTCTGCATCGGCGCGCTCACGCGGACGGCCGAGCTGGGGCGCTCGGACCTCGTGAAGTCGAGATATCCCATCCTCTCCGACGCCGGATTCGAGATCGCCGACCCCACCGTTCGTAACTGGGGTACCGTCGGCGGCAACGTCTCCCACGGGGATCCCGGCAACGACCTCCCGGCGTGCATGCTCGCCCTCGACGCGGAGTTCAAGGTGCAGGGGCCGAAGGGGGCCCGGACGATCGCGGCGCGCAAGTTCTACCAGGATTCGTTCGTGACAGCGCTCCAACCGAACGAAGTCCTCACCGAGATCCGCATCCTCCGACCGACCCCCGGCAGCGGGAGCGCGTACTCGAAGATGGAGCGCAAGGTCGGCGACTTCGCCACGGCGGCGGTCGGCGTTCGCCTCGTTCTCGGGAAGGCCGGAACGATCGACAGTGCCGGGATCGGACTCACGAACGTCGGCCCGACCGCGATCTACGCCGCGGCGGCGTCCGATTCGCTCAAGGGCAGGACCGGGACCGAGGCCGAGCTCCAGGCGGCCGGAGAGCTCGCCGCGAACGCCGCCCAGCCCGTCGCGGACAATCGCGGGCCGATCGAGTTCAAGAAGGACATGGTCCGCGTCTGGACTCGACGTACGGTCGCGCGCGCGATCGCCCGCGCGAAGGGGGGCAAGTAAGATGGCGGCGATCGATGTCGAGGAGGTCGCGGGCACCCCGCCGGCGACCCAGACCCGCACGATTCACGTGACGGTCAACGGGGTCGCCCACCGCTCGACCGTGCAAAACCGCACCCTGCTCGTCCACTACTTGCGAGAGCGTCTCCGGCTCACGGGGACCCACGTCGGTTGCGACACCGCGCATTGCGGCGCCTGCACCGTGCTCGTCGACGGAGTGCCGGCCAAGTCGTGCAACCTCTTCGCCGTGCAGGTCGACGGCCGCAAGGTCCAGACCGTCGAGGGGCTCGAGGTGGGGGGAAAGCTGCACCCCGTCCAGGAGGGGTTCCACGTGGAACACGGCCTCCAATGCGGCTACTGTACGCCCGGGATGATGATGACGAGCGTCGCACTCCTCACGAACAACCCGAACCCCACCGAGGACGAGATCCGTCGGGGGATCTCCGGGAACCTCTGCCGGTGCACGGGCTACGTGAACATCGTGAAGGCGATCCAGTACGCTTCGAAGAAGATGCAGGAACCGCCGAAGGGAGGGCCCTAGCGATGGCGGAGGCGGTGCCCGGAGGCATCGGCCAATCGCTGCCTCGAAAGGAGGATGCCCGGTTCATTCGCGGGAAGGGGAACTACGTCGACGACGTCGACCTCCCCGGGATGCTGTTCATGGACTTGGTTCGCAGCCCGTACGCCCATGCCAAGATCACCGCGATCCGA
This sequence comes from Thermoplasmata archaeon, assembly GCA_049585415.1. Classification (GTDB taxonomy): domain Archaea; phylum Thermoplasmatota; class Thermoplasmata; order Lutacidiplasmatales; family UBA184; genus Lutacidiplasma. Next base: position 61,413 of record JBAUZT010000014.1, on the reverse strand, counting down.
AAGGAGAAGGCGCTCGCCGTCCCCGGAGTGCTCGCGGTCATCACCGGGGCGGACCTCGCGGCCGCGAAGCTGGCCTGGATGCCGACCCTGATGTCGGACACCCAGATGGTGCTCCCGACCGACACGGTCATGTTCCAAGGTCAGGAAGTCGTCGCGGTGGTCGGGGTCGACCGGTACGCGGCCGCCGACGGCGTGGCCGCGATCGAGGTCGACTACGAGCCGCTCCCCGTCGTCGTGGACCCGTTCAAGGCGCTCGAACCCGGCGCGCCGGTCCTTCGAACGGACAAGGGCAAGAAAGACAACCACATCTGGCACTGGGAGGTCGGCGACAAGGCGGCGACCGAGAAGGCGCTCAAAGCCTCCGATGTCGTGATCCGGGAGAAGATCTACATTCCCCGGATCCACGTCTCGTCGATCGAGACGTGCGGGTGCGTCGCGAACGTCGACGTGATGGGCAAGCTGACCGTCTGGATGACGACCCAGGCGCCGCACGCCATCCGTACCGTCTTCGCGCTCGTGAGCGGCCTCCCCGAGCAGAACATCCGGATCATCTCGCCCGACATCGGCGGCGGGTTCGGGGGTAAGGTGCCGGTCTACCCCGGTTACGTCATCGCGGTCGTCGCCGCGCTCACCACGGGCAAGCCGGTCAAATGGATCGAGGACCGGACGGGCAACCTGACCGCCGACTCGTTCGCCCGCGACTACCACATCGAAGCCGAGATGGGGGCGACGAAGGACGGGAAGCTCACGGCGCTGCGCGTCAAGACCCTCGCCGACCACGGATACACCGACGCGGCGGCGAACCCGTCGAAGTTCCCGGCGGGCCTCTTCCACATCATCACCGGGTCGTACCCGTTCGCGAACGCGTTCGTCGAGGTCGACGCGGCGTACACGAACAAGCCCCCCGGGGGGATCGCCTACCGCTGCTCGTTCCGCGTCACGGAAGCCGCGTTCGCGATCGAGCGACTCGTCGAGAACATGGCGCACAAGATGAAGATCGACCCGGCGGAGTTCCGGATGCGGAATTTCATCCCGCCGGAAGCGTTCCCGTTCAAGTCGGTCCTCGGCTGGACCTACGACAGCGGAAACTACGCCGGGGCGCTCCAGAAAGCGATGGAGATGATCGGCTACGCCGACCTCCGCAAGGAACAGGCGGAGAAGCGGAAGAAGGGCGAGCTGATGGGGATCGGGATCTCGAGCTTCACCGAGATCGTCGGCGCCGGCCCGTCGCAGCAGTTCGACATCCTCGGCATCAAGATGTTCGACTCCGCCGAGGTCCGTATCCACCCGACCGGGAAGGTCCTCGCTCGCCTGGGAACCAAGTCCCAGGGGCAGGGCCACGAGACGACGTACGCCCAGATCCTTGCCGAGGAGCTCGGGATCAACGCGGACTTCATCAACATCGAGGAGGGCGACACCGACACCGCCCCCTACGGCCTCGGAACGTACGCGAGTCGGAGCACGCCGACCTCGGGCGCGGCGGCCGCGATGGCCGCACGGAAGATCCGGGAAAAGGCGGCGAAGATCGCCGCGCACCTCCTCGAGGTCGCTCCCGAGGACATCGAGTGGAAGGACCACAAGTTCCAGGTGAAGGGCGTTCCCGACAAGTCGAAGACGATGGCGGACGTCGCGTTCGCCGCCTACACGAACCACCCGAAGGGGATGGAGGCCGGTCTCGAGGCGATCGACTACTACGACCCGCCGAACCTCACGTATCCGTTCGGGAGCTACATCTGCGTTGTCGACGTCGACAAGGAGACCGGCCAGGTGAAGATCCGCCGGTTCGTCGCGGTCGACGACTGCGGCGTCATCATCAACCCGACGATCGTCGACGGGCAGATCCAGGGCGGGCTCACGATGGGGTTCGCGCCCGCGATGCTCGAGGAGATCCCGTACGACGCCGAAGGGAACAACCGCGCCGGCTCGTTCCTCGAGTACCTGCTCCCGACCGCGGTCGAGACGCCAAAATGGGAAACGGGCAAGACGACCACGCCCTCGCCCCACCACCCGTTCGGCGCGAAGGGCGTCGGGGAGTCCGCGACCGTCGGCGCCCCGGCGGCGATCGTGAACGCGGTGCTCGACGCGCTCGAGCCGTACGGCGTGACGAACATCGATATCCCGCTCTCGGCCCACAAGGTCTGGGCAGTGATCCACGCGAAGGACGCCCACTGACCCCGCGGGACTCGCGATGCACCTCGACGGGAACTTCGTCGTCCACTCGCCCGCGGCCCGAGTCTACGCGTTCTTCCTCGACCCGGTCGCGTTCACCGATTGCTTCGACGACCCGCACCAGTTCCACGCGATCGACGCGGACCACTTCGAGGGGACCCTCACGACGGGGGTCGCCTTCATCCGGGGAACGTTCCGCGTCCGGGGAAGCTACACCGCGAAGACGCCCGAAAAGGAGCTCCGGGTCCACCTCCAGGGGTCGGGGATGGGCAGCGGGATCGACGGCGACCTCGTGCTCGCGATCGCCGAGGCGAACGGCCAGACCTCCCTGCACTGGCAGGGGGACCTCACGCTCTCGGGCCCGGTCGCGACGATCGGCGAACGCATGGTGAAGGGGACCGTCGACAAGAAGGCGGCCGGCGTCTTCGAGAACGCGAGGAAGAAGCTCGAGACCCCGTAGCCTCGCGCCGTCAGGCGAGGAACTGCGCCGGCGACTTCGAGAACTTGCGGCGGCACATCTCCGAGCAGAAGTAGTACGTCGTTCCCTCGTGGGCGGCCCGGAGCGGGCTCGACCGCTCGACCTCCATGTGACAGACCGGGTCGATCGCGGGCTCGGACCGGGGCTTCTTCGACGGCGCGCGGGGGACCGGGGGAGGGGACGCGGACCGGCGGACCTTCGTGACCTCCGCCATGATGCTGAGCGCGATCTCCTCGGGGGTCGAGGCGGCGACGTCGATCCCGACCGGGTTCCGCACGCGGGCGACCTGCTCGGCGGTCGCGCCGTCTTCGCGGAGCACGGCGAACACCGATTGCGCCCGCTTCCGGCTCGCGACGAGGCCGACGAACGCCACGGGCACCATCAGGACGAACTCCAGCGCGGCCTCGTCGTACTTCCCCATGCTCGCCACCACGGCGTACGTGTCGGCGGCGAGATGACGGGTCAACGGCTCGAGCTCGGGAACGAACTCGTCGACGTCCGGCAGCTCGGACGGCTCGACGCCCGGGGCGACCAGCACGACCCGATACCCCAAGAGCGGACCGAGCGCGGCGAGGCTCGTCGCCACGGGCGAGTCGCCGACGATCAGCAAGGTGGGTCTCGGCAGATTCGGGTCGATGAAGATCTCCACGGTTCCTCCGCTTTGGCAGGTCATGGCGCGGTCGACGACGCCCTCCGGGGGCGGCGAGGCGGCCGGCTCGGGCGAGACGCGCAACAGCCGGGGAGCGCCGGCCGCGATCGCCGCGCGCGCCTCGGCGACGAGCAGCTCCTCGGTGCACGCGCCGCCCACCCATCCGACGTGGCTCCCGTCCTCGCGAATGATCGCCTGGTATCCGGGACGCCCGGACGTGGGCCGCACGACCCGGACCACCGTGGCGAGGGCGAACGGGGTCCGCTGGGCCCGGAGCTCCTGGGCGAGCGCCGGGATGTCGGGACCCCGGCGCAGCGTCTTCGGGACGGGCCGTTCCGTCGGCGGCACATGGAGGGACCAGCGAGGGGCGGCGAGGCGGTCGAGCAGTTCGTGCACGCGGGCCGCCGAGCCGACGGCCGACGCGACCGCGTGCAGCTCCGCCTCCGTGTCGATGTCGACCAGGACTCCCGGGTCGTCGACGGAGACCTCGCGGATCTCCGAAGTGTGGTTCGGGAAGATGGCCCGGCACCCGATGTCGCCCTCGATCTTCGCGACCTCGGGGGCGAGGCTCGTGTCGAAGATCACCGGATTGCCCCAGACTCCCTTGTACGTCGGAATGTAAATCCGGCCATCTCCTTGCTTGGCCTGACGGGCGAGCTCTTGGAATGTCGTGGCCGATACGAACGGCTGGTCGGCGAGGACGATCATCACCCAACGGGTAGTGTTCCCCGCCGCGGCGACACCGGCGCGCAGCGAGCTTCCCATTCCCTCGGCATACGCGGGGTTCTGAACGACCGTCGCCGATCCGAGCGAGACCGACCTGCGAATCTCCGCAGCCCGGTCGCCCAGCACGACGAGGACGCGGCGGATCTTCGCGTCCTTCAAGTTCTCGAGGGTCCGCTCGAGCATTCGCTGCTTCCCCACGAGGACGAGCGGCTTCGGTCGACCCATCCGAGAAGAGGTCCCGGCCGCGAGAACAATCGCGGTGACATCCCCGGAAGATGCCGGGGATGGGGAAGAAGTCCGGGTCGCCTTGGCCATCGGTCCAAAAGCGGGAACCGGTGTGTAAGGATTGCGGAGGCTCGGCGGCACAGCCGGACCTCGAGGGCGAGCTTAATCCACCCCTTGGGATTGATTCGACCGCCTCCCCCTACCTCCCCGCGAGGGAGGAGCGGCGGGGCGCTGGGTCCCGGCAAGATGCTCGAGCTGTACGTCCCCGCGCTGATCGCGGCGTTCCTGATCACGGTGCTCGAGCTCACCGAGGTGGTGGCCCTTGTGTTCGCCCTCAGTGCCGACCAGGTGTCGATCCGTCCGGTGGCGACCGGCGCCGTCAGCGGAACGGCCGTCGTCTCCGCGATCGCCCTAGGATTCGGCGCGGCGCTGGTGGCGTTCCCTCATGACTACCTGCTCTGGGCCTCGGCGATCGTTCTCGCGGCGTTCGGGGTGTTTCTGTTCCGGAGCACCCTACGGACGTATCGTCGGGCCGCTGCGGCCGCCGCGGGAGTGCCTCCTCCTCCCCGGCACGGGCTGGTCCAGTTCGGGGGAGGATTCTCGGTCGGCGCGGTGGAGACCACCGAGGCGGTGATCGTCCTGATCGCGTTGGCGGCCGCGGGATACGGCGACTCGGCGCTCATCGGAGCGGTCGCGGGCGGCATCGTCCTCGTCGTAGCGGCCGCATTGGTCCACGAGCAGATCCGAAAGATCAAGGTGCCCTGGTTGAAACTCGCGGGGACGTCCCTGCTCTTCTCGTTCGCGATCTTCTGGGGGGGCGAGGCTGCGGGCGTGGCGTGGCCCGGCGGCGATCTCTTCCTCGTGCCACTGGTCGTCGTCATCGCTCTCGGAGTCCGGGGACTGATCGCCCTCGGGGTTCGGCCCGCCGCACCTCCGGCCAGCGCCTGACGAGCGCCGTACTTCGCTCGTTACTAAACTTTGTGAACTCGTAAGTGTATAAACTCGATTGCCGTTCGCTCTCGGGATGACGCTACCGGAGCCGACCGATCCGAAAGGATTCTCGTCGGCGAAGCGGGACCTCCTGCTGCTGCTCAAGCAGCGACCGGGCCTCTCGCTCTCCGAGGTCGCGGAATCTCGTGGCACCTCGAAAGTCGCGGTGCTTCGCCACCTCGCGGCGCTCGAGGACCAGGGGCTCATCGAGCGATCCTACGAGCACGGGGCGCTCGGTCGACCGTCCGTACACTTCCGGCTGAGCGAGAAATCGGCCGGCATCTTCCCCCAGGCGTACACCCAGATGTCGATCTCCGCGCTCGAGTACATCGAGCGCCACCTCGGCCGGACCGGGGTGGTCGGGATGCTCCAAGAGCGGTCGCATGAGGTGGCCGACCAGAATCGCATTCGCCTCTCCGCTCCGGTGCTTCGCGACCGGGTGGAGGAGCTCGCTCGGATCCGCACGGAGGGTGGCTACATGGCGGAGGTCGGCGGAAAAAAGGGCGCGGTCGTGGAGCTCCGGGAGCACAACTGCCCGATCCTCGCGATCGCCGGCCGGTACCCAGAAGCCTGCGACATCGAGCGCCGCATGTTCGAGTCGCTGCTGAAGGCGAACGTCTCCACCTCTCACCGGGTCGTGGCCGGAGATCCGGTCTGCCGCTTCCTCATCCGTCCCCGTCGGGAGGAGCCCTGACGCCCCCCGACCCGACGGGCGAAGCGCGGCGGGTCGCTCTCGTCACCGGGGCGAGCCGAGGGTTGGGGGCCGTGATCGCCCGTTGGCTCGCGGGCGAGGCGTTCGACCTCGTCCTGGTCGCTCGTTCCCTGGGACCGCTATCGGAGACCGCGAACGAGCTACGCAAACTCGGGCACGAGGTCGTGGAGCTGCCGGGCGACGTGAGCGACCCCGACCACCGGGCCCGGATTCGGGTCGCGGTGGAGAAACTCGGCCAGCTGGACCTCCTGGTCAACAACGCCTCGGAGCTCGGCCCCACGCCGCTTCCTCCCCTCACGGAGTTCCCGCTCGAGGAGCTCGAGCGGATCTATCGGGTCAACGTCATCGCTCCCGTCGCGCTCGTCCAGACCCTGGCGCCGTCGCTCGAACGCGCCCATGGCCTCGTCGTGAACATCTCGAGCGACGCGGCCATCGGGGGGTACCCCGGTTGGGGAGGGTACGGCGCGAGCAAAGCGGCACTCGACCTGGCGAGCCGAACCCTCGCCGAGGAGCTCAGCGACTCGGGCGTCGGCGTGGTCGCGGTCGACCCGGGCGACATGCGGACTGCGATGCACCAGGCGGCGTACCCTGGAGTCGACATTTCCGACCGGCCGCTGCCGGAAGTGACCCTCCCGTTCTGGGCATGGCTCTTGGGTCAACCGCAGTCGGAGGTCACGGGCCTTCGATTCCGAGCCCAATCCGATCACTGGGGGGCACCCGCATGATCCGCTCCTCGTTCGAGTTCGTCCGGCCCAAGGAGCTGGAGGCGAACGCCCCACCCGAAGCCCGCGGTGGCGCACGCGACGCGGTTCGCCTTCTCGTCTCGAACGCTTCCGGCTCGGAGCACCGGAACTTCGGAGAGCTCCCGGAACTGATGGCCCCCGGGGACCTGCTCGTGGTCAACGAAAGCGCGACGCTCGCCGCCAGTCTACCCGCCCGGGGTCCGGCGGGGGAGTTTCTGCTGAATGTGTGCACTCGGTACGGGGACCGGATCTGGCTCGCCGAGCCCCGCTGGGGCGTCGGAAGGCCCGGGCCCATCCCGCTGACCCCCGCGACCCCCATCGAGGCCGGAGGGGTCCGCCTCGCCCCGATCGGCCCGTATCCGGACATCTCGCGGCTCTGGTTCTTCCGCGCGGGCGGGGACCTGGAGCGCGCGATGCGGGAAGTGGGGCGGCCGATCCGGTACGGCTACGTTCCGGAGTCCTACCCGCTCGAGACCTACCAGACGGTGTTCTCGCGGGTTCCGGGCAGCGCGGAGATGCCGTCCGCTGGCCGCCCCTTCACCCATCGCTTGGTGGAGGCGCTCGAGAAGCGCGGAGTCGGGATCGCCCCGCTCGTGCTTCACACCGGGGTCTCGAGCCTCGAGAGCGAACCGGACGGGCTCGAGATCCCCCCCGTCTACCCCGAGCCGTTCGACGTCCCATCGGCGACCGCCGAACGGATCAACGCGACGCGACTTGCCGGTCACCGGGTGGTCGCGGTCGGCACGACCGTGGTCCGAGCTCTCGAGACCGCGTGGAACGGCTGCCGGGTCGTCCCGCTGCGGGGGTTCACCCGGCTGACCCTCGGTCCCGGCCATTCGGTCCACTCGGTCGACGGACTGATCACCGGGCTTCACGACCCTCGGACGTCCCACCTTGCCCTCCTCTTCGCGTTCGCGGGCGAGCAGAGGGTCCGGGCCGCCTATGCGGACGCCGTGCGGGAGCAGTACCTCTGGCACGAGTTCGGTGACAGCCACCTCGTCTGGGCGAGCGCGGCACAATAGGCCCCTTCCGCGCGCTGCGGCCCGAGGCGTCCGCTCACGAGAGATGAACGCCGACGACCCCGTCCCAAGGGGAAGAAATCCAGGGAAAAGGGAAGGAAAGGGTTGGTCGCGACGGACCTGTTCCGGCCTAGGTCGGAAGGATCTTCCGCCCGTAGTTCCAGTTCGTCAGGTCGGCGGTCGCGAGGTACCAGGCGAGCAGCCCCGTGAAGAAGATCTCTCCACCGACCGCCCAGCCTTCGTCTCCCGTGAGGGAGCTCGTGTTCCCGTTCGCCAGCTGCCAGAACTTGACGACCAGCAGCAGGAAGGCGATCGTCAGGAACAGGAAGACCCCGGTGAGTACCCACCCGTGCTTCGGTGCGTTAATCAGGAACGCTAGGGTAAACATGAACCAGATAAACGCAAACCCGGCCACGCCGTAGTAGATCGCGCCCGACGTGATCGCCGGAGTTCCAGCCTGACCCACATACTCGGTCAGCATCAACGTGAACGCCAGCCAAAACGCGCCGTACCCGATGAACGCCGAACCCGCGAACACGTTGCCCTTCCGAAGTGCGATCAAGCCCGCGGCGAACTGCGCAGTTCCGCCGAAGGCCATCGCCATCCCAAAGACCACCCAGTTGTTCGCAAACCCGTTCGAGTAGGGAGACGGCAGGTTGGTGAGCCCCGCGATCATCGTTGTGGTTCCGAATCCCATCAGCCCCACGATCGCGGGTGTTCCCCACCATTCCGGCTTCTCCTCCACTCTGGGAGGCGCTTCCTCCATTCCTCTCGCTGTCTCCATTGTGGTTCCAGACGGCGGCATGTTATGCCCTCGCACGTGCTTCTAGTAGAAAAACCCTGTTTTCAGTAGGCGAGGGCGTTCGGGGAGGCATCTATAGAGCGATTGTCGGGAAAATTCGCCCTCCGTACCTTCCGCTGACCGTTTAACGAGTGTCCGCTTGAGCGGGTCCCGATGGAAGACCGGAGTGAGCTCTCCCGGATAGTTTTCGGCGAGACGGTCGTCGTGCTGACCCGGGACCTGTCGGTCATGAACCCCAACCTGGTCTCGGGATCGCAAGGACTCGTCGTCGGAAAGCTGGCGAACTACACGTTGAAGGTCGCTTTCCCTCAGGTCACCGTCGGGGTGAACTGGAAGGACTGCGACATCGTCCCGGGGAAGAAGGGAATGCCGACCCTGGCCGACCAGCCGCGGGTGATCCCCAAACCCCGCACGATGGGCGAGGAATAGCGACCCCCTCTCGGTCGTTTAACCCGAAATCGGCAGCACCCGGCGCACGATCGGGACCACGTCCGCCATCCGCGGGGCGCGGGGAACCGTTTCCGGTGGTTCCCACCCGGCCCGGAGGAATAGCGACCGATACTTCTCGCCGTACTCCTGTAGGCCGGTGAAGAGGATACCGGCCTTCATTCCCGAGCGGCGTGCGCCCTCGATATCCGACCAGCCGTCCCCCACATGGACGGCGAACTCGGGACGACTTCGGAGCTGTTCCAGCGCCGCTCGAAAGATCTCGGGGGCGGGTTTCGTCCAGGGGTGCTCGTCGCTGAAAGTGTACGACTGGACGAGGTCATCGAACCCCATCCGCCGAAGGATCGGCCGGAAAAACCGGCCCGGTTCCCCCACCGTGTTCGAGATCACCCCGACCGAGTACCCCCGGTCCCGAAGCTCGCGCAGGGCGGACCGCGCACCGGAGCCGACCCGAAAGGGCATCTCGCCGACGGCTCGTTCTAGGGCATCCACGTAGGCCCCCGGTCGGGCTCGTCTTCCGGTGGCCTCCGCCGCACGGGTCAACTGCTCGGCGGGGGTGACGGTAAGGCCCTCCCCCGAAGCGGCGACGGCCCGGTCATACTCCGCTTCGAATGCTGCCCGCAGTTCGGGCTCGGCGGCCCTTCGACTCCCGGGGATTGCGTCGGAAGATCTCAGGACCTCTACCGCCGAGTCCACTTGGCGACGCATGTACGCCTCCTCGTCGTCGGGTTCGAGGTAGATCAGCGTGTGCCAGAGGTCGAAGGTTACCGCGGGGGATATCGAGGGCACTGAAGAGCAAGATACCCCCGGCCCCGTATTACCCTCCTCCCCGAGGCCGACCCCGGAACGCCATGAAGGCGGAGGAGTTCCGGCGGGAGTGTCCGAACTGCGGCCGAGGCTGCTGGTCGCCTTTCCGTCTCGGAGGGGTCTCGAGCGGGCCGTGGACCTAGCCCTCCCCGGGATCCCCTGGGCACTGCTTGCGGAGACCCCCTCCGAGGAGCGAAGGGACGTCGAGGCGATGCTCGTGGGCTCCTTCGCCCGGGAAGCGCGGGAGTCCTTTGATCCCGCGACCACTCCGAAACTTCGCTTTGTTCAGCGGGTCTATACGGGAATGGACGGATTCCCGTTCGACCGGTTCCCGGAAGGGGTCGCGATCGCGGGGAACGTCGGAGCGTTCGCCCCGTTCGTTTCGGAACATGCGGTCGCGCTAGCGCTCACTGCCGCACGGGACTTCGCCGCGGCGCGAGAGGCCGTCCGAGCGGGCCGGCTGCGTCCCGCTCCCGATCAGCGGACACTCTACGGTGGAACCGCGGTGATACTCGGGTACGGGGAGATCGGCCGGGCGATCGCCGAGCGTCTCGCGGGGTTCGAAATGCGGGTGCTGGGCCTCAACCGAACGGGCTCCCCCGCCCCCGGCTGCGAGAAAATGTACCCGGCGGAGCGGCTCACGGAGGCCGTTGCGGAAGGGGACGTCGTCTTCGAGGTGAGGCCCCTCACGAAGCTCACCGAGCGAACGATCAACGCCGCCGTCCTCAGCGCCATGCGCCCCCGGGCGATCTTCGTCAACGTCGGGCGCGCAGGAACGGTCGACGAGGAGGCCCTCTTCCACCATCTCGAGAGCCACCCCGCCTTCCGCGCGGCGATCGACGTCTGGTGGAACGAGGATTACACGACGGGGGCTCTCACGAGCCGTTTCCCGTTCTCGCAGCTCCCCAACTTTGTCGGCACCCCCCACTCGGCCGGCGTTTCCCCCGACGGGGAGGCGCGCGCACTGCATTTCGCTCTCGAGAATGTGGCGCGGTACTTTCGCGATGGGAAACCGGCTCACATCGTCGATCGACACGAGTATTCCGACTGAACCTCTCCGAGGCACGCGACGGGAAGGCTCGCCCCGGGTGGGAGGGTGCTCCCCGGGGTCGGGGAGCCCGCCTAGCGGATCCGCTCGAGCGCGAACGAACCGACGATCAGGGCCCGGTTGGTCGCCCGGCACTCGACCCAGTCGCGGGTCTGGACGTCCCCGAGCCCCTTGACCGAGAGGAACGTCTTGTCGCGGTCCTGCCGGAACACGATCGCGCCGTCCATGCGGCCGAGGAGCGTTTCGACCTGGGTCTCGGAGAGGGCGCCGGCTTCGAGGGAGTAGACCGTGAGCGCGTTCCGCGGTTTGAGGATCCCGACCATGTTCTGCAGGAACGAGGAGCTCGCTCGCTCGTCGCCGTGGGCGAGCACGCTCGAAAGGCCGAGGAATCCGACGCGCGACGCCGAGTCTTTCTCCCCGCCGGCCGCCTTGGCGGCTTTGACGAGCTGGGACATGATCCCCGCGCGGTCGTCCGAGCCTTTGGTGATGAATCGGTGCGGGTCCGGGGCCGCGTCCGCGGCGGCGCCTGTACTCGACCCGGAAGCGTCGATCCACGTGACCATGCCCATTTGCTCGTACTCGCGGAACTGCGGGAGCACGAGGCCCATGCTCTCGCGCACTTCCGCCGGAGCGCGTGTGGCGGTGACGATGATCGCGGGCTCCCCGCGTTTCAGTCCCTCGGCGAGGAAGGCGTACAACACGACCTCCTTTCCGACGAACGCCTCGCCGACGAGCACGACGTGCGACTTCGGGGGGAACCCTCCGAGCAGCAGGTCGTCCATCCGCGGGGTCCCGGTCGGGAGGCGGTCGGCGATCCGCCGGAGGGTCGGCCCATGCAGCCGCTCGTCCGCGACCGCGGGCTCGGGGCCGGGAGTCACCGAAAGGTCCCGCACCCCCGTGCCACGACCGCGCCGCGACCCCGGTGCCACCGAGTCCATCTGGTCCGCGGCGGCCATCGCCGCGAGACCCGCAATCGGAAGGTCGCTTCCGCGCGAGATCTCCTGACGGCGCAGCGAAACCTCGGCTTCGTTCGCGGAGAGCGCTCGTTCGCGCCGATTCACTTCCCGCTCCCGGGCGTCGACACCGGCCTGCGCCAGGCGGAACTGCTTCTCCCGGTCCTGGACCGCCGCCTCGCGGTCCGCGATCGACTTCAACGTTCGGTCGAGCTCGCTCGACTTCTGCGCGGAGTCGACCTGGAGCTTCCCGACCTCCGCGAGGCGGGTTTCGTAATCCTTGGCGGCCGCCTCGTACTGCCCTCGGCGGTCCTCCGCGACCTTCAGCTGGTCCGCGAAGTCCGACTCGCGTTGGCGGAGCGCGGCCTCCCGCGTCGCGAGCGCGGCCTCCTTGTCGGCCGACGCCTTGAGGGCGGTCTCCGCCAGTTTGGTCTTCTCGGCGACGTCTCGCGCCTTCCGGCCCAGGGTGACGTTCTGTTCGTCCAGGACGAGCTTGAACTGCTGGAGCTTGACCTCTCGGCTAGCGATGTCCGATGCGCCGGCGGCGGCACCGGCAGCGGCTCCGCCGGCGACGGCCGCCGTGACCGCTCCCCTTGCCGGCGCCCCGGGGCGCGCCTCTGCCGCCGACACCGCGCCTTCCCGCCGGAGGAGGTCGTTGGTCTTCTGGTCGAGCTCCTTGCGTCGAGCGTCGAGGCGAGCTTCCGCCTCCGGCATGGACGCCGCCCGGCGGTCGAGGTCCTGCTGGCGTTGCGTCAGCTCGACCTCTCGCTTCGTGAGTTCCCCCTCTCGCTCAACGAGCCGCTGCTCACGGGCCGAGACGAGGGGGGTGGCACGCCCCAGCTCCTGCTCTCGCAGCTCGGTCGCTTTGACCTTGTCGTCGATCGCGCGTTCGCGGGAGTCGATGTCGGCGATCTTACCGGCCCACTCGCGCTCCTTCTGCACGACCGCGTCCGAACGCTTGCGGTAATCGTCCTCGTGCTCCTCGAGCTGGACGCGCGCCTGCTGGAGGGAGTCTTGCTGGCGCTTGATCGACATCTCGTCGTTCTCGGCGTCGGCCTCGCGCTTGATCAGCGCGGCCTCCCGGAAGTGGAGCGCCTCCTCCTTCGCGCGCACCTCCTCCGCAAGCCGGAACATCCGCGTCTGACCCGACGTGATCAGTTCCCGCTCGTGCGAGCGGGTCCCCGAGGAGATGAGGTGGAGGAACGACCCCGAGGACTGGTAGAAGATCGCCGAGAGGAGCAGGCTGATCGCGAGCGCGGAGTCGATGCCCGTGGCCCCGGCGGGAGGGAACACCACGACGAGCGCGGTCGCGACCGGGATCACCGCGGTGATCGCGCTCGCCCACTGGCGGAGCGACCAGCCGCTCCAGGTGAGCACCAGCCCGACGAGCGAGAGACTGATTCCGGCGAGGACCAGGGGGTAGTACCACGGCCAGATCGCGAAAGAACCGAACGGGCCGTAGTTCGCGACGTGGAGAACGAAGACGACCAGGATGGCCGCGTTCACCCCGACGGCGGCGACGGACGTCGAGAAGTGGGCCTCCCAGGGCCAGAGGAGATACTCTTCCCATTTGGACGCGAGGGCGACCGCGGCGAGCATCACTCCCGCGGCGATGGGCAGGAGTAGGAACACCGCGACTCCCCAGCTGCCCGGCGCGAACGAGTTGAGATTCGGCTGAACGTACAGCAGGAGGATCCCGTCGATCGCGAGCGCCGCCGAGATCACGACCGTGTAGAAGTGAGCGTAGCGGCCGATGCGCAGCTGCAGGAGCGCGTCGTCCTTCGCGTGTTCGAGATCCTCCGGCGCCGGAACCGTGACGGCGCGAGTGGCCGCCACGGGGGCCTTCTCCTTGGCCACGAATTCCCCCGAGGGATTCATGGGTGAGGCGGGTTACTTTATCCTTCGCTTCGGGGGGGGCCGAGGCGGGCTGGGGGATTCCGGTAGCGCGGGTCCGATCGCCGCGACCAAGACCGCCGCACTGGAGGCCCACCGGTCGGGGGATCGACCGAGGAGCTCCTCGACCTCCAGCAAGTGGGTCCACGCCTTCGGGTCGCGAGCGACCTCTGCGGCTCGTGTGGCGTCGGGGCCGAGCGCCGGGGCGACAGCGATGACCTCCTCGACGTGAAACCCCTTGCCGACGAGTCGCTCCTGAAGCGCTTCGACGCCGACGCGTCGGAAGTCGCCGGGCTCAGCCTTCCGGCGAGTCTCCTCGATGAACCCCTCGCGCTCGACTCGCGTCGCGACCGCCCGTGGCGGAGCTCGCATCAGTCGCGCGACGCTTCGCGGGGGCAGGCGCCGAAGGTACCGGCTGCGCTCCCCCGGCCCCGGCGCGATCTCGAGCAGCAGGGTCCCGCCGCCGGCGAGGAGCGCGGTCAGGCTCTCCAAGAGACGATCGCTTTCCGCTCCAGCGAAACCGAGCAGGTTGCCGAGCGCCGCGACGAGGTCGAACGACCGCTCACCGAACGGGGGCCGGACGCCGTCGCCGAGGACGAGGTCGGGGGCGTCGGGAGCCCCTATGTCGCTCGGCCATCGGTCGACGAGCTGGACGAGCATCTCTCGACCGATGTCGAGCGCGACGCGTCGCTGCGTCCCGGCCGCACCGAGCTTCGCGGTGAAACGGCCGGGACCCGAGCCCGCGTCGAGCGCCCACCGCGCGGGGGGAGCGTGCCGAACGAGGAAGCGCTCCCGTAGCTGGCGGAACAGCTCTCGCTGAGCGGTCCCTTCGTATCGAAGCCATTCGCGTGCCGCACGGTAGTCATCGTTCGAAATGAACCGGTCCCGGGGAGACGGAGGTCGACGCTCCGCCGTCAGCGATCCGCCCGGTGTGGCGGCCGGGCGCACTCGCGCGGGACGACCGACCGGTCGTGTACCCAGCGACTCGCGCACGACTCGACAGTCCCGTCCGGGGATATCCGTTCGCGCGTGCCGGTCAGCCGACTCGCCTTTATAGGGGTCGCTGCCTCGCACGCTCGGAGAAACAGCATGCCGTACTACGAATGCCCCAAGTGCGGTGGAGGGTACGTCATCGATGTGCCCCCGAGTGCCCGACCGGTGTGCGACCGCGACGGAGCTCGCCTGAAGAAGGCGAGCGACGCCTCGTACGAACGGAACGCGCGGCGCGACTAGGGGAGCCCCCGTGGCCACCGAGGAAGCGGTCCCGCCCGCGAGCCGCGAACGGTACGGCCCGCTCGTGCACCGCTCGGTACGACACGGAGCGATCCTCTGGATCGTGGGGGTACTCGAATTCCTCGTCGGCATGATCGTGACCCAGCTCGGGTGGACGACCAGTTACAGCCTCTCGCAGAACTACATCAGCGACCTCGGAGCGGTCAATTGTGGGATGTTCGATGGGCGGTACGTCTGCTCCCCGTGGCACGAGGTGTTCAACGTTTCGATCGTCCTATTAGGGCTCCTCCTGATCTTCGGCACGATCCTCATTCGGACGGGATTCCCCTCGCGAGGAACCCGGACAGTGGGGCTAGCGCTGCTCGTGATCTCCGGTATCGGTGCGATCGGAGTGGGCCTCTCTCCGGAGGACGTCAACATCACGGTCCACACGATCTCGGCATTGGCGGCGTTCGCGGGCGGGAGCCTCGCGCTCATCGTGCTCGGGATCGCGATGTTCCGCGATACGCGATGGGACGGGTTCCGGGCTTACTCGGTCTTCTCCGGATTGGTAAGCCTGATCGCATTGTTCCTCTTCGTCGGCGGGGTGTACGGACCCCTCGGCGTAGGCGGAATGGAACGCCTCATCGTTGCCCCGGTGTTGCTCTGGGCGCTCGTTTGCGGTATCCACCTCGCGCGGATCCCCACCTACGCTCCCCCGGGCGTTCGCGAAGCCCGACCGTCTCGCGCCTAGCGGGCCCGGCGGGAGAGTTCGGGGTCGTCGAGCTCGAACCGCGCGCCGCACCGCGAGCACTCGACGTAGCAATGCACGTCCCCGCTGATCGGCTCGCTGAGCTGCTCCCCGCAGCGCGGGCACGGATCCGTTGTGGTCTTCGAAGTTAACTCGGGCACTGACGGTTTCTCCTTGACGGGGAGAGGGCGGCCGCCGGCGTGCGGCGGCCGCGGGAGGAAGCGGTTACTCGTCCTTGCCGAACGCCTTGATGTCCTCGGGGGCTGCGGCTTTCTTCACGACCGGGGCGGCGCCCTGGACCTGGACGCGGATCTGCTCCACGACCTCGGGGTTCGCGAGCGTCGTGATGTCCCCGTAGTCCATCTGGTTCGAGATCGACGCGAGGACCCGGCGCATGATCTTCCCGGACCGGGTCTTCGGCATGTCCGGCACGATCCGAACGACCCGCGGCCGCGCGATCTTGCCGATGACCGTCTCGATCGCAAGGCTCACCTTGTCGGCCACGGCCTGGTCCGCCTTGATCCCCGGCTTCAGGGCGATGTACACCTCGGGGACCCGCCCCCGGTCGGCGTCGACGACCGGGACGACCGCCGCCTCGGCGACCTCGGGAACCGTGAGGCACGCGGACTCGATCTCCTTGGTCCCGAGCCGGTGGCCCGCCACGTTGATGACGTCGTCCACCCGGCCGAGGATGCGGTAGTAGCCGTCGGGCGCGCAGACGGCCCCGTCCCCGGCGAAGTAGGGCCAGTCGTGCCAGTCGGTGCTCTTCTTGTTGGTGTTGTATTTCTCGTAGTAGGTCTTGACGAACCGGTCCGGGTCTCCCCAGATCGTCTGGAAGAGGCCGGGCCAGGGGTTGCGGATACAGATGTTCCCGGCCTTTCCCGCGCCCATCGGGATCTCCTTGCCGAGCTCGTCCTTGATGGTCGGGTAGATGCCGGGCACCGGCGGGCCGGTGCTTCCGGGTTTCATCGGGTCGATCGCGGGTTTCGTAGAGCAGAGGAAACCTCCGTTCTCCGTCTGCCACCAGGTGTCCGTGATGGCGGCCTGTCCTTGCCCAACGACCTCGTAGTACCAGGTCCAGACCTCGGGCTCGATCGGCTCCCCGACCGTGGTCATGCTCTTGAACCGGTAGTGATACTTCTTCGGCTCGTCGGGTCCGAGTTTCCGCAGCCCGCGGATCGCGGTCGGCGAGGTGTGGAAGATGTTCACCCCGAGCTGCTGGGCGACGCGCCACGGACGGCCCGCGTCCGGGAACGTCGGAACGCCCTCGTACATCACGCTCGTCGCGGCGAGCGCGAGCGGTCCGTAGACGATGTACGAGTGACCGGTAATCCATCCGATATCGGCCATGCACCAGTACACGTCGGTCGGATGGATGTCCTGGATGTACTTCGACGTCCCCGTCACGTAGGCGAGGTATCCTCCGGTGCTGTGCTGGCAACCCTTCGGTTTCCCCGTCGAGCCGCTCGTGTACATCAGGAACAGTGGCGCCTCAGCCGGCATCGAGACCGGGTCGACCAGCTTCCCCTTGAACTGCTTCAGGACGTCGTTGACGATGAAATCCCGGCCCTCGATCATCGGGGTCGGCGAGGAGGACTTGTCGCGGAAGCGCTTCCAGATGAGGACCTTCTCGACCTTGGTGCCTTCGCTTTCGGCCTTCTTGACCGCGATGTCGGCGTTGACCTTGTGGTCGAGGAGCTTGCCGCTCCGGTAGTAGCCGTCCATGGTGATCAGCAGGCGGCTCTGGGAGTCCACGATGCGGGACCCGCACGCCTCGCCACTGAACCCGCCGAACACCACGGAGTGGATCACTCCGAGGCGCGCGCAGGCGAGCATCGTGATCGGGAGCTCCGCGACCATCGGCATGTGGATCGTGACGCGGTCGCCGGTCTTGAGCCCGCAGAAGTCCCGCAGGAGCGCCGCCATCTCGTTGACCCGGACGTAGAGCTCCTGGTAGGTGACGGCCACGGGGGGTTCGTCCTCGGCCTCCGAGACGAAGATGATCGCGGCCTTGTTCCGGTACTTCGCGAGGTTGCGGTCGACACAGTTGTAACTGGCGTTCAGTTTCCCGCCGACGAACCACTTCCAGAACGGGGCCTTGCTCGTGTCGAGGGTCGTCGTCCAGTACTTGTCCCACGTCAACAGGTCGGCATACTCTCGGAAGCACTCGGGGAAGTTCTTCTCCGAGAACCGTTCGTTGACCGAGGGGTCAGTGAGATTCGCCTGGCCGATGAAACTGGGTTTCGGAAAATAACGCGCCTCCTCCTTCCAGTGCACCGCGATCTCCGCCTCGGAGAGTCGGCCCTCTTCCTTCGCCGTCGATGCGTCTTCCGCTTCTGCCATTCCGGTGGAGCACCCCTGCTCTGCCGCGAAGAGGGTGGGGGATATACGAGTTACTCTTTCGCATGCTGAGGGGTCGCAAGCACGACCCGACCGACTTCCTTCGGCGAAGACCCATCGTGGATTCGTCCCCTTCCGGACCCCGGAATTCCGAACTATCCGTCCGGAGAGCGGCTGAGCGATACTTTTAGTCCTCTCTCCCCTACCCTTCTCCCTCGGTGCTGCATGGTCGGAACGGGTCAATCGCCCGGGCGGCCGGAAAAGACGGTGCACCTGCGGATCGACCCGAATGACGAATCGACGACCCTCGAAGACGTCCTCAGCCGCATCGCCGAGCTCCAGCGGAAGCACCCGGACCGGGAGGTCTTCTTCGACGGCGACGAGTACGCGATCTGTTCCCGCCCGAAGCGAACTCGGGCCGCCACCGCGCACTGAAATCGCCTCGCTCGGCCGCCCCCTCTTCCTGCTCAACCTGAAGACCTACCCCGGAGCCCTCGGCTCCGGTGCCGAGCGGTTCGGGCGATTGCTCGAGGAGACGGGGAAAGAGCTCGGCGTGGCCGTCGCGATCGCGCCGGCGGCGCCCGACCTCGGTCGACTCGCCTCCGCGCTCTCGATCCCCGTGATCGCTCAGCACGTCGACGCGATCGGCGCGGGGGCCCATACGGGCTCGGTCCCTCCGGAGGCGGTCGCCCAGGTCGGCGGCTGGGGGAGCCTCGTGAACCATTCCGAGCACCCGATTCCCGAGCCGCTGGCGGCGGAGACCGTTCGTCGCCTTCGGACCCTGAGCCTGATCGCGGTCGTTTGCGCGAGAGACGTGAGCGCTGCCCGACGACTCGCGACCTCTACTCCTCCGTACCTGGCTGTCGAACCTCCCGAGCTCATCGGGGGGGATCGGTCCGTCTCCACCGCCCGTCCGGCCGTCGTCAGCGGCTCGGTCGACGCGGTTCGCAAGGTCTCGCCCTCGACCATCGTACTGTGTGGCGCGGGTATTCACGAGCGGCACGACGTCGCCCGAGCGCTCGAACTCGGAGCCGAGGGGGTGCTGGTAGCGAGCGCGGTCGTCCGGGCGCCGGACCCCCGCGAGTCGTTGCGCGAGCTCTTGGGCGGATTCTAGGAATAATTCGGTGAGCCGCGGGCCGGCTCCTTCAAGTGGGTTACAGTTTTGGCCCCTCCGGACCCCGGGCACTACCCGTGGGAAATGTGGCCCGATGTCTGAATCGCGCAGCGCGAAATCGTCCCACCCCGCCGCTCGCGCCGGGAAACGTCGACGGAGCACCGGAAAAGGTCGCGGTAAGCCTCGCGTTCGCCGAGAGCGAGCGACCCCCGCCCGTCCGGAGCCCCTCGACAGTTTCGGCGGGGGCCCGGTAGTTCCTCGGGCACCCCCGCGCAACGGCGGGATCATTCGAACCATACCCGCGCCGCGACCGCTTCATATCGTGATGGTCGGCTGGGAGTGGCCGCCGAACCACACCGGCGGCCTCGGGGTGCACTGCTACGAGATCTCGAAGGAGCTGACCCACCTCGGACATCGGATCACGTTCCTGACCCCATTCACCGGACCGTTCACGCCCGTGGAGGGAGTCACGTTCCGGTTTCCGGGGGGTCCCCGAGGCACCACGGCCGATAGCAGCCCGGCGCTGGACTTTCCCCCCGCGTATTGGACCGGGGGAACCCCCGACAGCCCCTTTGTCGATGCCACCGACGGTTACAACACCTGGATATCGCTCTTGGACGGCCTCGGACCCGTGGACGTCGTGCATGTCCACGATTGGTTCGGCACCGTCGGAGCGAAGTCGCTCGCCCTCCGCCTCGAGGTTCCGCTCGTGATGAGCGTCCATTCGACCGAGTACGACCGCTCGCTCGGACACCCGTGGGACCACATCCTCGCGCGCGAGCAGCTCGGGATCGACGCCGCGTCGCGCGTCATCGCGGTCAGCCGCCACCTCCGCCAGCAGATCATCGACCGCTACCACGCAGACCCGGCGAAAATGCGCGTCGTGTACAACGCCGTGCGTCCGAGCCAGCGTCTCGAACGGATCGATCCGGCGAAGCGGGTGGTACTGTATGTGGGTCGCCTCGCGGCGATGAAAGGCGTCGACACGTACCTGCGCGCCGCCGCCCGCATCGGGCCCACGTTCCCCGACGTCCTCTTCGTCGTCGCGGGCGAGGGCCCGGAATATGGACGATTGATCCAACTCGCCGCGGCCCTCGGGATCGGCGACCAGGTGATGTTCCTCGGCAAGGTCACCGAAGAGGAGCGGGACCTTTTGCTCGCGGGGAGCTCCGTCTTCGTGCTCCCCTCCGTCGTGGAGCCGTTCGGGATCGCCGCCCTCGAGGCGATGGCCGCGGGGGTCCCGACGATCGTCTCGAAGACGAGCGGCGTCGCCGAGATCAGCTCGGGCGCGTTCCAAGTCGACTTCTGGGACGCGGACGAGTTCGCGAGCCGGATCGCGGAGTTGCTCG
Source organism: Thermoplasmata archaeon (assembly GCA_049585415.1). Taxonomy (GTDB): domain Archaea; phylum Thermoplasmatota; class Thermoplasmata; order Lutacidiplasmatales; family UBA184; genus Lutacidiplasma. The sequence goes on along the minus strand of JBAUZT010000014.1, from coordinate 40,986 downwards.
AGTACCCGACCCTGCGCGCCGCCATGGGTGAGCAGGGCCGTTGGGAGGCGCTCCGCGAGGGCTGGCCCGAGCGGGCCCGGGAGACGGTCGGGGTGTACCTCGAAGCGATGGAATCTCGGGGCCGTCGGCTGTGAAGATCGTCCTCTATCTTCACATGCACCAGCCGTGGCGGCTCGCCCGGTTCCGGTACCTCGACCTCGGCTCCGGGCGGTCGTACTTCGACACCGACCGGAACCTAGGGATCTTCCGCGGCATCGCGGACCGATGCTACCGCCCGACGCTCGACCGCCTCCTGCGCGCGCTCGAGACACACCCCGAGTTCCGGTTCAGCCTCTCGATCACGGGGACGTTCGTCGAGCAGGCCCGCGCCGCCGCGCCGGACGTCCTCGACCGGATTCGCGCGGTCGTGCGGACGGGTCGGGTCGCCCTGCTCGCCGAGACGTACTACCATTCGCTCGCGTTCCTCGTCCCGCCCCCCGAGCTCGCGGAGGAGGTCGCGATGCACCGGGAACTCCTCCGCACGGAGTTCGGGGCCGACCCGAAAGTGCTGCGGATGACGGAGCTCGCCTACTCGGACGACCTCGCCCGGTTCGCCGAGTCCGAGCGGTTCGGGGGGATGCTCGCCGAAGGGTGGGAAGGGATGCTCCGCGGCAACCCGCCGACGTACCGGTACTGTGCCGCCCCGGCCCCGACGGTGATGCTACTCCTCCGACATTATCCGCTCAGCGACGACGTCGGCTTTCGGTTCTCCTCGAAGGAGTGGAGCGAGTTTCCGCTCACGGCGGAGAAGTACGCGCGCTGGCTCGGCTCGACCCCGGGGGAGATCATCGGACTGTTCATGGATTTCGAGACGTTCGGCGAGCACCACAACGCCTCGACGGGGATCCTGAACTTCCTGAGCGCGCTCCCGGACGCCGTCCGGCACGAGAGCCACCTCGGCTGGGCGACGGTCGACGAGGCCATCCAGGGTCCGCCCCGCGACACGCTCTCCGTCCCGTACACCATGAGCTGGGCGGACCAGAACCGTGACCTCGGCGCCTGGCTCGGGAACGACCTCCAGCGCTCGGCGTTCGAGGCGGTGAAGAAGGTCGGCGTGGTCGTGCGGCAGGCCCGCGACCCCGCGATCTTGACGGATTGGAGGAAACTGCTCACGTCGGACCACTTCTACTACATGTACGTGAGCGGGCACGGCGCGGACCAGGGCGTCCACCAGTACTTCTCGAGCTACGACAGCCCGTACGACGCCTATGCGAACTACATGAACGCGCTCTCGGACCTTCGGCGCCGCGCGCTCGAGCGTCTCGGCGTTCCGATCCTGAAGTAGAGCGCGCGGTGCTGGTGGCACCGGGAAGAGGTTTTGCCGGTCGGGAGGCTGGCGTCTACGAAAAGTGTCGGCTGACGGCTAGGAGATAGATCAGCAGCAGCAGCGCAACGATGAACCCGAACGTGATGAAGGCGCCGGCGATCCCGTCCAGCACGACCACGATGATCAGGAAGAGGACCGTGAGGGCGAGCGCCCACATCCGAAGATGCCAGAGCCCGACCGCCAATCCGAGGATGATCAAACCGACGATCAGGAGAATCAGCCCAGCGACGACTCCGCTCTGGCCGATCGAATGGGCCAAGCCCGACCCGCCGAGATAGCTTCCCACCGAGACGCCGACCGCGATGAGCAGCCCACCGAGGAAGACGATGAACCCATAGATCCCGATCAAGAGGGCGAGGATCGCGACCCCGAGCGGTCGGGACCGGCTCGGGGGAGTGGGGGTCGTCGTGGTGGTGGTGGTCATCGGGTGGTTCCGAGAGGAGTCGACCTCCCGAGTTAGACGCACCGTTCTGGGATATGAAGGGTTGCTTGACGGGGTATCCCAGGACTCGGGAACCGGCCACTACGCGGCGACTTCGCGGAAGCGTGAGACGATGAGCCCCCTCCGACGGAAGGTTCATTTGGGCCCACGCCAGCACGGGTTCGTGGACTGGCGCGACGGGATTCACGAGCGAACGCCGCGACCAGTTCCGAACGACGGTGTTCGGCTGCTGGCGAGGGGGGTGAACGCTCCTACTCTTGGCGATTGACACCGGCGATACCGCGTGGGTGATCACGGCGACCGCCCTGGTCATGCTCATGACCCCGGCTCTGGGGTTCTTCTACGGCGGTCTGGTCCGCCGAAAGAACCTCGTGGCCACGATCGTCCAATGCTTGGCGATCTTCTCCGTGGTCAGCCTCGTCTGGGCGCTTTGGGGCTACACGCTGACCTTCGGACCCGCGGTGGACGTCGGGGGCTGGGGCCTCATCGGCAATCTGTCGAAGGTCGTTCTCATCAACGTCGGCGCGACCCCCAACCCTGCGTACTCGGCCAACATCCCGGAACTCTTGTACTTCGCGTTCCAACTCAAGTTCGCCGCGATCACGCCGGCCCTGATCATTGGTGCCTTCGCGGGTCGTGTGCGACTGAAGTCGCTGCTGATCTTCATCGTGGCCTGGACCACGTTGGTCTACGTTCCGATCGCGATGTGGATTTGGAACCCGGGGGGCTGGCTCCACGCCCTCGGAGTGGTCGACTTCGCGGGAGGGCTCGTGGTCCACACCTCGGCCGGGGTCTCGGCGGTTGCCGCCGCCCTCGTCATCGGAAGACGCTCGGACGCGGAGACCCGGTCGAGCCGACCGAACAACGTCCCGTACGTCATCCTCGGAGCGGCGCTCCTCTGGTTCGGCTGGTTCGGGTTCAACGCCGGAAGCGCCCTCGCAGCCAACGGGGTTGCAGTGAACGCGCTGGTCACGACGAACCTCGCGGCCGCGGCGGGCGGGGTCAGCTGGATGCTGGTCGACTGGGTTCGAAAGGGAAGGCCTTCCGCGGTCGGCATGGCGGTCGGTGCGGTCTGCGGGCTCGCCGCGGTCACCCCGGCCGCGGGATACGTCGGCCCGGACGCGTCGATCGTGATTGGTCTCGTGGCCGGGATCTTCTGCAACTACGTCGCGAACTGGCGGGCCCGAACGACGCTCGACGATTCGCTCGACGTCTTCGCCTGCCACGGAGCCGGCGGGATGTGGGGCACCGTCGCGACGGGTCTCTTCGCTTCGACGGCGATCAACGCCGCGGGCCCGAACGGGCTATTCTTCGGCAACCCGCACCAGGAGCTGGTCCAGCTGCTGGGAGTGGCCGTCGTGGCAACGTTTGCCTTCGTCGGAACGTACGTGCTCCTCCGCGTGATCAATGTGTTCTCGCCGCTCCGCGTGGGACCGGCCGAAGAGGACGCCGGCCTCGACGTCTCGGAGTTCGGGGAAGAGGCGTACGACGCCGGTGCCGCGACTCCGGCCCCGGACCCTCCGGCCGGTTGAGGCTAGCTCCCGAACGACGCCCGGGGCTCCGCGCCGGGCGGCTGGGCTCCCTCGTGCTCCGGGAACATTGTGAAAGAGCTCCCGAAGTTCGGCCGGGAAAACTCGGCCCGTCGAACCGAGAGGTTATAGACGGCCGCGGCCCCGCTGTATCCCGAATGTCGGCGCTTGGGGCCTCGGCCCGGTGGGCCCTCCCGTGATCACGATGCTCTCGGGGAACGGTCGGCTCCTGCTGACCGTCAACGAGAACGGCGAATGGAACCAGTTGTTCTACCCATTCCCCGGTCAGTTCCAGCACCTCCGGGAGATGCGTCTCGGCATCTTTGACGTCGGCGGCGGAAAGTTCGCCTGGCTTCGCCGCGGGAACGGCTACGACATTCGCCAATCCCCCCACGGCGGCGGCCACCTGCCCGACTCCACCTGGACCGGTCACGGGATCACGCTCTCGGTCCGGGACCACATCCATCCCAACCACGACCTCATCTCCCGGGTGTTCCGGCTGCGGGCGACGCCCGCCCGACCGATCCGGCTGTTCGCCTACCACGCCTTTCAGATCGCCGAATCGATGTACCAGGACACGGCGTACGTCGACCCCGCGATCCCTTCCCTCATGCACTACAAGCGGGGGTACTTCTTCGAGTTCTTCGCCGACCCGCCGTACACGCGGGCCGTCTGCGGCGAACACACCCTGAAAGGCCTCAAGGGAACGTACGTCGATGCCGAGGACGGCCGCCTCGAGGGACGACAGGTCGCCCACGGCGCCGCAGACAGCGTCATGGAGTGGGACCTCGAGCCGGGACCGGACCAGGACCTGGAGGTCCAACTGTTCCTCGCGGCCGGACGCAATCTCTCCGCGGTCCACCAAGTGCGAGACTACGTCCGCAACGGGGGCTACCTTCGCTTCATCCGGGAGTCGGAGGCGTTCTGGGAAACGTGGGTCCAGCGTCGACTCCCCCGACCTCCTCAGGGCCTGAGCGAGCACGGCCGGAAGGTCTACCGGGCGAGCGTGCTGATGATGCGGCACTCGACCGGCTGGAACGGAGCGGTAATCGCTTCCCCCGACACAAGCTCGCTCGTCGCGGCCGGAGACACCTACAACTTCTGCTGGTGGCGCGACGGCGCGTATATCTCGAAGGCGATGGACGAAGCCGGCCTGTACGAGAACGCGTCGCGATTCCTCGAGTTCGCCCGGTCGTGCCAGGAGCCGAACGGGTCGTTCTTCCACCGGCACTTTCCGGACGGCGCGATGGGGAGCACGTGGCACCCTCCCCCGTCGCTCCAGATCGACCAGACCGCGAGCGTGATCGGCGCGGTGTGGCACCACTTCAAGCGCGGCGCGGACCCGGACGTCCTCCTCGACGAATGGCCGCTCGTCAAGGGGGCGGCGACGTTTCTCACGTCGTTCCGAGACCCGACCACCGGCCTGCCCGCTCCGAGCTTCGACCTCTGGGAGGAGCGGCTCGGGATCCACATCTATTCGACCGCCGCCGTCGCCCACGCGCTCGAGCGGGCGGCCCGCGTGGCGGAGGAGATCGGCAAGGACCCGAGCGTTTGGAGGGCGGCCTCCCAGCAGATCGCCGAGGCCGCGAGGGTCCAGTTCTGGGACGAACCAAAGAACCGTCTGGTCCGGTCGCTCTCGCCGCGCGACGAGCGGCTCGACGCCTCCGCGCTCTTGGCCCTCAAACTCGGATTCTTCGCCTGGGACGACCCGCGGGCGCGGACCGTTGTCGACGGGATCGAGCAGCGTCTATGGTGTAGTGGGATCGGGGGGCTCGCGCGGTACGAGGGGGACGAGTACTACGGGAAGGAGAATCCGTGGATCATCTGCACGCTCTGGCTCGCCGAGGCCCGCCTGCGCCTTGGCGACCGACCGCGATGCCGAGAGCTGATCGAGTGGGTCGCGTCGCACGCGACCCCGACGCTCCTCCTGCCCGAGCAGATCGACCGGGGCTCGGGAGAGCCACGGAGCGCGACGCCACTTACCTGGTCTCATTCCACCTTCGTCGACGTCGTGCACAAGTATGTCGAGTCGGAAGCCGAAGGGAAGCTCCCGGAAGAGTGAACGCCCGCGGCGGGAGAACCCGCCGGAGCTCAGCCTCGGGATCGACCTCGGAGCGACGAAGACGGTCTCCGTCCTGATCGACCGGTCCGGTCATATCGTCCATCGCGGCGAGCGGGTCGCGCACTCGAACGATGGCCCCGACCGGGTGCTCGACGTGGTGGCCCGAAGCGTTCGGGATTGCCTCCGCTCCGCTCCCGACGCACCGAAGAGCGCGGGGATCGCGATCGCCGCCCAGGTCGACCCGGAACGCGGGACCGTGGTTTCGGCCCCGAACCTCCGGTGGCGGGACGTCCCCGTCGGCCCCCTACTGGAAGCCGAGCTCGGGATCCCGGTGCGCGTGGTCAATGATGCTCGCGCGGCGACGTTCGCCGAGTGGAAGCTCGGCGCGGGCCGTGGCGAGCGGGACGTCTTCTGCCTCGTTCTCGGAACGGGGGTGGGAGGGTCCGCCGTGGTCGGCGGCCGCCTGCTCGACGGGGGTGCGCATGCGCTCGGGGAGGTCGGCCATCTCACCCTCATCGCGGGCGGTCGGCCGTGCCATTGCCCGAACCACGGATGTTTCGAGGCGTACGTCGGCGGATGGGCGATCGCCGAGCGGGCGCAAGAGTCGGTGGCCGCCGCGCGACGGGTGGGAGAACTCCTGGGCCGTGCTTGGACAGGCGGAACGACGATCACCGCGGCGACCGTGTTCGCCGCCGCGCGGGCACGCGACGCGCTCGCCGAACGGCTCGTCCGGGAGACGGAGCAGTATCTCTGTGATGGGGCCGTCAGTGTCGTCAACGCGTTCAACCCGAATCTCCTGATTCTTGCCGGGGGGATGATCTCGAGTCAACCGCACTGGCCTGCGCTGGTCGGGGCAGCGGTCAAGGCACGGTGCCAACTCCCCGCGTCCGGGGCGCGGGTCGTTCCCGCGCAGTTCGGCGAGGAGGCCGGAGTGGTCGGCGCGGCGGCCTGGGCTCGGGCGGACCAGCCACTACCTCAGGGGACGGCGCGCGGTCCCCGCCGTCGCTAGCCCGCAGCGGCTGCCGTTCTGGTTCCCATCGGCGCCGCCGAGGAAGGTTCGGGAGCGGCGGGTTCCGGAAGCTCGGGTGTGCCGGCCAAGTCGCGGCAGACCTCGAAGAGGCGTCGGGCCGACTCCATGTCGTAGGACGCGGGAGAGGCCCGGGCGACACGGCGCCGGGAGAAGTATTCGCCCGACACGCTGCCCGTCGCGGGATCGGTCGCCACGTAGAGGACGTTCCGCGTACCGTAACGAAGACTTCGGGCGAAGAGGAACTTCGCGATCTTCACGCCGAATCCCGCCCCGCCGGGATTGTTGTCTCCAAATCCGGAGCGAATGAAGCCCGGGTGGACGGCGTTGACGACCACGCCGGTGCCCGCGAGCCGGCGCGCGAACTCCCGCGTCAAGAGGATCAGCTCGAGCTTGCTCCGGCCGTAGGTCCGGAAGCCGTCGTACGATCCGGCCGATTGCAGGTCGGCGAAGTCGACCGTGTTGCCGAGGTGCGCCGCGGAGGAGACCTGAACGACCCGGGCCGGGGCGCTCACGCGCATCCGGTCGGCGAGTAGGGAGGTCAACGAGAACGGTGCGAGGACGTTCAGAGCGAAGGTCCGCTCGAGTCCGTCCGCGGTCTCCTGTCGCCGGCTGATGTACGCCCCGGCATTGTTGACGAGGACGTGGATCGTCGGGTAGCGCTCGAGCAAGGTCGCCGCCAGGGCCTTCATCTCGGCCTTGACGGAGAGGTCTTGGACCGCGACGGACTCGACGCGAGAGTTCCCCGTCGCTGCCGCGAGTTCCTTAGCGGTCCCCGCCGCTCGGTCGGCTCCGCGACCCACGACGACGGTCGTGAAGCCCTGGGCGGCGAGCCCCCGAGCGACCTCCTTCCCGATCCCCGACGTGGCGCCCGTGACCACGGCCACGCGGGCGTTCAGGGGGGGCGAGGACGGGCGATACATGCGGAGGAGCCTCGTGCGGGTGGACCGCACCGGCGGCGATAGCGCTTGGGGGGCGCCTACGAAAGTCGGTACTCTCGCCGCCGGGAATCGTGGAGCGAGACCGATTCCTCCACCAGCCCCTGCTTCAAGAGGGACTCGAGTGCGCTCTGGACGGTGCGCCGGGGGAGTCGTGACATCTGGGCGAGCTGGCTCTGATCGAGTCCGTGATACGTCTCGAGGAGGAAGAAGAGGAACTTGGCCGCCGGAGGGCCCTTCACTCCTTTCGCCCTCCGGATCGTGCCGAATGTCTCCCCGCGCAGGCCGAGGCGCTCGCTGGCCAGCGGGGCGACCGATCGCAAGGCGACGTTCCCGAGGTTGATATCCGATCCCAGTTCGCGGATCAACTGGACCTGTTGATTCTCTTGCGGCGCCTCGAAGATCAGCTCCGGGGCGGGGTGCTCGGCCAGGATCGATCGGACCCAATCCCATTTGATCGCGCCGTCGCTGTCGTAGATCCCGACCCCGCGGCCGGATTCGCGGCTCTCGACGATCACCTTGCGGGGTTGCAGCGAGCGAGCATGAGCGATCTGGGAGATCGTCTCCTTGAGCGAGAGCTGGTAATGGGTGTCCTTCTTGCCGACCTCGATGAAAAAGTCGAGGCTCCGCTCCCGCGCCGCCTTCGCGAGCCGCTCGATCTGAGCGGCGGAGAGCTCGATGATCCCGTTCGAGATCTCGACGATATCGAACCCGAGCTCCCGCGCCTCGTTCATGAGGTGCGGGACCCGGTCGTGGGTGACGGCGTACTCTAGAAGCGTGCCGCCGGTGGATACCTCCACGGAACAGTCGTGGTATTGCTTGATGCGTTCCCGTACCTTGGCGCGGGGCAGGAGGAGCGGGAGTCCCCAGCCGATCTTCGCTACGTCGATGTACGGCGCGAGGTAGGCGAGCTCTTCATGGTTTATCCCGTCGAGTCGGTCCAATACGTGGGTGATCCCCGTCGTTCGAGGGCGCGCTGCGCGGGGGACCTCCGCGGGGAAAAAGGTGGTCTTCACCGCCCGGGACGCAGTAGTTGCCATTATACCGAGCGCTCTTACGCAGAAAATGCGCAGATCGCGATGAACTTCGGAGCTTAAAGCTCAGCCGAAATCGACCCATATTGGACGGAATTGCATACAACATGACCCTTTATGGGCTTTATAGGCGTATACCTGGCGTGGACACGCACAATTCCTTGCCCGTTACGCATCCCCCCGTTTTGATCATCGCGCCGCAATCCCCTGCGCTCGAAGCGATCGCCAGAGAGGTGATCGCCGGCGCGGCGGAAGCGGTTTACACGTCACCGCTGCTCAGCCCGCTCACCGGCTCAGAGGTGAACCTCGTCTCCGTCGTCGCCGCGCCGCTGGTCTTCCTCGGTTGGCGCGCCGACAACGCCGATTCTTGCCAGCGGGCGCACCAGAGCCTCTCCGAGGTCGAGCGCCTCACTCCCGACCCCAGGTACATCGCGAAGTTCGAAGCGTCGATCGGTGGGGGTGCGAGCGCCGACCCTCCGGACGAGATGGTAGCCGAAGCGAGCCACTTCCGGCCGCTCGGCCCCATCGAACCGTTCGCAATCACCGCCGCCCCCCACGGGGAGGAGGCCGTCCCGTGCGAACTCGAGCGTGCCCGGCGCTGGGGCGCCGAAATGTACACGGAGTGGTTGTCGGCCCTGGGCCAACCCGGCCGCCCGAACGGGCGCGTCGAGCAATCCTCTTCCCCCCGCATGCTCAGCTGGTGCGGGGCGATGGAATGACTTCGGGCAGGGAAATCGCTTGATTCCGGAGCCGCACGGCGGCCACTTGGTGGAGCGCCTGATCCAGGACGCGAAGCGTGTCCGTCTCGAATCCGAACTCGCGAGCCTTCCGAGGGTCGAGGTCGCGATCGACCAGCTCTTCGACCTCGCGAAGATCGGTGTGGGTGCCTACTCGCCGCTCGAAGGATTCATGGATTCTGCGACGCTCGCCTCCGTCCTCGAGAAAGGGAGGCTCTTGACCGGGCTCCCGTGGAGCCTTCCGATCCTCCTCCCGGTGAATCGCCCCGAGGACCGAACCACGGTCGAGCGCTTGCGCGCGGGGGAGGAGCTCGCGCTGGTGGATCACGAGGGTTCCCTCCGGGGCATCCTTCGATTCGAGGAGAGGGTGCATTTCGACCCCTCCGCGGTCGCCCGCTCGGCGTATGGAACCGTCGATCCCACCCACCCCAACGTGGGGGAACTCCTGCGTGGGAGCGACTTCGCCGTGGCCGGACCGGTCGACGCCGTGGCGAATGATCCTCGCGCATGCACTCCCGGGGAGCTCACCCCCCGCGGAATGCGCGAGCTGTTCCAGTCGCGGGGATGGAAGAACGTCGCCGCCTACCAGTGCCGAAACCCGCCGCACACCGCCCACGAGTACATCCAGCGCCTCACGCTCGAGCGCGAAGATGTGGATGCCTTGTTGATCCATCCGATCGTGGGCCGGCTGAAGACCGGTGACTACCGGCCCGAAGTGATTCTTCGGGCGTACGAAGCGCTCGTCAAGGGGTACTGCCCGGCCGAACGGGTCCTCCTGAACCCGCTCACGATATCGATGCGGTATGCAGGCCCGAAGGCCGCGCTCTTCCTCGCCATCGTTCGCAAGAACTACGGCTGCAGCCACTACATCGTCGGACGCGACCAGGCCGGGGTGGGAAAGTTCTACGACCCCTATGCCTGCCATCGCATCTTCGACCAGTTCGATGTGGGGGTCGTTCCGCTCCGATACGAGGAGTCGTTCTATTGCCGCTCGTGTCAGTCGATGGCCAGCACGAAGACGTGTCCGCACCCTCCCGCCGCCCGCGTCGACACGAGCCAGACGCGGATCCGCAAGGCCCTCCAAGAGGGTGGGGAAATCCCCGTAGAGCTCCTTCGGCCCGAGGTGGCCGTAATCTTGCGGCAACCGAACGTTATATTGAGGGAAGGGGACAGTTAGAATCTCCCAATGAAGCGCCAGTCCCACCGTGTCCTAGCGATCGGGCTCGATTCGATGCCCCCCTCGTTGCTGTTCGACCGGTTCCTCCCTCGAATGCCCAACGTCCAGGCGCTCCTCCGCCGGTCGACCTTCGGCACGCTGACCAGCACCGATCCCCCGATCACCGTGCCCGCCTGGGCGGTGATGTTCTCGGGAATGGATCCGGGGTCGCTCGGGCTGTACGGTTTTCGACATCGGCGACCGGGCACGTACTGGGACATGTACATCCCCAGCTCTCGGACGGTCCTCCAACCCCTGCTATGGGACCGACTCTCTCGCGCCGGAAAGCGCTCGTGCATAATTGGAATGCCCCCGGGGTATCCCCCGCCCCACGTGAACGGGGTGTTCATCTCCGATTTCCTCACTCCGGACCACGCGGCCGATTTCGTCTTTCCCGCGTCGCTGCGGGAGGAGATCCAGCGTGTGGCCGGGGGATACGAGTTCGATGTGACCTTCCGAGCGGACGACCGCGAGAGGATTGGAACCCAGTTGACCGAGATGACCCGAAAACACTTCGCCGTCGCCCGGCATCTGTGGGCGAAGGAGAAGTGGGACTTTTTCGCCCTTCACGAGATCGGGCCGGATCGGCTGCACCACACGTTCTGGAAGTATTTCGACCCGGGGCATCCCCGTTACGAGGCGAATCCGAAGTTCCAGTCGATCGTGGAGGAGTACTATGTCATGCTCGATGGAGAGATCGGCCGGTTGCTCGCGGAAGTCCCCGAGGACGTTCGCGTCCTCCTCCTTTCCGACCACGGTAGTCAGGCGATGGCCGGTGGGTTCTGTATCAATGAGTGGCTGATCCAGCGCGGACACCTGACCCTCAAGGGACCCCGGCCCCCTCCCGGGACCCCGCTGGAGAAGGCCGTGATCGATTGGTCGAAGACTCGCGCCTGGGGGGCCGGGGGGTACTATGCACGGATCTTCTACAACATCCGGGGACGAGAGCCGGAAGGGATCCTCGATCCAACGGAGGTTCCCTCGTTCGAAGCCCAGCTCGGCAAAGAGCTCCGGGACCTTCGACGCCCCGATGGCGCGTCCCTGGAGGCGGACGTGCGAGCCCCTCGGGAGGTGTACCACGAGGTCCGGGGTGACCCGCCCGACCTGATGGTCTACTTCGGTAACGCCGCTTGGCGATCGGCAGGGACGGTCGGGTATGATTCACTGTTCCTGACGGAGAACGATACTGGCCCCGATGACTCCGTGCACTCCTTCGATGGGATCTATTCCATCACCGCGCCGGCCACCGGAGGGGGAGTACGCGGGCCGACGCAGAAGCTGATCGACATCGGCCCCACCCTCCTCGAACTGATCGGCCTGCCCGTCCCGGACGGTCTCCAGGGCCGCGTGATCGAGAGTTTTCGATAAGCGAGGCTTACCCAACGTTTCGGCGAATCGGCGGCGCTCCGGGAAAGGCTCATTAGTCGGCGAGCGTGCGCGGGCAGGAATTCGCTACCATGACCCACCACGGATTTTGTCTTTGGTTGACCGGCCTCCCTTCCGCGGGGAAGACCACGATCGCCCGTGAGCTCATCCCGCTCCTCCGAGCCCGGGGTTGGAACGTGGAGCTTCTGGACGGAGACGAGGTCCGGAAGGGGCTGAGCGCCGACCTGGGATTTGGGCGAGCGGCCCGGGAGACCCACGCCGGGCGAGTCACCTTCGTGGCGAAGGTGCTGGCGCGAAACGGCATCATCCCGATCGTAGCCCTCATCTCCCCGTACGCCTCCTCCCGCGCACACGCTCGTAAGGAGATCGGGCGGTTCGTGGAGATCTACATCACGACGCCGATCGAGGTGTGCGAACAGCGGGACGTGAAAGGCCTCTACAAGAAGGCCCACGAGGGACTGGTCAAAGAGATGACCGGAGTGGATGACCCTTACGAGGTCCCCGAGTCGCCTGAGATCCGAGTGGATACTTTGAGGCGTTCCGCAGCCGATTCCGCGAAGTACATCGTTTCCGAGCTCGATCGATTGGGTTGGCCGTCGCATCAATGACACCGCGAGAGTGACGTGCGTTCCTGCCATGACGCAGGCGTCGGGAATCCTTCGGTAGGTCCCTCGCGAGTAGAGCTTCTCGCATCCCCGCAACGCTCGACTTTGTGCCGGAGAAAGGTTCTTCTCCCGTGACCCGATTTCAGCGCGCGGCCCTTATGGTTGAGATATCGTCGACGTACCGACGGAAACGTGGACCGGGCAGGGCCTGTGCCGGTGCCCTGGCCGCCATCACAGTTGTCCTACTCCTACTCTTTTCACCGGCTGGGGGTCCTCAGTCTGCAGCGCCCGTGGGGAGGGCGGGTGGAGGCGTACCTCTTCTCCCGGTTCTTGCCGGCCCGCCCCAGGTGGACTCCATGTTCAGCGGACTCCCAGCCCGAGTAACGTCGGCCGAGCCCAATCCGGACGCCCCGCTAGAGGTCAGCGCGCCGATCGCTTCGCCCCCCGTAACGGACGTAGGCGTGGGGGTCAAACTCAATGTGACGATCACGGGCGGGACCCGGCCTTACAACCGGACCTGGTTCGGGCTTCCGGTCGGGTGTGCGAGCTCCAACGCCAGCTCGATTGTCTGCGACCCATATGGATCGGACCGGACCGGATCCTACACGGTTTCGATACAGGTTCAGGATGCGGTGGGAACCATCGTCACCTCCGCTTCCACCACCTTTCAGCTGAACGCCAAGCTTGCGGCCGCGGTGGACCCCTTGCCGGGTCCCTCCTCAGGTACTGTTCCGCTGAGCACCACGGCCAGTGCCATCGTCACCGGGGGCACTTCGCCCTTCACCTACGAATGGGACTGGGGGGATGGGACGAACAACAGCACCGGGAGCCCCGTCTCGCACGTCTACACCACGGAGGGTAGATTCGAGGTGAACCTCACGGTCAACGACTCGCTGGGCGAGTCCTACACCGCCCACTGGCCCGGAGGGGTGACGAGCGAAGCACCCGCTCCCCCGCCCCCAACTCCACCCAAGGGCTCTTCTCCCCTCTCCCCGGTCGATATCATCATCGCAATCGCGGCTGTCGCGCTCGCGGGTTGCGCGGTCGCCGCGGTGTGGATTGCACGACGATCTCGGCGGAAACCATCGAGCCCGCCCGGGGGGTCATCGCCCCGCTCACCGGGGACGCCCCCGCCCTGGTGATCTCACTCACTTGGGCACTGCCGAACTACGCCACTTTCGCTTCGGACCTCGAAGTGGCCTCGGGGACTGGAGGTCTGGGTCCCATCGATGCGCGCAGCCGGCGCGCGAGGATCAGTTCAATCATGAAGACTCGGATGAACGCGAAACCTTGCGTCAACTTGCTCGTGCCCCCGACCCGGGGGGTAAACTGGTATCCGATCTCCCGGATCGGCCGACCCTCCGCCATCACGAGCAGGAAAACCAGGAGCTTGTACCCGCGGTAATGAGGGTTCAGCGGGACCCAAATCTCGCGACGGAAGCCGAAGAACCCCGACATCGGGTCCGCGACGCGCCGGCTCGGAGGGAGCAGAAGCTTCGCGAGCCATTCGGCCACGCGGGAGACCGCCCAACGGTAGAGCGTCCGCGGGCCGGCCGAGCCTCCGGAGGCGTATCGGCTCGCGATCACCAGTGCCGAGCCCGACTCCAGACCCTGCAGAATCGGGCCGAGGAGCTCCGGGGGATGCTGAAGGTCGCTGTCCATGACCACGACGTTCGGAGCGGAGGCCGCTTCGATTCCCTGGGCCTGGGCGCGGAGGGTGGTTTGCTTGCCGTCGTGGAACAACAACCGAACCCCGGGATCGCGGGAGACGAGCTTCTGGAGGTACTCCTGGGTCCCGTCGGTGCTGCCGTCGTCGACGACAATGATCTCGCAGCGGGTCAACGGTTGTCGGCGGATCCGTTCGATCAGCTCAGGAAGGCTCTGACGTTCGTTCAGAGTCGCCAGCACCACCGTGAGCCGGAGTGGGTCAAGCGATGGGGGGGGAGAGGGTTCTGGTGTCACAACTTTGAGCTCCGGCCGCGGGGCGTCAGCAAGTCGATACTCCCATCGTTTCCACCGAGCACTCCCTAGAGTCGGGCGAGCGAGGGGTGGCGTGGCCCCGCAGCCCCGACACTGGCCACCTCCCTCCGGTAGTCTTCTCCGAAGAACCCCCGAGGCGTGAGCAGATTCCATGTTGGGCAAAACTGGCCCGGATCGGGGCCCGGCCCCAGAATCCCCCCATTGTGTCGCTGAACCTCGACTGGGGGCTTTATCTTTCCCGAACCGACTTGTTCGCTTGACGAGGAGTTTTCGAACACGTCTGTCTCGTGCGCGCGCCGGAATCGAGACGGCATTAACGACCTCGAGCAGGGGATCGCTGGGGGGCAGACGACTTCCTGCACAGACCTACGCGCTCGGGAATTGACGAAGAGGCGGGCCATACGTCCGTCGGACCCCGCTCGAAGGGCTTTCTCATCCGCCGCGCGAATCCTGTGGGGGAAGCTCACGCTTGCTCCGAGCCCGCCCGCGAATCGCCGAACCATGATTCTTGGTTTCCCGTGAGCGAGGGCTCTCGGCTCGTACCGATCCCGGGATGCGCCCCGCCGCCGTGGCCTCGGTCCAGAGAGCTTCGAAGCGACTGACCAGCGACTGGACCCGGACCTGGTCGTCAATGACGACCCCCACGGGCGCGGCGCCAGTCGACGCGGCCAGGGTGGGGATGCGAACGATGGTCAAGCGGTCGATCAAATAGAGCTGGGAAGCGAGAGGGCTATAGTGGCGGAATTCCAAATGCTCCGTGCTGCTGTTTGCTTCGCGCAGGACGGCTCGAGAGAATCGATAATCGGCCGGGCGGGCGTCGGTGATCACCCGAACACGGACTCCCTTCCGCGCGAGCCGACCGAGCGCTCGAGCCATCGCGATCCGATAGGTGACGGGAGCCGAGAGCGGTTCGATTACCGCTCCCACGGAGTGTTTCGCTCGTAGGATCGCCTCGACGACGGGGTGAATCGAGCCGTGCTCGTGGGCCAGAACGCGGGGAAGGTCCGACATCATGGGAGGCAAGGAGGAGCGGTGGTGCGGGAGATCGGCTCCGCGCCCGAAAGCCTCTCCGAGGAGATTCGGGATCTCGGCTTCGTCCCGGTAGAACAGTTCGAGCCGTCGGAACAAAATGGACGGGCTTACCGCCTCGAAACGCTGAGGATGTTGCCCCGAGGCCGTGACCATCCCTCGGTCGAGGAGGCGGGAGAGGATGCGATACCCGGTGGCCCGCTCCAGTCCGGCGATCGTGGCCGCTTCTCGCGCCCGTCGGGGCCGGCCCCGGAGGGCCAGGTACATCTTCGCCTCCCGGGTCGACATGCCCAGGAGGCGGAACTCTTGCAGTCGAGCGGAGGCCGACACCGTTCCGAGGGACCGGGGAAGGGCGGGCGCTCCCGAGATCGAAGACCGAGAGACCGGAGGGCGATGGTCAACTTCCCCGCGCGAAACGGTATCGGCCGCCGGATCGTACGAGGCACTCCGGCCCGGGCGTCGCGCTCCCAGACTTGGGGTAGACCGCGCCCACCGAGGGCCCGGGGACCGGGGAGCGACCCAGAAGTCCCCCCGGGGCGGCTCAAATCCCGACCGGAAATGGTACATCCGTTAAGTATGCGCATCTACACGTATATCAGCGTTGGTCCGTGCCTTCGGTGGCTCTACGGAGCCACCGTCATGTTCAGTTCCGCCCAACTAGAGCCGCGACGCGGGCGTCCGTGGCAACTCAAGTTACCAAAATCACTCTGAGCGCACGGCAGCGGGAGTTACTCGAAGGCCATGCGAAGACATCGGTGCGTTGCGGCTGTAGAGCTAACTCGTCTGTCAAAATCCAGCGAGAGGAGAGACCAGCTCGTGAAGTCGCGGTCCATCCCAACCTAACTCATGCCAGTCACGGATCGATAGAAACATTGACTCTGAGATCAACAAGCCCCAACCCGCCCAAACCACGTGCAGCTCGCACGCGCGCCTACCGTTAGGGAGAAGACACGCCCGGACCAACCTATCTCGTCCTGGTGGCGTAGGAAGGGGTTAGAGAAGAGACGCCAGTACCGGTCTACTCTCCGAGGTAGTAGCAGTCTCCCGGGGATGTCGTCTGGGTGGTGGAGTTGGTGTACGTGTCGCTCGTACCGTAGGCCATCCCGTCAGGGGGCGCCAGCGCTTCGGTCGTCGGCCCGTAGTTGGGGGGCGGGTGAGCCACGTTGGTCCCGTCTACGAAGACCGTCGCGAAGTTGTTGTAGGACCCGAACGAGACCGTGTCCCAGAGAACCACTCGGCCAGTCTCCCCGCCGCCGGTGATACCCGACGGGCAGGTTCCAGTTTCCGCCGACCAGCCAATGTAGGTCACCTGGGTGTTGTCATCGCTGCCGGCCATTCCGACCGACACTTGGGTCGTCGTGCCATAGACAGTAATGTCGGTGCTGTAGCCACTGCCCAGTTGGGTCAAGCTGAAGGAGTCACTCTCCGAGTTCACGACGATGTTGAGCCCTGGGTCCCCACCGGTCGCGCTGCAAGAGTAGTCGCTACCGTACGTCACAACGTTGATCGTCGAGTCGAAGCTGTGGAAGTTCAGGTAGATACAGTCGTCAGAACCGTAGATGTACACGTTAATCGTGCCGCCCTTGACCTCGCCTGCGCTGAGGTTGTACCAGAGCGGGACGGACGATGCCGAAACGAGGTTAACGCACACAGCGTTTCCCGCTGCATTCGGTACGGTGCCCGGACAGAGATTACCTGTGTTCCACGCCGGCTGAATCTCGAGAAACACGGGCGGATCTCCGCTGGCGGAAATGGCCCCCGGTCGCGCTAGTGACTGGAAACCCGCGGCAGCGCCGGGAACCGTGATAATCACGGCGGTCACCATCAACGAGGCCACGAATGCGACTCCCAACCAACCCACCAGTTTCATGTGACTCTCCCGTCTGAGTTTGCCGTCCCGATGCCGGCGGAAGCGCAGACCGCGTCGCCCAATATAAGCGTTTGTGCACGAGGGCGCCCGTTGGCTATGAAAATAGAGACCTTCCTAAGCGAGCGGCGCGGGGGCCCCTTGAAACCGGTTCGCACGTCATAGCTCGGGAGATCTGATTCCGGAAGCTGGGAGACTGGCTGGTGAGTATGCTCTGGATTTTCCGCAGAATCGGCCCAATATGGTCTCATATCGCGCCAGAATCCACGACACTCGCCAGGCAAGAACGATCGTTGATCACGATCACACATTCGTGCACGAAACGAGCTGATACTTTCCGCGCTCACGCGGGGTTCTTCGTCCCGACAACGTGCGACGCGGGTCAATCCGGCATCGCACGACACAAACTGTGGCGAGTTGGTTCCGAAGGCGTGGACATTCTTGGAGGACCTCCGGCCGGACGCTGTCATACCTCGACCCTTGCGGTCTCGGTTGCGACCGGATTACACGAGACGCCTGCCAAAGGGTCGGTGCCGCCTGGTGGCGCTTGCGTCGGGGGCTCGTGATCTGTCAGTCACAAGGGTGCTCGAGCCTCTACTGGCGTACCTGCGACTTTCGCGTCACCGCAAAGCGACCCGGCTTCATTCGGCGACTACCGCCCCCGGTTGGCAGTCGGCTCACTCTCGCGGGGCCGCGATCAAGTCGACCTGCGGTCCATAGCCGTGATGGCAGGTCGAGGGCGCCGGGATCGACCAGTAGCAGCTGAAACTGCTGGAGTTCTCGAATGTGACGGAGTCCCAACCTGCGGTGTTCAGCCGGTTCGGAGACGTGCTGTAACCGTTGCCGTTAGCCCAGACGATCCACTGGGAGTCACGGTGGCCAGACAATGACACTGAGTACGTGTCCTTGCTGAGAGTCGTGTTGACCACCGGGCAATAACCGTGGTCCGCGGTGGCGAACGTGGTCGAGGTGGTGTCCGAACTGCCCGAGATTTTCGCCGAATAACCATCGTGGTTCTCGTAGATGGCGAACGTTGAGGAGATCGAGCTGGCCGAGTTAATGAAATTCACCTGATCGAACTCATTCTTCACCGAAACATTGAGGCTACCGCCCCCGCGGCATCCTGTTACGTTGATGTTGATGGTGTCGTAGCTCCCTTGGACATTGATGTAGATCTCCTGCTTCTGAGAGAGTCCGGAGAGGTTAACGTCGAGGGTTACCTTCTCGATCGAGAAGTTGTAGATCAAGGACGACGATTGAGAGCAGCCACAGCCCCCGCCCGCAGACAATTGGTCTGCGCTACCAAAGCCGCGATGATCGGAAGGTCCCGAGTAAGAGCAGTTCCAGAATGACCCGGACACAGTCACGGAGCACAGATTGCCCGTGTTCCACACCGGATGGGAAGTTGAGAAATTAAATATTCCCGGCGAGTCGCTTCCGGACGAGCTCGCAGTCGATAGCGCCCCCGAACCCAACTGATTGGAGCTGGCTCCTATCGCCGATCCAGCGAACAACCCCAAACCCACGACCAGCAGACCAACCGCCGTAAGCGCGAGTACCGCTCTCCTGCTTTCTGACCTCATATCTGAATCCACTTCCTTGTGTTCCCGGCTCCGATTTCGCGAGGAACCCTTGGCATTACCCGGACGGTCTTCCTCGTTCGTCGGCGAAGGGCGACCCGATTCTTGGCTTAAGAAACTGTGCCCGTCGGCCAATGTGGCTGCACTCGCCTTAGCGAAGGCGCCCCGGCACTCTCCAAATCGTTGGCGAATCCTTCAGCCGGAATCCACCGGTTGCGGAGTCAAAGTCGATCGTAACCGGAGAGAAGGGAATGATATGTCCTGGCCTAAGATCGGTCTGGTCTCCTGTGCGCCCCCCGACAACTGATACTCGATCGACCGTGGCTCCGAACGCTACATAGTCCGAGGGGTAAACCGTGACGGAGCGCACCTCAACCGAGACCGGGACCCGGCCACGAAGGCACACTCGAGACCTCGCGGCTAACTTCGCAGACGAAGTCGAAAGCCGTGCGAAACGGGCCCTGGACGGCATCTCACGCCCGGACGGTTCGACTACATCTCGCGCGGCGACGCGACCGAATGGGCGGTATTGGGCGAAGATCGGTCGCCCGACGTCTCACTTGCCGGGCGATTGCACGACAGCATGGGTGAGGTCAGGCATCCATGAGCTGGTCGGCTCCGATGGTCGAGGTCGCCAAGTCCCGCAAGTAACTGGCTCGACGCGGGTTGCCTCCGACGCCAGTCTCGAACTCCCAGACGACTGAACGTCAATGAGGGAGATAGATTGTGACGCGGGCACACTTTATAGCACAGTGCGATTAAGCGCGTCTCATGTTCGACAGGCCAGTCCGACGCCGGCATCGGCTCTTGGCAGCGTCGCTGGCCATCGTGGTTCTTCTTGGCGTGCTTGCGGCTTTCTCAGTCTTTTCAACAAACTCCTCGCCGTTCCTCGGAATCTCCTCGGGGCACCATGTCGACATCGTGGAAGGCCACGGCTCACCGGCAGCATTCGCTGCAGTCGGCGGCGCCGGCCAACAGCAGAGGAGTGTCAACCGCGTGGTACTGCCTGACACGAGCTATGGAGTGGTGGCGACCATCCCGTTGCCGGCCCTCTCCGACCCCGTGGATGTCGCCGCCGACACCAATAACGGCGAACTCTACATTACCGACCACAACACCAGCGACGTGAGCGTGATATCCGGAACCTCGGAGAAGGTTGTCGCCACCATCACCCTCGCTACGCTCCCTTCGGGAGTAATCTTCGACAGCCACAACTCTGAGGTCTATGTTTCCACTTTCATGGGTGACACGGTGATCGTCGTTAACACAACGACGAACACCGTGATGAAAACCATTCCCGTGGACGGCGCCCCTGTTGGATTGGCAAGCGACCCGGTGAAAGGCTATGTCTACGTCACGGACCAGTATGCTAACAACACCACGGTGATCAACGATACTACGAATACCGTAATGGGCTCTCCGATCCGGGTCGGAACCGATCCGATTGCCGCCGCATTCGATGACTCGACGGGCAATGTGTATGTCGCGAATCTCCTCTCGTCCAATGTCAGCGTCATCGACCCGGCGTCCAACACGGTGACCGCTACCATTGCCGTGGGGTCATATCCTCTCGCGCTGGCGTACGACAGTGGGAACACCTACATCTACGTCGACAACGAGATCAGCAACAACACCACGGTGATCTCTGGCGCCACCGAGAAGGTGGTGACCTCCATCACGACAAACCCCTATCCGGTGGGAACCGCGTACGACGCATCGCTCTCGATAGTTGCCGTCGCGTCGGGAGAGCGGGTCGGGCTGGTCGACATTATCTCGAGCGCCACCAACACTTTGATCGCGACCGTGGCGGTCGGTTCCGTCCCGGTAGGCATGACGTACGACGCATCGAACGGATACATTTACGTCACCAATGCAAACTCGAACAACGTGAGCGTGATCGGCTCGGCCCAGCCGGCGCCGAACCCGGTATCTTTCACCGAATCGGGCCTCCCCGCCGCCACTTCCTGGTCAGTAACCCTGAACGGCGCTCCCATGAGTTCGATGACCGACACCATCGATTTCTCGGAGGCGTACGGGACGTACTTGTATACGATACCGCCGGCCGCGGGGTTGAATGCCACCCCGTCATCCGGAAGTGTCACGGTCGCTGGATTCCCGGTCTCTGTGTCTGTGGCCTTCGCTCCATTCGTCTACGGCGTGACATTCCAGGAGACCGGGCTCCCGACCGACACGCTCTGGGCCGTCACGCTCAACATCACGCCCGCATCGTCCAACACCTCCTCCATAACGTTCGTCGTCGCGAACGGCACGTATCCGTACTCCGTCACGGCGCCGACGGGCTACACGGCAAGTCCGACCTCGAGCTCCGTTACGGTGAAGGGTCCCACGGGGCCTATCTCCGTAACGTTCTCTCCCACAGGCAAATCGTCCTCTTCGAGCACTAGTTCGGGATTGGCGTGGTGGGTATACGCCGTCATCATCGTGGTGGTCGTTGTCGCGGTCGTAGGCGTCGTGCTGATCCTCCGCCAGCGTCGCCGCCCACCGGCGACTGCCTCGACCGCGCCACCGAGGGCGGGCCCACCCGGAACCTCGTAGCAACGAGGGTTCTGGTGGCGCACTCACGAGTGGTGAATCTTGGGGGAATCAACCATACGGATCCCCCAGAGTGGCGGGGCGCGGTCCGCACGCTCGTAGACAAGATCGAGAACGCCTGCCTGCCGTACAACCCGTCGTCCGACGATTCCTTCCTGTTCAGCCGGTTCCGGCTGGCCGCGCAGTACGGGTACCCTCATTCGCGAATTCAATGTCCAGTTCCTCAAGATGTTCCAGCCGAAGATCCGGCCCGCGGGGGAGGAGAGGGGCCCAGAGATTCTCAGGTAGGGAGAGCTCAGATAGGTACCAGCTCGACCGATAGAAAAGTGAGGATCACCGGGAGAGGCGTCGAAGGTCGGATACCGGACACTTCGAGTTTTCCTATCGGGTGCGTCAATGAGAAGGGTGTCGCGACCTGGACCCACTTCCCGCACTCGGCTTCGGAATAGTTGATCGCGCCATCAAAGATCGGGGGGAGCTTTGCTCCGGGCACGCTGCCGGAAAGCTCGAGCAGTTCGCTCTCATTCTGCAAGGTACCGCATTCCGTCTTGTTTCCGCTGGTGCGAAAGTTCACCACGATTTGATAGTTACCCGCCGGCAGCGCCTGATCCGGATCCGACGCCGTCCAAACCAGTCCGGTCCGGTTCACCCCGCTGTAGATCGCCGGCAACTTCACATGGTCCTTCGTGACGAACACCATCCGCCCTGCAGTTTCGTGCTTCAACGTCGCCCCTGCGACAAATCCAATCTGTGGGTAGGTTACGGGCCCGAACGTCGTCGTCGGGCCGGTATAACCTAGCTCGAAGAGGAAGATGCTGCCGATCCGCGTCGATTGGACCCAGCCCACTTCCCCGTAGATCGAGCTATTCCACACCTCACTCGATAAGTTAATCGCGACGTTGTCCAAATGCTTCAGCCACAAGGGGCTCGAAAACACGTACTCCGGTAACGTCGTGTTATTGAACGGAGAAAGTTGAACGCCCGTCAGGCTCCTTGGTACATCCACGTACGCGTTGGGGTCGTGCGCTACCAAGGGGTACAGCGTGTTCTCAATCAGGAGAGGGGCGTAGGGCGGAATATCCCCCGCGAGCTGGACCACGTTGTTGTAGCCCGGCGGGGGGGTTAAAGTGATGGCATACGGGCCCCCCGAAGCGCCTCCGATAATGGGGTTCCCGGTCGAGGCGATCCACCCCGCCGTCGCGAAATTCGCGGGATTGATCGCGACGTTAAGGGCCACGATGACGGCGACCAGCGCTATTGCCCCGACGTACTGCCACCTCGCACTTCGGGGCCGTCCTCTCGACGAAGGTCCATGGGACGGGCCGGCGGGCGGGGAGTTCGTCCCTCGAGGGGCTCCCTGTAGGGTTCCGCGTAGCTGCGCGTCGCTCCTACCCCGTGACCAGCGAGTCCGGGATTGCGGTCCGAACTTTTGGGCGCTTACCGATGGAACCTCTGAGGGCGAAGGTCTCGGCGAGGAAGGGCTACGGGAGGCCATTTGGGTCGGCGCGTCCACCCCGAGCCGGGAGGACAACGGCATAAGGCCTATTCCAAACGCGACGCCAATGAACAGTGGAACTGCACCGATTGCGACGTAGTGGGACGAAATGGAGTACCACCCCGAGAAGCGCTGTAGAAACGTGTAGCCGATCCACGGTACGAGCACGATCAGGATTCTGGGATACAGCAACGGCAGGAACCCCACCGTAGCTCCCATTAGGAGCCAGAAGAGCACCTTCTGATTGAATCCCACCTGGAGGTTGGAGGTCGAACCGAATCCGCGGAGGGTGGAAAGAGCAGTCCCGTGAATACCGAGCCACCCGGTAAAATTCGCCTCCAGATACCGCATCAAGAAAAAGACAAGAATGGACACCGCGAGTAGCGCGAGGCAGGCCTGGACAGCGCGTAACCGTAGGAGCGCCTCAGTCGTACGGGCGAGCCGGTGCGTGAAGCTCGGTCGAATGGCGGCCGTTGTGCCCTTGACGCGGCGTGCGCCCCCGGTGGGGGCCCCTCGGCGGGTTCGTAGCGCTGCCTGAATGGGGTAAGTCAGGAACATGATGGCGATCAGGGCCGTGAACGCCGGGGCAGCGTCGAGAGTGAACCCCGCGAAGACGGCGAGGATCAGGCCGAGCAGGTACTGACGGCGGTACCATACAAGGACCAGGGAAAAGAACATGACCGGAAGGAATGCCTCGAGATGAAACGAACCCGGTATGCCGGCATACATCGGGGCCCACAGCAGGTAGATTCCGGCGACCAACAATCCCTTCTTCGGCGAGCCTGACACCTCAGCGGCCAAGCTCGCCAGTGGGACTGCGGCCACCGCCACCGCCACCGATTGGATCAGGAAGAGCGTCGTCAGCCCCGGGAACAGGTTGTAGAGGGGATAGACCCCGAAATAGACCCAAGAGAAGTGGCTGTTGAGCAGCGAGACCGTGCCGTGATGTAGGTGGTTACCGGTCGACCAAAAGAAACGGCCGTCGCCTACATTGGACAGCCCTTGCACGGTGACTCCGAGGTCGTAGGCGCCCCAGCGAAACTCCTCGGCGGCCAGGATCGAGAGAAAAAGTTGAACCGCCGCAGCCAACGCCACGAAGATCCATACCCACTGTCGAACCGAAAGCCTCCAAATGCGTACCTGCCCGGGGCCGAATCCGAACAGGCGGGCCATTCGAGCGGTGAGCGTCAAAGCAGGGGCTTCCACGACCTCGGCTCGGATTTAAACCCTGTCGGGATGGGTATTAGGTCCGTTAACCTTTCCGGGGCTCATTCCCCGCCATTTCGCACCACAAAACTCGGAAGTGCGCCCCGTAGGTAACCGGAGTGACGATGGACCCGGTGAGCACGGCTCTCCGCTATCCCGTCCCTTGCAACTCGGATCTCGTTAGGTGGAGAAGGGGCGGGAGAGCCGTCACAGCTGGCGATCGGGGAGACGCCGAGCGGATTCCGCGAAGGAGCCTAAATTCGTGGCTTGGCGGTCGCCGCGAAACTGTCGCGGCCCGGTGAAACAAGGTATCGGGCCTTATCCCAGCCGTCGCGGCCCGAGCCGTGGAGTCTTCGGGTGGGCACTCAGGTCACGGCTCCCGCGAAGTCTCGGATCCCTCCGTCTTCGAAACGCTCGGGTAAGAGCTTGGGGGCCGAGGGGGCAGCGCTTGCGAGGTTCGCTCCCCTGCAACCGCAGGGGTCGCGGGCCTCCCGCGAACCCAAAGAACGGCGGCGATGAGCCCCGCCGCGAGTCCCCCCGCCAGAGCGAAGATTATCGCCAAAGTCTCCGCGCTTTGCGGGCTGGAACCGGGAGCTGAAGGCACGCTCGGGAGCTGATTGTTCTCGACCGAGATGTCCATCCACGCACCTGTGGAGAACCCCCAGGTATCGTTGCGTACCGAGGAGTTCGCGACGGGAGATGAGCTTCCGCCAAAAAGGAGCGCGAAGGAATTCGACGAGTCGTAGGCGAACCCCGCCCCGAAACGGCCGGTAGGAGAGTTCGGAGGAGACACCTCTTGCCAGGTGCCGTGCTGGTACTCCCAGGTGTCACCGAGTACAGATTCGCCATTAACGCCACCGAACAACAGAGCGTACGCATCCGCCCGGTCGTAAACGAGACCAGACCCATATCGAGGACTTGGGGAGGTGGCGGTCTGCACCACGACCCATTTTCCCTCGCCCGTGTATTCCCAAGTATCCCCTAGGACGGTGGAGCCGTCGATCCCCCCGAAAAGCAGCAGGTAATCTGTTCCTGTGGCCGCGTCATACGCGATCGAGGCGTCGGCCCGAGGGGAAGGCGAGGGGCTCGCATCGTCTGGGGTCCAAGATCCGTTTTGGTAAAGCCACGTATCCGAAAGCGCCCCGGCCCCGTCTTGTCCCCCGAAGAGGAGAACCGACCCGGCATTCGTTCCGGAATCATAAGCCATTGCGGCGTCGTACCTGCCGCCGGGGGAATTCGTTCCGTTCACCGGGGCCGGAGTAAGGTTCGTCCATTCTCCTCTCACGAAGGACCACGTGTCCCTCAGTACTCCGGACTTCCCTATGCCCCCGAAAAGGACCACATATTGGTCCTTAATGTTCCCGTCATAATTCATGCTCGCGTCGTAGCGAGCGGGGGGCGATTGAGGGGGAGTGAGTTGAAGCCACACACCCTCGGCGAACTTCCACGTGTCCGCTAGTGGTCCAGAGGTTCCCCACCCACCAAACAGCAGCACGAACTCGTCCTTTTGGTCCCAGGTCATGGCCATGGAATACCTCGCCGATGGGGCAGGGTTCTGGGTCAAGTTCACCCAAGTCGAATCTCGGAACGTCCAAACGTCTCCCAGGATAGGGGCGGCGTGCTGCGGTTCACTCAGGCCAGAGTACAAGAGAACGTAACCGTCGCCCCCGTCATAGGCCATGCTCGCGGAGAAGCGAGCAGGGGGAGATGTGGGTGGAAACGTGGGCGAGGAGATGAGAGACCAGTCCCCTGACGTGTACTTCCAAGTCTGTTGTAGCGCCATGTCCGTCGTGCTGATCCCACCGAATAGGACAACGCAACCGTCCAGGGCATCGTACGAGATCGAGGCGCTCCAACTCGCGGGGGGGGATGTCGCGGGGTGGAGCTCGGTCCACCTTCCGCCGGTAAAACTCCACGAATCGGAGACGGTAAGGTTTCCGATGCTGGGGCCGCAGCCCCCCGGGTGCTTGCCGTCTCCTCCAAAGAGAAGTACGTATCCGTCGGTCGCGTCATCGGTCATTGCGGCGTCGAATCGACAGGGGGGCGGACTTCCCGCGGTGGCCGATATGTTCGTCCACTCGCCGTCGACGAACTTCCACGTATCGCTCAGAAAGCTCTTTTGAGCATCCCCCCCGAACAGGACGACGTAGCCGTCGCTGGCGTCGTAGGTCATCGAGGCCCCGGTGCGCTCGCTCGGCGAGTTCGACGAGGTCACGGACGGTGGAGTAAGGTTCGTCCACGCCCCACGGACGAAGGACCACGTTTCAGGAAGCTGCCCGTCCACTCGGAACAGCAAGACATACCCGTCATGGGCGTCGTAGGTCATGCTAGCCTCGGTGCTCTGCCCAGGCAGTACGGCCGGGAAAAGCTCGGTCCATTTACCGTGAGCAAAGGTCCACGTATCGCTCTTGCTCGCTCCGCTAAAGAGAAGGACATAACCGTCGGCGGCGTCGTAGGTCATTGCCGCCCCCCAGCGCACCCCAGGTGTCGCGCCCGTCGTTGTCTCCTCCGCACCTCTCGTCGAGGAGACCGCTGAGTACGCTCCGCAGGTCGCGCTAGAGCTGTCGTTGGCGCTTTCGCACTCTACGACCTGGCCGTGTGCAGGGCCCGCCCCGCGTTCCAGAGCTGACTGCGCCTGAGCGATCTCGATGGAACCGCTGAGTTCATTTTCAGCGGTGCGGGGGGCGGGGGGATTCGTGACAGAGAGAGGGAACGCTCCGAGAGCCGACCCCAGCAGAGAGAGGGCAATGAAGAAGGGGAACAGCGTTCGGGGCCAAGAACGCAAGAACGCGAACGGATGCGGATCCGGAGGGGTAGAGTTGCCCATAGGACCTTAGCGCTCCGGAACTGGGTTGGGGAGGAGAGACAACTAAGGACCTCTATAAGCCTCATCGAGGGGGCCGGTTTCAGTCCCCGATGTGGCGAAATTGCTGGAGATGATTGGGAGAAATTCCATCGCATCGCGGACGGGCTACACCCCAAGTTGACGTGGGCGATGGACTCACCCGCTTGCGCCGAGCCTAGCGCTCGAGGCCCTGTTCATGGGACACCGGCTAAATTTTCGACGGATCGGCGAGTGAATCCGAAGTCGCCAACAGTAAAGAGAGCAGCCCGGATTTTTCTCATTTCGTCTTCGTACAAGGGCACGTATTTATACGGATACGCTGCGTGTATTGGTGGCCGACTCTCTGCTCACCATCTGAGCCGGCCGAGGAGAGGGGGAATGCCGCTGAAAGGGCCCTTAACACTAGGCTCGGACTCGGCACGCTCTACTCTTACCACCTACTTTTCGGCTGCCTCGAACACGTCTGCTAGCCCCGCCCGGGTCGACGGCTGGCGCCAGGTGTGCCCCGCATTTGCCTTGCGCCGCGCGCCTCCCGGGCCATGGCAAGGCGGATGCGAGTGCTTGGCAACCTGATTCTAGAACCCCGCAGCCACCCCGCGAGGGGACAACTCGCCATGGTGATCGCCGTTGCAATCTGCCTTGCCTTGCTTGCACAGAGCTCGGTGATAATGGCGGAGGGTCGGACCAACCCGATGTACGTGTCCACTGGTCGCGACGGTGCCGGATCGGACTCCTCAACCGCCGGAGGCGACCTTCGACCCGGAAACGAGGACGGTCCATCGACGATGTCCCTGTCCGCGGGAGGCCTGCCGTCAAACCCTGCGAACTGCAGTCAAGGAATTCATACGCTCGTCGTGCCCCCAGCCGCCGGAGACATGGGCGATACCCTGCTCCAAGACTATGATACCCTCGGCGAGATTGGAGGAGGAACTCTAGAACTCGAAGCCGGGGTCTATCAGTTCAACGACGCGATCGAGTTCCGATCGTACAGCAACATCTCTATCCAGGGGGCAGGGATGGGAAAGACGTTCATCTCGCTTCCCCCGAGCCCGATCGGCAAATTTCGGAACTCCAGCGGCTCCTTGGTGAGTACTTTCAACCTCAGCACCGGTCAAGCAAACCCCCCCGGGGTCACCGCTAACTTCCTGACTGTTGGCCCCGAACTCGACAACTTCGAGATGTGTAACCTGAGCGTCGACGCTCGGGCGACCAACGCGAGCGAGGACTGGGCTGGCTCGTTGATCATGGACAGTGGCGGTGGCGTTCATCACGTCTACTCTGACATCGCCGAGGTCGGTCTCGATGGACAGAGCGGGACCCCCAACGGTCTCCATATCGACGGATACAGCCATCCCGCGCTCGACTACGTGATCGACGATTTTTTTGCGGTGAACGACTCCTGGCCGGCCGGTTCTCACCACTTCTATGCTGGCGGGCCGAACTTCCTTAACACCGGAGACGTAACGAACTGCACCGAGGAAAACGTCACAGGCATCGGGGACCTTGAATACGAAGTCGCACCGTCGCCGGGATGCGTCGTGGAGAATGTCAACGTCACGGGCCATATTCTAATCGACCCGGCCTACGAGAATTCGAATACAGATGGATGGAATCTCCCCCTCGGGTCGTGGGGCGGCGCGCTCTTTGAGAATGTCACCGCGAACGTATCCAACACCGGGGGACCCAACGCCATGCAGATTTCGAACGGGAGCAGCGATTTCAACAACCTGCGGTGGGTGGACGACCACTTTGTCGGTTCGGTGATCAATGGAAACAACATGGTTGTGGCGACGAACTCGACCTTCGACGGCGGGATGGATGCCCTCCCTGCGGTGTTCGAAGGCAATTCTGTCGCTTGGGTTCCATCCTTATGGGGGCGAATCGGATTGCAGCTGCCGATCAGTCCGAGCGGCCTCCCTCCAGGAGGACCGTTACCGGGCAACAGCTCGGTCCTGGATGGAAACACGTTCATCTTTCCGAACGGTACCGGCAGGCTGGACCCGTTCCAGCTCGCCGTCTCTCAAAACACTTGGTCGAATGATACCATTGAGGTTTCGGGAGCTACCCGGGGTTTCGTTACGAGCGCCCCCGGAATCCTCCTTTCACAGAACTCCAGCTTCACCGGAGTGACATACGATTCTCTCGGAAACGGCTCGCCCCCGGACCTCGTGTTCTTCGATATTGTTGGCTCACCCGGCTTCCAGGATCTCGGCGCAACTATCGGTGTCCTAACAGGGGTCTACAACGACCTCCCGCTTTACGTGCCCAGTGCGCCGCTTGGGCTCTCGGGGAGTGCACAAAACCCTCTCGGGGTGGCGCTATCGTGGGATGTCTCTTCCGGTCCCGTAACTAACTATACGGTACTGGTCGGCGAGACTCCCACGACGTTAGCTACCGAATATTCCGCCGGCCCGCACACGAGCTACGTGGTCGAAGGGCTCCTTCCCGGCAGCGTGAATTACTTCGGAGTGGAGGCGTGGAACTTCTCGTACCGATCGTCGATCTCCGCCCCGATCGAAGTTACCACCCCTCCGCTGTCCGAATACGCCCCCAGTCTTCCGGCCGGGCTCGCCGTGGCGAGCGTGGGGATCACGGACGCGACACTTCAATGGAATGCGTCGAGCGGAACGGTGACGAACTACACGATTCTCGTAGGATTGAGCCCGCTGTCGTTGGCCCAGTGGTTCTCCGTCGGGGGCCTCACTCGAATCGGTGTCGCGGGGCTTGAACCCAACACGACGTACTACTTCGCCCTGGAGGCCTGGAATGAGACGTGGACTCTCGGGCAAACCGCACCGGTGAATGCGACGACACTTCAGGTGGACTATCCCCCTCCAATCGTCCACCTTTCTACCCCAGATCCGCTGATTGGCTTAGCTGTCATCGCGGGGGTGGTGGGGGGAGTGTTCGGCGCTGTGGTGATACCTCTGATGCTCGTGGGCCGCGCGAGGGCGCGAGCAGTGAATCGACGCCGAGCTCGGCGCGCCGGATGAAAGCCGAAGACCGCCCTGACTTGGTCTGGGGGCTCTCGAGATTGTTCCCGGCACATCGGGGAGAAAGCCCGACCTGCGTCTCCGAAGTTAGGACCCCCCCGGGGGCCACGCCCTGCAACCCAATAGGGCAGATACTCATCACGCAGTCTTACTGATGTTGCTCCAGACCTTGTTCGTGTAAGTCCACGTATCGCCCAGGGAGTGAGCGACCATCGCAGTAGAATTGAGTCCCCCAAACATCAGAACGTAACCACCCGCTGGATCATCTGCAAGTCCTTCGGCGAACCGGTGCGAGGGAGTATCCGACGCATTCGTCACGTTGGTCCATACCCCACCGGCGAACGTCCACGTATCGGGAGGAGTATTCCAGTTGGACTTGACCCCTGCGTCGATGATCCCCTCGAACATCAGGATGTAACCGTCCTCGGAATCGAACGTCATTCCCACGAACCACCGGGGACCGGGCCCGGACGCTGACTGCAGCTCGGTCCACCGGCCCGCGGTGAACTTCCAGGTGTCGTCGAGCGTCTTGTCTTTCTGGTTCTTCGCGTCGGTCCATCCCCCGTACATCACGACGTATTCGTTCGTGGCGTCATACGCCATCCCCTCGGCGAATCGGGTCAGAGGAGTGGCCCCGGTCGTCCCGGTCACGTTCGTCCATCGACCGTGGGCAAACTCCCACGTATCGTTCTGAGTCTGATGACGCGGGTTTATTCCACCAAAAAGGAGAACATACCCATCCTTCGCGTCATCCGTCATCCCCATCGTGGTACGGGAGGATGGGGCTCGCCCCGCGGAGGCGGTCACGTTAGTCCAGTGGCCGCCACTGTACTCCCATGTATCGTTGAGGAAGTGGGGGTTCGTTCCTCCAAAGAGAACGACGTACCCGTCGGCGGCGTCGTAAGCAATTCCCGCATGTGCCCGGCGGGGCGGGGCGATCGCGATGTTCAGATCTATCCACTTTCCGTCGGCAAACTTCCACGTCGTGTTCCCGCCGCTCGAGCCGCCGAACATCAGAAGATACCCGTCCTTGGCATCGTAGACGATGTTCGGACCCCACCGTCGGCTCGGGTTCGGCTGAACCTTCGAGGATGAAGTGGCCACGGCGGCCGGCACGACGGCGATCAGGATGACCGCGATCAGTGCCACCACCAAAGTGACCCTGATCGGATTGGCTAAGCGACGGTGAGATTCGTATCTTGACTTCTCCATCATCGGCTGCAGTTCCACGGGGAATGATCCGGCGAATTTTAGCTACATCGCTCTCGGGATTCTCCCCTCTCGACAGCGGACTCCGAAGCCCAACGACTCCTCTCACATAATCATCGTTCTGAAGGGAGGGGGGTTCCCGCGTGTGATGAGAAGTGCCTGATCCGGGGTACGACGAGAGGGATTCGGAAGTGTGCCACGCTTGTGGAAGTGAGTTATCAGCCGTACCCCCAGGATCGCAGACGCTCGTCAACCTCGGCGGACGCGCTGACGGAGGTCGGGTGCATGAGCATCGCGGCTGCCTGACGAGCCTGCTGGACGACGCCTTCCAGATCCGGACGTTCAAGTCGGCTCGGCGGCAGCTCCGTTGGAGGGTCGGACGAGAGGTCGTAGCCACGTACGTGGGCTGTCGTGGCGTCGACCACGACTTTGAACGGGCCGGAGTAGGCAGCGATGGAGAACAGGTTCAGCTCCGAGAGACGTTGGGGGGTGAGCGCTTGAGTGAACGGCCGATTCCACTCGGTCCCGTCGCCCGCCGAAAGAAGCGGTACCGAGCGCTCGGCCCCGACCAGTTTTCGGAGGGACACCCCGGAGTTGGGGCCCCCGGGGGGAACGCGAGCGGCTTCAAGAATAGTGGCGGTCGCGTCGAGGGGAGAAGCCCATCCGACCCCGGTCGCCCCCGCGAGCTCGTCGGTCGGGAGACGCAGCAGTAGCGGTACCCGGAGCATCTCCTCGTCCGTACGGACGCCGTGCCAGACCATTCCATGCTCTCCGAACGCCTGACCATGGTCGCTCGTGAGAAGGAGCAAGGTGTTGTTCCACCGACCTGCATCACGATAGATCTCGACAATCCGCTCCATCCGGCGGTCGAGTACGGCGATGGCGACGCGATACAGGTCGTGAAGGCGTTGAAGGTCCCGGGGAGAGGGGGGCGTCGGGCCCGCCAAGAGCGCGAGTACATCCTGAGGGATTCGCATGTAACGCCACCACTCCCTCAGCGACTCCGCATCCAACGGGTCGAGCAGATACGGTTCGTGGGCGTCGATGAGGTTGATGAATGAGAACGTGGGGCGGTCGGCCGGCTGCCGGCTGAGCCAGCGTTGGAGCTCGGGCTCCACCCACGGATTCATGTTCCCCACCCAGCGCCCGTCTGGGTCGAGAGTATGACGCATGACGCTCTCGCTCAGGGAGAGAACCGAAGGAATCCGTGTCAAGAGCGTTTTGAGCATGCGGCCGGCTCTATCACGGTTAGAAAGAACCGGGACCTCAGGAGACCCGCCATTGCCCATTGCTTCGTACACGAAGGAAGGAGTCGACTTGAATCGGTAGACCTGCTCCCACCATTCGCCCCACTCCGCGACGTCGAAACCGTCGACCAGCCCATAGAACGAGCTGATGATCGGATTCGCCGAAAGCGACAGCGTGCGATATCCCGCGGTGTGGAGGGTCTGGGCGAGACGTGGTATCCGAGGGTCGAGCGTGAGACTCGCTCGGCCATGGCATCCGTGTTCCCAAGGGTACAGTCCGGTGAAGAGGCTCGCGTGCGAGGGGAGGGTCCAAGGTGCGACACTGACGGCCCGGGGGTAGGATACGCTACTTTGGCGCAGTCGCTCGACGAAGGGCATCGCCACTGGGGTCGACCCTCCAGGGAAATCGCTGGCCCGTACGCAATCCATCACCACGACCAGGATATCTGGCGAACGCGGTTTGGCCCCCGTCGCGGGCGGGACCTCGCTCATCTTGACTCGCTCCGTTGGTCCTCAATGGGGAGACTCTTTGGACTCACCCGGGGGGGAGAACATCGGTCGCCTCCACGGATCTCGGCGGCATTGCGTGCTCCATGACCCGGCGAAGCCTCGGTAGAGGGCGACCCAGGACCCGTTCGGCGATCCTGCACGCCACGAAGTCCCCCGCTTCCACGCTCCGAGTGGCAAGGACTGCTACTAGGCAGATGGCCAAGCCGACGAAATAGAGCGGGAAAACCAACCACGCAGGGTGGGGAACCAGCAGGACGGCGATGAACAGCGGGACGCCGATAGCTAGTGAAACGGCAAGCGGACGCAATAGTGAGCTGTGAAAGGGATGAATTCGTTCCGCGGAGTACAGTGCCCCCGCCGCGGTCGCGGGGTAGAGAATCCGGGCGACGGTCCACGCCACAGCGGCTCCCATGAGTCCGAACGTCGGGATCAACGCGAAGCTCAACGCAACGTTCGCACCTGCAGAGATCCCGGTCGAGATGAGGAGCGGCCGCGTTGCGCCCATCCCTGCGAGGGCTGCGTTCACGGGCCCAAATATCACGGAGATGAGCGCGCCGACGGTAATGAGGACCAGCGCCGCCGCACCGGGCGTGTAGCTCGCTCCGAACACCGTTGTGATCGAATCCGTAGGAAGAATGACGAATAGGAAAAGGATGGGCAGCGTGAACACCATGATCCAACGCGTTGTCGTCACGAACATCTTGCCGAGAGTATCCATGTCCCCTAGACCCTTCAGGCGGGCGGCCACCGGTAAGAAGATGTACGTCACAGCCGCGCTGACGACCAGGATCAGTCGGGCGAGTGTCATCATCGCGGAGTAGATCCCGACCTGTGTTTCTGGGCGGAACGCCCCCAGGATGAGCGTGTCGATGTAGGCAGTTACGTAGGTGAGGGTCGTCACGCCCCACAACGCGAACGAGAGGGAGAGAAGCCCCGAGGGAAGCTCCCCGGCAGCTCGGCCCGAGGGCAGGTGGTGAGGGAGTCGACGGAGAGAGTAGACGATGAGTCCGACGAAAGTGACCACGTTCGATATCACCCAGGCAAGGAGAGCACCCTCCAGCGCAAGGTGGAATGCGAAGAAGATCACGACGAAGACGACGAAAGCCGCCGGTTGGACGGCCTGGTTAAGCCAGGCGTTGGGAACGGTGTCCTCGAATCCTTGAAAAATCGAAGCGAGGAACGTGCAGAGGAGCGTGAGGCCAATAGTCACTGAGAAGAGCTGAAACACGACGGTAAGCTGAGCGCTCGCCCCGGGGCTGAAAAGTGACGCAATTGACCCTGCGAAGAAGTAAACCAGCGCCGACGAGGCCAGGGCCGTAACTGCGGTGATACCCGCCGCCCAGCGAATGATGCGGCGCCGCACGGCCGGATCTGGGTTCTCGGCGATCGTGCGGGCCATCGCCTGGTGCAACCCAACTAGTGCTACCAGCGCCAGGAGTCCCGCTAGCGCGAGACCGAGGTTGAAGTCGCCAAACTCTTCCAGCGACAAGTGGCGGGCGGTGTACACTCGACCGATGAAGTTTAGGAGGAGCAAGGCCATCGTACCGAAGACCATCACAATCGTTCCCTTGCCCAGGGAATCGATTGCCGACGCCTCCCTAGCCCGCCCGAAATCCACGCGCCTCTTCTCCGACTCTCAGACGGATTGCTCAGTGTATAAGACCGTCCCGGGCGACCTGCTCAAAATGGTCGGTCTGGACGGTGCAGCCTCCAGGCTCAGAATTGAACTGATTTCGAGTTTCCGGGCCGCGACTCTTCGGACTTGTCGTTCTTTTCAGACCTCCGGAGACTTCGAGGCTTCGCCCGGGCGAGCCCAGACCTCGGGAACGGGGTCGGGCGTCCCGGAACTTCTCCCCGTCGCGGGCGGGATCGCCATTGCGGTCGCGCTCCGGTTCCGGCGCCGGCGCTCGACGCCAAAATCCGGGCTTGTGAACGAAAGTCGTTCCCCCGGTTCAGAAGCTTCCGTCGGGAGGAATCCTTAGAATCATGGGCCGGCGGCCGACGGAAAGGTGTAAAGACAGGACGAGTGTAAGAACTGGCCCCGATCATGCGGTGGCCGCATCCATGGAAGAGCCCGCGCTTTTGGCTTGCGGTTCTGGTAGTGGCCTTGTGCGCGGTCTCGGCTTACTCGTCCGTTGCCACGTATGCTAACTTCGCCTACGTGAGCACGAACTCGGCCAACAACGCAGGAATCGTCACGCAGGCCGTGTCGTCGACGACCCTTGGACACCAGGCCCCCTTCTTCGAGTCCTATGACTGCATTCACGAGGGTCGGTGCTCGTTCATGCTCATACACACAGGATTCATTCTTTATCTGACGGTACCCTTCTATGCCCTTCTACCATCCACGCTTACACTCTTGGTCCTCCAAGGGATCGTGGTGGCCCTCGCAGCGGTCCCGTTGTACTGGCTAACGCGTCAAGTGACCGGCTCGGGCGGAAAGGCTCTTTTTGCTGCCGGGTTGTTCCTTGTCTACGCTCCTGCATTCTCGGCCTTTTCCCTGCATCTTGAGGCTCTCCTTCCGCTCGAACTCATCGGTCTTGCCGCGCTGTGGCAGGCGGGCCGGTACCGATGGGGCTTCCTTGTGGCCCTGATGGCGTTTCTGACCATCGAAGCGGCCCCAGTTTTTGTCTTCCTTATCGGCGCCTTCTTCCTTCTCGAGGGGTATCACGTCGTCCTGAAGTTCCTCCGAACTTGGAGGCAACTTCGAAAAGTTGGGACCGGAACTTCGGAAGGGGAGCGGTATAGGGCAGATCTCAGCAGGATTAGGTCTCAATTGCTGGGATCTAAGCGGCTCCAAGCAACCCTGTTATTGATGGGTCTTGCAGTTTTGGCGTTTGTCGTCCTGTTCTCTTTTCGTAACGTCTGGGGTTATCAGGTGCTTGGGGTGGCCCGACCTCCTGTTGCGACAGGCTCCGGAGGACTGTTCTACGACGGAACCGGCACTACGGTGGGGTCGGTCTCAAGCGCACTGTCTTCCACTCGATTCCTCCCGATCGTGGAATTCTGGTTGGTCATGTTCGGCCTCGTCGCCTTCCTTCCCCTCCTCGCTCCTCGATCTCTAGTCATCTCTCTACCGTGGGTCGCGTTTACGTTCCTGACTAACAACCTGAGTTACTACACGATCGGACTCGAAGAGAGCGTGGTTATCGCCGGTCCCATCTTCATCGGGGTTGCTTACGGTCTGGTGCGTTTACCGTGGGGAACGGCCCCTATCTCGAAGACCGGCACGAAGTCCGACGCGGCTGCCGGTGAATCCTCGAAGTCAGCGCGGACGTGGAGATCTCGAAAGCTTGCCCAAGCGGGGCGCATCACGGTCATCTCTGTTTTAGCGGTGGTGGTGGCCGCCAATGTGCTACTAAGCCCGATCAACCCGGCGTTGCCGGACCTCCAGGTAGAACTGGGGAGCCCATTCGTCGCGGGTTACTTCGACCACAGTCTCTCCATCACGCCGGGCCTGATCCAAGCTGAGAAGCTCGTCGGCGAGATTCCGAGAAGTGCGTCGGTGGCAGCGGATAGTCCACTGTTCCCATTAGTTGCCAACTACCCACGTGCCTTTGTTTTCCTTCCGAAGAGTGTAAATGAACCATTTGTCAATCCGCCCCACCTCGCCCGTCTCCCCTTCAATGTATCCAAAGGGCCAGATTTTGTGCTCATCGAACTGAGCGAATTGGACACTCTTGAGACTCCATTTGCCCAGAATCTATCGAACCCGTCGATGTATGGGCTATTTGGGTACGTATCGTCGACCGCGGTCGGCCCCTTGCTTCTGTACGAACAGGGCTACTCCGGCATGGCCTCCCGGTTCGGACCGGCGCTAACGGCACTCAACGAGTCGTTCGCGCCCCGTTCAGGTCTTGTCGCCGGGTCAGGGGGCCATTATGTCTCGAATACAAGCGCACCGGGGGGTATCGAAATCAAGAGTAAACCGAAAGCCAACTCCTCGAATCCGGTTTGGAAGAGCAATGGCGTCTGGCTGCCGCCGGGCGCATATACGCTCGACCTAGAGATCTTCCTCAACGCGACAAATCTCTCCGGGAATCCCATGTCAAAGATATTGGAAGTGGTGGGGTCGGGATTCGGCCCCACGGTGTTGAACGAGACCTTTGACGCATCCTCGTTTACCGCTGGTGTATGGAGTCAGTTTGTCTTTGACTTCACCGTCGCCAATCCGGTGCCGTATTTCAACTTCGACGGATACTTGATCGATGCGAACGCGACCATCTCTATCGCATCGATGACGATCGCTCCCAGCGGTTCCGACTGAACCATCTGAACTCAGCGATCCGGCTGAGAGGCGGGCTGATTCACCCGTCCGTCATCACCTTTGATCCGCGGAGTTTGGGGTCAGCGCCGCCCGGACATGGGCCGGAGAAGCGGGGAAAAGAGACCGCTTATCGCACACGGCGAGTTCGATTTACCTCACCTGCCCAACGGGACCCACGAGTGGGGGATCAAGGCGACGGGATACACGGTGACGTCGAGTCCACTAACCGTGAACGGACCGACTGTGAGCGTGAAGGTTAGTTTCACTTGATTTGGGATACGGGTGGTGGAACTGCGACCCTGCCTCGGATAGCGATCTGAGCGGACGAGTTCTGTTTGTGTGAATGCGTCTCGTCGGCCACTCTTATGGGGCGACCGGGGGAGGGCCCGGACCGGGATCTGACGGCGGGGGAGGCGGCGCTCCCTGTTCCACTGAATTGATCGGCGAGGGCGGAGCGTTCACTCCAGTCTCCGACGGGAACGCCGATGAGGCGGGCGGAGGACTTCGTCTTCCGCGTCTCAGAAGGACCACTAGACCAATCACAACCAAGAAAACCACCACTCCGATGACCAGATAATCGAGGGTCGACAGGCGGAACGCCGATGCGGAAGTCGCGGTTGCCCAGACCGTTGTGATTGTTTTCGGGGGATTCCCACCGCTCACGGTCACTGAACCCGTAGTCGAACCATTGGTGATGCTATACCCTGATACCGCGCCGATCGTGTAGGTGTAAGTTCCGTTCGGCTCGCTAAACCGGATGGTAGAGGCATTTGAGCCAGTTGTATCCGGCTTTCCGGCGCTCGGCACCAGCGTTACATTCCAGCGGGTGCCCTTAGCTAGCCCCTTTTCGGTGAACGCGATTGAGTACTTGGTCACGGAGAAGGTCCAGTTGACCGGAGTAAGATCAGCCCCGGAGATGGTAAAGGTCCCGTTGGGTGACTGTTTCGGGATGTAGCCTGATACGATGTTGAGGTGGTAGTCATAAGTGCCGTTGGCTAGAGATACGTTGTTCTGAGTCATAGTCGACGAGTGCCTGTAGTTGCCAATGATATTGGTGCCATTAATCGTGACCACCCACGTGGTTCCCGCATGGAGCCCGCCCTCCTGGAACGAAGCGGTGTAGTTGTACAGACTGAAGGTTACGGACACTGCCGTCAACGTTCCGTCAACGTTGAAGGATCCCCCGTGAGTCCAGTATTCCTTGTCGACCGTCGCCACGCTGTAGTCGTACGAGCCGTCCGATTCGTTGAGCGTGAGGAAGCCCGTCTTCGAATTGTTCGTATCACCGTTCGTCAAATTCACCCACCACTCGGTCATGGATGGCAAGTCGGATTCCGTGAAGACAACAGTGTAGTTCATGGTCGTACTCTTTGTAGCGCCGCGGGTGGTGTCCAATGCCGTCGCCACGCTTTTCGGGCCATTAGTCGAGAGAGACATCGGTGCGTTTCCGCTTAGATTGGTAGCGAGACCCACCACCCCTCCGGTTCTCTCCCCCGGTTCGGCCCCGACCTCCGGAGGGGTGTGACCCAGGTGCGAACCGAGTTGGAAAAGTCCTGGACCGCTCAGACCACTGAACAGAACGGCACCAATCACGAGAATAGCGAGGAACCACAGGCCGCTGCCGCGGTGCCGACGCATTCCGAAACCCTCCATATCGGCCGCCGCAACCCATTGGAGTGGGGAGCGCAGCGTAAGACCTCTGCCATATCCAATCCCTTTAAGGTCTACGACTCCGCCATGCAGCTCACCGAGCCCACCATCCGTACGGTTTGCACCCCGTCTCAATCCAACCGGGATAACGGTAGTTGGCAAACCCTGGACCGGATACTCATAGTCTCTGTCCCCGTCCGTCATACTGACGCCTTTCAGCCGCGAGGGTTGACAAACGCCAGCGCGTTCTGTCTGCCTCCTTCGGCCGTACGCGTTGGCCGTATCTCGGCTCATTCGGGAGAGCGCTCGGGCATGCTTCCCGGCCAGGGGTCCCGCAGTTCGTCCCTATTCCGCGTTTCCGGGCGAATGCGAGAGGGCACCGGCCCGAAACCCCTCGGTCTAAGGGTAATGATCGACGAGGGATTAGCCAGCCTTTCGGCCGAAGAAGCGTGGGAAAGAACTCCTTTCAAACCTAATCAGGGATCCTCGTTCGGCGGATGGGGCTCGCTGCCAATGGGGTTAGGTGGCCGAACCGGGTTTGGCCCAATCGTCAAGTAGGGGAGATATAACGGGTTATACTCCACCGAGTGGACCGCAAGTGGCGCTCGAAAAAGGTCGTTCGGGCCGATTCGCCTCGCCGGGATGGTCAATCCCACTGCTTGGAATCGCGCTTCTCCTCGTCTTCCTCGTGACCTCGACGGTCGCGCCGACACTGACCGCGAGTGTAGCTTCTAATTCCGAACCGGCCAAGCTCCCTTCGCAGCTTGCGACGAACAAGGATTGGCCGACCTACCTTGGAAACATCAACCGCACTTCAAACAGCACGGGCGAGAAATGGCTCACGCCGGGCAATGCCGATAAACTGGCGGTCAATTGGACCTTCACCGCCGGCCAAATCCTTCCGAACGGCTCGGCTGCCGTGTCCAACGCGATCGCCTCCTCGACGATGGTCGTGGACGGTATTGCGTACGTCGGATCATGGAATGGTTACGAATACGCACTAGACGTCACTACCCACGCTATTGTTTGGAGTACCTACCTGGGGATCGATTCCTTCGACGCGAAGTGCGGAGATAACCCGTCAACAGGGGGTACCAACGAGATCGGTATCTCCTCCGCGCCAACTCTTTTCAATGGTACTCTGTACTTGGGGGCCAACAACGCAACCGGCGGCGTTGACGCGGCGTTCTATGCGCTGAATGCCTCCACCGGGAGGATTCTTTGGAGTGTGCCGACGGGCAACATGAGCGATGGATACTATAGCTGGGCAAGCCCGTTGATATACGATGGGTATGCCTACGTGGGAATCGCGAGTAATTGTGACCAACCACTCGTGCAGGCGGGACTAGACCAGATTAACCTCCAAACGAACCTGACGACGACCTCACATCTCGTCGTTCACCGGTTTAACACGATGCCCAACAGATCGGGAAAGGAGGTCATCGGCGCCAGCATCTGGTCGTCGCCCTCCGTGGATCCCGAGAACAACACGATCTTCGTCACGACCGGCAATCCCGTCTCCAAGATCGAAGTCGGCCCTCAGAACTACTCGGAGTCAGTTATCGCGCTGAATGCTACGACCCTCCAGCTCGAATCGTGGTGGCAAGTTCCTCAGAGCGAAGTCG
The DNA here is from genome assembly GCA_049585415.1 of Thermoplasmata archaeon. Classification (GTDB taxonomy): domain Archaea; phylum Thermoplasmatota; class Thermoplasmata; order Lutacidiplasmatales; family UBA184; genus Lutacidiplasma. Next base: position 588 of record JBAUZT010000014.1, on the reverse strand, counting down.
TCGGAGACGGAGATTTCGGTGTCGACGCGACCGTAATCCATGACGTCACCGTAGGAGGGAAATCCGAAACCCTTGTTGTGGCCGGCAACAAGGACGGATACTTCTATGCGTGGAACGCCTCGGATATCGGCCGGGGTCCGCTATGGGCCTTGAAAATGGACAAAATGAAAACTCAGATAATAACCCCAGCGGCATATGGGGGGGGTCTCATCTACGTGGATACTCCCGCACTTACGATCAATGGCGCAACGGCAGCTGGGGGCACCTTTGCGCTCTACCCCAACAACGGGACGATCGTGTGGGACAACGTGCTTCCGGGTCGGGGGATCGGTGCACCGCTCTACGCGAACGGCGTGATTATAGCCGGTGCGGGCCGATTCATGCAGGTGTTCAACGCGACCACTGGAACCCTCTACACGTCGTTGGAATCCCCTGGGTACTTCGTTTCGGCCCCGTCGATTTGACGTGTACCCCTCCGGTTTGTACAGGTAGGTAGGGTAGGGTGTGGGGAGGGTGACCCTCCTTCGCTTGATTCCGTCCGTCGCTCATGCTTTCGCTTCCTCCTGTTTCTTCTTCTCGTACTCGATC
>JBAUZT010000013.1:0-186746 GCA_049585415.1 Thermoplasmata archaeon | reverse complement strand
GCGGGGGCGCGGGCGGCCGCCGCGTCCCTCGACGTGCGGGACACGCCCGCGCTCGTCGCGCTCCTGGAGGGCGCGAACGTGGTCGTCAACGCGGTCCAGTATGGGTTCAACCTTCACGTGATGGAGGCGGCGCTCGAGGCGAAGGTGCCGTACCTCGACTTCGGCGGCCTCTTTCACATGACCCGGCGCCAGCTCGCGCTCGATTCCCGGTTCCGGGAGGCGAAGGTCCTCGCGGTCCCAGGATTCGGCCAGGTCCCGGGGATATCGAACGTCCTCGCGATGGAGGCGTCGCGGGACCTCGATCGGGTCGACTCGATCGTGATCCGGGACGGCTGGCGGGATTTCACCGTCGGGGGCCCCGAGATCGCCTTCACCTGGTCGCCGAGCACGTTCCTCGACGAGATGGTGATGCCGGCGATGGTCTTCGAGAACGGGGACTACCGGGAGTACCCCGCGATGAGCGGCGCGGAGGAGTACGAGTTCCCGGACCCGGTGGGAAATACCCGGGTCTACCGCACCCTGCACTCGGAGCCGGCGACCCTTCCCGAGAGCCTGAAGTCGAAGGGGCTGCGGCACTGCGAATGGAAGGAAGGAGGCCCCGGCATCGAAGTGCTTCGCACGATGGCGCTGCTTGGGATGGGGTCCGAAAAGCCGCTCGAGGTTCGGGGCCAGAAAGTGACGCCGAAGGAGTTCACCCTCGCCCTCGTGAAGCGCGAGAACCTTCTCGGGATCCCCGAGGGAGTGGACGCGATCGACTGGGAAGTGTGCGACATCGAGTTGCGGGGAAGCCGAGGCGGAAGACCGGTCGTGCGGCACGCCGTGGCCCGATTCCCCGCGCGTCGCGACTGGCACGTCGTCGCCACCGAGTACGCGGTAGGGGTCGCGGGGGCGATCGGCGCCGAGTTGATCGCGACCGGTCAGGTTCGAGAGGTCGGGGTCGTACCGCCCGAGCGTTGCATGCCTCCGGGACCCGTCCGATCCGGTCTAAAGAAGCGCGGGATCGAGACCGCCATCGTCCCTCCGGAAAACCCCCTGCCGCCCGTCCGGAAGGAGTGAACGCTCTGCCGGACTGGCTGAAATAATCGATTTTCTCTTGATTCGAAGTGAACTAATGGGTATTTTTGCAGATTAAGTTCGATTAAACACTAGACAGCATTCGGTTCATACTTTGCTATATGAATGATATAATTCGTTCTCGCGCTGAGCCAATTATATATATGCCACGCCGGGTCCGAAACCCGCCCACGATGTGTGGATTATGGCGGAACCGCAACCCGCCGCGTTGCCGACCCTCCCGACCGGGGAAAGCAACGGTCTGCTCCACGAACGGCGAGCAGACCGGCTTCCTGCGGACGCACTGAACGCCGCGACCGACGCGGAAGCACAGACTCCCCCTACGCCGATCGCCGAGGAGTCGAAGAAGACCCCCGCAGCCGAGGTCGTCCCCGGCGAGACGAAGGCGGTTCCCCCCGAGAGCAAGGCGACGGCCGTCGAGGCGAAGGCGGCCGAGCCCGAGAGCCTCCCGATCCCGATCGCTCGGCTTGTTCCGAAGCTCAAGAAGAGCGCGAAGCTGTTCGAGGAGGGCAAGAAGTACATCCCGAACGCGTCAAGCTCGCTCATCCGCGTCGCGTCGTACGACCCCTGTCCGCCGTTCATCGCGGCGGGGAAGGGCTCGAGAATCTGGGACGAGGACGGGAACGAGTACCTCGACTTCAACCTAGCCTACGGCTGCCTCATCAACGGTCACGCACCGAAGGAGCAGGTCAAGGCGATTCAGGACCGGGCCGAGCTCGGCCTCCACTTTGCCGCCCCGACCGCGCTCGAGATCGAGGTCGCGAAGATGTTCCGCAAGATGGTCCCGAATGCGGAGCGCGTCGCGTTCTGCTCGAACGGCTCGGACGCGACGATGAACGCCATCCGTATCGCCCGGGCGGTCACGGGCAAGGACGCGATCCTGAAGTTCGAGGGCCACTACCACGGGCAGCACGATTACGCACTGATCAGCGCGGAGGCGCCGCCGATCGTCGCGGGCCTCGACGAGTACCCCCGGCCCCTACCGAACTCGGCGGGGATCCCCCCGGGGGTCACGGACTACGTCATGGTGGCGCAGTACAACTCGATCGTCTCGTTCGAGCGGATGGTCAAGCGCTACCGCGACCGCCTCGCGTGCGTCATCCTCGAGCCGATCATGGCGAACGCCGGCGTCATCCCGCCGGCGCCGGACTACCTGAAGCGCCTCGTCGAGATCGCGCACGAGAACGACATGCTCGTCATCTTCGACGAGGTGTTCACCGGCTTCCGCGTCGCGCCCGGGGGGGCGCAGCAGCTCTACCACGTCGAGCCGGACATTTCCTGCTGGGCGAAGGCGCTCGGCGGCGGCGTGACGATCTCGGCCGTCTCGGGGAAGGCGGAGTACATGGACATGATCGCCCCCGGGCGGATCTCGTTCGGTGGGACGTACTTCGCGAACAACCTCTCCCTCGCCGGCGCCCTCGCGAACCTCAAGATGCTCCACCGCGGCGGGGACGACCTCTACGCCCGGATGGGCCGACTCACGGAGAAGCTCGAGAAGGGGCTCGAAGAGGCCGGACGGGACTCGAAGGTCTCGGTCGTCGTCCAGTCGGTGAACGGGATGCTCCAGTTCTTCTTCACGCGGCGAAAGAAGATCACGAACTACCGCGAGTCGCTCCAGATCGACTGGAACCTCTACCTGCGGCACCACCAGCTCCTGCTGGACCACGGGATCTACATCCACCCCGACAACTACGAGCGGATCACCTTCTCGAGCGCGCACACCGAAAAGGACATCGATCGGTTCATCTCGATCGCCCACGAGACGTTCAAGGAACTCCACACGCTCCCCCGCGACTACCTGCCCTGAGCGGGGAAGGCGCTCGGCTGCGCCCGGGGGCGCCTTTCGTACCAGAATTAATAGTGGTACTTCGTAAGGCTCCAAATGCGCAGGTCGGCCGGGCGGCCGCTCCCCCGCTAGGCCGGGAGGGAGATGGGGCGGAGTCCATCAGATCTCGGCATCTTCATCGGTAAGCGCCTCCTCCAACTCATCCCGGTCCTCTTCGGCATCATCGTCCTCGCGTTCGTCTTCACGCACATCAGCGTCGTCAACTGCGCGGTGTGGTACCCCCACGCGGACCCGACGACCCTCGCGAACTGCCAGGCCCAATTCTCGAAGCCGATCTGGACGCAGTTCTGGATCTACCTCGTGAATCTTCTCCACGGGAACTGGGGCGCTTCCGTGAGCGGCGTCGCGGTCTACCCCGCCATCGCGACCGGACTCCCGGCAACCCTCGAGCTGGTCTTCGCCTCGCTCTTCCTCATGATCGTCATCGGCATCCCGCTCGGCGTCATCGCCGCCCACTCGGCGGGGCGCTGGGGCGACCACCTCGTCCGGATCTTCTACCTCACCGGCTGGGCGACCCCCACTTACCTCGGAGCAGTGATCGCGGCGATCTTCCTAGCCCCGTATCTTGGTTTACCGTCAGGCGGGGAGTACACGAGCTCCCCACCGCCGTTCCCCCAGTACACCCACATGTCGGTCATCGACGCGATGATCGCGCTCAATCCGAAGTGGACCGCCGACGCGATCGAGCACCTGATCCTCCCGGCGGGGGTCCTCGCGTTCATCAACATGGGCATCGCAACCCGGATGACCCGAAGCTCGATGCTCGAGGTGCTCCCCCTCGACTACGTGAAGAGCGCCCGGATGAAGGGCCTCTCCGAGTTCTGGGTCCTCTACAAACACGCGCTCCGGAACGCCCTCATCACGACCACGACCGTCCTCGGGGTCACCGCGGGCGGCCTCCTCGCGGGGACGGTCGTCATCGAGGAGGTGTTCACCTGGCCCGGGATCGGGGCGTACGCGTACACCTCGATCGGCGGCGGCGGCGCTGCCCCGAACTTCGACGGCGCGATCGCGGTGGTCGTCGTCTTCGCGGTCGGGGTCGTCATCGCGAACCTGATCGCGGACATCCTCTACGGGGTACTCGACCCGCGGGTGGAGTGGAGGTGAGCGGGTGAGCTGGGGATCAAAACGCGCGGAACCCGCCACCCCGGGTTCGGCCGTCGCGCCCGTGTCTCCACAGGGGCCCGGACCGGCGCACCCCCAGCCGATCCTCCGCCGCGCCGGCGGGGGGGTGCTGACGTTCCTCCGGGTGATGCGCGCGAACCCCCTCACCTTCGCCGGGTTCGTGGTGGTCAGCGCCCTGCTGATCATGGCGGTCATCATGGTGACCGCCCCGACCCTCCTCACTCCCTATCCGCCCGACCACCTCACGACCGCCTACTCGCAATCGCCATCGTGGAGGCACCCGTTCGGGACGGACGGGCTCGGGATCGACATATACGCCGAAACGCTGTACGCCCTCCCGCTCGACCTCGCGCTCGCCTTCGTGATTGCGGGCGTTGCGATGATCGGGGGCGGAGCGCTCGGGCTCGTTGCCGGCTTCTGGGACCGGCCGGGGTCGATCGGCGCCGCCTGCTCCCTCGTCATCCTTCGGATCACCGACATCTTCCTCGCATTCCCGAGCCTGATCCTCGCGCTCGCGATTGCGGTATCGCTGGGTAGAGGGGTCTGGCAGCTGATCGTGGCGATCCTGCTCACTTGGTGGCCGTTCTATGTGCGGTTGGTCCGCGGCGAGACGCTCGCGGTGAAGCACCTTCCCTACGTCACCGCCGCCCGTGCCGCCGGGGTCACGAACGGACGGATCGTGCTCCGGCACGTGCTACGGAACGTGCTCGAGCCGGTCGTCGTCTACTTCACCCTCGATGTGGGCACCGTCCTCGTCACGCTCTCCACGATTGGGTTCGTCGGCCTCGGGCTCCCGTACCCGTCGCAGGCGGAGTGGGGCGGAATGATCTCCTACTACCAGAACGCGGGGCTGATCACCGAGGCTCCGTGGACGGTCCTCGGACCGGGGCTCATGATCTTCATCACCGTCCTCGCGTTCAGCCTGCTCGGGGACGGTCTTCGGGACATCCTCGACCCCCGGAGCCGGCGCGTCCTCGCGGGGACCGGCACCGGGGCGATCGGCGCCGGGACGATTGAGCCACCGCCCGCCCCAACCCCCCTCACGGATTCCCCCGAATCCGAAGCCGTACCTCCCTCCGCCCAACTACCGGGGCCGACATGACGGACGTACCGGCGGTCTCCATCGAGGGGCTCAGCATCGACTACGTCGTCGGCGCTGGCCGGTTCCGGGCGGTGTCGGACGTGTCGCTCGAGATCCCGACCGGCCACGTAGTCGGGATCGTCGGCGAGACCGGTTGCGGGAAGAGCACCCTCGCCCAGGCGATCCCGCGGCTCCTCCCCGAGCCTCCCGCCACGATCGGCGGCGGCAAGATCGTGTTCCAAGGGATCGACCTCGTGAAGGTGCCTCAGTGGAAGATGCCGATGATCCGCGGCACGGGGATCAGCATGATCTTCCAAGAACCGCTCAATTCGCTCAACCCAGCGTTCCGCATCTACGACCAAGTGGCGGAAGCGGTGCACATCCGCCAGGTTCGGGAGCGCGGACGGGGGGGAGCCGCCCGACCCGAACCGGGCCCGTTCGACTACTCCCGACCGCCGAAACCGAAGATGGGGGACACGCTCGCCGGACGGATCGTCCCCGGGGGCGCTGCGGCCGAGGGGATCCACCGAAAGCAGGTCGAGCGCCAGACCGGAGGGAGCCACGAGGAGATCCGCAACGAGGTCCTCGAGTACCTCCGCCTCGTGCGCATCAATGACCCCGAGACGATCCTGAACCTCTACCCCCACGAACTGTCGGGGGGGATGCGCCAGCGGATCATGATCGCGATGGCGCTCTGCGAGAAACCGACGCTCCTGATCGCGGACGAGCCGACCAGCGCGCTCGATGTGACGATCCAGGCCCAGGTGCTGACCCTGATGAAGGAACTGATCGCGGAGGTGAACACGACGATCCTGTTCATCAGCCACGACCTCGGCGTGATCGCCGAGACCGCCGACGAGCTTGGCGTGATGTACGCAGGGAAGCTCATCGAGTTCGGACCCGTCGCCGAGCTGTTCGAATCCCCGCGGCATCCGTACACCAAGGCGCTCCTCCGGGCCGCCCCGACCCGCTACAAGTCCGAAGGCCCGCTCCGCTCGATACCGGGCAACGTCCCCAACCTCTCCCGGCCCCCGCCGGGATGTCGGTTCCATCCGCGCTGCCCGATCGCTCGTCCCGAGTGCCGGGTCCCTCCCGGTCCGCCGCTCGCAAAAGTGGAGCACGGCTCCGAGAACCACGCGAGCGCGTGCTACTTCCCGGACGAGGTGGCGGGGATCCCATGACCCCGGGACCGCTCGTCGAGGTCACCGACCTCGAGAAGTTCTTCCGTTTGACCCGGACCTTCACCGAGTTCGTCGACAAGAAGAAGGCGCGGTCGATCCACGCGGTCGACGGGGTCTCCCTCACGATCGGACCGCGGGAGACCGTCGGGCTGATCGGGGAGTCCGGCTCCGGCAAGACGACCCTCGGCTGGCTCATCGCCCGACTCCACGACCCGACCGGGGGGTCGTACCGGTTCAACGGTAGGGACGTCCTCTCCCTGAAGGAGGAGGCGCTCCGCGCCTGGCGTCGGAACGTCCAGATCGTCTTCCAGGACCCCGTCGGTTCGCTCGACCCGCGCCTCAAGGTGTGGCAGATCGTCGGCGAGCCGATTCGCGCCCAGGGAGAGAAGTCGAGGACCGTGGTTCGCGAGCGGGTGCGCAACCTCCTGCCGACCGTGGGTCTCCCGCCCGACTGCCTCGACCAGTATCCGCACGAATTCTCGGGCGGCGGCCGCCAGCGGCTCTCGCTCGCGCGGGCGTTCAGCGTCGACCCGAAGCTCATCGTCCTCGACGAACCGACGAGCGCGCTCGACGTCGCGGTTCAGGCCCAGATCTTGAATCGCCTCGTCGACATCCAGCGGGAACGCGAGGTCGCCTACCTCTTGATCACCCACAACGTCGCGGCCGTGCGCTACGCCGCGGACCGCGTCGCGGTGATGTACCTCGGTCGGATCGTCGAGCTCGGGTCGGTCCGCGGGGTTCTCGAGAAGCCGATCCACCCCTATACGAAGGCCCTCCTCGCGGCGGTGCCGGTCGCGGACGCACGGCGGCGCCGTACCCTCTTCCGCATCGGCGGGGACGTCCCGTCCCTGGTCGACCCGCCGCCCGGTTGCCGGTTCGCGCCCCGCTGCCCGTTCGTTATCGACCGGTGCCGCACCGAGTACCCGGCGCTGCGCGAGATCGCCGCCGTACCGGGTCAGCTCGTCGCCTGTCACCGCGCCGAAGAGGTACTGGACGTGACGCCCGCGTCGCTGCTGGTCCAAGCGCCGGACACCCCGAAGCCTTCACCGGCGGCGCCCGCCGCGACGGCGTAACCTACGTTGCCCACTGCGTGTTGAACAGGAAGCTGAACGGCTCGGCGCTGGCCATCGGGTTTTCGATCACCCCGTTCAGGTACGTCGAGTAGACGGCGAACGAGGTCGGCACGACCAGCCAGATGTCGGTGTAGTTGTCGTACATCAGGCTCGTCATGTTCGAGTAGTCCGCGGTCAAGTTCGTCGCATTCGAATCGGCCGCCGCCGAGTACACCAAGCCGTCCATGGTCGCGTTATCGTACTGCGACATGCAGAGGTTCGCGCTGCCAGTGCTTACCGCGTCGTTCTGCGTCCAGTCGTCCGGCGAAATGTAGTCGGACGTGTAGAACTCCTGACCCATGTAGAACGGTCCGCCGTTGGCGTTCGAGAGCGTCGTGCAGACCCCGTTGGTCGGTTCCTGTTCCTCGTACAGGTCGGAGAGCGAGATCGGGACCGGGTCGATGGTGAGTCCGATCTGGGAGAGGTCGTTCGCGAGGAACTGTGCCGTCTCCGCCCAGTCGATGCCGGTGTCGAGGTAGGCGTACTTGATCGACATTCCGCTGCACGCCCCGTTTGCGCACGGAGAGTTCGCGATCTCCTGCTGGGCGAGCGGCAGGTTGTACTGGTACGGGGAGAGGTTCTCTGGGTTGTAGTACGGATACTGAGGGGGCACCGGTCCGACCCACTGGTCGGCGTACCCCCCGAACGCTTGGTCGATGATCTGGTTGTAGTTGATCGCGTGGGCGATCGCCGCCCGGACGGAGAGGTTGTTGAACGGGAAGACGTTCTGATCGAGATAGACCCACCACGAGCCGCTGGTCGACCCGAAAATCTCGGGGAGCGCCTGCACCACGAGGCAGGAGTCCCCCTGCAGGAGGTGAACCGTCCCCGGCCCGATGTAGGCGAATGACGCACTCGCCGCGTCCCCGACCCGGAGGTTGTTGGTCGTGATGTCGACCGAGTCCTGGAAGACGACGTCGATCGTGGTGTTCGCCGGTTGGATCATGTTGTTCCACGGCTCCGCAGCCGCGGCGGCCACCCCCCAATAGTTCCCGTTGGGGGTCAACGAGTAACCGCCCCCGGGCAGGCCGTCGTAGTACGTCAGGAGGTACTGGCCGGTGCCGACCATGTTGGTCGCTAGGTACGTGTTCGGGCTCCCCTCGACGACCCCGCCGTTCGTCTGGACGACGTTCGGATCGACGGCGTACGAGTTGGGCGCGGAGATCGAAGCCAGAAGGTACGTGTACGGGGTCGGCGACCAGGGCGGTCCGCTGAGGTAACCGTAGCCGACGTTCAATTCGATCGCCGAGGCGTTGAGCACCTGGAACGACTGGTTCGCCGTCTCCATGAGCGCGATCTCGCTCGCGTTGGGGTCGTCGAAGTTCCAGCTGTTCAGGTCGTTCGAAAGCGTGTTGTTCGCGTCGGTATCGTTGGTGATGTTCGAGTAGTAGTTGAGCGGATTCGAGGCGTTGAAGTTCGTCGAGTAGAAGTTCTCTTCCAGGATGAACTGGGGGCCGCTCTCGAGGAGCAGGCTCCGGTAGAAGCTGAACCACTGGACGTAAGCATTGTACGGGTCCCCGTTAGAGAAGGTGACCCCCGGTCGGAGGTTGAAGACCCACGTCAGATTCCCGTTCGACGACGTCCAATTGTAGGCCAACACACCGGTAAAGTTCGTGGCGCTCGAGCCGTTGTAGTTCACGAGCCCTTGGTACACCTGCTGGACCGCGGCCCACCCCGGAGTGGAGAATGTCTCGCCGGGGTCCAGGGAATCGGGGATCTCGGCCTGGTCGACGATGAGGGGGTTCGTCGCCTGAAGGCACCGTTGCGTCACGACCTTTAGGGAGACCCCGGCGATGATGCAGACGGCCACGATCACCAGGATGATGGCGTTCCGCCACGCCGGGTTCATGCAAGGACCTTCGGAAGCCGGGCCAAGGACGCCCTGCCTATTGATATAGTATCCGAAAGCGGGTTTCTCGGCGAAGGCGGGCGGGCCCCATCAACATCTTTACCGAGAGGGGAATCCGAGGGAGGGGCGAGTCGCATGGACCGGACGATGCTCATCGGTGGAGAGTGGGTCGCCGCGTCGAGCGGGTCAACGATCGCGGTGGCGAGCCCGTTCGACGGCGCATCGTTGGGTACCGTTCCCCTCGGAGCCCGCGAGGACGCGCGACGGGCGATCGACGCCGCCCGCGCCGCGTTCGACCGCGGACCGTGGCCACGGCTCCCTCCGCGGGCGCGGGGAGAGGTGTTCCTGAAGGCCGCGCAATTGCTCACCCAGCGGCTGCCCCAGCTCGCCGAGCTCGAGAGCCGGAACCAGGGCAAGACGATCAAACAGGCCGCGGACGCGGACCTGCCCTTCTCCGTCGACAATCTCGTCTTCTACGCCGGGGCCGGGCGGACGATGGAGTCGAAGAACCCCGGGGAGTTCACGGGTGACGGTACGACGATCTTCCGTCGCGAGCCGGTCGGGGTCGTCGCGTCGATCACTCCGTGGAACTATCCGATCATGATGGCCGTCTGGAAGGTCGCCCCGGCGTTGATCACGGGAAACACGGTCGTGTTGAAGCCGGCCAGTTGGACTCCACTCACGACGCTGGAGCTGGGACGGGCCTTCCAGGACGCCGGTCTCCCCGCCGGGGCGCTCAACGTCGTCACGGGACCCGGTGGTGAGGTCGGGGACGAGCTCTCGCGGAATCCGAAGGTCGACATGATCTCCCTCACCGGGGACACCGCGACGGGACGGAAGATCATGGAGGCCGCCAGCAGCACGGTAAAACGTGTTCAGCTCGAGCTCGGCGGGAAGGCGCCGTTCGTCGTCTTCGAGGATGCCGACCTCACGGCCGCTGTCGAGGGAGCGGTCGTGGCGGGGTACGTGAACGGCGGCCAGGATTGCACTGCAGCGACTCGATTGATCGTCCACCAGAACGTGCGGAAGAGGTTCGTGGACCACCTGCTCGAACGGGTCCGGACCATCCGCCTCGGGGACCCGCTCTCCCGACAGACGGACCTCGGGCCGCTCGTCCATCCGACGCACCAGAAGCGGGTGCTCGAGTTCGTGGCGAAAGGCTCGAGCGAGGGCGCCAAGCTGGTCACGGGCGGCACCGACGCCCACGAGACGCACCCGAACGGTGCATTCGTCACGCCAACCGTCTTCGACTCGGTCGCGCCGGACATGACGATCGCCCAGAAGGAGGTGTTCGGGCCGGTGCTCGACGTCCTCGAGTTCTCGACGTTCGATGAGGCGATCGAGGTGGCGAACGGGGTCGAGTATGGGCTCGCCGGGAGCGTCTGGACGAACGACCTCCGGACCGCGATGCGCGCCGCCAACGCGCTACGGTTCGGGGACGTGTGGATCAACGACCACCTCCCGCTCGGTTCGGAGACGCCGCACGGCGGCTTCAAACAATCCGGATTTGGGAAAGACCTCGGGACCGATTCGCTCTACGACTACACCGTGGTGAAGAACATCTACGTCGACCTCACGGGGCAGGCGCGGAAGGCTTGGCATTACACGACGTACGGCGACCCTTCGTAGGACGAGGAATGGCGGCGGACGGTATACCGGCCGGCGGGAAGGGCCGCCTCCTTATCGGAGGAGATTGGCGTGCTCCCGAGACGGGGAAATACTCCGAGGTCCGCGACCCCTCGACCGGCCGAGTCCTCGGCCACGCTCCGGTCGCCTCCGTCGCGGAGGCCCACGCTGCCGTCGATGCCGCTGCGGCCGCCGAGGAGCGGTGGGCGAGCGTTCCCGGGCACGAGCGCGCGAGGATCCTCCGCGCCGCAGCGGAACGGCTCCGAGAGGATCGGGAGACGATGGCGCGCCTCATCGCGATGGAGGTCGGAAAGCCGATCGTCGACGCCCGCGTCGAGGCGGAGCGCGCGGCGGGGGTCTACCAGCTCGCGGCGGAGGAGATCCGCCAACTCGGTGGGGAGAGCTACCCGGCGGACGCCTACAAGTGGCCCGCGGGCAACGAGCAGCGCTTCCTGTTCTCCGTCCGCGACCCCGTGGGGGTCGTAGTGGCGATCGGCCCGTTCAACTTCCCGCTGAACCTCCTTTCGCACAAAATCGCCCCCGCGCTGGCCGCGGGGAACCCGGTGGTCGCGAAACCGACGAGCGCCGCGCCGTTCACGGCGCTTAGGCTCGCCGAGCACCTGAGCGCGGCGGGCGTGCCGCCGGGCGTGATCAACGTCGTCGTCGGGCCCGGCGGTACGGTCGGGGATGCCCTGGTGGAACACCCGCGCACGCGCCTCGTCACCTTCACGGGCTCGACGGACGTCGGGAAGGCGATCGCGGGGAAGGCCGGTCGGAACGCCAAGCGCGTCATCCTCGAAATGGGCGGGATGGACCCGTTCGTCGTCCTCGACGACGCCCCGCTCGACCTCACCGTCGCCGCGGCGGCGCGCGGGATCTTCAGTTACTCGGGTCAGGTATGCACCGCGTCGAAGCGGTTCCTCGTGGAAGACGGGATCGCGGACAAGTTCGCGAAGGCGCTCGCGGAGAAGGCGCGTACCCTGCGGGTCGGGCCGGCCCTCGAGGAGACGACCGAGGTCGGTCCCCTCATCGACCCCGGCGCGGTCGAGCGGATGGAGTCCCTCGTCGCGGACGCGCGCGACCGGTCGGCGACCGTGCTCGCGGGCGGGAACCGCCCGGCGGACCGCAAAGAAGGGAACTTCTACGCCCCGACGGTCATCGACCGGGTCCCCGAGGAGGCCCGCGTGCTCCGGGAGGAACCGTTCGGTCCGCTCGCCCCGATCGCCCGGTTCTCGGATGTGGAGAGCGCGGTCCGGATCGCGAACTCCACTCCGTATGGCCTTCAGGCCGCAGTCTACACCCGCGATATCGCGCGCGGATTCCGGCTCGCGAAGCTGATCCGCGCCGGCGGGGTGCATCTCAACGACCCGACGAACCTCCGCTGGGACGCGCTCCCGTTCGGCGGGGTCAAGGAGAGCGGGATCGGGCGCGAAGGGCTTCGCTTCGCGATGGAAGAGATGACGGAGGTCAAGCTGATCTCCGTGAATTACGCGCCGAATTGACTGCTCAGAACGGTTCGTCGTCGGGGAAGGTACGGCCGGGTACCGGCGGAACCACCGGCGGAGGATGCCCGGGCGCCATGGGACGCAAGCGCTCCGGGATCCCGATCCCCGGCGGCAGTGCCGCGACCCCGCGGCGCGCGCGAGGCATCGCCTCGGACCCGCCGAGTGCGTCCTCGAACGCGAGGAGACCCCGGTCGAGGAGCTCGTCCTCGATCGTGAGCGGGGCCATGAAGCGGAGCACCTGGTCCCACGAACCGCAGGTGTGCATGAGCACTCCGCGCGAGAACAGCTCGGAGCGCATCGCCTTCGCCCGTTCGCCCCACGCCGCGCGGCTCGCGGGGTCCCGGACGAACTCGACGCCGACCATGAACCCGCGACCGCGCACCTCGCCGATCGCCGGGTGTCGCCCCACCATCGAGCGGAACCGCTCGACGAGCCCGGCGCCCCGTCGGCGAGTGCGGTCGAGGAGATCGCCTTCCTTCAGCACCTTGAGCACCTCGGTCCCGGCGGCGAGCGCGAGCGGGTTCGCGCGGAAGGTGCCGAGATGGAAGCCGCGCGGGAGCTCCTTCACGAGGTCGGCACGGTAGGCGACGACCGCGAGCGGAATGCCGCCGCCGATCGACTTCGCGATGCAGAGGATGTCGGGAGTGACCCCCGCGTGCTCGACCGCCCACATGCGGCCGGTCCGACCGAGGCCGGTCTGGACCTCGTCCGCGATGAGGAGGATCCCGTGGCGGTCGCAAAACTCCCGCAGCGAGGGAAGGAAATCGTCGGGCGGGACGACGTAGCCTCCCTCGCCCAGGATCGGTTCGACGAGTACCGAGGAGATCTCGTCGACCCCCGAGTGCGGGTCGTTCACGAGATGCTCCAGGTAGGAGATCGTTCCGGCCGCCCCATCGTCCGCGCCGAGCACGGGTCGGTAGGGGTCGGGGTACGGGACCCGAATCACCGTTCCGCCGCGGAAGGAGCTCGTGGAGTGGTAGCGACGGCCGCTCGTCAGGCTGACGACGCCCCCGTGGACCCCGTGGTACGCGCCCGAGAACGCGACGGTCCCGCGCTTTCCTTGGGCGAAATCCGCGATGCTGATGGCTGTCTCGATCGCGTCCCCGCCGGTGATGCTGAACATGATCCGCGCGTTGTTGCGGAGCGTGCCCGGTAGGCAATCCTCCAGCTCCTCGAGGAACCGGCTCCGGGCTTCCGTGGGGAGCTCGAGCGCGTGCCAGATCTCCTTCATCTGGGCCTCCACCGCCGTGACGAGCCGCGGATGGCGGTGCCCGAGGTTCAACACGCAGATGCCGGCGACCCAGTCGACGAAGCGGTTCCCGTCGACGTCCTCGATGGTGGCGCCCTGCGCCGCGCGAGGGGCCATCGGAAAGTAGCGGGGGTATCCGACCGCATCCGTCTCCCAGCGCCCCTGGTCCGCGAGCAGTTTGCGGGACTTGGGGCCGGGAGGAGAGGCGACGATCCGGGGCGCGTCCGGATAGCTGAGCCAGCCCGACGGGTCCGTCAGAACTACCTCCAGTGAGCACTACCGAGCGCAGGAATATCAGTTCTCGGTTCGGGAAAGACCCCCGCCCTCGACCCGAGCAGATTAATCGCTCGACCGGTTGGTGAGGTTCGAGGGGAAAGGCGTTGGATCGGACTCCGCGTGCGGACACGCACCTTCATCTCAGCCGGTGGTGGCAGGACCTTGCCCACACCGGGTACCGCGCGGACATCGACTACACCGTTACCGGACTCCTCCGGGAGATGGATGCGAACGGCATCGACTTCGGCCTCGCGATCCAGATCATTGAGACCCCGAACGCTCGCGCCGGGCTCACGGAGAGCCGCTCTATCCTGGAGACGAGCGGCGGCCGGCTCCGGCCCGTGGTGACCGTCGACCCGACGAAGGGGTCCACGTCGGTGGAGGAGACCCTCTCGCTGTGGGAGCACGAAGAGGGAATGGCCGGGATCAAACTCTTCCCGGGATACCGGCCGTTCTACCCTCACGACCCGCGGCTTGCTCCCGTCTACGAGTTCGCGCACCGCCGGGGGTTTCCCGTG
The DNA here is from genome assembly GCA_049585415.1 of Thermoplasmata archaeon. Lineage (GTDB taxonomy): Archaea > Thermoplasmatota > Thermoplasmata > Lutacidiplasmatales > UBA184 > Lutacidiplasma. The sequence continues at coordinate 172,304 of JBAUZT010000013.1, read as the reverse complement.
CTCGTCCACCAGGGGGACACGCTTCATCGGGATGGGCTGGTGAAGTACGCACGTCCGGTCGAGCTCGACGAGGTGGCGGTCCGATACCCGGACGTCCGATTCGTCCTCTGCCATTTCGGGAACCCATGGGTCGAGGAGGCGGCCGAGATCGTCTACAAGAACGAGAATATGTACGTCGACACCTCGGGGCTCCTCGGGCACCCTTCGACGCCGTTCTTCCCCCGCATGGTGGAGCAGTGTCGAGTCCGGCTCCTCAATGCGATCATCTCGATCGGGTCGACCGACCGGGTGCTCTACGGTTCCGACTGGCCGCTGGAGGAGCTCAAGGTGGCGGTCGAACTCGTCGACGGGCTCGACCTTCCCCTCGCCGACCGGGAGAAGATCCTCGGAGGGAACGCCCGTCGACTGTTCAGTATCCCTGGAGAGGTCCCGTCATAAACGCGGGAGAGGTGGCGCGCCCGATGGACGGCGAGGAAATCCAGAAGGTCGTTCGCGAGACGAACTACGTCACCTGGCGCCGGCAAGGGGGGTGGAACCCACTGGTCGTCACCCGGGCCAAGGACTCCAAGTTCTGGGACGCCGCAGGGAAGGAGTATCTGGACTTCTCGTCGCAGCTCATCGCGACCAACCTCGGCCACGCGAACCCGAAGGTCGTCGAAGCAATCGCGGAACAGGCGCGCACGCTCTCCTACGCGGTACCCGGGTTCGCCACCGAGCCGAGAGCCCGACTGAGCGCGGCGCTCCTCGAGATCCTGCCGAAGGGCCTCGACCGGTTCTTCTTCAGTACCTCGGGCACCGAAGCCAACGAGGCGGCGCTCAAGATCGCGCGAGTCGCGACCGGGCGCACGAAAATCGTCTCGCGCTACCGCTCGTACCATGGATCGACGGCGGCGTCGATATCGGTCACGGGGGAGTTCCGACGCCGCCCGATCGAACGGCTCCAAACAGTACCGGGGACGGTCTTCGCTCCGGACTGCTACTGCTACCGCTGCCCGTTCGGCCTCACCTACCCCGACTGCAACGTCGAGTGCGCCGAGTACGTCGACTCCCAGATCGAGCGGGAGGGGAACGTCGCGGCGATGATCGTCGAGCCGGTCGTGGGGACGAACGGAGTGATCGTGCCGGTGCCGGAGTATCTCTCCCGGATCCGGGAGATCACGCGCAAGCACGACGCCCTCCTGATCGCCGACGAGGTGATGAGCGCCTGGGGACGGATCGGCGAGTGGTTCGCGGTCGACCACTGGAAGGTGACGCCCGACATCCTGACGACGGCGAAGGGGATCACCGGGGCCCACATCCCCCTCGGGCTCACGGCGACGACGGCCGCGATTCACGACAAGTTCCGGGAGGTGTATTTCCCGCACGGGCACACGTACGAGGCCCACCCGCTCACGCTCGCGCCTGCGGTCGCGGCGATCGAGGAGTACAAGCGACTCCACCTCCTGGAAAAATCGCGGAAGGATGGAGAGTACCTTCTGGCGCGGCTACGTGAAATTCAGGGGCGACACCGCTCGGTCGGGGAGGTCCGGGGGCTCGGACTGTTTGCCGCGGTGGAGCTCGTAAAGAACCGGGTGACCAAGCAACCGTTCAACACCGACGAAGACAAGATGGCCGGCCGACCCCTCGTCGCCGACCAGGTGACGGCGGCGATGATGAAGGAGGGGGTCTACTGCGTCAGCTGGGTCTCGCACCTCGTGATCGCCCCGCCGCTCATCGTGACGCGGGAAGAGCTGGACCACGGGATCGAGGTGCTGGACCGCGCACTGCGCGTCGCGGACGAGCAGGCGGACCCCGCCCCGCCGGTCTAGAACCAGCGCGTCGTGATGACCTTCTTGCGGGTGTAGAACTCGATCGCGTCGCGCCCCGTCGCGTGAAGATCGCCGTAGAACGACCCCTTCCATCCGACGAACGGGAAATACGCGGGCGGCGCCGGCACGCCGATATTCACCCCCACCATCCCCGCCTCGATCCGGTGGGAGAACTCGCGCGCCGCCTTCCCGTCCCGCGTGAAGATCGCCGCGGCGTTCCCGAACCGCGACCGGTTCGCTACGCCCAACGCTTCCTCGAGCGAAGGCACTCGGATGACGACGAGGACCGGACCGAAGATCTCCTCCTGGGCGATCGCCATCTCGGGGCGGACCCGGTCAAAGAGCGTGGGAGCGACGTAGTACCCTTCCGGGACCGTGGGAGCGGAGCCTCGCGCGACCACCTGCGCTCCCCCCGCCTCTCCTTCCTCAATCCACCGGAGAACTCGCGCGCGGTGTTCCTCACGGATCACGGGGCCCACGTCGGTCGTCTCCTGGCCCGCGGGTCCGACGGTCAGGGTGCGCACGGTCTCGGAGAGCTTCGCGACCAGTGACTCCCCGACGGGGTCGACCGCGAGCACGACGCTCCCCGCGAGACAGCGCTCCCCGGACTGGCCGAACGCACTGGAGATGATCGCCGGGACCGATTTCTCGAGGTCCGCGTCCGGCATCACGACGATGTGGTTCTTCGCTCCCGCGAGGGCCTGGACGCGCTTTCCGTGCGCGGCGGCCGTGGTGTAGACGTGCCGCGCGGTCGGGGCGGAGCCGACGAACGAGATCGCGTCGACGTGAGGGTGAGTGAGGAGCGCGTCGACCGCGGTGCTGTCCCCGTGGACGAGATTGAACGTGCCCGGAGGGTAGCCCGCCTCCGCGAAGAGCCGCGCGAGCAGAGTGGCGGAGAGCGGCACCCGCTCGGACGGCTTGAGGATGAACGTATTCCCGCAGACGAGGGCGAGCGGCGCCATCCAGAGCGGGATCATCACCGGAAAGTTGAACGGAGTGATCCCCGCGGCCACCCCGACGGGTTGCCGCAGCAGGGTGGTGTCCACTCCGGTACTCACCTCCGCGAGCACTGAACCCTGGAGGGTCGTGGGGGCCGACGCGGCAAACTCCGTCGCCTCTACCCCGCGCCGCACCGAGCCCCGGGCTTCGTCGGCGGTCTTGCCGTTCTCGCGAACCACGCTGAGCACGATCTCATCGAAATGGGTCTCCAGCAATTGTCGCAGGGCGAGCACGCGACGCGCCCGCTCGGGCACGGGGGTGTCTCGCCATGCCGGAAATGCGTTCCGAGCGGCGACGACCGCGGCGTCCACGTCCGAGGCATCGGAACGAGGCACGCGTGCGAGGAGCGTCCCGGTCGAAGGGTCCGGGACATCGAGGAGGCCGGTCGCCGAAGGACGTACCCACGTGCCTCCGACGAAGTTTTCCAATACGACCTCCGCGGCCACCGAATCCCCTCGGGCCCTCCGAGCCGCTCGAGGTATTGACGGTCGCGGGAGGTCCGAAAACCCTCCCGCGGGGGGCTTTATCTAACCCCACCGGCTCCGAACCCCACCGGCGCTGGAGTCATTCTGGGGCCTTCACGGGAGATGGGACGCTGGACCCCAGGTTTGAAACCGCCTTCGCCGAGTACCAACGGCGCACTCCGCGGTCGAAGGAGCTGTGGGAGCACGCGAGTCGGTGGACACCGCTCGGCGTCCACTCGAACTACCGCTTCTTGGAGCCGTACCCCTTCTACGTCCACCGGGCAAGCGGGGTCCATCTCTGGGATGCGGACGAGAACGAGTACCTCGACTTCAACATGGGATTCGGCTCGCTCCAGAGCGGGCACGCCCACCCAAGGCTCGTGGAGGCGCTCTCCCGACAACTCCTGGACGGGAGCGTTTACGGTTACGAGTGGGAACGGGCGCCGGAGGTCGCCGAGCGAATCTGTCGGCGGTACCGGATGGACAAGGCCCGGTTCAGCACTACGGGCCTCGAGGCGACCCACCACTCGATCCGATTTGCCCGGGCGTACACGAAGAAGCGGTATGTCCTGAAATTCGAAGGCTCGTACCACGGCTCACACGACACGCTGCTCGTCGGAGTGAAACCGCGGATCCAGGTCGCGGGGGCACCGGAACATCCGAACTCCGCGCCGGCGAGCCCGGGAATCCTCCCTGAACTCTCCGAGCGAACCCTAGTGGCTCCATTCAACGACCTCGAAGCGACCCGCAAGATCGCACGGGAGCACAAGGACGACCTCGCGGCCGTGATCGCGGAACCGATCCCGATGAACATGGGGTTCGTGATGCCCGACGACGGGTTCTTCCCCGGGGTCCGGGAGCTCTGCGACGAACTCGGCGCTCTCCTCATCTTTGATGAGATCAAGACGGGAGCGAAGTACCTCCACGGAGCCGCGGATCGGGTCGGGGCACGGCCGGACCTCATCACCCTAGGGAAGTCCATCGCGTGCGGGGTACCCATGTCGGCGATCGCCGCGGGACCCGGGATTCTAAGCGAGGTGGGTCCGCGGAAGGTTGCCCACGCGGGAACCTACAACTCGAACCCACTCGCGCTTGCCGCCTGCATCGCCTCCCTCGATCACATCCTTACCGAGGAGGCGCTCGAGCGATCGGTGGGGCTCAACAGCCGCCTCGCGAAGGGATACGCCGAAGTATTCGACGATGCGGGCGTGACGGCGCACGTTTCCGCGGATGGGGTTTCCGGAACCGTGTACTTCTCCGACCACGTCGTCCGTAACTGGCGGGACTTCCTGACGGTGGACGGGGACCGATCGATGCTGTACTACTATCACTGTCTGAACAGCGGGCTCATCCCCTCGGGAACGGGGCCGGACGAACAATGGACGATCTCGGTCCAGCATACGGAGGCCGACGTCGACCGCCACCTCGAGATCCTCGGATCGGTCGCCGAGCGCCTCGCTGGGACCCCTCAAGCCGGGGAGATCGAGGAATCCGTCTAGCGCGGGCCGATCGCTTCAGGGTGCCCGCTCTGCGGGGGTGAAGACCACCAAGAGGACCAGCTCCTCGCTGATCGAGTGGAACCGGTGCGGCTCCTTCGCGGGGACGAACAACACGTCACCGGCTTCCACGGGCTGATCCTCGACACCGTGGTGGAATTGGCCCCGGCCGCGTACGACGTAGTAGACCTCGTCCTCCGTGTGGGGGGTCTGCTGGTCGTCGCCACCGGCGGGCAGGACGTAAGCCCCCGCACTCACAGAGGGAACCCTCAGAAACTCGGAGTAGCGCCTCCCGGATTTCCTCGTCTTCTCGACCTCGGTCTCGATCGTTCCCACGGGACCCACCCCTCCATACATGGCTCCACGGCAACATATCTCAAGCGGAGCGGAAGTAGCGCCGCCGGAGGAGCATTTTCGGGGGTAACGGTCCCGAAGACCCCCCGCAGCAAGATACACGAGGGGTGCAATCCATCCGGCCCGGGGGGATCGCCGATTTCACCGTCTCGCGTCCACGCGCGGGGGTTCATCGTTCCGGCCGTCGTGGTGCTCTTGTTGGCACTCCTCATTCCCCCGCCCGCGGTCTTCGCTCCATCCGTCGGGGCGCCGTCCTCACCTGTCGCCCCGGTGGCCGCCGTCCCGCACGGGGCAGTCGACTACACGGTTGCGGGCACCGTTTTTGGGATGCTCAACAGCAGTCCGTCCGGTACCCCAGTTCCGATCGTCGGCGACCTGGTCCGGGCAGTCCCGGGTTCGGGATGTCCAATCACCGGGACGGACACCGGAACCTGTGCCCCAGTGAGCAGCGACACGACCGACGCTTCGGGAGGTTACACGCTCTTTCTCGCATCGGGGAACTGGCTCGTGTACTCTAGTCCCCGGATCGGGTTCGGCGGGGACACCCGCAATATCACCGTGTCCGGGGCTTCTCTCACGGGCGTGAACCTCTACGCCTTCGTCGAGCTCAGCTACACGAACTCCACGTACGTGTTGCCCGGGTACGTCCCGCTCTCGCAATACGTGAACAACTCCGATGATGATACCCAGGTCCCGGTCCTATCGTATTCGGCGGACGGGGTGTTCTACGTCGATTCCGGCAATGACCTCGTCTTCTATTCGTTCGCCAACAAGACCCCGCAGCTCGTCGGGGCATGGACCCAGCTGTACGGGAACGTCGCGTCGTACGCCGGCGACCTCGAGAATGCGTTCTTCCTCACGTTCGACGGAACGTACGCCTACGAACTCGGATGCACGTCGAGTTGCACCAAGACCTCCTCGCTCGTCGTCCGCGCGTTGAACATCTCGACCGGACGCACGTTCGTCTGGAATGTCGGTGGAATCTCCGTGGGGAGCACCCGGACGAACGTCGGCATCAACCTCATCGGGCTCCGCGGGAACGACTCGACCGCCGCACTCCTCCTTTCGAGCGGGCAGGTCGACGGATACGGCCTGTGGAACGGGACCCAGTTCATCCTCGGATACTTGCCGTTCTTCGAGGCGAACAACGCCTACTGGGTTCCGTTCCTCGACGCCTTCATCTCCGTGGAGGCGGACGGCCAGACGGCCGACGGGATCAACGAAGAACAGCTCCAACCAATCGGCAGCGGGGTGCACCTCGTGCTCGTCTACTCGGGGCAGAGCTCGACCGCGGTGATCAAGTCCGCGTTCGTCGACGGTCTCGTCTTCAACCTCACTCTCAACGAGTTCTCGTACGCGTTCGGCTCGTACACGAAGGGGGCCCTCGCGGTCGCCACGTACTCGTTCGCGAAGGGAGCGATCCAGGGCGAGGTCGGGTTCCGAGAGTCCCCGTATGCGTACGGGGACCCCCTCGCGGACGAGCACCGACTGAGCGTCTCCACGGGAGCGCCCGTCGCTTCCTCCGATTACGACCCCTACTTCTACAACCAAAGCTGGGCGATCGACCCCTTCTCGGACCAGTACTTCGACACGAACGCCCCCGACGGAACGGTCGTGACCTGTGGTCCGGGGCATTACGGAGGCTGTGAGAACCAGTTCACCGGTCAAGGGTACGCGGACGGGCCAGTCGCATCGAACTTCTTCCTGAACGCCACGTATGGGATTACCCCGTACTCCGTCAACTGCGCCCCGTACGGTGGATGTCCGCTCCGGGGGACGACCCCCGGTACCTCCCCGGGAACCGTGTACTGGCTCGCCCCGGCTTACGGATCCGGGCTCCCCTATCCTTCGACCGCGCCGATCACCCAGACGAACGTTCCCCCTCCCTTGATCCTTGCTCAACAGAACACCTCGAACTCCATCACGCTGGATTGGGGCGCGCCGGCGTCGTACCCGATCTTGAACTACACGATCTTCTGGGGGAGCGCTCTCGGTCAGTGGTCCCACGAAGCGAATCTCTCCTCGGCGGGGACGACGTTCACCATCTCCGGACTTTCCGCCGGGGTACCCATATGCTATGGTGCCGAGGCGGCGAACCTCCACGGGGAGAGTCCCATGACCATGGCCTGCTCGGTGCCGGGAGTGAGTGGCACCCTGCCTCCCGCCATCGGACTATCGGCGAACGGAATCACCGACTCCAACGCGACGCTCAATTGGACCTTGCCGAGCGGCGTCGCGCTGTCTTCGGAGACAGTGTACCAGGGATTCTCCTGCGATCACTGGACCGCCGATTGGGCGATTTCGCCGACGGCCACCAGCTTCGACGTGACCGGACTGGCCCCCCTCACTGGCTACTGCTTCGCGATCGAGGACGAGGCATCGAATGGCAGTTCGAACGTGAGCTCGGTGCTGAGGATCACGACGCTCTCTCCCGGAGCTCCGGCGACTGCCCCCACCGGGCTCGCCGTCACCGCGCACGGGGAAGGTTGGGCGGTCGTGGATTGGACGAACCCACCGGGGCCCCTGGTCGATGATCAGGCTTACCTCGCCCCGTACGTCCCGGGCGCCGGCTGCGAGCCTTCCGTCCTCGAGTCCTCGAACGCGCTTGGAGTGTTCACTTCATGGAACTACACCCAACTCGCCAATCGCACTTCGTATTGCGCGTCCGTAGTGGCCGTAGCCGTGGGCGGCGCGTCACCGTTCAGCAATGTGACGTACCTGTACGCGAACGCCCCGTTTACCCTCACCGTCACCGGCCAGACGAGCTCCTCCGTTTCCCTCCAGTGGACCAACATTCCTGCGGCGGAGATCGCGAACGTCACCGTTTTCGTCGGGCCATCGAGTTGCGCCTTCTCTGAAGTGCTGAGCGCAGGAAGCGTCAACCGGACTACGGTGGAGGGTCTCTCCGGGGGCACCCGTTACTGCTTCACCGTCGCCGATTGGATCGCGACCACTCCGATGTACGAGTCTTCGACGGCCGCCCCGTTCGCAAACGACACCACTCTGCCGGCCGCTGGATGTTCCGGTTCTTGCGAGAGCGCCCTCGCCTCCCTCGACGGGATCTGCGGGCCGCTCCAATTGGCCTGCGTTGGAATCGCGGTCTTGGTCATTGGCACCGTGATCATTGCCCGACGGTCTGAGACATCGAAGCCGCCGGGCGGCGCGGATCGCGGTCGGATAGATCCCGAAAAACTCGACTGACCTTCTCGGCGGCGGCTGCGGGGAGTGCTCCCGGCAGAAGTCGCGGCTTTGAGGAAGGTTCACGCACGCCGCTCGAGTCGCGGGCCCGCCCCATTTGCCTTCAGAGCAGGAACTCGACGATCACGACATCGCGCCAGATTCCGTCGAGTTGTGCGTGCCGTTCGTACACCCCCACCCGGCGGAAGCCCAGCGACGTCAACAAGCGAAGGCTCGGTACATTATCCGGGAAGACGCGCGATACGAGCTTGTGGAGGCCCGCGTCTCGGGCGGCCCGGATCAATGCGACCATGGCGGCCCTTCCGGCGCCGTGACGGCGAAACGACCGTTCGACGTACACCGAGAACTCCGCTACCCTGGCGTAGCATTTCCGGGGTCGATACGAAAACGTGCTCGCAAATGCGACGACTTCACCTGCGTGTTCCACTGCGACCACGGGATGGATCCCATCGAACCAGCTCGCAATCTCCCGGGCCAAGCGGGGGCGCGTTTCGAATGTCGCAACGCGGTCCGCGATGCCCTCGTTGTAGATCCGTGCAATCGCCTCTGCATCGGCGAGGGTGGCCTCTCGTGCACTCACCGGTCGCTCTGCTTCCATGGCCTTCGATTGTCACCGTACCGTGGGCCCACTTTAGCCCTTGAAGGGGGGCGAGGCCGCATCGATCGTGGCCGTGGGAGCTTCGCGGGCAATCAAAGAGACGTGGGATTACCGGTCCGTCGACCCTCACCCCTTGGAAGGCCTCACGAGTGTGCCGAACCGTGACCACAGGTCGACCTGATGCCGAGCGTCTATCGATGCCTCACTTGGATTGCAGCCAGTGGGTCAGCGGAACGATACTCTGATGCAAGGAGCGGCCCGAGTCGGTTAGGGCGTAGGCTCGGACCGGCCCCTGCGGCCCTTCGACCGGAACGCGATGAATGAGCCGGGCGCGCTCTAGCGACCGAAGGGTAGACGTCAGCGTAGCCGGGCTGACCCCGGATAGACACTTCTGAATCGGTCCGAAACGGACGACCCCGTATTCGCCGAGGAGGGAAACAACGCAGACCGCCCACTTCTTTCCTACGATGTCGATCAGGCCAATCGGGGGGCAAGGACAACAGAGGTCGCCGTCCGCGCCGGCAGTACCTTGCGACACTCTGTCCGTACGTAGCGGCGCCTTATGAGCACTTCAGCTATTGAAGTGATAGAAGTGGGTGCGTTATGCGAAACGACTCCAGCGTAGCCGTGACCGATGACCGCCGAAGAACCCAGGTTCGCGAGCGCTATGGGCGGATTGCCTCAACGGCAGGCACTTCCGCGACTCCCTCCGCGGCAGAATCGGACTGTTGCGGTCAAGGTGCGGGATCGACGTGCTGCGGGGACACGAGTGTCGCGATCCAGTTGGGGTACACGCCCGAACAACTCGAGGGACTGCCGAAGGGCGCGGACCTGGGCTTGGGGTGCGGTAACCCTACCACGATCCTCCGCTTGAAAGCCGGCCAAACCGTGCTCGATTTGGGCAGCGGGGCCGGAATCGATTGCTTTCTCGCCGCCCAGAAGGTGGGAGCTAAGGGCTCGGTCATAGGGGTGGACATGACCCCGGGGATGCTCGGGAAGGCGCGGGACAACGCGCGAAACGGGGGCTACAAGAACGTCGATTTCCGTCTGGGAGAGATCGAGCACCTTCCCGTCCGCGACGCTTCCGTGGATGTGATCATTTCGAACTGCGTGATCAACCTGGCCCCCGACAAGGAACCGGTGTATCGCGAAGCCTTCCGGGTTCTGCGACCCGGCGGCGAGCTCGCCGTCTCGGATGTGGTCGCAACCCGCCCGATCAGTGCCCGCGACCGCGCCGACCCGTCCCTCTGGTCCTCGTGTTCGTCGGGAGCGCTCGAGGTCAGTAAGGTGAAGTCGCTCCTCCGTCGTGCGGGGTTTGTCGCGGTGAGCGTGAAACTCCGCATTCCCGAAAGGACGCCGGGCTCGTTGGACGGCCAAGCGCGGATCGGGGTCGTCCCGGCGGATATTCGGGCCACTAAGCCCGGGGCCTGAGCGATGCCGAACAAGTCCGTCCTCTTCATCTGCGTGGAGAATGCCGGCCGCTCGCTCATGGCTGAGGCGATGTTCAATGCGAATCCCCCCCAAGGATGGACCGCCACGTCTGCGGGGACGAGTCCGGCGGCCTCCGCGAACCCGCGAACCGGACCGATGCTCCGCGAGATCGGCCTCGAGCTTCCCCCCCATCCACCACAATTGTTGACTTCGGAAATGATGGAGGGCGCTCGGGTACGAATCACGATGGGGTGTCTCGACGACGCGGCCTGCCCGGCTAAGCTCAAGACCTTGGAGGTCACGGACTGGGACCTCCCCGACCCCGCGTTACTGGATGACCTCGGTTTTCGACGGGTCCGAGATCAGCTGGTCGGGAGTGTCAAGGGACTACGTACCGAGCTAGTGCTCTTGAACCGAAGGGAACCCGTCGCTTCCGCGGGAACCCTTCGGTGAGTCCATCGCGGGGGAAATGGTTCCTGGCGGAAGTCTCGGGAACGTCCCTCCTGGTCGGAGTCGTTACACCCACGATCGTCCTCTCCGCCCCCGCGGGGGGCGCCCGGCAATAGGAGCTCGCGTTCGCGGTGCGCTTCGTGTGACAACAGAACGGATAGAGCGACCTCCCGAAGACGTCCGCCGTGATGCGTGCGCCTCGCTCGCGACCTTCTCGTACCCGGCGTAGAGGTTCGGTCAAGGACAGAGGCAGGGACATCGGAACCGTCCATCGATGACCGAGGCATGCCTACCCCAGGTGCGAACGGCTGCATCGAACCATGTTTGGGATGCTCCCGGCGGGATTCGAACCCACGTTTCGTGGTCGAAGGCCACGGATCCTTGACCGAACTAGACTACGGGAGCAGCGACTCGGTGAACCGCTCTATTGCTTGAAGTGTTCCTTCGCACGGCAGTTCTTGCATAACACGTTGCACTTCTCAAGCTCTCGCACCAGCGCGTCGATGGACGTACCGTTGGTCGCAAGCTCGGAGAGCCCGGCCACCTTCTCCTGGTCGTCCGAGTGGTGGAAGTCCAAGCAGCGAAAGTCAGTCTCACCGCAGACCTCGCGTGGCACTGCTCTCTTGAGACTCTGCAAGTACAGGCGAGCCGCCCTCTTCCTCAGACGATTCTTCTCTCGGAATTCGACTTTGTGGCTACGATAGTACGCCTTCTGGTACGCAATGTTGTAGGCACGCTTAGTGATGGGATCCCTGAAGGGCACGACCCTACCCGCCCTCAAGCGCGTTTAGAGTTTTGACCCGGCTGAACGATGGCGCCTGTCCTTGATTCAAAAGAATGACTCCCCCGGGTCACCCTGGGGGATAGGGAGGGGTTGCTCTGCGTTCGTTTCACTCCACCCTGCGGGATCGGTGTTACCGGCGCGTGGCCCGCGAGACCCGAGGCGTGGGCGCTCATCTCCGCAGATGCCGTCGCGAGGGCTTGGTTGTTGGCCGGGTCCATGACGAACTGCGGGTACCGGAGCGCTTCACCAGTCGGCGGGACCGGAACCTGTGCGGGAGCCTCTCGACCGGTCTGCCCTCGGCGCGAGGCTAGCCGAGGTTTTTCACGTCCGGGGTAGTCGAGTCGGCTCGCTTTGCCTTCCCCGAGCGGGGACCGGGGCTCTCCTTCCCAAGGGTCTCCATTACGTACGGGCGGAACGGATGTCGAGGGAGATATTCCGATCGGCGCTGACCCGTGAGCGCGTAGATGGTCTTCTCGCCGACCTTGCAGGCGTTATCTGCGATCCGCTCAAAGTGGCGGGCCACCAACAGGTCGCCCGCCAGACGGCGGGCCGACGCAGGGTCCTTCTCGAGGTCGGTGAGGATTATTTGGTTCGCCTGCCGGTGCATTCGGTCCACCTCATCGTCCCGGTGGAACAGCATCCGTGCCACTTCGGCCCGGTCATGGTTGAGGGCGTCCAACGACTGCTCTACCATAGATTCCACGGTCTCGTCCATCCGCCGGAGGAGGTCCCGTAACTCCGAGGGTTCTCCACTCGGGTCGGACCCAGTGATCCGAGCCATGTCGAACCCGAGGCGTCCGATTCGGTCGAGATGAGTCGTAATCTTGAGCAGGCCCGCCGCAGTGCGCAGGTCGACCGCGGTCGGTTGTCGAAGCACGAGGAACGCGATCGTGGCGTGCTCCATTTCCTCATCGAATTGGTCCAGTTGCGTGTCCCGATCCAGGACGGCCTGGGCAGCCTCGAGGTTGCCCTGGTCGTACGCCCGCCAACCCTCGTGGACCATGCGGAGTGCCCACTCTCCCATGCGAACCGCACGGTCCTTGAGCTGACGGACCCGGAGGTCGTATCCGCGGGGTTCGCCAGTGTCTGCGAGCGGGTCACCTTTCATCCGAACCTCCCAGTGATGTACGCCTCGGTCAGGTGTTCCTTCGGTCGTTCGAACAGATCCTCTGTCGGGCCGAACTCCACGAGCTTGCCCAGGTAAAGGAACGCAGTGTAATCGGAGACCCGCGCGGCCTGCTGCATGTTGTGCGTCACGATGATCACCGTGTACTCGTTCTTCAGTTGGCGGATCAACTCCTCGATCTTCGCCGTCCCGATCGGGTCGAGGGCCGAGCACGGCTCGTCCATCAGGAGTACCTCGGGGTCGGCCGCCAGGGCACGCGCAATGCAGAGGCGCTGCTGCTGGCCCCCCGAGAGCGACGTAGCGGCCTCGTCGATCCGCCCCTTCACCTCGTCCCAAAGCGCGGCCTGCTGGAGGGCCCGGACCACGGCCCGGTCCATCTCGTCTCTCGGGGGCCGGTCGTTGAATCGGAGCGGGGCCGAGACGTTGCCGTAGATCGACATCGTGGCGAACGGATTCGGCTTCTGGAAGACCATCCCGACCCGACGCCGTACCAGGGTCGCGTCGAGGTCGTAGAGGTTCTCTCCGTCGAGCATCACCTTCCCCTCGACGCGGGCCCCTCGGGCCGTCTCGTGCATGCGGTTCAGGCAGCGGATCAGGGTGGACTTACCACAGCCCGAGGGGCCAATGATCGCGGTCACTTGACGCTCCGGAAACTCGAGGTTGATTCCCTGGATGGCCCGGGTCGTGCCGTAGAAGGCGCTCAGGTCGTCGACGGACATCTTGACCGGACCCGATAGCGCCACGACTAAACCCCGCTCATCCGGCGCACCATGCGGTCGAGCACGAACCGGGAGATGAGACTGATTGCGAGGATCAGGATGATCAGGAACAGCGCCGCCCCCCACGCGAGCGAGATCCAGTTCTGATAGGGGCTGGTGGCCCCAATGAAGATCCAGAGCGGCATGGCACACCCCTCGTACGTGAGGCCCTGCAACGGATGAAAGCAGGCGTCCCCGAGCGTGAAGAGCAGGGGCGCCGCCTCTCCGGCGGCGCGGGCCACGCTGAGCAGTGCGCCCGTGACCACTCCCGGAAGCGCGGTGACGAGGACGATCCGCGTCCCAATCTTCCAACGGGGGATCCCCAGCGCGAGCGCCGCCTCCCGGACCGAGTTCGGGACCGTCCGCAGTGCGACCTCGCTCGTGCGCACGACGATCGGAATCATCAACGCGGCGAGCGCGAGCGACCCGGAGAGGGTGCTGAACGCCAAGGTTCGATCGTACTGTAGGAAGACCGCGTAGACGAAGACCCCGGCGAGGATGGACGGGACTCCCGAGAGCACGTCGGCCGTCGAGCTGATGACCCGCGCGATCCACCGCTGCCCGCCGTACTCGACGGTGAAGATCGCGGCGCCGATCCCGATCGGGAGGGCGACGAGCGAGGCGATTCCGAGCAGAAGGAACGTCCCATCGAGGGGGATGGAGATTCCCCCGAGCGCGCAGAGGCTCCCGTTCACCGAAGTACAGGGGAGCGCGGGGCGCGTGGTGAAGAACATGATCGAGAACGCCGGGGCGCCGAGCAGAACGGCCTCGTAGATGACCGCGATGAGGGGAACGATGATGATCACGATCGCCAAGCCGGTCAGTACCGTCATGCCGTGGCTGAACAGCTTGCGGCGGTGGTACCGGTCGAAGATCATTCCAGTCCCACCCCCCGGCCGCGCTCGAATCGGGAGAGGGCCACGCGCGCGCCAACGTTGATGGCCAGCGTGATCAAAAGAAGGATCAGCCCTGCCTCAATCAACGCCGACAGTTCGATCGGCCCACTCGCCTCCGCGAACTGGTTCGCGAGCAAGCTCGCGATCGTCTGACCCTGAGACAGCAACGACGTGGGGACCGCGTTGCGATTCCCGATCACTAGCGTCACGGCCATGGTTTCCCCGAGCGCGCGGCCGAGTCCGAGAATGATCGCCGCGAAGATTCCTCCCCGGGCGTACGGAAGGACGGCATGCCGAGTCGTCTCCCATTGAGTGGCGCCCACGCTGAGCGCGGCCTCCTTCTGACTCACGGGCACCGCGGCGATCGAGTCCCGACTGATCGCCGTGATGGTCGGGATAATCATGACCGCGAGGATTACGCTCGCCGTGAGGACGTCGAGTCCCGTCGGACTCCCGTTGAACCAGCCGGTGAAGCCGAGCCATTTCTGGAGCGCCGGCTCGATATCGTAGCGCATGATCGGGACGAGGACAATCAACCCCCAGAACCCGTAGATGATCGAAGGGATCGCTGCAAGAAGTTCAATGAGTTGACCGACCGGGCCCCGGAGCCGCGTGGGAGCCTGCTGGGTGAGGAAGACGGCCGCTCCGAGGGAGAGTGGGATCGCGAGGGCGAGGGCGATGGCGCTCGTCAGCAGTGTACCGATCGCGAACGGGACAATCCCGTAAATGTTTCCGGGGATTGCCGGGTTGGAGGACGCGGGGACCCAGACCTGGATCGTTAGGAACCGGAAACCGAACAACTGTATGGTCGGCTGCGCCCCGTTGAACAGGACCGCCACGAACGCCACGAGAAGGGCGAGGACGAGGAATGCGCCCAGTCCGGTGAGCACGAAAAATATGCGGTCCCCCCACTTCGGGGCGCGTTTAGGGCGATGTCCCGAACGCCCGGGGAAAGGGTTGGGCCCACTCATCGGAGGCTTGGCTCCTCGCGGACCGGCGGTCTCACTTAGCCTCGGACGCGTCTAGGGGATCGCCGCTCCGTTGTAGGTCAAGGAATTGATCGTGGTGTTGTCCGCGGTCACAATGAACGACGGAAGCGGAATGTAGTACAACACCGCGGAGTAACCCTGCCCCACGGTGATCATCCAGTGTAGCCAGTCCACCAAGGCTTCGGCCTTCGCCTGAGTGTACCCCGACCCGTAGGCGACCCCCACGTCCGTGTACACGAACACGTACGTCAGGGTAGCAATGGGGTAGTCATGGGCCCCGGGGGCGTTCTCGACCGACACGTTATACCAATTGCCGTTGCCGGCGGGCAGCACGAGATGCGAGTCCGTTATGGCGGAAGCGATGTTCGTGATGTTCGCCACAACGTAGTTCCCCGAGGGATTCTGGACCGATCCGAAGGAGACGCCGTTGGTCAGGGCGTAGTTGATGTCGACATATCCGAGCGCGTCCACGGTGCTCTTGACCGTTGCAGTGACCCCCGAGTTGCCCTTCGACCCGATTCCCGTCGGCCAGTTCACGGAGGTCGCAAAGCCGATGGTGCTGTTCCACGTTTTGTTCTCGAGCGAAAGATAGTGCGAGAACGCGAACGTCGTCCCGCTGCCGTCCGACCGGTGAACGATGAGGATGCACGCGTTAGGGAGAACGACTCCGGGGTTGACCGCCTGGAGCGCCGAGTTGTTCCAGTTCGTAATCGTCCCCAGGTACATGGCCGCCAGGATGGGCCCCGTGAATTTGAGCGTCGCGCTCACCGTAGGAAGGTTGTAGACCGGAACGACCGCACCGGCCGATTCCGGTATCGTTACTACCCCGGGAGACGGGATGGCCGCGGTCTGGGTGGGGCTCAGGGGTGCATCGGACGCGCCGAAGTCCACGGTCTTCGCCGTGATGTCGTCGATCCCCGCGCCGCTGCCGACGCTCGCGTAGTTCACGGTGTTGTTGGTGTAGTCAATGGACCATGCGTCCATGAGGGGAGCGACCAAAGTCGATCCCGCGCCATCTAGGGTTTGACCGCCAGCGGGGGTCACGGCTCGCGCCGGGCTGGCGGCCGTGGCGGGGGCGGCGATGCTCGATGACGCGGTTTGCGCGGGCACAAAGGATGAGCCCGATCCGCAGGATGTGGACGAGGCCGTAGAGGACGCCTTGAACCATCCGGCCGCGTAACCTCCGGCGACCACCAGCACGATGACGACGATCACGGCGATCGCCACATAGAGACCGGTCCGCCCAGACCCCTTCTTCCGGGCGATCGTTTCGGTTGGCGGGGTGGTGGCGCTATTCTCCGATCCGCTGCTCATTGTTTTCATTCTCCTACGTTCTGACTGTGCGACCGCCGGCGTTCGTTGGCCGGCTGGACTTCCCCGGTGATGGTCGACATCGGCCGGGAAACCCGGACTGCAGATATATAGAATCTCAATGTAGAGTGTATAGTCGACAATAGGTATGTATTTGATACATGCTGTCAACGTTGTTTGGCGCTCTCTGAGCGGGGCCGAGAGCCTTTGTCGAGTGCCGGGTTCGCCCCGGCGCGATGCGCTGGCTCGTCCGATTCGGCTACGACGGGGCACCGTTCCGCGGGTGGGCGCGCCAGCCGGGCGTTCGAACCGTAGAGGGGGAGCTCCGGCGCGGGCTGATTCGGAGCGGAGCAGGGGGTGGAGAGTCCGCCCTCTCCCTCGAGGTTGCCAGCCGCACCGACCGCGGCGTAAGCGCCAGGGGCAACGTCCTCGCGTTCCGGAGCCCGCTTCCCGGGCCCGCGCTGCTCCGCGCCCTCAACGGCATCGATCCGCAGCTGTTCTTCACGGCGGCAGCACTCATCGCGGATTCGTTTCGAGTGCGGGCGGCGATTCGGCGTACTTATCGCTACTTCGAGGCTCTTCCGGCACGGAATGCCGCCCTCCGAGCGGAGGCGACGGCGCTCTTCTCGGGGGAACTGGACGTCCGGTCACTCGGGCGCGCCATTCCCCAGGCGCATCCGGTGTGGCGCCAGGTCGATTCGGTGACCCTTTGGGACGTTCCCGGCGGGGCATTCTGGGAGATCCGGGCCCCTTCGTTCGTGTGGGGGATGGTGCGGAAGATCGTCGCCGCCATCCGAGAGGTCGATGCCGGCCGTCTCTCTGTCCCCCGCCTCCGGTCCGCGCTGGACGGGACGGTTCGGCTCAACCTGCCAATCGCGGAGCCGGAGCCACTAGTGCTGTGGGAGGTCGAGTATGACGTTCCCTGGACGGTCACCTGGCGGGGTCCCAACCGCGCTCAGACCGCCGCCGCCCTGCACCGCACCGCGGCACTCTGGAGCCGGGCCCGGGTCGCGGAGGCCCTGACGGTCCCCACTCCCGTCGCCGCGGACGCCCCCGCCTAAGGCAGAGCGGTGCCCCGGGCTGAGGCGGGCGGGCCGAGCTTCTCCTGCCACTCGTGGTAGACGGCCGCGTTGCGCCCAATGAGGAAGCCGGTCGACAATCCCCACATTGCGTCGATCGCGAAAAGTGTGTACAACGAGAACAGCGAGATCGCGGCCAACGCCGTCGCGGAGGGGTGCGCGAACGGCGAGAGGTTCAGCACGGCCGCCTCGATCGCGGTCCGGACGAAGAAGAGGACCACGTAAACGACCGGAAGAAGCGGGTTGAGGCGGTACGACCATGCGGTCTCGCCTTCGGCCCGGTAGAGCTGGACGTGCCGAAGGGTGTATCCGTACGATACGAACACGCCGACCGCGAAGAGTACTGCGTCCAGTCCAAACGAGATGTACACTTGGTTCGCGACGCTCGACCCAATCGCCCCGTAGTCGATCGCGGCCAGCTCACCCGCGTAGATGAGGATGTATAACGCGGGCAAGACGAGGAGGCGACCCTCGCTGACCTGCGTCCCGTGGGTGAGTGTGTAGGCACGTCGGAGGACGATCAGTCCGAAAATGGCCACGAAGGCGTACGCGGCAATCGTCGGCTGGGAGACCATCGCGGACATGGGCTGGTAAGGTGGCGCGGCTATCTCGGGCGGGAGTATTTCAGCCCACGCGCTCCCAGCGCTCGAGCTTCTGCACCGCGCTCAGCGTCGAGCCGCGCTGGATCTCCTCGCGGACGCGATTCTCATGTTCCAGTACATCGAGCGCGCGGTTGGCGACCTCCTGCGCCCGTTCCCGGGGCACGACCACGACCCCGGAGAGGTCGCCGATGATCCAATCCCCCGGTCGGACCCGTTCCCCTCCGACCACAACCTCCACACCGATCTCTCCGAGCCCCTTGGGCTCGCCGGCGTTGGGGCTGATGTTCCGGCTGAACACTGGGAATCCCATGTCGAGGATGGCGTCGATGTCCCGCGCCGCGCCGTCAATGACGACGGCCGCGATCCCTCGGCCCTTTGAGCTCCAGCTCGCGAGCTCGCCCCAGATCGCCGTCGAGCCTCCTCCGGCGTCCACGACGATTACGTCCCCTTTGCCGGCGCGGTCGATCGCCTCGACCGGCTTCGCCCAGTCCCCGTCTCGCGTCACCACGGTCACGGCCGGCCCGGCGATCTTCACGGTCGGGTCCTTGAGCCGCGGCACGATGCCGTGCATCGCACCGCGCCGCTGCATGGCGTCCGAGATGTTGGGGCTCGACACCTTGAGGAACGCGTCCCGCACCTCGGCTCCGCTGTAGCGGCGGAACAGCTCGGAGGTGACCTCGCGTTGGGTCGACATCGCCTCCCGGATACTCCGGGTCGCGTCCGCCATCTTCGGGCTCTTGGTGATCGCCCCGCCGACGATCAGAATCTGGGCGCCCGCGCGCACGGCTTCCGCCACGCTCTCGGAATTGAGCCCGCCCGCGACCGCGACCGGGATGGGCGACGCTTTCGCGAGCTCCGCGAGCACGGCAAAGGGGGTCTTCGCCTGCATCTGCATGTCGATCCCTACGTGCCAGCAGACCGCCGCCGCGCCGAGCTCGGCGGCGCGCTTCACTCGGGCGAGCGGGTCGGCCACGCCGAGGAGGTCGACGACGATCTCCGCCCCGTAGAGTTCCCCACCGCGCACCCCGTCGGCGATCGTGTCATCGTCGGCCGCACCGAGTATGGTGACGATGTCGGCGCCGGCTTTGGCGGCGATCTCGACCTCAAAGGCGCCGGTGTCCATGATCTTCATGTCGGCGACGATGCGCTTGTCCGGAAACGCCTTCTTGAGCTCCCGCACCGCGTCGAGCCCCTCGCTCTTGATGAGCGGGGTACCGGCCTCGACCCAGTCCGCTCCCCCCTCCACCGCTTCGCGCGCGGCCGTGAGCGCGCGCGAGAGGTTCTCGAAGTCCAGGGCGACCTGCAGTACGGGTCGCTCGAGCCGCATGTCGACTCGGACGGAGTGGACCCGTAATAACGGGCGCGATGTACCACGTGCTGGTGTCGGGCTCGAGGGCCGGGTCGGTCCGCCTTATCCACGGCGACGCGCGTCGTTTGACGGGGATTTCGAACGCCTCCGTGCATCTCGTCGTGACCTCCCCGCCATACCCGATGATCCCGCAGTGGGACGAACTGTTCCGGCGGCTGGGCGCGTCGACCTACCCCGCCATGCTCCACGTGCTCGAGGACGCGTGGAGTGCCTGCCACCGGGTCCTCGTTCCCGGCGGGATCCTCGCGATAAATATCGGGGACGCCCTCCGAACGACGGACGACGCCTTTCGCCTCTGGCCCAACCACGCGGAGACCCTCCTCGCGGCGGAACGGGTCGGGTTCCGACCCCTGCCGTATCTCCTTTGGAAGAAACCGACTAACAAGCCGAACGCGTTCCTCGGCTCGGGATTCCTCCCCCCGAATGCGTACGTCACGCTCGATTGCGAGTTTATCCTACTCTTGCGCAAGGGAGGATTGCGACGGCTCCCCGTTCACGACGCTCGACGCGAGGCGAGCCGGTTCACTCGCGCCGAGCGCGACCACTGGTTCAGTCAGATATGGTCCGATGTCCGGGGCGCGCCCCAGGGCGCCCACGGGGCCCGAACAGCCGCCTTCCCCGTCACAATCCCGGAGCGGCTCGTCCGCATGTTCTCCGTGGTCGGAGACACGGTGCTCGACCCGTTCGCCGGCACCGGGGTCACGCTCGAAGCGGCCGTGCGGTGGGGGCGCGATGCGATCGGAGTCGAATGGGACCCCGACACGTTCGCCGCCCTCGCGGCGCGAGGGAAGCGCTACGGGTGGTCTACGGTCCCGCTGCCGGGGGCAAGGAGGGTCGGGCGCGGTGCGCGACCTCTTCGTCGACGGCGAGGCGGAGGTACTGCAAGGCCGAAGGGCTGAGCTTGTCCATGTGCAACAGGAGATAGTGAAGGTAAATCCGCTCGGGTCGGTGCGACGGACCGGCCGGGCGGGGTGGGTTGCCCGGGCTCGCTTCCCGGTCGGGGCGGTGTTTGTCGAGCGTTTCCTGATGGTGTTCGTGCTCGGATCCGTGATACTCCCGGCCCACCAGCCCTACGAGGGGCGGGTAGACGTGTTCGACCGGGTCGTAAATCACGGGCTCGGGAGGCGGTCGTCGAGGCGGGGACGCCCAGGGCGGACGCTCGTCCCGGTCGGGCGGCGCGCCCTTTCCATCCACGTACGGGTGGGCAGGTTTGTTGGGATCCTGGAGCTCCCCGATCGGGCGGCCGGCCACGTCCTCGACGATCGCCTTCAGATTCCAGCTCGTTCGGCGACGAGCGGGACCGTCGGACGTGGCTTCCGCGTCCACGCAAGGTCGTCCCGCCAGACCCAGATAAACCCGGCGTTGCAGAGGCGCACGGGTAGGGAACTTCGCGGACAGTGCCGGTCAGGACACCGAGGCCGTGGGGGTCCCCTTGGCTCGGGAGGGCTCGTCGCGTCCCAGGGTGTCCCTAAGGAAATCGAACTCCGGTGTCGACGCGATCACCGCGAGCGGCAAGTGCAGCCCTCCAATCCTCCAGAGCGACTCGGAGTAGCCGGCGTCGCGAGGAAGTCGCGCCTTCGGCAACCATTCGGCTTCTGCCGCGGTCAGCCCGAAGAACGCGGCGGCCTCGCTCGACACTTCGGGCAGCCACAGGAAACCCACCGCGTATAGATTCCGAAGGATTGCCCGTCCGTTCGGACTTCCCAAGAAGTCTTCGGGGGCCTGACTGGCCAAGAGCACACCCCCATTGAAGTGACGGACATGGCGCACGACGCGGTCGAGGAACTCCGAGGTAGACGGATGTCGGGTGAGGAGGTGGGCCTCGTCGACGATCAGCAGCTTCGCTCCAGGACGACATCGCAGCCGACCGTAGGCCCAATCGAGGACGTAGGAGAGATGGAAGGCTAGATGTTCGGGGGTCACGCCGCGGAAGTCTACGGAGATCGGACCGGGTCCTTCCGGGATGGTGGAGGGACCGTTCAGCCCCCGAAGGGAGCCGGTCCGGAAGATATCGAGCAACGACAGGAGACGACTCGACGCGCCGGCGTCCCGCTCCACCTCCGTGATCAGATCGGTGACGGTAGGGACCTCGGGACCGCGGTCGAACAGCCTCGTGACCGCGGAATCCAACGCGGTCGACTCGGTGTCGGTCACGCTCGGGAACAGCGCCCGAAGCATCGTCGCCACGCGTCCGGACTTCTCCCGCCGATCACCCTCCGTCGTCACGGGATCTAGAGGGTTTAGCCGGCCACCCTGTCCGTCGGCAATCCGGATGACGGAGCCCCCGAGGGCACGAACGAACCCTCCGAACTCCCCGAGCGGGTCGAGGATGGTGATCTCCACGTCCGGACGCATCCAGCGCGTACGGAGCGCGAGCAAGGCGGTGGCGAATGACTTTCCCGCACCGGTCGTACCGAAAAGCCCCCAAGAGTAGCTCGCGTGGTCCCAGCGATTCAGGAAGACGGGGCTTGCGTCCGATAATGCCAGCCCGACCAGGATGCCGCCAGATTCGACGATGCTCTCGTCGATGAAGGGAAACAGGGCTGCGACGCCATCGGTTGGCAACGTGTGCCAGTAGCCCGCCGGTCGAGTCTCCGCGCCCGCGAGCTCGGGCGGTGCAAGGGTGGGGAGGATCTCATAGCGTGGGATTCGAGTTCGAAATCCGA
Organism: Thermoplasmata archaeon; assembly: GCA_049585415.1. Classification (GTDB taxonomy): domain Archaea; phylum Thermoplasmatota; class Thermoplasmata; order Lutacidiplasmatales; family UBA184; genus Lutacidiplasma. The sequence continues at coordinate 149,926 of JBAUZT010000013.1, read as the reverse complement.
GCACGGAGAGTCGCTCGGTCAACCGAACTCGGACCGATTCGCACCGCGGACGCGAGGATCCTAAGGCGACCCAGCGGATTCCGACCTTCCAGAGTTCCTGCGTACGCCGCGCGACCGCGCGACCGAACTGCGTGGCGGTCTCCTGTTCGACCTCTAGTTCGGAGGTATGCCCCCCGTTCCCTCCTGAGGCGAGCTCGGCCTCCGCAACGGCTCGTGCTCCGTGGACCAGCTCGAGAGCTCGATCGGGGGTGATGGGGTACATCTCGACAGTGAGCTCAACCGGCTCGGTGGTGGGCAGGACTCGGCCGAGGAATCCGAAAGGGATTTCCGGAGGGAACTGCCGAATCAGGAGGGGAGCACGATAGCATCGACCCACTCGAAGCCATGAGTCCGACTCGAGGGGCGCTTCGGTCGCTTCCTGCGCCGTCACGATACTCCGTCCAGCGGTCGAACGCGGCGCGCGTGGGATGACCGCTCGACCCACCAGAGCGGAAGAAAGGAAACGGCGATCGCGAGCGCTCGTCCGTCGACGAGCGGCGGAGGTAGCAGGAAGAACGCGACGATCCCCGTCGCCAGACAGGCGAGAGCGACCTTCCGGCCGCGGTCCAGCGATGGGCCAGGGTAAGCGCCCCGGGAACCAACGTGTCCCGCCGCCCATCCGGCGCCGGCCAGCGCGACTAAGGCCACGGTCAACCCGACCAAATATGTCGCCACAAGAGAGAGGCCACCGGAGATCAGTGCCAGTCCCACGGCCGTGCTGAACGTGTCAAAATCGGCACTGGTGGCGGAGACGCGCACTTTAGTCACCTCTCGGGAGGGCCCGATGACCATCCCCAGCGCCGGGCCGCATCCACCAGGGCGCGGTTCCTCAGTCGGGTGACCCGGAGCCCAAGGCCCGCGAGGCGCTCCGTGAGGCTCGAAAGTCGGAGTTCAAGGTCGGAGATGCCCCTGGGTCCGCCTTCCTCAGTCGAAAGGACGAGATGGACTCGACGAACCGAACGTCGACGGCAGAGCAAAGTGACCAACTCCGCGTACCCTGTCGAAGCCGGTTGGTCGTTGCGAGAGAAATCCACCGGTGTAGGGATGACTGGTGCGGATCGCATAGGCATCGAGATTACCGAGAATCCGAGACCGCCCCGCATCGAGCGCAGCAGGTCCCGGAACAGCTCGAATCGACGTGCGAGCTCTATCGGGGGAAGGTACGCCGTTGGGGCACAATCGGTCCGCAAGATGCCGACGTGCTGACCGGAGGCGACCCCAAGCAGGCCGGAGCGTGTGGTCGGGAACTTGGACGACGGCGTCAACGGTGTCGATCCCCCGAGATTTCGAAACCTCCACCGCACGAACGACGCCGCCCGGTCGTCGAGTCCGGTTCCGTCCGGACGGTACACGGTGATCGCGAACCCCAGAACGACGACCCCGAGCCACACGTAGGCGGAGGTGAAGGGAGAGAGCACGGCACCAACGGCGGCATACGTGAGAAACTTGAGCGCGTCACGGGCGGAGGCGAACGGTCCCAATCTAAGGCGACGATCGAATCGTTCGGGGAGCCCGATAACGGGAGGCCCCTCTGTCGGCGAGTCCATCTCATCCGGTCCCTCCGCTCCGGACCGGTGGCCAGTCACGGCGGGTCGGCGGCGACTGGCGGGTCGGCGGCGACTCCACCCCCCGGCGGAGATGGCGGACTAAATGGACGGCTCCGTGGCCCACGAGTTGAGTGGCAGCCAGCGGCGCCGCCGCCGGCGCGGCCGCCGTTCCCACGGTGCGAACAGTGCCCGAGAGCGCTTGGCCTAAGCTCCCCGAACTCCGAGCGGCGGCGGGGGAGGCGTACCCGCTGACGGCCGACGAGGTCAGCGCGAGTCCTCTTTGCGAACCCGACGTGATGGCGGGAGCACCCGTCGGGAGGCCGAACGCCGAGAGTTGCGTACCGGCCAGTGACAGAAGGAGTGGCGACGCGATCGCACACGCGAGGTAGGCGACGAGGAGAATCGAGCTCGGACTGTTTACGGCGAGTTCAAGCGGCACGATCAGCACGCACGGGAGGAACACCAGCTCGACGAACAGGAACCATGCGCGTCGCGCGAGCGGAGCGAGGGGGCGGAAGGGCCAGAGCAGTGTGAAGATCGGTAAGAGGACGATCAGAACGGCGAGGAGAGCGTCACGAAGCCCTACCGCGAGCACGAGACCGAGCACGAGGGCGAACTCGACAATCGAGAGGACGAGCGCGAGCGCCCCGTTATCCCAGGAGAAAGTGACCTGACCAAACCCGGCAAGGTTGACCCACTGCTGCCATGCGCCCCCGTCCCACCCCGCAAGGACCGGATACAACCCGCCACCCAGCGACAAGATCGCCCCCGCGATGGGCAAGGTGAAGTTCGCCGCTACGACCGCGATGACTAGACGAGGAAGCAGCCCGTCTAGATTGTGCGCCCATCGCTCGACAAAAGCCCGAAACAGGTAGAGCACCCCCACACCGACCGCGACGAGCGCAATCGCGGGGTCGACCACGTTGACGAGGGTGAAGGCCGAAAACTGAGTCGCGGCCGCCAGATAGTTCGAGCTCGACGCCGCGTGAATGGTGAGAGGGGGATACAGGGCCGCGGGCGAAAGCTCCGGTACCAGCAGCTGGTCGTACGTGGGGCCAATGATTGCCGATAGGACCGCGGTAAGGACGGCGAACAGGGCGAACAGAATGGCTTGAATGATGACGTCCCAGTCCAGCCCGAGCACGCCTCACCGCCCCCTCTAGCTACCGGTGAAGACCCAGTGCGCTAGCCCCCAGATCAAACCGGTGAGCGCCGCTACGAACAGCAGAGATCCAATCAGGGCATCCCGGGCGCGGTCTTTCGCCTGGACCTTCTTCGTCACGTCGTGAGAGAACCAGCTGATCGCGACTCGCGCCCACACGAGCGCGAGGAGCCCGCTTCCCGCGACGCCCAACAGTTCGACGAGGCGACCGATCGACGCCGTGAAATTGTTGACGGGCGAAGAGTTCGACGGAGGAGTCCCCGCCGGGACAGAATGTGTAGGGGAGGCCACCCCGAGCGATGGCATCGGGTGCGCCGATCCCAGAAGGAGTACCGCCAGGCCGATCGCGAAGCAAACGGGACCGAGCCCGCCCTCCCGAGTCCGGTGAACTAGGGTGGGGAGAGCGTCGCCCACGAGATCACCTCCTCCCCGTCGGCAGCGCCGTCTCTCCGGATCGTTCCTGCGGCGATCAGCCGATCGATGGTAGAGCGAGCAACCTCAAGGGGAATTCCTGCTTCCTCGGCGAGGATTTCGACCGTCGCGCGATCGGCACCGTCCGCGGGTTCGATGATTTTTCGGAGCACGGCCACCGGGTCGAGCGGCGCCGGTGGCTCGACTCGGGTCCTGCGCCGCCGGTAGAGGACTGCCCCCAGTCCTCCGAACACCGCAATTGCGACGATTCCTATACCGAAGGAGACTGCCGCCCCCTCAGATGGAGGGGAGGGAACGTTGGACGAGTTGGCGGGCACGTTAATGGTGGCATTGGTCTCGAAGGATGCCCCGAGACCATCCATCACGACGATCTCGAGGCCAAGGACTCCGCTCTGGAACGAGGAGAACTCCCAAGTGTTGTCGCCGTCGGAACTCACGCTACGGTTCCAACTCTCCCCGTTTGTCGCGTTGACCCAGAGAGCGAAGGGAGGAACGCCTCCGGTGAGATCCAGCGCCACGATGAACGACTCCGGGAGCTTCGAACTCGGCCCTTGGATGGAGATGCTCGCGACGAATGGGTCCACCGCATCCAGGCGGTACGACGCGATCATGAGCCCCCCCACGGCGTCGACGACGGTCACGGTGAGATTCATTTGGCCCGAGGTCCGGAACGTGCCCCACCAGTCAAACGGGCCGATTGTCGAGAGCACACCCGAGGGATTGGACCCGTTGACGGGAGGTACACTCGGACCAACAATCCAAAGGAACGGTGGCACTCCAGCGGTTATCGTCCCCGTCAGGTCCAGCACGGCTCCGCTTCCGTTCAGGAGCCGTCCGGGCGATGTCGTGACGTTCAGAGCGGGGTCCACGAGAATAGAGGTGGACGTGTTGGAGCTCGCGACCCCATCGGAGTCTCCGAGACGGACCTCAATCCCGAACTGACCCGGCGCGGTCGGACGGAGAGTCAGAATCACCAACCCATCTGCCACGGCGTCCAGCGCTCCCCCCTGGGGAGAACCGGTCTCTGACCAGGTTAGGCGAAACGGGGGGACGCCCCCCGAGACGTTGACTCCGATCGAGAGCGGCTGCCCCACCTCCGCCGTCACGTTGGATGGAGTGACGGCGATGCGAGGGAGCGGCTCGACGGAGATCGGGAAGAGGGCAGTCGCGGGAGCCAAACCCCCCGAAGGAAAGACGGTGAACGAGGCGTTTGCCAATCCCGGCTTGGGAAATGAACAGACGAACCACGTGGAGGAGACGTCGGGAGTCGCCGGCCCCGAGGCGTTCGCTGGGCAACTCCAATCGGTATTGGATCCGGCAGGGGCTCCCAATACGCTCCCGTTCAGTCGAACCGGTACTTCGATGTCCGTTTCGGAACGACTGGCGACAAGCCCGACTGAGAGCGCTGGACTCACGTCGAGAGAGTTTGGGAGCTTCGCGTGGGCGAAGAGGCCATCCGAGTCAGAGACCGACAATTCGGGCTGGTAATCGCCTGTGGGGAACGCGTGCGAGAGCTCGAAGGCGCCGGAAGCGTTGAGAACGTTCGAGGAAGAATCTCTGTCTCCCCAAGTCGCACGAAGCGTGTAGGGGGGTCTGCCCCCGGTTACGTTTCCGCTGAGGATCGAAGTCCCTCCGGGCAACACCGGATTCGGGTTCAGTGAAAGATTCAGGATTGTCACAGGGGCGACGACGGTAATGATCGACTCCGCGGTCGCCACCGTAAGCATCGTCCGCAGGCCGCAGGCGATGGACGCGGCGGATCGAACGAGCACCATCACGGTGCCACCAATCTCCGCGCCGGCGCTGAAGTTGACCTTCGGTCCCTCCGATGTCGTCAGTAGACCGGGAGCGGACTCTTCGCCGATGGACCAGCGGAACCATGCGGGCGATACTTCGCAACCCGGACTGGGGTCAATCCACGTCGCGATCAGTGGTGTAGTGTTGTCGTCGACCATCCACCACGAAGCCGGATCGACCGTCAATAGGGGTGATTCCGGCGATGCCGGGTCGACCTGCTCGCCAAAAATGTAGGGGTTGATAGGATTCAGCGATGCAGTCAACATCAGAGCAGCAAGGACGGCACCGCCGGTCACCAAGACGAACGGGCACGCACGAGTTGCGCTTTGGTCGAAATCCATGTCCCACCCGCTCGTGGGACAGGTGTGCGATATTTGCTCGGGAGCCGTTCAGCGAACGGTGGAAGGAGACAGCGCTGGCGCCACGAGGAGCGCGACGTGCTCCTTCGAGAAGGGAGACAGCGGGATCTCGGCCCGGATCTTGAGGCCGCCATCCACGAGCTCGGCACGCGCTTCCCGAACCACCATCGAACCCGAGCGCCGTTGAGTGACTGAGCGCACCTTGAGCATGAGGATCCCGCTCCCGGTCGGCGAAAGGCAGGCGCGGGCGTTCTCCACGAAGATCGCGGCCTGATTGCGCTGCGCCACGTCCTGGTAGAGGAGGTCGACCAGGCCGACGTCGGCCCGGTACCGCTCCGGCAGTTGCGCGTCCGCGAGCAGCGGCAGGAGGTTCGTCCGCCGACGGGCGAGCGCCAAGAGGCGGGCGAACGAGGTCGGACTCTTCTCGACCGCGAAGATCTCCGCCTCCGGCCACAAATCTGAAAAGTGGCTCACGGTCGTGCCGTGCGCCGCCCCGAGGTAGAGCGCGCTTCGCACGTCTCCCCAGGCGTCGGAGGGCGCGCCCTTCAGCAACATCGCGACGAGCTTCGAACGAAACGGATCCCAGAGGCGGTACTCCACGCCGCCCGCGACCCGCAGCTCCTCGCCGTAGACGCGCTCCCCCGGCCGCGGATTGCGGGTGAAGAGGTCTCGCCCCTCCCGGAACACTCCGGGCCAGCTCGCCGGGTCCATCGATCTGCTGCCTACCGCGTCGCCAGGAAGAACTCGACCTCGACCGCGGCGTTCAATGGGAGGCTCGCCATGCCCACGGCGATCCGAGCCGGTCGGCCGTCCTCGCCGAACAGCTCGATCAGCAGTTCAGTCGCGCCGTTCGCGACCTCGTGGGGTCGGTCGAATCCCGGGGAGGTCGCCACGTACACCGCGACGCGGAGAAAGCGGCGGATCCGGTCGATCGAACCAAGGGAGGCGTTCAACGCGCTCAGCGCCTGCAGCGTCGCCCGACGAGCGAGGTCGCGTGCGACGTCGACGGGAACGTCCCGGTCCACGAGCCCCGGATGAATCACTTTCCCTCCTTCCATCGCGATTTGACCCGACACCCAGGCAAGGTCGCCGTGCGTCACTACCGGAGCGTACGCGCCCGCGGGTTTCGGGGGTGGAGGGAGATCGATACCGAGGGTGCGTAGGCGCTCGCTAGGCGTGGCGACCATGGCTCGCTTAACGTTCAGGGGGGAAAACGATGCGGTGCGCATCGCCCGCAGGTGTAAAAGCCCCGGGGAAAGTTTCGGTCCTTGGAATGTCCTTCTTCCGACGGCGACGTAAAGAAAAGGACGAGGCGGCGAAGTCGGAGGCGACGTCAAAGCCGGAGCCCGCCGAGGTCCCCGCGGAAGCGACCGAAGAGACGCCAAAGTCGGCCACTCCGACCGCCGCCGAGGTTCCGGCAACCCCCGCCACGACCAGCACCCCGCCCCCGGAGGCTCTCGCGGTTACGGCCCCCACCCCGACCCCCCCAGAGACCCGCCCGTCTCCGCCCCCTCCGCTTCCCGATCGAGTAGTGGCGCCCGCGGAACCGCTCCCCATCGTCCCCCGCCCCCTCTCCCAATGCTTCGTCTGTGGTTCGGCTCTCGAAGGCGGCGTGTGTCCTAAGTGCCGCATGCACTGGGTCGAGTGACGAGGCGGAGGAATCGGTACGACGGCGCGCCCTGTTCGGTCGCCCGTCTAAATCGGCCCTGAGTACGAGTGACAGGACTGGACGCTGCTTACCGTGACCGTCGTCCGCTTCATCTTCGTGGTGATCGAGGTCAGCGTCGGGCTCGCCGCTGGCGCCCTCCTGTTCGCAGCTTCCGGAGCGGTGACCGTCTCCTCCTTAGGAGCGCGCACGCAGAACCGTCGTCGGGCCGAACCCCCGGTGCCGCCCTCCGGCCCGACCGCACCCCCCTCGGACTCGTCCACCCCGCCGGCCAACTGGCCCCCTCCCTATCCACCGACCAACTGAGCCACCCGAACCGGTTCGGTGCTCCTCTCGCACATCGGTGGAGGGAGGGGTTTTGAACCCCCCACGCTCCCGAAGGTTGCACTGATGCCAGAATCACGCTCGATGGGGACCGGCCTCGACGACCTCGAGAAACGGATCGTCGACCACGTCTTCGAGCTCCAGCCGTCGTACGCGGTCGGTCTCGGGATCCACCGGTACGACGGACTCGTCCCGGACCTTTCCCGTGCGGCGACCGACGACTGGGCGACTCGGGCGGACCGCCTGCTCCGCGACCTCGCAGGCGTGACCGACGCGAGCCTCTCCGAATCCCGCCGGATCGACAAGTTCCTCCTCCGCCTCCTCCTCGAGAGCCCGCTGTTCGACCTCCGCGAATCGATGGACCTCGACCGAAACCCGATGGCCTACGTCGGGTCCGTCTCACTCACGTCGTACATGGTCCGCGACTACGCTTCCGTCGAGGACCGGGTCCGCTCGATGGTCCAGATCATGGACGCCGTCCCGAAGTTGCTGGAGGAGGGACAGCGCCGGTTGCGGGGCCCGCTCCCGCGGCCGTTCATCGAGCTCGCGCTCTCGATCGGCGGAGGGCTCTCGCCCCATTTCGGCGAGGCCGAGACGTTCGCGGGTCGCGCGTCGCTCGGCCCGACGGTCGCCGCCTCCCGAGCGACGGCGGAGGCGAGCGTCAAGAAGTTCATGGACTGGCTACGCGACGAGTGCCTGCCCCGGTCCACCCCCGACTTCGCCCTCGGTCCTCACCGGTATCAGCACCTCCTGTTCGTCCGAGAGGGGATCGAGGCCCCGATCGAGGACATCCGTAAGGCGGGCGCCGCCGACCTCGCCCGCAATCAGGCCCGGCTCGACGAAATTGCCCAGGAGGAGCACGTCTCGCTTTCGGAGCTGCTCCAGCGGTTGAACCGCGACCACCCGACCTCGACCGAGGTGCTCCCGACCGCACGGATGTTCGTCGAGGAGACCCGGAAGTTCGTCAAGGACCAGGACCTCGCCACGATCCCCGAGCCCGCGAACTGCCGTGTGGAGGAGACGCCGATCTGGGGCCGCGCGCTCTCCACCGCGAGCATGAACCCGCCGGGACCGTTCGACACGGGCCCGACCGAGGGGATCTACTTCGTCACCCCGGTTGACCCGGCGTGGACCCCGGTCCAGCAGGAGGAGTGGTTGCGCTCGTTCAACCGCTCGCTGCTTCGGAACATCACCGTCCATGAAGTGTGGCCGGGGCACTACCTCCAGTTCCTCCACTTCCACAAATCCGAAGGCAGCCTCGCCCGGAAGGTGTACCTCTCGCCCTCGTTCGTCGAGGGATGGGCGCATTACACGGAACAGCTCGCGATCGAACAGGGATTCCATGGCGAGAACCACAACGCCGAGATCGCGGAGATCCACGACGCGCTCTTGCGGGACTGCCGCCTCCTCGCGTCGATCGGGCTCCACACCGGGGGGATGACCCTCGCGGACGCGACCCGTCTCTTCGAGCGCGAGGCACATTTCGAGCGCTTGCCCGCTGAGCGGGAGGCGATCCGGGGCACGTTCAACCCCGAGTACTTCTGCTACACCCTCGGGAAGCTCGCGATCCTGAACTCGCGGAGCCGCTTCCTGAAGAGCCATTTCAAGGGGAACCTCCGGCTGTTCCACGACACGCTGCTCGGATTCGGTTGCCCCCCCATCGGGCTCCTCGACACGCTGCTCACGACGCCCGCGGGCGCCTAGCCCTCGTTCGCCGACGCCGCGCGGGGGTGGGTCCCCGGCGCCGCCGGGTCGGCGCGAAGCACGTGCACCGCCCCCAGGACCATCCACAGGAGCACGAAACCGAGGAAGACGCGCTCAAAGAGACCGAACGCTTCGGCGGCCAAGCGGGGACGCACCTAGACGTAGAGGAGCGCGAAGAGTGAGAGCAATCCCGCGAGGGACACGACGAGCGCCGGGGTGCGGACGTTCGCGAGTCGGGGTTCGTCCCGGAACCGGAGGGAGAGGAGCAGCTCTCCGACCGCCGCCGCGACGAACGCGATCCCCGCGGTGAGCAGGTGCACCATCCCGTGGACGGTGGTCTCGGTACCGATGTCCGTCGGGGAAGCGGCGAGCACGAACGCCCCGACGGCCCAGATCGCGAGGAGCGCGACCCCCACGGGCGACCGCCGTCCCAGTCTTGTCACGGCGAGGAGTCCGAAGAGGAAGCTCAGTGACAGGACGCCGCGGACGACAAAGTTGATCGTCATCACATAGCCGAACGGACCGACGGCGAGGTCGCTCTCCGCCTGGGCGATCGCGCTGTAGTGCGGAGGCAGCAGCTGCGCCACGATGTCGAGGACGATGTAGAGCGCGATCAGCGCGAGCGCGACCTGGAGCGCCGTCCGCGCCCGGCGCGGCAGCGGTTCGGCGTCGGAGACCTCCGGACCGGAGGCCGCTCCGCGCGGGGACGACGGGTTAGTCGCCAAGCGGCTCCGCCGGGCCCCCCCGGTACCGTGAGCCCCTCAGGGAGGGCTCACCCGGCTCTCGATCGTCACGCCTTCGCGCACGGCCCCCGAGACCGTACAGTAGTCCGCGAAGATCTCGACGCAATGGTCGAACTGCGCGCGGTCGGCCTCGTTGAGCGGGCGGGTGCGGATCTCGACGTGGAGCTCGCGCACGCGCCGTCGTCCCTTCTCGTTCACACCGACCGTCGCCGTCACCGTCGTGCGGATCGGAGCGACCGCGATGCGGGCCCGGCCGAGGGTGTTGACGAGGGTGGAGCTCATGCAGTGCCCTACAGCCATCGCGAGCGATTGCACCGGGTTCGGTCCGGCGTCCCCCCCCGCCGGGGGTGGCTCATCGAGGGTGAGTCCCGGGAAGGGGGCCCCGGCGAACTCGATCGTGAAACGATACTTTTCTACTTGGCTCAGATCGACGCGACTGTCCGGGGCCGACATACGTCACCGAAGGCGACGGGGTACTTGAGGCGACAACGCTAGCCCCATAAACCGACGGGGCATGGGCGTTGGGCCATGGGCAAGACGGACCGCGTCTACCTCGTCGCCGGTGTGGGAACGGGCCTGGGCACGGCCGTGGTGAGCACGCTCGCCGCCGACGGCGCGACCGTCATCGGGGTCGCCCGGAGCTCGAAAGCCTTCGAGCGGGTCGGCGCCCACGCACGGACCCGGGGGTGGAAGTTCTTCGCCGAGACCGCAGACGTCTGGAAACAGAGCGAGGTCGACGCGATGGTGCGACGGGTCCTCAAAGACCACGACCATATCGACGGCGTGTCGATCAACGTCGGTCACTGGATCCCTGGAGAGACGTTACTCCACAAGCTGTCGGAAGACGAGTGGTCCGCGGGGATCCACGACAATCTGGACCCGCTCTATCGCGTCGGCCGGGCGACCCTGCCGCACCTGATCGAGCGTGGCGAGGGGTCGGTCGTGGTCGTCTCTGCCGCGCCGGCGATCCGGTCGGCCGGGAGCACCGCTTACCACGTGGCGAAGGGCGGGCTCGCCGACGTGATCCCGCGCCTCGCTCGCGACTACCGTCCGAACGGGATACGGGTGAACGCGGTCCTTCCGGGGTCGATGGGGCGCGGCATCGTCGAGCTCGACCCCCCCGCGGCGGACGCGCCGATCCCGCTGACGGACGCGACCCCGACGAGCCCGTGGGAGGTCGCACGGGCGATCCGGTACTTGCTGTCCGACGAGAGCCGCTGGGTCACGGGAGCGCTGGTCGTCGTCGACGGCGGGCTCACGACCGGCGGGAAGGAACCGGGCTAGTCGCCGTGCCCCGGGCGCCGTGCCGGGCACAACCCTCAACCGACCGGCCGACTCTGCGCAGGTACCGATGTCCGCCCCGCTTCACGTTCGACGGGCCGAGCGCGCCGACCTCGACCGGCTGATGCCGCTCTTCGGTGCGTACCGCGAGTTCTACCGGCAAGCCCGCGATCCGGACCGCGAGCGGAGCTTCCTCGCGGAACGGCTCGAGCGGGACGAATGCGCCGTCTTCGTGGCGGAATCCGGTGACGAGGCCGTGGGGTTCACGCTCCTCTACCCGATGTTCACCTCGGTCACGCTCGGACCGACGTGGGTCCTCAACGACCTCTATGTGCTGCCGGACCACCGTCGCGAGGGGGTCGGCACGCGTCTCCTGGCGCGCGCGAAGGAGTTCGGGCGCGAGACGGGGGCACACTACTTGACGCTCGAGACGGCCCGGGACAACCCTGCGCAGCGCCTCTACGAGGCCGAGGGGTGGAAACGGGACGAGCTGTTTCTCCACTACGAGCTGATGCTGTAGCGTCCGCGCGACCTACCGTCCGCCCGGCGCCGCCGGGCGGGAGGGCCCGAGGATGCGGGTCGTGAGGGCTTCCACGACGTCGTCGGCGTCGTTCGGCATGGGGAGGCGTCGGTACTCGATCCCGTGCGCCTCGGCGTACTCGCGGATGACGACGTCGAGGTCGTAGAGGACCTCGAGGTGGTCGAAGACGAACCCGAACGAGGCGACGACCTGCCGCTGGGCGCCCCGGCCTTTCCAGTCGAGCATCACCTCGGTGATGTCGGGGCCGAGCCACGGCTCCGTGGTATTGCCCGCGCTCTGGAACGTGAACGACCAGCGGCCGAGGCGCGCCGACTTCGCGATCGCGTCGGACGTCTCGTGGAGGATCTCGGGGTAGGGGTCGCCGCGGTCGCGCATCCGTTGTGGGAGGCTGTGCGCGGAGAGGAGCACCGTGCCGTCCGGGTCGGGGTACTCCTCGAGCTCGGTCCGGATCGCGCGGCTCCAGTATCCGACCCAGTGCGGGTCGAGGTGCCAATCGAGCCGCACGTCGACGTCGATCGGGCTCACGGCAGCGCGGACCCCGTCCGCGACGCCCTGCTGGTACGGCTCGCTGATCCAGGTCGAGGCGTACGGGGAGAGCGGTACCGCGACGAGGTGGCGGAAACCGGCGCGCGCCGCCTCCGGAATGATGTCCCGCAGCGCGGGATGTCCGTGCTTCACGCCGAGGAATACCCGGACGCCGGGCCAATCGGAGGCCAGCCGTCGCTGGAGCTTCATCCGCAGGGAGGCGAGGATCCGGTTCTGGGGGGAGCCGCCGATCCGGTCGTAGCGGCGGACGTACTCCGCGACCATCGGCGGGGAAGGTTTCGCTCCGTGCAGGACGTCCGCGAGGTACGCGGGGAGGTCATCCGCGCCGTTCGGGCTTCCGTACCCCATCAGGAGCACCGCGGTGCCGTCGCGGTCCGTGGTCGGGCTCATCGCTTCCTCATCTCCCGTCCGGTCGCATGCACGTATCCCACGAGCTCCTCGACCCGGTCGGGGTCCGTCGCGGGTAGGACACCGTGGCCCAAATTGAAGACGTGCCCCCGTCCGGTCGGCAGTTCGTCGAGCACGCGGCGCGCCTCTCGCCGAACGACCGCTCCCGGGGCGAGCAGCGCTCCGGGGTCGAGATTCCCCTGAAGCGCAATCCCCTCACCGATCCGCGCGCGGACCCGGCCGAGGGGCTCGCGCCAATCGACCCCGAGGGCGTCGGCGCCGGTCCTCGCCAGCAGCTCCACGAGGTGCGACGAGCCGGTCGAAAAGTAGATCGTCGGACGGCCGAGCGGCTTGAGCTCCTCGAAGACCGTCCGGAGGGGCTCGAGGAGATGGCGCTCGAAGACCGCAGGGGAGACGGCCCCGACCCAGGTATCGAAGAGCTGCAGGGCGGCGGCGCCGCTCTCCGCCTGGAGACGGAGGTAGTCGACCGTCATCGCGACGAGCCGCTCGATGAGCGCGTCGAACGTGGCCGGGTCGGAGTAGAGGAGCCGCTTCGTCTCGACGTACTCCCGGGACGGGCCGCCCTCGACGAGGTAGGCCGCGAGCGTGAACGGTCCCCCGGCGAACCCGATGATCGGTCGTTCCTTCTCGAGCTCGAGGAACCGCTCGATCGCGGCCCCGACGAACGGCACGGAGCGCCGGGCGTCGAACTCCGTCAGCGCCTCCACGTCCGCTCGGGTCCGGATCGGGTGCGGGACCACCGGCCCGAGGCCCGGGTCGATCGAGAACGGGACTCCGAGGCCGAGGAACGGAAGGGAGATGTCGGCGAAGACCACGCCCGCGTCGACGTCGTACCGTCGCAGGGGTTCGAGCGTCACCTCGGCGGCGAGCTTCGGCGATCGCGCGATCTCGAGGATCGCGTGCTGTTCGCGGAGCTTCCGATACCCGGGGAGGTGGCGTCCGGCCTGGCGCATCAGCCAGACCGGCGTCGTGTCCGTCTCCTCTCTGCGGAGGGCGCGGACGAGGCGATCACGCCTCATGCACGGCCTCCTCGCGCGGCCCGGAACGCCGCGCGGAGACCGGGCTCGGCCCGCGACAGGTCCCGGGACCGGACCGCGGCCGAGAGAAACGTCGTCTCGAGCGCCGACGGCGGAAGGTAGACCCCGCGGTCGAGCGCCGCGTGGAAGAAACGCGCGTAGCGCGCGCGGTCGGTCCGCTCGGCCTCCCGGTCGTCCCGGATCGGCCCGGGTGCGAAGAAGAGCCCGACCATCGAGCCGACGCGCTGGACGGTGAACGGTCGCACCCGTTCCTCCTCGGCGAGCCGGACGAGGCGCTCCTCGAGCGACGCCCCGGTCCGCTCGAGCTCCCGGTAGACCGCCGGAGTGAGTCGATCGAGCATCGCGGCCCCCGCGGCCATCGCGAGCGGGTTCCCCGAGAGCGTCCCGGCTTGGTAGACGGGACCGAGGGGCGCGACCATCTCCATCACGTCGCGGCGACCTCCGTACACCCCGACCGGCATCCCGCCCCCGACGACCTTCCCGAGCGTCACGAGGTCGGCGTGGAGCCCGAGCGATCCGTGGACCGTTCCGTGTCGAAGTCGGAAGCCCGTGATCACTTCGTCCGCGATCACGAGCGCGCCGTGCCGTCGCGCGAGCGACGAGAGCTTCGCGAGGAACCCCGAACGCGGCGGGACCACGCCCATGTTCCCGGCGACCGGCTCGACGACGACCGCGGCGATCGAGGCGCCGCGCCGTTCGAAGAGCGTGGCGAGCCCCTCCGCGTCGTTGTAGCGCGCGACGAACGTTTCCCCGACGATCGCGCGAGGCACTCCGGCGGAATCCGGGAGCGCGAGGGTCGCGACCCCCGAGCCGGCGCGCGCGAGCAGGCCATCTGAGTGGCCGTGGTAGCCTCCCGCGAACTTCACGACCTTCGTGCGGTGGGTGAACCCGCGCGCGACCCGGACCGCGCTCATGACCGCCTCGGTGCCCGAGCTCACGAAGCGGAGGCGCTCGAGCGCCGGCGCCGCGCGCCGGATCCGTTCGGCGAGCTCGTGCTCGAGCGGAGAGGGGGCCCCGAACGTGAGCCCGCGAACGACGGTCCGACGCACGGCCGCGACGATCGGGGGTGGAGCGTTCCCGAGCAGGTTCGCGCCCCAGGAACCGACCAGGTCGAGGTAGCGCCGACCGTCGACATCCTCGAGGTAGGCGCCGCGTCCACGGGCGAAGAATACCGGCGAGCCCCCGACCGCACGGAACGAGCGCACCGGGCTGTCGACCCCGCCGACCAGGACGCGCGCGGCGCGTCGGGCGAGGGCCCGGGAGCGGGGACCCGGCGCGGACGAGGTCACGGCAACCCGTCCGCCAGGTCGAGCATGCGCCGGGCGGAAGTGAGCACGCACGTGAAGATCGGGGTCTCGAGCGCGGTGTACCGGCTCGCCTCCGTGGGCCGGAGGTCGCTCACGAGGTCGAGGAACTCCGCCGGGGTCTCCGCCTCGAACGAGAGGATGAACTCGGGGTCGTCGATCCCGAACGCGTAACCGGTATGGATGCGGACCTTCGGGTACTTGTGCCCGATCCGGAAATGCTCGCCCATGATCCGGCGCCGCTCCTCGAAAGAGAGGCCGTACCACTCCCGCTTCTTCACGAACGGATAGACGAACAGGTACGGAAGGTCGAACGGCCGGCGGTGGGTCTCGCCGCCCTCCCCGCCGTGCGCATGGGCGCCGACCGCCCCGACGTACTCCGAGCGGCGCGCCATCCCGAGGTACGAGTAGGGTGTATCGAGGTAACCCCCGAGCGGGGTGCCGAGGAGCTTGGAGTGGAGCTCCTGGAGAGGGCCGAGTTCGGTCCCGATCGACCAGACCATCATCTCGGTGTCCGCTTTGAGGCCAGTGAGCGAGTACGTCCGCAGCAGCGTCCCCTCGGGCGGATGGTCGAGGACGCTCGCGAAGCGCGTCTTCCCCTCCTCGCGCGTTGCGCGGGGGAGCTGCCGCCACTCCGGGCGGAGGTGGAGGAAGGTGTACTTGACGAAGTCCCGCGGTTCGTTCGCGTCGTCGGCGGCGTCCGCGCCGTGCGCCCCGGCCGTCATCGGTCCTCGCGCGCCCAGCGCGCCACGTCGCGGGCGAAGTACGTGACGAGCAAGTCCGCGCCGGCCCGCCGTAGCGCGACGAGCGTCTCTTCGACCGCGGCGCGTTCGTCCACGACGCCCTTTTCGGCGGCGGCCTTGATCATCGCATACTCTCCGCTGACCTGGTAGGCGGCGAGCGGAAGACGAAATCGCTCCCGGGCCCGCGCGAGGAGGTCGAGGCTCGTGGACGCCGGTTTCACCATCAAGAGGTCCGCCCCTTCCGCGATGTCGAGCTCCATCTCCCGCAACGCCTCTCGAGCGTTCCGGAAGTCCATCTGGTAGCTCCGCCGGTCGCCGAACGACGGGGTCGACTGCTCCGCGTCGCGGAACGGCCCGTAGAACGCGGACGCGTGCTTCGTGGAGTACGCGAGGATCGCGGTCTCCTCGTGTCCGGCGTGGTCGAGCGCGGCACGGATTCCCGCGACTTGCCCGTCCATCATCGCGCTTGGGGCGACCACGTCGGCGCCGGCGTTGGCGTGCGCGACTGCGACCCGGCCGAGACGTTCGACCGAGGATTCGTTGTCGACCGCACCGTCCCGTACGAGCCCGCAGTGACCGTGGGACGTGTAGGCGCAGAGGCACACGTCGGTCGCGACGACGAGCCGAGGGGCCGCGTCCTTGATCGCCCGCACCGCGAGCGGTACCCCGCCGTCCTCCGCCCAAGCGTCGCTCCCCTCGTCGTCCTTCGTTCGGGCGACCCCAAAGAGCAGCACCGCGCGGATGCCCTCGGTGTCGAGTTCCCGGGCGAAACTTCCGAGATGCGGAACGGGGTACCGTTGCACCCCCGGCAGCGAAAGGATCGGCTCGGGCGCGCCGTCGCCGGGCGCGACGAAGATCGGGTAGATCAGGTGCCGGAGCGCGACGTCGGTCTCCGCGACCCAGTTCCGCAGGGACTCGGTGCGACGCAGGCGTCGGAGGCGAACCGGGCGGCTATCTCCGGACATCGCGGAGCTCCCGGAGGAGGTGGCGGGTAAATCGTTGTGGAGTGGTCGAGGGCGCGATCGTGACTTTCCGAAAGTGACGACGGCGGGCGGCCCGCCGCGAGCGTTCCCCCAGGACCACGAGGGGAGTCGCACGCACGAGACGCGAGAACGGGGTCCGACCTAGGCGATAGGCGAGGTCCGCGATCCCGGAAGGACTCGTCACGACGAGGAGGTCGGCGGTCGTGATCTCCCGGCGTTCCCGGGCGGTCAACGGGGGGGGCATCTCGACTCGATAGACGACCACGTCCACGACCCGGTGCTTCGCCCTCCGCAGGGCGCGCGTCAGGCCCGGGCCGGCCAGGTCCGAACGGAGGTAGACGATGCGACGCGACGGACCGGTGCGGAGGGATTTCGCGACCCCCTCAGCTCCGACGGTTCGCGGACGGCGAACGCGAGGAACTCCCGCCGCCCGAAGGGCGTTCGCGGTGCCCGGTCCCACCGCCCAAAACTCGAGGTCCGATGGAAAGGGACCGACGGCCCGGCGCCATGGACGAACCCCCGCGGCCACCGCGCCGCGACTCGTGACGACCACGGTGTTCGGTCGCGGACTCCGGGAGAGGCGGCCGAGCCACGTCGCCGGGTCGACCGGACGGGGCTCGACCGACCGCACCCGGACCGGGCGGACCTTCGCGCGCCGGAGCAAGGGGTCGACCCCGTCGAGGGTACCGAGTGCGGAGAGCATCACGACCGTGGGGGATCGCTTCGCCACAATGCCCCTCCTACGGACGTGGAGCGCCGAGGAGCTCGGACGCTCCCCGGTCGAGCATATCCTTCCCTAGCCGGTCGCCGACCGCCTCGGGACGCAAGACCGGTCCGCTCGAGCGACCGCGGAGGCGCGTCCTACCGTCCGGAGTGAGGATCTCTCCCACGATGGAAATCGCTGTCCCGCGGACCGTCGCGAGGCCCCCGAGCGGGACGTTGCAATCCCCTCCGAGCGACCGGCTGAACGCCCGCTCCGCCCGGACGCACGCGTGGGTCGGGGGGTGGTCGGACCGGCGGATCACCGAGGAGAGGGCCGCGTCGCCCGCCCGGTCCACGATGGCGAGCGCTCCTTGCGCCGGCGCCGGAAGGAACGCCGAGGCGGGGAGGACCTGACTGATCTCGGAGGCGCGGCCGAGCCGCGACACCCCGGCGACCGCCAGGATCGCCGCATCCAGTGCGTCCGAGCGGACGAGACCGATCCGACTGTCGACATTCCCGCGGATCTCGACGACGGTCAGGTCCGGTCGCCAGCGCAGCAACTGGGCGCGCCGTCGTAAACTGCTCGACCCGACCCGGGCACCGCGCACGAGACCCGTGGCACCGTCGCCTCGGCCGAGGATGAGGCAATCGCGGGCGTCGGCCCGACGCGGGCAGGCGACGAGCTCGAGGCCCCGGTCGAGGTCGGCCGGCAGGTCCTTCGCGCTGTGGACGGCGAGGTCGACCTCCCCGCGCAAGAGCGCGCGGTCGATCGCGTCGGTGAAATCGGGCGAACCCCCCAGCGAGCGGTCCCGGTCGCCGCTGGTCTCCACGGCGACGACCTCGAACTTCCACGAGGGAGCGAGTCGGCCGAGGCGGGCGACCACCGCGTCGGTCTGGGCGCGGGCGAGGGGGCTGCGCCGGGTTCCGACCCGGACCCGTTCGGTCACGGGTCGTCGGGGCGCGGACTCAGCAGGTCGACCGCCCACCGGCGCTGAAGCTCCCCTTCGGGGCCGATCGGGAGCGAGCGCAGCCGCTCGGTCGGAGCGGCGAGGAGGCGAGCGACGAGGCGTTGCGTGAGGCGTTCGACTGCGAGCTCCTGTTCCGGGTCGAGCTCCCCGAGGAACGATCGCGCGTTCGCGAGCTCGGCCCGACGTAACGCCTCCGCGGCCCGGCGGTAGGCGTCGATCCAGGGCTCCAAAAGGAGCGGCGCGAGCCGGTCGGCGAACTCTTGCGCAAGCTCCTCGAGGCGAAGGTCCCCGCCCGCGATGTCCAGCGACCCGCGCGGTTGCTCGTGGAGCTCCTCGAGGTCGAGAAGGCGAACGTTCGGGAGCGTGCGCACATCGGGGTCGATGTTGCGCGGCATCCCGAGGTCGACCAACAATAGCGGGCGATCCCGCGGGAGGTCGGCGGCGCGTAGGCCGTGATTGCCGAACTTCGCGGCCGTGATCACCGCGTCGGCGCCGCCGAGCGCCTCCGGGAGTCGCTCGAGGGGGACGGCACGAGCCCCGTGCGAGCGGAGGAACGCTTCCTCGGGAGGCCGCTGGTGGTAGACGACGGTGAGACGAGTCGATGACGAAAGGCTCTCCACGACCTGGTGGCCCACGGTGCCCGAACCGACGACCACGACATGGGGGGTGGGAGCGGTCACGATCTCCCGAAGCCGCGCGGCGGCCACGGCGGCGATCGAGGGGGCATTGCGCGGCGCCGGGGCGACCTCTTGGGCAGCGTCTGCCGCCGCGCGGAACAGCTCCCGCAACAGCGCTCGGGGGTGGCGGCTCTCGACCGAACGCCCCGCGATGCGAACCTGCTGGCCGACTTCGGCTTCTCCGACGGCGAGCGATTCGCGCCCCGCGGCGACACGGAACAGATGGTGGACGAGCGTGACGTCCTCGCGGAGCCTCCACGACTCCCGTCCTCCGGGAAGCACGGCGCGCCACTGCTCAAGCGCCTCGGGAGAACGCGCGACGAGCGTGAGCTCGATGCGATGACAGGTGGAGAGGAGCGCGACCTCTTCGGTATCCGCCGACCGGGAGAACCAGTCCCTCACCTGGACCTTCGTCACGGTCCGGGCGACGAGCTCGAGCTCGTCCAACGCCGCGGTGTCGAGACTGAACTCGAGTCCGTACAGCGCGAGGGAGAGCTCCGGCCCCTCGACCAACCGGGCAGGGTCCGCCGACGTCTCGGGCGGGGCGGTCGTGTGCGAGATCGGAATCGCGGGCAGGGACGCTCCTCGGGTCGGCGTTCGAATCGTGGTCGGAGTTTATCAGACGATGTACGAACCATCGAGGCGGGTCCGGGAGGAGAGCGGAGGACCGGAGCGCCGGCGGCGGGGGTATATACCGCTCCGCGCCCCCGGGAGGAGCGATGCGTTCCCCCTCCCCTCCCACGGTGGACGATCGGAGGTGCTCGGTTGTCTCGCCTTCCTGAGGCCGCTTCCGATTGGCCGGTCCGGGTCGTCGGCGACCCTCGCTGGCTTGGCTTAGCGTTCCGGAAGTGGGACAAGTCCTGGGGCCGGAGCCCGAGGGCCGCGGTCTGGGAGTACCGCAACAACTGGCGCTGGTGCGACTACCTCTACCGGATCGTCCGGCAGTACCGTCCCCAGCTCGCAGTGGAGACCGGCGTCTTCCTCGGACGCTCCTCGACCGCAATCCTCTCCGCGATGCATCGCAACGGCACCGGCCGCCTGATCTCGATGGACCTCCCCGTCGCGATGACCGCCGGGGAAACCGGCGCTCTCGTCCCCCGGGACCTCCGGGACCGGTGGGAACTGCGGCTCGGCGACTCCCATCTCCTGCTCCCGTCGGTCCTCGCCGGCGGGGTCGATTTTTTCTTCCACGACTCGGACCACAACTACGAGATCCAGACGTTCGAGTACGAGACCGCGTGGCCGGCGCTTCGAGCGGGCGGGGTCCTCGGTTCGGACGACACGAACCGGTCGGCGGCCTGGGCGGATTTCCTCGAGCGGCACCGGGGGGAACACCGTCCCATCGAGGACGGGCCTGCCGCGGTGCGCGCGATCCAAAAGCTCGGTGGACCGACCGGAGCTTGACACTCCTTCGGTCTCACAGGTCGTACTGGGCGCCGTCCTCAGCGACCACGGAGTCCGGGAACGCGGCACGAACCTCCTGAAGGACCGCGGCGTCGGTCCCCTCGCGACCCCCGATGTGGGTCAGGAACAGTCGCCGCGCGCCGAGCGTCGTCGCGGCTCGCGCCGCTTGGGACGCGGTCGAGTGCCCGAACTCCTGGGCCAGGTGCGCGTCCCGGTCCGCGTACGTCGATTCGTGGATCACGAACTCGGCCCGGAGCCCGTCGGGAACGGACGGTTGCCGGGTGTCCCCCGTGTAGTAGAAGCTCGTGTCGGACCGGCGGAGGTGATAGCCCACGTTGTATACGGAGTGGTGCAGCGGCACGCTGCGCACCTGCCAGGGCCCGATCGTCGCCTCGGGCCGCAACTCCTCGATCAACCGGAGCTCGTAGACCTCCGCCGGGTCGCGGACCATCGCGCCGGCCGCGTTCATCGCCCGAAGGATCGGGGAGAGTCCCGGCGGCGAGAGGATCGTCAACGGACGGGTCCGACCGGTGATGAGCGTGTGCAGGAGGAAGTCGAAGAGCCCCGCGATGTGGTCGGAGTGCAGGTGGGTGATGAGGACGGCATCCACCCGGTCGACCAGTGCCGCGTCGTAGAGCCGCCCGATCGCCCCCGCGCCGCAGTCGAGGAGGAGACCGTCGACGAACGCGCTCGACATCCCGCGTCGGCTGCCGCGGAAGTTGCCGCTCCCGGTGCCGAGGAAGGTGAGCTTCACGGACCGACTCGCCCCTTCCCGCCGGCGATACAGACGGGCGGGGGTATTTCATCCCCCGCCTTCGGGCGAGGCCGAAGATTTCCCATCAGTGCGAGGGTTCATGAAGCATCGGCGAGGGATGGGGGTCCATGTCTGCGGCGGAAGTGACGGAGGCGTCCAAATCGCCAGCGCTCGAAGACCGAATTCGCGCGGTTTCTTCGCTCGAGCAGGTCGAGAGTCACGTGTGGAACGAGGGCTCCTGGGTCGCCTCGGAGCATCTGCTCGACTCGGTCGAGGCCGAGCTCGAGCTCGCCCGCGGCTGACTGAGCTACGAGCGGTATCTGCGGTCCGGTCCCGCCGGATACCCCGCTCCGGGAGCCAACGGGCGGCCGGCACTGCCCCTCTTCCGGCGAGCGGGGGAACTGTTCCGCCGGATTGGGGACCCCCGGGGGGAACGCGAGTCGCTCTTCTGGGTCGGGACGCTCGAGCAGGTGCTGAACCACGACTACTCCGCGGCGTCCCTCGCCCTGGAACAATCCCGCGAACTCTGTGAGGCCGCGGGGGACCGTCTCGTGCTCTCGAGCGTGGAACGCCATCTCGGATTCATCGCCTATCTCGAGAGCATGACCGCGGAAGCCCAGTCCCACCTCGAGGAATCGCTGCGCCTGCGGCGCGAGCTCAACTTCCCGGCTGGCGTCGCGATGGCGCTGGTCGCTCTCGCGGAGTTCCATAACGAGCGGCACGATCGGGAACTCGCGGAACGCCTCCTGGACGAGGCCGCCGGGGTGGCCCGGGCGAGCGGGGCCACCGGCGCCCTCGAGGCGATCGACCAGGCTCGGCGGGACCTGAAACCCCCTCGCTGAGCGGGCCTGTCGCCCGGGGGGGCGAAATCCGGGCCAATCGCCTCCACGTGCTCCCACCGGAAGTCCGCTCCCGGAGACGGGAAAGTGCGCCATTCTGTACCGGGAACGACCGAATATGTACCGTAAAGTGGAACCTCGCCACCGTCAGAGAATCGTATCCCAAGAGGCATCAGGCTAAGAACCCCTTGCGACCATCTTGTATTCATGCGGGGGCCCGAAAATCAGCGCCTCGTCGGGGGCGTACCTCCGGCGCTCTGGAGCGCCTTCGCCGCGGCCGTCCCGCGAGTCGGGTTCGTCCCGTATCCTGCCTGAGAAGATCGAACGAGGTACCGGAATATGTTGGCGGTGGCAAACGTCGGAGATGTGATCAAGGCGCTTCATGCCCGCGTTGGAGCCACCGCGACGGCACTGGTCGGACGGAACGGGGTCGTGCTCTTCGCGGAGATGCCGGAAGGAACGTACGCCGAGACGTTCGCGATCATGTGCGCTACGATCTTCGGCGCAGGGGCCGCCGCGAACTCCGAACTTCGCCTCTCCGCACCCGAACGGGTCGTCTTCGAATGCGAAAGCTCGACGACCGTGATCGTCGGGTGTGGCGAGACGGCGCTCCTCGTCGCGGTCGTCGATCGATCGGTCGACCCGAGCCGGGCCCTCGACGAGGTCGGTAAGGTCGCGCATCTGCTCACGGCCCGTTGAGCGAGCCCGAGAGGGTCGCGCACCGCGGGGGTCCTCCCCCCGTAGGTCGCGTCGCCTCGGCCGGGAGAAGCGCCCTCACTCTTGGTTAGGGTCGATCCTTCGAAGGTCGTGGTAGCAGACCCGGCAGCGCTTCGGGCTGGGGAGGAGGTCCTTCGGGGCGCACGCGCACTCACATTCGTGGGGGGATCCTTCCTCGTCGCTGCTCCCGGTCGAGGTGCAGAACTGGCACATGATGCCCGAGGAAGCCACGTGCACGATAACTCCGTCGCCGATCGGCGTTCCGGGACCGACCGCGCAACGGCGCCCGTTACTATTCGGTGGGCCGGACCGCCTCGGCCGGCGACATGCGAGCCGCCCGCAGCGATGGCCCGACGATCGCGAGCATCGCGAGCCCGTACGCCACGCCGAGGATGATCAGGAGGTTCAGCCAGGGCACGGTGAACGTCGTGACCCCGACGGTGGTCGCCGACGGGCCCTGGGTCAGGTTCCAGACGATCAGGAGCCCGAGCGCGGTGCCGATCGCGATGCCCACCAGCGCGACGAACGTGTACTCGAGGAAGAACGCCTTCAACACCATCCGCTGCGTGAACCCGTTGGCCCGGATCATCCCGATCTCCCGGCGGCGCTCGACGACCGCCCGTAGCGCGACGATCCCCATCGCCGCGATGCCGACCGCGAGGCCGAGTCCGACGAAGATCTGGAGGAGCCCGATCGCGCCCTCGGTGGACGCGATCGACGTCGCGAGGATGTCGGCGATGTTGAGCACCACGAGCCCGTAGGGGAAGAACGCCGCCTTCGCCACTTGGGCGGCGCGGGTCGCCGAAGACCCCGGGGTGAGGGTCAGGAAGAACGCCTCGGGTTGCGAGACCCCCAGCGCGGACGCGGTCGCCGGTCCGACGAATACCCCCGTCACGAGGGACTGGGACATGATGCCGATCACCGTGACCGTGGTGCGGTTGCCGTTGCTCGGGTTCGTGAGTAGCATCGTTCCTCCGGTGTTCACCTTCGGATGGGGGGCCGAGGAGCCCGTGCCGATGTTGTTCGTGACGGGCGCGTAGCTCTGGTCGACGACCGCCACCCCCGGGGTGGTCGCCAGCTCGCCGAAGACCTGCGCGGCGCTCATCCCCCCTTCGGTCGCCGTGAAGGTGAATCGATTCGTGGTGTAGAAGTTGGAGGCCGCGGGCTCTTCCGGGGGTCCCGAGTAGACGAAATCGGAGTAGGGATTTCCGGAAAAGCCGCTCACGTTCACGTAGATCCCGGCGGTGTCGAGGGGAACGACGTTCGAGAAGTACGGGGCCACGGTAGAGTTGGCCGCGACCTGTGCGGGAAGGTTCGGGATCGGCGTGGCGGAGTACGCGAAGAAGGTGTACCCTCCGGACTGTTCCGCGAGGGTGTTGCTCAGGCTGCCGTCGAGCGTCGCCCCCGTGGCCGCGATCCCCACCAGGACGAAGATCACGAGCGCAAAGATGGAGAGGCTGATCGTCGTGCGCGAGGAGCGGCGGCTCGGGTACGAGAGCGCGATCTTCGCGACCGGCGCCCGCTGCGCCCGGCCGCCGGCGAGGCGCGTGAGGGCGTTCGCGATCGACGGGGCGTTGAAGGCGAAGAGGAGGAGGGCCCCGGTGACCATGACGATCCCCTCGACGAAGACATTGAAGATCCCGCCCCCGTGATCCGTCCCGAGCAGGGTGATCTGGAGGGGTCCGTACCCCGCCCAGACGAGGAGGGCGGCGCCCGCGGCCGAGAACGCGATCCGGTCCCGCACGAACCGTGACGCGACGAGCGCGAGCCCCACGATGACCAGCGCTCCGCCGAGGACCGGATAGGAGAGGTTCGTCGTCCCGCCGTAGGTCGAGTCGTAGAGGAGGGCTCCCGCCACGGACAGGACCGCGCCGAGGTAGGCGAGGTACGTGTACGTCCGGACGGTCGGCGGTGGCTCGGGAAGGTCCCGGATCGCCCGGACGATGTTGAGTCGGCTCGCCCGCCGGCTCGCGACCACGACCGTGACGAGGGTCAGGAGGAACCCGACCACGTAGGCAATGACGATCGTCTCGGACGTGACGGTGAACGATTGGAGGAAGATGGTGGGCGGGAGACCGGGAAGCCGGTAGAGGACGCTGAACGCGTAGGTGAGCCCGTAGCCCGCCGCCACCCCGAGGAACGTGCCGGCGAGCGCGCTCCCCGCCGAGTACGTGAGCCCCTCGAAGAAGTAGGAGTAGACGAGCTCACGTCGCTGGAGCCCGATCGCCCGTAATACCCCCATCTCCGTCTTGCGCTCTTCGGCGAGCAGGACGAAGATGCCGACGATGAGCATCGCGCCCGCGACGATCGAGAAAAGGCCGAGGACCAGGAAGAGCGTCGAGATGCTCGTCCCGGCGGATTCCGCGCTCTCGAGGCTCGTGACGAACAACTGATCGACGGTGAGACCTCGCGCCGCGGGAATTCCCGCGACCGTCGTGTTGAGGGTCGCGCTCACGACCGGGGCGAGCGAGATTCGATTCGCCTGGTCTCCCACGTTGGTGACCGAGAGGAAGTTGATCGCCCCGGACATGTTCTCGAGGTGCTGCGCCGTCGCGAGGTTGACGAACACGCTCCCGAAGTTCCCGACGCCCCCCGTCGGCCACGCCCCACGGATGTTGTCCTGCACCACGGCCTGGACGACCGACGGGACCGGAGTCGCTCCGGCGCCGTAGAGGACGACCGAGTCACCGGTCGAGGCGTTCATTTCCGACGCGGCGAGGTCATCCAGGAGGACTTCCCCCGGCGTGGGTCCGACGACGACGCTCCCGTTGTCGGCGACGAAGTTCCCCAACTGGGTGCTCTGGTTTGCGTTGACGCCCGTGAGGTAAAGGTTGGTCTGCGGGATGCCGGTCGTCCGGTCGAAAACGGAGACGGAACTCACAATCTCCGGAGCCATTCCGGCGATCGAGGAATCGCCCGCGGTGGAGGCCGAAACGTCGGTGTACACCGAGTACGGGAAGGGGGTCCACGCCCCGGAGGGCGACTGGTTCCCGACGACCTCGTCGTTGTACCCGGCGCCGAGGATCGTGTAGTGGACATTCACTTGGGTGATCGTGTCTCCGACCACGAGGCTACCCGAGACGATCATTGTCGCGACCAGGAGGCCGAGGACGAGCAGCACCGTCCGCCCTCGCGCGCGATAGACGTTCCGGATCCCAATGCGGAACGCGAGGCGATGGCGGAGCGCCAGGATCAGTGCGATCACCCCGACGGCGAGCAGGACGAGCAGGAGTCCGCCGACGATGGGGCTGGCCGCGCTCATGGAACCTAGCTCACGAACCGCCCGTCGCGCATGCGCAGGGTCCGATCGCACGCATCGGCCACGGTCGCGTCGTGGGTCACCACGACGATCGTCTGGTGGTACGTCGTGTTGAGCTCGCGGAGGAGCTCGGTGACCCGGCGAGAATCCTCGTCGTCGAGGTTCCCCGTCGGCTCATCCGCCCAGACGATCGCGGGTCGGCCGACCAGTGCGCGAGCGAGGGAAACCCGCTGCTGCTGTCCCCCCGACAGCTCGGAGGGGCGATGGTCGACGCGGTCGGCGAGGCCGAGCTCGCCCAGCATCGCCCGGGCCCGTTCGCGCGCCTCGCGTCCGGGCACCCCCGCGATCAGGAGGGGCATCTCGACGTTCTCGACCGCCGACAGGATCGGGAGAAGGTTGTACGACTGGAACACGAACCCGACCCGGCGGGCGCGGTAGGCGCTCTTGGTGCGGTCGTCCATCGAGTGGAGGTCGACCCCCTCGAGTGAGACCTTTCCTCGGCTGATCTCATCCAGTCCCGAGAAGCAGTTCAGGAACGTCGTCTTCCCGCAGCCGGACGGACCCCGCACCGCGACCATCTCGCCGCGGAAGATCTCGAGCGAGATTCCCTGGAGGGCGGTGACTGCGGTCTCCCCCTGTCCGTACGTCTTCCAGACGTCCTGCCCGACGACCACGGGCTCCTGCGCGGACCCTTTCGCCTCCACCCCGACCGAAGAACGGACGTTCGTACTCATGGCACATCCTGCAGCGCGCGCCGCCGAATCCTCTCGGGTACAAAGCGCCGAGCAAAAGTCCTACGACGCAGCGGCCGCCGATCGCCCCCGCGGCGGCCTTCGGGAGGTAGGCGGTGCAGACCGGGTCAATTGGAGGACGAGGAGCGAGCGGGCAGGCTCGGCGCGGCAGGCTCAAGCGCCGGCTCTCTCGAAAGTATCACGGTCAGCGAGAGCGCCGAGATCACGATCGAGAAGACGACGACGGCGACCGCCAGCCCGAACGAGTCCGCGATCACGCCGATCCCCACGATCGGCACGCTGAGCCCGAGATACGCCGCCACGTAGAATCCGGAGAGGACCTCGCCGCGGCGGTCCGGCGGCGCGACCTGGTTGAGCATTCCGAGCCCCCCCATGAGGGCGAGACCGAAGCCCGCTCCGCAAAGGACCGTCCCCACGAAGAAGGGGAAGGCGAGCCCGGTCCATGCCGCGCTCGCGATCGAGACGAGCCCGACGGGGGCGAGCACGGCCCCGAGCCTCGTCATGGGGTGGCTGCGTCGCTGCTGACCCAGCAACTGGGCGATCGCCGCGCTCCCGAACATGAGAAGCACCGTCGCGCCGGCCAGCGCGTGATTCGTGATGTGGAGGTCGGAGACAAGGAAGGACGGAGCGAGTCCACTGAAGATCCCCGCGAGGGCGAAACCCACGAACGCGGCGAGTGCCGAAAGCACAAAGACCGGGCGGACTCCCGGGGGAAGTCGCGACACGGGGGCAGTGGCGGGAGCGGTCCCCGGGACCGCGTGCGAGGGTTCACGGATCATCCAGGTGGCCACGAGCGCGGGCAGGAGAAGGGCGAGGAGAATCCAGAAAGAAAGGGTCAACGGGTCGGGACCATACTGCACCAGGAATCCTGCATAGAACGGACCGATGCCGACGCCGACCGCGGTGATCACGGTGATCCACTTCGCCGCCCGACGCCGGTCCCCCGACGGCTCGAACTCCGTCAACGCCGCGGACGCCGTGCTCGCGGTGAGACCGACGGAGACTCCCGAGAGGACCCGAGCGAGGATTAGCCAGCCGACGTTCGTGGCGAGGAGAAAGACGACCGTGCTGGCGATCGCGACGAGCACCCCCGCCACCAGCACCTTCCGCCGTCCCAGGCGGTCGGAGGCACGGCGAAAGACGACCAGCGTAAGGAGGAGCCCGACGGCATAGACCGCGAAAACGACGGTGAGGATCGCGGGGGAGAAGCCCCACGCCTTCTGGTAAACGACGTAGAGCGGAGTGGGGAGGCCTCCGCCCGTAATGATCACGAAGAACGAGAACGCGACCAGTCCAAAGTAGAGCCGCGACCGCCTCCCCGGTTTCCCCCCCTGACCGTGCGCCGCGTCGCACAGGGACGGCGGGGCGATGACGGGAAGAGCTTCACCGGAAGGCATGGCCTCGACTCAGCGGCGGGAAACTCCGTCGGCTCGCGCGCGCGCGCCCGGTCAGCCTCCTCCGCTGCTCGAGGGAGGGTACCGGGGATGGCTCGAGGAACCGGGTCCAGCACCCGTTGGCGGGGTCGATGCCCTCGCCAACTCCTCCATGAATTTGATCATGACCGAAAAGTCCGCATCCATCCCTTGGGCGGTCGCCGCCGCCGCCATCTGCTGCGCGGCCGCCACCGCCGGCATCGCGACCGAGAGGTCGTAGGCTTCCTTCAGCACGAGATCGAAGTCCTTGTGCATGAGCGAGAGGGCGAAGTTGGTCGGATACTGGTCTCGCCGAACGTTGTCCAGTTTGGACTTCTGACCCGGAGTGAGAACGGCCGTTTGCCCGAGGACGTCCAAGAGCAGCCCCTTTTCGATCCCCGCCTTTCGGCCGAGGGCAAGCGCTTCCGCGAGGGCCTGCATGCCCAAACCCAGCAAGGTGTTGACCACCAGCTTCATCGTGGTGCCGCGGCCACTCGACCCCATGTAGAAGCTCTGGGGCCCGAGCACATCGAGGATGGGCTTGCACTGCTCATACGTCGCGGGCTCCCCACCGACGAAGATGACCAAACTCCCCTGTTCGACCTGGGGCACGCTGCCCGAAACGGCGGCATCGATCATCGGGGCGCCCTCCTCCATCGCGGCTTGGTGAAGACGACGGGAAGCGCCCGGGGAGACCGTGCTGAGATCGATGATCATCGATCCCGAATGCACTCCCGCGAGCGCCCCCGCTGGGCCGTACATCACCTCGTGCTGGGCCTCATCGTTGGTGACGCAGGCCATGACGACCTCACAGCTCGCCGCGAGTTCTTTTGGCGTCCGCGCCGCGGACGCTCCCCACTGCTCGGCCTCTCGGGTTCTCTCGGCCGTACGATCGTAGACCACCATGGGGTGCCCCGCGCTCAACAGCCGGCGCGTCATGGCGCTCCCCATGTGACCCATTCCGATGAACCCAATTCTGGTCTCCATATGACCGACCTCCGGAACTGTTGCAACTTCCCCCGAGTGGGCAGAACCCCCGTCGGCTCCCGCCTACGGCACGGCGGTAGTTGAGACTGCCGGAAAATCTTCGTGGGCAACGCGGGGGCCGAGAACGGAGCCCCGTCTCGACAGGAGTCGGGGACGTGTGGGTTAGAGAGTCCGCTCCCTCATGAGCCCTAGGGGACCGCTCGCGGAGAGGGCAATTCCCCGATCCATCACCGCGAAGTGAGGGCGTAGATCTCCAGGACGTTGTTGTCGGGGTCTTTCCAGGCATTCGAGGTGTACCACGCCGGGCCGTGAGCCTGTTGCTTCGCCGTCGAGTAAACGGGTACGAAGCCTTTCGCGCGTAGGACCGATTCAAGATCGAAGACTCGTTTCGACGACGGCGCGCGGAACCCGATATGGTCCGAAATGGGGTCTTGGATGCCGTCCGTCGGAACATGAGGGGCTCTCCGCGCGACCCTTGGAGGATGACTCGCGGTGACCCACAGCGCGGTGCGCCCCTTTCGATAGCCTAACCAGAACGGATCGTCGGGGCGCATGCGCGCGAACCCCAGGACCGGCAGAAACCCGTCGTAAAATCGACGCGCACGTGCGAGATCCGTTACCTCGATGTTGACGTGTCCCAAGTGAATCCCGTCGGAGAGAGCCATGATGACCCGAGTGCCTCGGGGAACTTCAGGGTTGACCGAACCCTTCCCGACAGACGGTCCCAATCCTCCGCAGTACCGGCCAGCGGTCGTCGAGGCGGCTTACAGCCCGACCGTCTAATATTCACCGTAGCCATCTCAACTTCCTCGTCGGCATGGCAGAACCGGTTACCGTAGATCAGATTCGCGCGGCTCGCGTAAGGATCCGCTCGACGGTTCTCCGAACCCCCCTCATTCCGTGGGAAGGTCCGCCCGGCCACGCCAAGATCTACCTCAAACTGGACAACCTTCAGCCCACCGGGTCGTTCAAAGTCCGTGGCGCAGGCAATTCGCTCGAGCTCGCCGTGGAACGGGGGAATCTTTCGGGCGCCTATACGACCAGCGCCGGGAACATGGCGCAGGCATTGGCGTGGCACGCCCGACGGCGGAATATTCCGTGCACCGTCATCGTTCCGGATTCGGCTCCCGAAGTCAAGCTAGCAGGAATTCGACGTCACGGCGCACAAGTCATTCAACTCCCCTGGGAGGAGGTGTGGAATGTGATGACTGCGGCGCGGTATCCTCCTCTGCAGGACCTTCTGTACGTCCCTCCGTTCAACAGCCCAGAGATGATCGCGGGAAATGGAACGGCCGGACTGGAGATCCTGGAGGACCTGCCGGACGTCAAAACGGTCTTCGTGCCCTTCGGTGGAGGAGGGCTGATCACGGGAATTGCGAGTGCCCTGCGGGGCCTTAGACCCGAGGTAGAGGTCATCGCCTGCGAGCCCGAGACCGCCGCTCCATTCGCCGCTTCGCTCAGCGCGGGTGCCGCATCGGAGGTCCAGCGAACTCCGAGCTTCGTCGACGGAATTGGGGCCCGAAACGTCCTGCCCGAGATGTGGCGACGGCTGGACGGGCTGGTGCGAAGATCCCAAGTGCTCACGCTGGAGCAGATCGCCACCGCGGTCCGCCACTGTTTTGCCACTCATCACATCGTGGTGGAAGGGGCGGGTGGGGCCTCGGTGGCCGCCGCGCTGGGCGATCAAGATTCCGATGGACCGGTCGTCGCCTTCGTATCGGGTGGCAACATCGACGTGTCAAAGTTGAGTGCCATCCTTGAGGGGAAGGTACCGGGTCCCTAGAGGACCGCTCCGCGAAAGGCCGGCGCGGAGAGCGACTGCCGTCTGGCCGTATCGTGGAAGAGCTCACCCACCCCGAAGCATCGGCGCTCCGCCCTCATCGTTTCTCGGCGGTGGATCGAGGAAATCTGTCGGAGGGGGACACTACTGAATTCTTCATATCCCCAACCTGAACATCTTCAGGGCAGCGAGATTGAGCGACTACGGGAAAGTGAGACGGCGCCGCTCTCGCATCCGGCGGGCAGTGCGAACCTCGTCAGCGCGGCGCTTTATTCTTCGCGCTCGGCTTGGGGGCCCTCGTAGCTTGGGGCTCGCCCTGCCTGCGGCGCTCCACTCCGGCGCGAACGAGCGCCTTCAGGCCGGCCGCGTCGATCTCAACCCCCACCGGGAAGTCGATGGCCCTCGACTTGCCGTTGAGTTGGGCATTGAAGAGCTTCTTGGGGTCGGGAAGGCTCGAGCCATCGACGAAGCTGATTCGGACGCGCCCCTTCAGGGGGATGAGGATGCAAACGATGCCGTCGTGCTCGAACACAGCCGCGCCGAGCGGATTGCTCGGCTTCCTCCACTTGACGGCCTCTACGATCTCGTGGTCGCCCGCGTGGATGATCTCACGGAGCCTGGCAAGGATGACTCTGCGCTCGTCTGCGGTGGCGTCGATGATGGCGTCGACGTCGCGGTTGGGGCCGGCCATCTAACCCGTCAACCGGGGCACGAGTCTTCACGGTTTCTGTGCTGTCAGGGTGCAAGAGTGCCCCCGCGGGTTGGCCGTAGACCTCACGCGGGACTTGACCCCGCACGAGCCTCCGTGATCGGTGCCCGTCCGGGTCGCCGCTGAGCGGACTGGAGCGAGTGCCGATACCGTCGGCAACGGACCCGTTTGGCTCACCCGAAGGTTCGGAAGGCGGCAGGAAGACTCTCTTCCGCGGTCAGCCGTGCGACACGCCCCTTGGGGAATCGGACCAGTACCTCCGCCTTCGGCGCGTAGTCGAGCAGGAGCTGACGACAGTTCCCACAGGGCGAGAGGACAGGGAAGGTACGACCGGGGCCGGTGACGGCAACCATCGACTCGATCTGGGAATCGCCCGCGGTGATCGCTGCACCGATGGCCACTGGCTCGGCGCACGGTCCGTGGATTCCCTCGACGCAAAGTCCGAGGTAGATGCGGCCCGACCGGGTCCTAACCGCGGCTGCGACGCTGTGTCGGTGGTCCCGGAACCCACGCCTAAGCGCTTCGCGAGCCGCGTCGATGAGTTCCAGGTCCTTTGCTCGGAGGGCACGTCCAGTGATCATCCTTCGCGGGTAGAACTCGACGTTATATCCCACCCACGACCCCACTCCCGGTTGGAAGAAACCACTCCTTTCCGTACGGGCGCCGACGGGTTCAAATCCCACGCACACAAAGGGTCAATCGCGGTCGTTTCTCGGCGAGATATCGTGAAAAGCTGTCGGAGGGGAACACTACTGAATTCTTCATATCCCGTACGGGAGGGCGGGCTGTATACCTCGGCGGGACCAAGAGCGGTATGACTTTCCGACTGGAGGATCGGGCCAACTCCGACGACATGCTTTTGCGCGGGGACGGCTAATCCTGCTCGGGCGTTCTACACCATGGCTGCCGAGGACGAAATCCGGGTTCTTGTGGATCAACTGATGACCGCGTGGAACCGGCATGATCCAGCCGCGTTCTCCGCGGTCTTCTCTCTAGACGCCGACATCACCAACTGGCAAGGGTTCGGTGCTCACGGACGGGCCCCTATCGAGCGCCTCCACGCTCCGCTCTTCGCCGGCCGATTCCGAGAGACCCACATGGTGGCGGACGAGGTCCTTGTTCGGATGCTTCGGGGGGACCTCGCGAATGTGGACGTACGCTGCCGGCAGACGGGCGCGCGGGACAATGACGATCAACCGCGACCCGAGCGCCACGCGCTCTTGACCTGGATCGTGGAACGAGAGTCGGCGGGTTGGACGATCAAGGTGTGGCATACGGTCGACCTGTCCAACATCCCCTCGAACCTTCGCTACTCCCCTCCACCTTCTACCTAGCTACCAGGGGTGCCTCACCCGTCCCAACCCGCACTTTTAAAGACAGGTAGCGTCGAATGCCTCGAGTCCCCGGCACATCAAAGGTCTAACGTCGCTGTTTCTCGGCGAGAATTCAGTGAAATGTGTCGGAGCGGGACACCACTGAATTCTTCAGATCCCGAACATGAAGGATCTCGCTCCGCACGTCGTTCCGGCCCCAAATCTCTCCCAGGTGTACGCATAGTAAGCTATATGGTAGCCATATGGTATCCCATCCCCGATGATTACAACCATCCAAGTTACGCCAACCACGCGCGAGCGGCTTGCCGCGTTGAAAAGTTCGCCGCGCGAGACCTACGATGAGCTCCTGAACAAACTGCTGGCCCTGGTCCCGCCGGGCGACGACGAAGGAGCGTACAGCGATGCGTTTCGGGTGGGATTGCTGAACGCCAGGCTGGACATTCGGTCGGGTCGCGTAACTGACCATACGCAGGTCAAGAAGCGGCTGGGCCTCTGACGCCCTGGTCGATCCAGTGGTCGGATACCGCGGTTCGCGACCTGCATAAAGTCGATCGGACGATCGCCCGCAGGGTTGTGACCCGGCTTGAGGTGGCCGCCTCAAATCCGACCCACTACTTCACGAGACTAGTCGGCTCGGACGAGTACAAGCTCCGTATCGGTGACTATCGCCTCCTCGCGGTACTCTCCCACTCGGATCAGACCATTCTGGTTGAACGAGTGGACCACCGGTCGCGAATCTACGAGCGGTGACGCTGCTCTCCTTCCGCTCGTCTCCTTCGGGGAAACGGAGGCACCACGTGACTCTGGCTCAATCAGTTTCTCAGCGAGAAATCGTGAAAATATGTCGGAGGGGGGAACTACTGAATAGTTCAAATCCCCCGCACGACGGCGGTGTCGAGACGGAGCCCTTCCCGGCTGGAAGTGGGGCACGCGTTCGATGACCAACTACGAGGAGCGCGCCCAGCTCCGAGACCAGTAGACGCTCGTCAGGGTCGATTCAGCGCCCCGGAAGGGGCTGGAGTTTCGGCACGACTGACGATTTCCTCCGGCGGACGGAGCCGACGGAAACGGGAGTAGACCGCGACATCATATCCAATCTTCACGCACCCCGCGAGCGCGAAGGGGGCGGCTACCCATGGTCCGCCTGCCGCGAGGAATGACCCGGTGACGGGGGCACCGAACGCTTGACAGCTGCGGGCCGCGGTCGTGTAGCCCGCTGCCGCGGCGCGGTCCTCGGCGGGTACCACCGCTTGCATGTATGACTGCCGTGTGGGGACGTCCATCTGCGAGAGCGTGGCACGCGCGACCCAGAGGACCGATGCGATCAGGAAAGACGGAGCGAACACGACGAGGATGAGGAAGACGTTCGACGGAATGTGACTGAAGACCATGGTGTTGACGAGGCCGAACCGTCGGGCCAGCGGCGCGGCAAGGACAAGAAGGAGCCCGGCGGCCAGGTTGCTAAGAAAGAAGACGAACCCGAGGGAGTCGACCCCGGGGTGGAACTGGACAGAGAAGTAGTAGACGACGAGGCTGTTCACGATAAGCCCGCCAGCGAAAGCATCGACCGAGAACAGCGCCGAGAGAGAGTAGACAATCGGGCGGCTCGGTGGCGAGAGCGGAGACGGTCGCTCGCCGCCCGCCTTGCGGTCGACGTCGCTCGAAAGACTCCGATACAGCGGTACAAGGGCGAGACCCAGGAGGCCGTAGAAAAGGAGCGTCGCTCCATGCGGGCCTGTTGGGAAGCCCGCAAACGTCGGACCGCTCAGTCCATAGAGCGGTCCGGCGGCGAGGGCGCCCAGGGCGACCCCTACGTACCCAAGGAGGTTGTAGACCGCGTAGGTCTGCGTTCTCACTCGATCCGCCGTCGTTCCCGCGAGAGCGGCCTGCTCGAGCGCGCCGAGTGGGCTTACGTCGGCCCCTCCCGCAACGATCCCGCCGAGAAGGAGAGCCGCGAGGAGAAGCGCCGGGTTCGCGATATCGATCCAGAGAAGGCCGCCACCGATGGCGAGTGCCCCCGCTGACAGGACAAAGACCGACCGACGGCGCCAATGGAGCTCAATCCGAGGCACCGCGATGGCCCAAGCCGCTGCCCCGCCCAGAGCGAGCCCGAGAATGATGCCGATGGCGAACGAAGAATAGCCCACTCCGGCGAGATCGAGGGCGATGACAATCGAGAGCGCGCCGGCACCGAACCCCCGAGCGGTTCGGGTCCCCATCAGCAGGCGGCGGTCGCGTCGCACCAGAGACGTGCGGGACTCCGGTGAACCGTCCGTTATCATCGTCTCTCGTCGACGCGATTACCCGTCCCTTCCTTGGGTTAGATGACCGGTCACCGGAGGAGTTCAGCCCGATCCACTAACGCGAAGGAGAACCGGCGGCGGTGTGTTCGAGCTTCCCTCCCCCTTCGACCTTCCACTTGCAGTAAGCGTACAGAGCATCATACAGAGGGAACTGGAGACGTTGGTTTTCGAGGTCGTCCTTCGCTAGCATGCGAAACCCCGTAGCGGCCGCCTCGAGTCCGGCTGCCTCGGGTTCCCGGCCGGAGCCCCCGTCGGCCACACGTACGATCTTCGCGAGCTCGAGCAACGGCGGGTCCGTTAGCTCGTACTTCCGAATGATCGCATCAAAGCTAACGTACTCCTTTCCCCTGTCGTCGTAGTGGTGTAGTTCCGCCCCGGGTGTGTCGAACGGGGTGGCTCCGTCCTTCTTGGCCACTTCCATCACTTTCTCCTTCGGGACGTAGAGGAACTCTGCCTGGGGGTCGACGAATTTCCGAATTAACCACGGACAGGCGATCCGGTCCACTCTCGCCTTCTCTCGAGTCACCCACTTCATGATTGGTCCTCGATCGACTACACCGCGGGCCGGTTCATGAGCGTGACACCGGCGGCGTCTGCGTTGCAAAGGCATGGTTGGACAAACCACCCCTCTCCGGTGGGGGAACTAACTGGTTCAAATCCCCGACACGTGAACGGTCAAATCTTGCCGTTTCTTGGCGATGAAACTCGCGAAATGTGTCGGAGGGGGACACTACTGAATTCTTCATATCCCCGACCTGACCATCGTCAGGACAGCGGGACTGGGGAACTACGCGAAAGCGAGATGACGCCACTCTCCCATCCAGCGGGCCAACGAAGCGGTGGTGCACCTGGTGCACTCCGGCGGCTGGGTGCACGAGGCGCACCCCCGTTCCTCCTAGGGGGATCGGGGCCAGGCACCGCACGACTCTTCCGATACTATACTAGGCTCTCGGGCGATCCACCTTCGTGATCAGGGGACCCCTTTGTTACACAACTCTTTCATTAGAAAACCGCACGAGAGGGCGACTCGACCTCCTCTCGATAGGCAAGGAGCCCGTTTCAGACCCCTTACGCTCGCCGCGTACGGTTTTTCCGGGCACTTCCGCTCCGCCCGTGGCTAGTCCCCCGAGGCAGAATCACCAAGTCGGCCGCTTCCTCTGCTTCCCTGAGAAGCGTCTTGCGCGCCGTGCCCATTTTCGCACGCACGGTCAAACCACGGACAAGGTCAGTGACTTGGCTCGCCCGCGCGGCTACAGGAAAGTCCGACGGGATTTCTCCCGCGCTGATCCCGTCCCGGAAACGTAGTTCCACCATCGCCACGCCGCCAGCCGTGGTGTTCTCTAGGAACTGCCGGACCTCTGCGTCGTCCACAAGCGGCGCGACGCACACGAGAAGACAACCCGCAGGGCAGCCTTCCTCGGTCGCACTCTCAACGGCGTGCCTTAGGAAGCTGGCGAGCGAGTCGCGGAGAGGCTGCGGCGAGAAGATTGCCTTCGCAGCGACAGCGCCCTTCTTCTCTGCGTACGCCCTGAGGACGCGCAGGAATAACGTCCGCTTGCCCCCGAAGACTGCATACAGACTCGGCCGACGAACGCCCATCCCGGCGACGAGATCGTCGATCGTCACTCCGTCGTAGCCTTTCGACCAGAAGACCTGGGTCGCCTTTTGCAGCGCTTCTTGCTCGTCGAAGCTGCGCGGTCGCCCACGCGGCCTAGTGGAATTGTGAATCATCCAGTTCCAAACTCCTTGCACCTGACCAACTGCTCTTCTTGATTGCTGGGTCACGACTTGTTGACGAGGGGCCTGTTCGATAAGGACAGTTGGGCCACGGATCCCCCCCTCAAGAAGGTTCGGACGGCCCACCCGGATGAGTCGGGTCTTGTCTTGCGGATCAACAACAGCCGGGGAAAGTTCCCCAGCCCACTGTTCCAATGCGCTCACTTCGGCGAGGCCTCCCCCATCAACAATCCTAGGCACAGCACCTCTTATTATAGTACCAATCAGTTCCTAATTGGCAAGGCCACCATGTCGTCGCAAGGAAACCATCCAAGACACTCGATAGCTCTCGTCACAGGCACCACTTCAGGGCTCGGTTATGCGGCAGCCAGTATGCTCGCCGCCCAGGGCTACCGCCAGGTCATCGTCACGGGCCGCACCCTGGCCCGGGTCAAAGAAACGGCCGCTCAGCTCGCAGCTGAGACAAAGACCCAGGTCTTCACGCCGCAGGAGCTGGATCTGGGTTCGCCGACAAGCGTTCAGTCCGCTCTAGCCGAGCTGGTCAAGCTAGGTCGACCGATCGATTTTCTTCTGCTCAATGCGGGGATGCTAGGCGGCAAGGAGCGCGTGGTCACCGCGGAGGGAATCGAGGCGGCTCAGGCCCCACTAATCGGCCATCATCAGCTGACTGTGGGGTTGCTCCGCGCCAACCTGCTTAGCCCCAGCGCGCGGATTGTTATCGCTGGCTCGGAAGCTTCCCGAGGGGACGTGCCTATGTTCAACTACACTGACGTGGCGGCCCTCGCGGCCACTAATCACCAGGGTGACCGAATTGCGGCCGTGGAAGCCCTGTTGCGCGGCGGGCCGAACGTGAAGTACCGGCCCAACCTGGCGTTCGCCGACGCAAAGCTCATCGTCGCTTGGTGGGCCGCTGCACTAGCGCGTCGCCTACCTTCCGGTATGGCTGTATACGCCGTCTCGCCAGGTGCCGCGCCCGACACCCAGGCGGTGCGAAACGCTGGGGGGGCCACGAAGTGGCTGTTGATTCCGCTGTCAAAGCGCATCCCCGGCATGTCTCATACGCCGGAGACCGCAGCTCGTCGCTACCTCCAGGCATCGGAGTTCGGCACCGATGTCTCGGGCCAATTCTTCGCCTCGGCCCCCAAGAAGCTCACAGGCCCAATCGAGCCGATGCGCCACCCGCACTTTCACGATCGCGCCAACCAGGAAGCCGCGTGGCAAGCCGTAGTCAAGGTCTCCGGCGTCGACTTCTCCTCCGCAACCCCCTCGAGCGCGATGTCCTGAGCGTTCACCCGACCCTGGGGGTGATCGCGACGTGGCAGCTCAGGGAATAGGATCTCGCCAAGAACGTCTACGCGGCGCTCAGCTGAGCGACGCCCCTATCGGGGCTCAGCACGTACTTGCCACAAAGTCGCCGCAAGCTTAGAGAGGTCGAAGGATCGCGACTCCGGTGCGGGATCGCTCATGTTGGCGTACGCGGCTACCGCCGATTAGGCAGGTAAAGGTAGCCAAAGCACCCGTTTGGAACAAGGCACGGTGCGCCTGAGGGATAGTTGGCTGCAAGAGTCAATGCAACCATTCTCTGCCGAGACTCCCCGTGCCGTCGTGCCCCAGGCAGCGTGAGATATTCGATCGGTTGGGTAAAGGCCAGATTCGCGCGATTCCCGAAGAATCCTTGCCGGGACGAGCCTACCCGGAGAATGAAATCCGCACGATCAGAGCCATCAACTCGGGATCCAATGAAGAAATGTTTAGATAAGCGAACTCGGTAAAGCGAGCCCGTGTCTATATCGGGTCCTCAGGGAAGCGAGCCCGCCACCGCGAACGCAGGGACCTCCAACGTATTCCTCTTTTTCGGGATTCTCGCCGGGATCGCTGGGTTGGTCTCGATAGTAACCGACCTTCTGACGCCCTCGGCGTCCACTGCGCAGGGGCAACTAGTGCCGCACCCACAAACATCGTTTGACTTTGTGAGCTGGGGCTGAGTGTCGGGCATTCAGTTCGCGCATCGCTCCCTGGATCGCCCCTCCCAGGGCTCGCCACTCCTGGAAGTCCGTTCCCGTCAGGGCGATCTCCCGAATCGAGCGGAAGTGGGTCTCGATCGGGTTCAGGTGCGAGGAGTTCGTGGGGATTGGCACGAGGGAGATCTTCAGCTGTCGGGCCTCGCGCCGCGCCTCCCGGGTCGTATGCGCGGAGAAGTTGTCCTGGACGAGGTAGATTCGTTCTCCCGAGGGATACCACCTCCGCACGTAGCGCAGGAACCGCACCCAGTTCGCCCCGCGCTTCCTCGGCGAGAGATACCCCCTCAGCGTGCGGTGAAAGTAGTCGTACATCCCCATCAGGTGTCGCACTCCCCCGAATCGATTGTAGGTCGCACGGACTCGGTCGGGGTGCCCCGACCGAGCCCAGGTGCGACCGCCGTAGGGCTTGAGCGAGATCGGACCCATCTCGTCGACCGCCACCACGATCGGGGGGTTGTGCTCTCGGTTCATGAGGGCCCTCAGCCGCTTCACTTTCTCTCGGAACCTCGGGTCGGTGCTCTGCTTCCAGGTCTTGACCGCCTGGAAGCTCACCGCCTCCTCGTGGAGGATCTCTCGAAGGCGCTCCTTCGAGATCGACTCCACGATCCCCGACATCACGGCCGTGCTGCGCAGTCGGTCGAGGGTCCAAGGACCCACCGTGTAGCCGTGCTCCTTCGGGGGAGAGAGCGCGAGGTCGACCAGTGCTTGACGCACGGTCGGGGTGAAGGTCGGCGGGCGGCCACCCGCCCGAGTGGGGAAGAGGGCGTCCTTCCCCATGCGGTTGAAGTCCTTGATGACCCGACGGACCCACTCCTCGCTCCAGAAGACCATGCGGGCGATCTTCGGCGGAGAGAACCCTTGATTGGAGTGCAGCACGACCTGCGCCCGTCGCATGACGGTGGGGTCGCGGGTACGGTTCATCGTGCGATTGATCGCTTCTCCTTCCTCGGGAGAGAGGTCGCGGACACGCAACATCGGCGAAGGGGTGAACCCCTTCGCCGGGAAAGTACTTTCGTCGGACGCGCTGGAAACCCTAGACTCGGTTTCCGGTCACGGCACTAGCTTCTTTCCAAGCGAACCCGAACGGCTACGCGTTGTACCTCTTTCCCTTGGCCTTCGCGTTCCTCGTAACTCCGTTCTTTATTCGCCTTGGTTCGGTGCTTCAGGCGCATGGATCCGAAGTCGCGCGGTCTGCGGTGCTTGTGATTCTATTCGCTCTGTTCAGTCTCGGCATAGCGGGCGCGTTCGAGTATGGAGGGTATTGGGCGATATCCATCACACCGGCCCCGAGCCTTGCGGTCCAAACGTACGAGGCGGCGCTCTGGTCCAGCGTTAACAACGCATGGGAGGCGGTCTCGATCTACGGGGTAGCGATCGGCTCCCTGCTTCTCGCATGGGCACTCCGTCAGACACGGGAAGTGCCCCGCTGGATGCCGAACCTAGGATGGGTCGGCGGCGGCATCGGCTTGGCCGGCGCGGTTTTGGCCAGTCTGTCCGGGTATTACGGCGTGTTGAGCATCGGTTTCGTGCTCCCGGCCGTCACATTGGTTATCTTCGTCGTCTTCGCATTCACCATCCCCAGGACCTTCCGGCAAGCCCGTGCCGCCCCTTCCGCCACCTCTCCAGCGGCGTAGTACCATCGGGCCCCCCCGATCTCACCAGCGAAGGACTACGGGCCGGTTGCCTGGAGCTGAGATGCTCTATCGCCAGGGTTCAGTTTCGAGGCGCGTACTCCGGTTCCCGAGATGGCACAAACAAGTCGATTTCGAGGAGTGATTCAGCCCACCCACGAGCACACAGTACCGCTCTCGGGAGGGCCGTTGAGGGGTTCAAATCCCATCCACACAACTGGTCGAATTTCGGCGGTTCTCGGCCACAAATCGTCGAAAGGTGTCGGAGGGGGGATTTGAACCCCCGACCCCAGGATCTCTCCCGGTACGCCGCGCAGCGTCCCGCTATGAGTCCCGTGCTCTGCCAGGCTGAGCCACTCCGACAGGGAACGGACGCGCCATCGGGCGTCCCCCGGAATCACGCCGTGGTGGCGTCGCCACCGTCGGCGACCGGAGCCGTCGTAGCCTCCGGGGGGGCGGCCGGGACTTCTGTGAGGGTGGACGGTTCCGCCATCGGGAGCTCGTCCGCGATAACGCCGAGCACATCGGACCGGCGAATCTCGATCTTCTTGAGCGGATAGAGGGTCTTCAGTCCGTGCGCGAGCACCTTCGAGAGCTCGCCCTGTAGCATCTCCCGGACGAACTCGGGCGACGTACGCTTCTCGGCCTCCTCGGTGAGTATCGAGATCATCTTGTGGCGGAGCTCGGCCCGCAGCCGGGTCTGCAGGCGCTGTTCTCCAACTGCCACCGGTTTCAGGACGATCTGCACGCCGTCCTTCGTCGTGACCGTGAGCGCGAGGTCGATCTTGGAGCGCTTGCGTCGCGCGAGACGGCGCACGTAGTCGCTCGTGAGGTCGTGACCGATGAACCGGGTCTCGGCGACCCCGTCGCCACCGAGGCGTTCAATCCGGAAGCGGAGCTTGATGTGGGCCTTCCCCGAGTCCGCGCCGCCCCCGAGCTCGGGGAGTGTCGTCTCGAGCGTGCGGCCGATCACCTGCTCGGGTTCCGTGGCGACCGTCTCTCCGAGCTCCACGTGCTGGAAGAGGCCCGGAGCGCGGACCTTGAACCAGTGCTTCGACCGCCACTTGTCCTTGACGGTACGGGCCATCGCCGGCTTCTTTGCCGGGGTTTCCTTGTCGGCCATCGTTCGCGGGGGCGCGGAGCGGGGTACCCTACTTAAGCATTGTTTGGTCCGTCTCTGACGGAGATCGGTCCCCGCGGCGGGCGCGGTCTCGGGCCGCGCTTCTCTCGGAAAAGTCTTAACCCGAACCCAGTTGCGCGCGCCGTGGTCGCACGACTCACCGCCGCCCCGGTTCCGGGGACCCGCACGACCGCGTCGGAGCTGGTGTCCGCCCACGTAGTCGTCGCGAGTCCCGCCGAGCGTTTCCGGGCCGAGATCCTCCGCGCGATGGACGCCCTACGCCAGAAGGGCCTCGACCGGGCCGAGGCGGTCCGCGCGCTGTTCCCGCGCACCGTGCTTCCGGAACCGACGTACGAGGACCTGCTCGCCGCGCTCATCTCGGGGGCCCACGTCCTCTTCTTCGGACCGTCGGGCGCGGGGAAGACGAGCCTCGCGAAGGACCTGTGGAGCCTCTTCCCGAAGGGTGTCTGGACGGTCGACGGTTGCCCCGTCCTCGACCACCCGCTCAGCGTCGTCGACCCCACGGTCGCGGCGAAGTACCCTCCGTGTCCGATCTGCGAGCGGCGCTTCGCCCCCGGAGGCGACGCGACCAAGTTCGAGCCGGCGTCGGTCGACCAGACCAAGGTTCCGGCGAGCTACGTCCTCCTGCGGGAGGGGTACGGCTACGCCCGATTGCAGGGAAGCTCGGAGGTATTCCCCGACCACCTCACCGGGAACATCAACCTGCGGAAGCTCGAAGAGGTCGGGGACCCGATGAGTCCCCTCGTCTTCGAGCCGGGAAAGCTCCTCCAGGCGAACCGGGGGTTCCTGCTCGTCGACGAGATCGGAAAGCTTCCCCTCGGCACCCAGAACGTGCTGCTCCAGGCGCTCCAAGAGGGCACCGTGACGCCGTCGAAGTCCCGAGAGAGTTTCCCCGGCCTCTTCGTCGCCGTATGTACCTCGAACCTCTCCGACCTCGACAATATCAACGACCCGCTCTCCGACCGGCTCACGAGCCTTCACATCGGGTACAACGACCGTCACGCCGACAACCGGCGCATCGTCGCGCTGGGGCGTAGTGAAGACCCGACCCAGTACGTTCCCGAGGTCCTGACCGACGCCGGGGTCCGCGTCATCGAGGCCTGGCGCCTTCGCATGAGCGAAGATAACCCGGACATCGGGGAGGTCGGCTCCAATCGTACGCTGCTCGACGTCGCCGCACGCACCGCCGCCATCGGCGAGCTCGCGGGGCACCCCGTCCCCACGAGCGCGGACCTAAAGGCCGGCCTCGTCCACGCGATGCGCGGCCGGATCCGCGCCCGCAGCGGCGACTCCTTCCGCCAGAACGAAAAGCGCGTCTCGGAGTTCATCGACCAGTATTTCGAGGCGTCCCTCAAGCGGAGCGCCGGCGTCTACTGGTGCCGGTTCTACCGAGGGGTCCTCAAGGAGAGCTCGGCGGACGCCCAGGC
Source organism: Thermoplasmata archaeon (assembly GCA_049585415.1). Lineage (GTDB taxonomy): Archaea > Thermoplasmatota > Thermoplasmata > Lutacidiplasmatales > UBA184 > Lutacidiplasma. The sequence continues at coordinate 106,756 of JBAUZT010000013.1, read as the reverse complement.
GCTGGTCGGCGAGGGCCGTCGATTGAAGGACGACGCCGAGCTGCGCGCCAAAGCCGCGAGCGACGCGACGATCTTCCCCCAGTTCCGAACGTTCGCCCGGTACGTGACCGACCGCGAGCAGCCCCCCGCGACCCTACCGTCGACGGACGCGGCGGCGAACATCTTCCGACTCCTCGAGGAGTACTCGCTCTTCTCGTGCAAGGACGAGGACGACGACGACGCCCCCCTCTAGCGACGCGATCGAGCTCCCGGACTGCGCGGAGTTTCCGGACGACGTGGTCTCCGACGACCTGCTGGACGCGGTCGACCGTGCCGCGCTGATCCGCGCGCTCGCCGAAGAAGGCGTCGAGGGCGCCCGCAAGCTGGTACGGGACGCCGCGGGCCGGGACCGCGAGCTCGCGAACCGCCTCGCCCGGCTTCGGGAGCGCCTTCGACGTCAGGCCGCGCGCCGCAGCCGACGGGTCCAAGAGGAGTACGACCAGCGAAAGGCCGAGATCGACCGAACTGTTCGGAGGAGCGACGAGGAGGTCGCCGGGCGGATCGCGGAACTCGAAGCACGGCTCCGCGCCGCCCGCACGATCGACTGGTCCCGTCTTCCCACCGACCTGATGGACGATGTCTCTTCCGCGCTACTGCTGCCGTCCGCCTCGTGGAACCAGCCTCCGCCCCGCCCGGGGATCGGGGCGCGGATCCGCGCGGCATTCGCCCGATTCATCGCCTGGCTGCGCGGACTGTTCGGTGGGAAGAAGGTCCGGGCCGCCCCCCGCGTGGAGCGTACCGTCCCCCTTGCGATCGCCTCCTCGAGCGGGAGGTCGCTCGGGGCCTCCGAGCTCGGGGATGCGCTCGCCCGTCTCTCCGACCGACAGAAGGAGGAGCTGGGCCACAGCGTCACCGGCGCGCTCCGAACGAAGGAACGGGAGCTCGAGCGAGCGGCCGAGGAGAAACGGAAGGCCGCGGAGGCCCAGCGCCGCTCCTTGGAAGAGGAGCGCCGCGAGGCGGAGCGACGCGCGGCCGCCGATACGGAGGCGCGCGTGCGGGAGGGCGAGGAGCGGCGCCTCGAGCGAGAGCTCAAAGAGCGCGGGTTCGTCGCCGAGCGTGGCGGCGAGCTCTCCGTGACCTACGGCCTCGTCGAACGGTTCGCCCGACTTCTTCTCGAAGAAGAAAGCCATCGCCTCCCCGGCGACATCCGGATGTCGCTAAGGGGCGGGGGGTCGACCGGGGTCTACGAGAAGGCCCGGCTCCGTCGTGCGGAGGAGGTCGCGCGCCTCGACCTGCCGAGCTCGCTGCTTGCCGCCCGTCTCGCCGGTCAGCGGCACATCGACGAGGCGACGAGCTACGTCTACCGCGAGGTGACGAGCGAACGCGTCCACGTGGTGCTCGCCTTCGACCGATCCGGCAGCATGAGCGAAGGCGGGAAGCTCGAGGCCGCGAAGAAGGCCCTCCTCGCGCTCTACGTCGCGGTCCGGCGGCGGTACCCGGATGCCACGATCGACGTCTTCGCGTTCGATAACCAGGTCCAGGTGCTCGACCTCGTCGAGCTGTGGGAGTGCAAGGCCGCCGCCTTCACGAACACCGCCGAGGCGTTGCGGGCGGCCCATTTGCTCCTCCGCTCGTCGCGCGCGAGCCGTCGAGAGCTGTATCTCATCACGGACGGATTGCCCGAGGCGTACACCGCGGACGACGGGCAGGTGCGCGCGGGTCAGCTCGACGTCGCGATGGAGCACGCGCTCGTCCGGGCGCGAGAGCTCGCGACCGTGACGCCCCTCAAACCGACGATGATCCTCCTCAAGAGTGCCCACCCCGAGTACGAGCCCGCGGCCCGGGCGATCGCCCGCACGATGGGCGGGGAGCTCGTGGTGACCGACCCGGTCCACCTCGGGGTCGAGCTCCTCGTCCGTTGGGCGCACGGCACCGAGACCGAGCGACGGGTCGCCCCCTCCACCCCGACCCCGAGCCCCCCCGCGTCCGCCCCGCCGGGCGCGCGGCGTCGTCGTCGGGCCGACCGTCGCATGGGTGGGTAACTCCTCGGTTGCGAGTGCCCGTCAACCTTTATCTCCCGAACCGCCGGTTTTCCACGGCAGTGAGCCCATGAGCGACGCACGGGATGAGGCCCAGTTCCGCCAGCACCTCGCCGAGATGCGACGGGCCGCGGGCGGGATCGGACGGGACTTTGCCGCAGAATTCACCGACCTCGACCGCAAGATCGAGCGGCTCGGTCACGCGACCTCAAAAGAGGCGAAGTACCTCGCCCTCGACATCCAGGACGATTTCGCGGCGCTCGGGAAGTCGATCGACGAGGAGGTCCGGCGGATCCCCCAACATATCGCGAACGCCGGGATCGCGATCGGCTCGGGCGCCTCCCGTGCCGGGGCCGCGACCCGAGATGCCTTCCTGAGCGCGGGGCACCGCGCGAAGGAAGGGACGAAGAACGCCCTCGCTTCGGCCGCCGGAGTGAAGCGGACCCCGATGCGGGAGTGGTCCACTCCCACGACCAGCTCGGACGAACCGCCGCCGCAGCAGTAGCTAGACCGCGCGTCGCCGCGCGCGCCCGTTCCGTTTCCGCGGAGCCGGGGAGACCGGGCCCCACTTCGCGCGCTCCGCCCGGACCCGCTCTCGCGCGACGCGCAGATACTCTTCGTCGAGGTCGAATCCGACGAAGTCGACCCCACACCGGGCCGCGGCCACGGCCGAGGCCCCGATCCCGACGAACGGGTCGACCGCGCGACGGAGGCGCGCGAGACCGTGGAGGCGCAGACACCACTCCGGCAGCTCGGGCGGGAACGTCGCCGGGTGCGGCCGATCCCGCGACCGTACCCGAATCGTGGAGTACGGCAGGAACCAGGTGTTCCCACGGCACCGGAGGTCCCGCGCGGAGCGGCCCCAGCGCCGGACGTTCGACTTGTCCTGATACGGGATGCCGATCGCGAGACGGTCGAGCCGGACGTCTCCCCGGCGCGAGAAGTGGTAGATGTACTCGTGGGCGCCGTGGAGGTAGCGCTCGGAGACGAGGGGCTTGTAGTGACCGAGCGCCAGGTCGCGCTCGAGCGACGCGGCCCGGCCCGCACTCGCGCGGTCGATCGCGATCGACTTCACCCAGTGGATGACGTTCTGCAGCACGAACGTCCTCCCGACCTCCCGCGCGACGTCCCACGGGAGCCATGGGTCGGAGGGCGGCCCGCCCACGTTGAGGAAGAAGGAGCCTGCCGGGGCGAGCACGCGGTCGACGGCATCGCGCACCGTCCCGACCCAGGCGAGGTACTCCGCGCGGGGCCGCGAGTCCGCGTAGCTGCGGTAGGCGACGCCGAGGTTGTAGGGCGGACTCGTGACGACCACGTCGGCGGCCCCGGGAGGGAGGCGGTGCGCGAGCCCCGGGACTGCGTCCTCGCACCAGAGGGTGACGGCGCGCCCCGGTCCGAGGGGGACCCGGGCGAACGGACGGTCCATCCCGGGCGCGGGAGGCGCGGGGGGGGATACGGTTATCGCGCGGGGACGGCCGGCGCGGCGGGTTTCGCCGCGGGGGCGGCGGGCTTCGCCGCCTTCGACATCTCGGCGCGGGCGTCCGCGAGGGCCCGCTCGGGCTCCTTGTAGTAGAACGCGACGAGCTGGCCGACATCGCGGTGCGTGAACGGCTTCTGGCGGGTCGCCTGACCGTCCTTGAAAACGAGGTAGTCGAGCATCTCGGCGCGGTTGCGGACCTCGCGCTCCATCTCCTTCATCGAGAGGTTCTTCATCAGCGCGACCCGCTCGTAAACGTAGGAGTGGCCGCTGTAGAGGAAGGTGTCGTCCGCCGGGTTCCACGAGTAGACGGAGTTGGTGATCAGCTCGTTCGTCTCGGGGTCGAGACCGACGATCTCCGTGAGCGACTGGACGCGGCGGGTCATCTTCGTGCCGACCTTCACCTGCCGCTGGAGGAGGACCAGGTTCAGCGCGGAAACGAGCGAGCGGGGGAGCGTGATCGGGGGGTTCTCCATCCGGTGGACCATCGCACTGACGCTCTCCGCGTGGAACGTCGTGTAGCACGTCTTCCCGGTCGCCATCGCCTGGAAGACGATGAACGCCTCCGCACCGCGCACCTCCCCGACCATCAGGTACTGGGGGCGCTGGCGGAGCGCCGCCGCGAGGAGGTCGAACATGTCGATCTCGCCCGGCGCCTTCCCGCTCGTCAGGTTCTTCGCGCCGAAGCCGGCGCGCGTCAGGGACGGGACCCAGTTCTCGTGCGGGAGGTTCAGCTCGCGCGTGTCCTCGATCGAGACGATCTTCATCTGGGGCGGGATGAACAACAGCACCGCGTTGAGCGTCGTGGTCTTGCCGCTCGCCGTGCCCCCGCAGACCATCATCGATTGCCCGTTCTCGATGGCGATCCAGAGGTACGCCATCATCTCGGCGCTCATCGTCTTGAACTTCAGCAGGTCGACCGGGGTGAACGGGTTGTCGCGGAACCGCCGGATCGTGAACGAGCTCCCCCGCTTTGTCACGTGCGTCCCGAGCGTCGCCTGGAGACGGGAGCCGTCCGGGACGGTCGCGTCCAGGATCGGGCTCGCGACCGAGATGTGCTTCCCCGAGCGTTGGGCGAGCCAGACGACGTAGTCGTCGAGCTGCTTCGACTCCATGAACTTCAAGTTCGAGCGGATCGAGCCGTACTTCCGGTGGTAGATGTAGAGCGGGATCCCGACCCCGTCGCACGAGATGTCCTCGACCTCGGTGTCGGTCATCGGCACGTCGACGATCCCGTAGCCGATGAAGTCCCGCTCGAGGTTGTAGAGGATCCGGCCCTTGGTCGTGGGGCTCGGGCCGAGCTCCCACTCTTGGAGCTTCCGGTCGACCATCTTCCGGAGCTCGCGGCGTTTGGTCTCGGGGTCGATCTCGGGGAGGGGCTCGAACTCATCGATGAGGACGGTGCGCAACCGGTTCGTGAGGTCCCGTTCGATCGGCGAGAGCGGGGGTTCGATGACCTCGTAGAGGTACTCGTTGCGGGTGTTGTGGTAGGTGATCCGGACGTAGGAGATGCCCGGACGGATCGGCGCGAGGTCGAGCTCCTTCAATTGGGGGTCGTCGAGCGGCGGGACCGGGGTGATCTCGCCCTCGCTGCCCTGGCCCGAGACGCCGAGGCGGGCGAGCTTGACCGGGCGGGGTTCGGAGGAGCCCTTGCGGAGCGTGGCGCCGAGCCGGAGCCACGCGGACGAGGAGCGGCGCTTCGGCACGGCGGTGGTCGTTTCCTCCGCTTCGGGTGCGACCTCTGCTTCGCCGGCCATCGTTCGAACTCCCCTAGCTCCCGCACGCGATGTTGGTGTTCAAGATCGGGACGACGAACCGCATGATGAGCCAGCCGGTCGCGAGCATGATCGTCGCGTGCTGGAGCCCCTCCGCGATCCGGCCGTTGTAGAGGATCCCCGCCATGATCCCATCGCCCACGGCGTGGACGATGACCGCGACCATGAACGCGAGGAAGAGCACGGGGACGAAGGTGAACTGGATGGTCACGGCCCCCGCCGAGCCGATCGACGAGCACGAGATCCCCTGGCCCGCGGTGATCATCTGCGGCAGGAAGACCGCCGCCATGATGTAGATCGTGACGAGGAAGACGAAGAACGCGATGTAAATGACCGTCACGTAGGTGAGCATCGAGATCTGGCGGCCCTGGGCCTCGAGCTGCACCTCGCGCGTGTCGTGAGCGACCATGGTCAGCACGTCCGCGACGTTCCCGCCGGCCTCGTTCGCGCGGGTGATGATCGAAACGACGCGCTGGACGAGCGGCGTCGGGACCCGCGCCTCGAAGAGATTGAGGGCCGTCGTGACCGGGACGCCCCACTCGAGCTGGCTCGCCATCTTCTTGATCTCGTCGCTCAGGAGCCCGTACCGGCCCTGGCTCGCGACCATGATCGCATCGGGAAGGGTCATCCCGAATCGGCCGGCCTCAGCGACGTCGCGCAGGAAGTCGGGGAGCCGCTCCTCGATCTTCGAGATCCGTCGGAGCTTCGCGGTCATCGCGAAACCGTACGGCGCCATCATCGCGATCAGGCCGAGGCAGAGGAAGTCGAGCGCGGGGTTCGCGCCCGGGCCCTCCCCGGGACGGAGCTCGATATCGACCGTGCCGAGGTAGTTGAGGGCGGCGATGACCCAGAGGACGACCGCCACCGCGGTCCCGCCGATCAGGAGCGCGGTCTCGCGGGTGATCGTGATCGAGCTGGTGTCGCTGACCTCGGAGGTCGTGAGGGCCTTCGCCCGTCGGACCGCGACGACCGGGCCGACGCCTTCCTGCTGGGTCGCCATCTCACATCTCCTGCGCGAGCGTGTACATGAAGAAGATGAAACCGAATTGCGAGAGGGGGATCATGAGGCCGACGATCGCCCAGAGGATGTCGATCATGAACGTCCCGCCGCCGCCGATGATCGCGAAGATCGCGATGATGATCACGAGGAAGAGCGGGAACGCCACGACGACCGTCACGAACGTCTCGGCGAGGAGCCCCATCGTCTCGACGCGCTGGAGCTGGGCGAGCTTGTTCTCGCTCTCGTACTGCTGCGCCTTGAGCAGGAAGTACGGCTTCAGCTGGCCGCCGCTCGTCGCGGTCGTCACGACGCCCTGTAGGAAGTCCTGGAACCGCTTCGACGGGCTCCGTTGGGCGCCGTTCCTGATCGCGGTCAGGATGTCGACCCCGAGGAGCTCGGTGTCGCGGGTGATCCACGCCGCCTCTTCGGCGACCTCGCCGTAGATCTTCTGCCGTCCGAGCTCCTTGAAGATCTGGTCGACGTTGACGTCGGCCGACGCCATCGCGCTCACGAAGCTCATCGCGGGGCTGAGCTTCTGGTCGATCTTCCGCCCGCGCACCTTCGCCCGCGACGCGGGGCCGCCCTGGAGGCCGAAGAACGCTCCGAGGGAGCCGAAGACCGGGAGCGCGATCGCGATCAGGACCCCGAAGAGGAACGACCCCGAATCGATCAGGATGATGCCGATCACGATCCCGGCCACGAGGGTCGCGATCGCCGCGACGACGGTCGTCGCGTAGACGGTCGCCATGAACTCGTCGGCGCGCATCCGCATGTGCGCCTTGACCAGGTTCTCCTCGAGATTGGGGTCCGGGGGCTTCGCAAGGACCCGGTTCCGGAACGTCCTCCAGGCCCACCGCTGGAAGCCCGAGAGGCTCGAATGCGTCGGTTGCCCGCCCTTCTTGAGCCGGACCTGCCGCGTGCCGGGCCCGGCCGACGCGTCCGGCAGCGGCGCGGTCGTGACGTCCGCGGTCGCCGTCATGCCGCCTCGTGGGCGGCGTTGAGCGCCCCGATCCGGTTCATGACCTCATTCGGGTCTCGGTAATACTGTGCGATCGTCCGCCAGAGCTGCCGGTAGTCGGTGATCTCGTTCTGGACGAGGTAGCGGATGACCGCGGCGCGCCGCTGGAACTCCGCCTCCATCTCGTCCGGTGTGAAGTTCTTGAGTTCCATGATCTTGTCGAACAGGAACGAGTGGCCCTTGAACACGAACCCGTCGGTCGCGGGGTCCCACTCGTAGACGGTGTTCGTGATCAGCTCGTTCGTCTCGGGCTCGAACCCGACGATCTCGAGGACCTGCTTCAGGCGCCGGACGACGCCCTTGTCGGTCCGGGTCTGGATCTGGATGATGACGTTGTTGAGCGCCGAGAGGAGGATACGGGGGGTGTTGATCGGCGGGTTCTCGAGCCGGTTGACCATCGACTTCACGCTGTCGGCGTGCATCGTCGAGTAGGTCGTGTGGCCCGTCGCCATCGCCTGGAACATCGTGTACGTCTCCTTCCCCCGGACCTCGCCGACGATGATGTAGTTCGGCCGTTGCCGGAGCGCGGCGCGCACGAGGTCGAACATGTCGACCTCCCCCGCCGCCTTGCCGTCCGGTCCGCGGTCCCCGGTCCCGCTGCGCGTGGCGCCCGGGATCCAGTTCTCGTGGGGGAGGTTGACCTCGCGGGTATCCTCGATCGAGACGATCTTTGCGGTTGGGGGGATGAACAGCGCGATCGCGTTGAGCGTGCTCGTCTTCCCGGCCGCGGGTCCGCCGCAGATGATCAGGGACTCGCCCTGTTCCGCCGCGAGCCAGAAGTAGGCGACCATCTCCTCACTGGCGCTCCCCATGACGACCAGGTCGACCGGCGTGAACGGTCGTTCCTTGAAGCGTCGGATCGTGAAGCTCGCTCCGCGCGTCGTGATTTCCCGGGCGTAGGTCGCCTGGACGCGGTGTCCCTCCGGCGTCGTCCCGTCGAGGATCGGCGCCGAAACGCTCACGGCCTTCGAGCAGCGCTGGCCGAGCATGACGATGAACGAGTTCGTGGCGTTCTCGTCGGCGAAGACGACGTTCGTCTTCATCGACTCGTACTTTCCGTGGAAGATGAACAGCGGAACGTCGACCCCATCGCAGGAGATGTCCTCCACCTGGGGGTCGAGGATCAGCGCGTCGACCGGGCCGTAGCCGACAAAGTCCCGCAGGACGTAGTAGATGATCCGTTCCATCGAGATCGGGCTCAACGTGATCCCGCGGCTGTGGAAGTACTCCTCCGATTCCGCGCGGAGGTACTGGCGCTTGTCGGCGTGGGAAAGGTTGTTCACGTCCGCGCCGAGGATCATCCCGAGCGTCGCCTTCAGGTGGTCGACGAGCTGGCGCTCCCGCGGCGTGAGTTGCGGCTCGATGACCTCGTAGAGGTACTCCTTCGTCCGGTCGTTGTAGCTGACGCGCGAGTAGGAGTACGGAGGGTTGACCGCGTTGACCTCGAGCTCCTTCATCGACGGCTCGGCGAGCGGAGGCATCGCCGTGATGAACGTCCCGGGAACGTCGGTCGGGGTCTCGAGCGGGCGCTGGAGGTCGAGGGGAGACGACTCCGGCGCGGGCGCACCGCCGCCGCGGGGGATCTTCACACGGACGGAGTCGCTCGCCATGGACGTCAGTCGCTCCCGACGCCGAGGCCGATACCGATGCCCGCCTGGTAGAGGGTCGCGTAGTCCACGCCGCGGACCTGGAACGAGAGGATCTGCGTGGCGCCGTTCACCGGAAAGCAGGTGCCGGGCCACGTGGGGCCGATGGTCAGGGTCGTGTTGTTGTCGAAGGACGCGGCGTAGGAGATGTTCCCGGACGGTACTCCGCTGGTGGTGAGCACGTGGTACAGATAGACGTCCCACGCGCACGGGTACTGCGTGCCGATCGTGAACGTGTACGTGAGGGGCTGCTGCACCCCGGCCACGACCTTGCCATTGGACGTGACGGTCGTGCTGTAGCGCAGGTGGCTGTAGACGTCCTGGGACCCCTGCCCGACGATCGAGGAGGCATTCCCGTAGAACTGAAGGAAGCTGTCGGAGATCGAGACGTTCCCGGGGGTGACGGTGAAGTTGAGCGGGGGCGGGATGGACATGATCTGGTACCCCACGTCCTGTGACTGGATCACCGCGTCATCCTCCATGTAGAAGGTTTCTGCGCTGTAATAGCGGTTCGGCAGGTTGAACTCGAGAACGCCCGACGTGACGGACTGACTGTAGGGATTGGTGCCGCCCGGCCCGTACGACTCGGTGACGTTCGCGAAAACGCAGTACGTCGGGACCCGTGGCTGACCGTAGAACGCCGAGTGCGGGGCGTTGACCGGGGTGAAGAATCCGTAGGGGCACGTGTTGGGGATGAACACCAGCGTCCCCTGGGTCGGCTGGGCGATCAAGGGGACCCCGGAGCTGCTGAGCACGAACGGGGTTCCGTACGTCTGGGGGCCACCGAGGGCGTACTGGGCGTCCACCGAGGATTTGAACTGGCCGAACGACGCCGCCCCCTCGGCCGTGAAGTACGCCTCGTTGTCGGTCATCCAGACCGGCACGTACTGGGTGAGGAAGATCCCGAACAACGCGAAGAAGACGAGGAGGGCGAGGAGGGTGCCAATGACGGCGACGACCCCGCGTCGCGCGTGGTGCAGCCGGCGGGCTCGGCGATAGCGTCGCCCCGCGTTCGAGCTCGTCGTTCCCCCCATCAGACGGACCACCCGGAGCCTTGCGACTCCGAGTATCGAGAATTAGGCCCGATTCGTCTATAAATACATGCGCGACCGCTGGCGGACTCGGTCGTCCTTGGCGTCGAACCTTTGAGTCTGCGTCGCGTGGGGCGGCGGATGGCCCTTCGTGAGATCGCGCTCTCCTTGCCGAACCGCCCGGGGACGCTCGCCGGGGTCGCGTGGACGCTCGCGCAGGAGCGGATCAACGTCGCGGCGATCAGCGTGGACTCCACGACCTCGAGGGGGAGGGTGCGACTCATCGTGAGCGACCCCGACCGCGCCCTCCGAGTCCTCTCCCAGAACGGCTACAAGGTGGAGACCCGCGACATGATCGCGGTCCGGCTCGAGGACCGGGCGGGGAGCTTCCTGCGCGTGCTCGAAGTGCTCGCGAAGGGCAAGGTGAACTTGGAGAGCGTCGCGATCCTCATCGCGCGCGAAGGCAATCAGCCGCTCGTCGCCCTCTCCCCGAAAGAAGCCGACCTCCCGAGGGCGCGCAAGATCCTGAGCCAGGCGGGGTTCACGAGCGGTTTCGCGGACCGCCTCGTTTCCAACCCGGACCTAATCGCGGCCGCGCCGAGCATCCCCTCCGAGTCCGTCGGGCTCCTGTTGTAGCCCGCTGCCGAACCCCTCTCGCAAAAGCGTAAGAGCGCCCCATCCTCCGGGGAGACCGCGCGGTTGTGGTCTAGTGGTTAGGACGGTAGCTTCCCAAGCTACCTACTCGGGTTCGAATCCCGACAACCGCATTCCTTTCATCGCGCGAGTCGTTGCTCGGCTCGCGTCAGATTACTATTCGATGTACCCTAATAATTAGGGTATGCGATATATATTGTCCCCGGGTAGGCGGAGCGATGGAGACCCTCGAACAACTGACGCGACGTCAAGTCGACGTCCTTCGCGCGATCGGCCCTCGTGAGACTACGCAGCGGGGAGTGTCGCTGAAGGCGATCGCCGCCACGCTCAAAGTACGGCCCCCCTCGGCGCTCGGCCACGTCACTCCTCTCGAGGAGCTCGGGCTCGTCGAGCGCCACCGAGGTAAGTCCCGCCTCACTCCCCGGGGGCGCTCAACGCTCCTCGAGTACGAGCGCCACCACCGTGTGGCGGAGACCTTGTTCGGTCAGCTCGGACTTTCTCCCGAGGCGACGTGCGAGGCGGCCCGCGAGGTCGACTTGTCGCTCTCCCACAAGACCGTGGAAGAGGTCTGCGCGGCCGAGGGTCACCCCTCCGTCTGTCCCCACGGTGAACCGATCAGTGCCTGTTCCACTCGAAAAGGGGGATCCTGAACATGGTCAACGACGACCCCTCTCTAACCGAGAGCATCGGTGGGCTCAAGGCAGGTTCTGAGGGAACTCCGACCGGAACGCCCTCGTCCGGAGGCACGCCCGCGCGTAAGCCCGCGAAAGCCTCGTCCTCGAAGCTGAAGTACCTCGCCGTCGTTATCGCGGTGATCGTCGTCGCGAGCGCGGTCGCTTACGAGGCGTACGCGAGCTCGTCGCCGGGGAACCCCTGCACTTCGTTCACGCCCCAAGAGCTGGGCGCGAACGCGACTCCGGGTCAGGTCTCGGGCGACACGACCCCGAACTTCGCCGCGGGAACGACGACGAACGGAGCAATCGCCCAGGTGCCGAACGGCACGAAGATCCAGGTCGTCGCCGGAGAGAACTTCTGGGGGAGTCTCGTCAGCCAACTGGGCGGGAACTTGACCACGGTGACGAGCATCGTGAGCGACCCCAACACGGATCCCCACGAGTACGAGGCGAACACTTCCGATGCGGCGCTGATCGCGAACGCCAACTTCGTGATCGTGAACGGCGTCGGGTACGACGACTGGGCGATCAAGCTGATCGGTGCCTCGGACACTCCGGGTCAGGAGATCCTCAACGTCGGCAATCTGAACGGCGTGAGCGTCTCCGGTGGGATCGTCACCGGCAACCCCCACCAGTGGTACAACCCGCTCTACGTCAACCACACTCTGCTGGCGATGTACGCGGACCTCGTCGCGCTCCGACCGTCCTCCACCGCGATCTTCCAGCAGAACTTCGCGAACCTGAACTCGTCCACCGGGGGCGGCGCCCAGGGCGTCTCGATCGACGAGCTTTACGCCCGCGCGAACCAGATCAAGGCGGAGTTCGCCGGCACGGTCGTCGTCTCGACCGAGAGCATTTTCGTCTACCTCGCCAACTTCACGGGACTCGACCTCATCGCGCCGCAATCGTTCATGGAGGCGATCGCGGAAGCGAGCGACCCACCCGCCCAGAGCGTCGCCGAGTTCCAGTGCCAGATCGAAGCCGGGCATGTGCGGGTGTTGGTCTACAACATCCAGACGGTGACCCCGATCACGACGACGATGGAACATCTCGCGGCGCAGTACAACGTCACGGTCACGTACGTGAGCGAGACGATTCAGCCGCCGGATACGAGCTTCCAGAACTGGATGTACGGAGAGTACAACAGCCTGGAGAACGCGCTGGATGCCTACCAGCTAGGACAATGATCCCGCGTGGCCGCAGATAGTTTCGAGCCCCTGGTCAGCCACCCACCGGTGGTCTCGACCCCCTCGTCGGGACCGCCGGCGATCCACGCCGAGCGGCTCGAGGTGCGGTACCGGAATAAGGTCGTCTGGAAGAACGCGAGCTTCGACGTCCGTCCGGGAGAGTTCGTCGCCGTCATCGGCCCGAACGGGGCCGGGAAGACGACGCTTTTCCGGATGCTGCTCGGGCTCCACTGGGCCACGACCGGCGTACTCCAGGTCCTCGGCGGTTCCCCGCGGCGAGGGAATCCCCGGATCGGCTACGTCCCGCAGCGGCACACCATCGACCGGGAGACCCACCTCGAGTGCGACAAGCTCGTTCGCCTCGCCTATCCCGGGAAGCGTTGGGGGCCCGGGCAGCGCTTCCGCCCGACCCCGTGGGGACCCCGGTTCGACCTGCGGAGCGAGCGCGACGCCGCCGCGAAAGCGCTCGACGACGCCGGCGCGTCCGAACTCGGAACCAAGTCCCTCGGTGCACTCTCGGGAGGGGAACTGCAGCGGGTCTTCCTGGCCGAGGCGCTGGTCGGCGACCCCGACATGCTCCTCCTCGACGAACCGCTCTCGAACCTCGACCTGCGCCGGAGCCGGGAGCTCGTCGAGGTGATCCACGGATTGGTCCAGCACCGGGGCGTGACGACCCTGCTCGTGGCCCACGACATCAACCCGATGATCAAGTGCCTCGACAAGGTGATTTACATCGCCAACGGAAAGGTCGCGACCGGCAAGCCGGCCGACGTGCTCACCTCGGCGAGCCTGACCGCCCTCTACGGGGTCCACGTGGAGGTCCTCCGCGACTCGCGGAACAACATCGTGATCGTCGGCGGCGAGGATGATCGCGGAGAGGAGGGCGCGTGAGCGGCGGCGGTCCCCCGTGGAGCTGGAACCTGATCACCGACCTCCGGTTCATGTGGCAATACGAGTTCATGCGCAACGCCTTCGAAGCGGGGACGATGATCGCCCTCGTCGCAGGGCTGGTCGGCTACTTCGTGGTCCTCCGGCGGTCGGCGTTCGCGAGCCACGCCCTCGGCCACACCGGGTTCTCGGGAGCCGCGGCGGCGGTGCTCGTCGGTGTCGACCCGGTGTACGGGCTGTTAGTGTTCACGATGGTGACCGCGAGCGGCATGGCGCTCCTCGGTAACCGTGCGTCGAACCGGGACGTGGAGATCGGCACCGTCCTCGCGTTCGCCCTCGGGCTCGGACTCCTCTTCCTGAGCCTGTATCAGGGGTACGCGACCGAAGCGTACTCGATCCTCTTCGGGGAGGTGCTGGGGATCAGCACGTCTGGCGTCGATTTCACATTCTGGACGGGTCTCATCGTCATCGCGATCGTCGCGATGGTCTATCGACCCCTCCTCTTCTCGTCGCTCGACGAGGACGTCGCGGAAGCGAAGGGGATGCCGATGCTGTTCCTCAACCTCGTCTTCCTTCTCCTCCTCGCCGTCACGATCTCGATCGCGGTCCAGATCATCGGTGTACTGCTCATCTTCGCGCTGATGGTGACGCCGGCCGCGATCGCCGTCCGCCTTACGAAGCGCGCCGCGAGCGCCGCGACCGTCTCCATCGTCGTGGCGATGACCGCGGTGTGGGCCGGGCTCTTCATCGGGTTCTACGAACCGTACCCGGTGAGCTTCTTCATCGTCGGGATCGTCTTCGTGGAGTACATCTGCATCCGCGGGATGGGCGTCCTGCGGGAGACCTCGTATCTTCAGGCGGTCGACGCCACCGAGAGCCAGGGGGTGCAGTCGCTCCGGAACGCGTCGCTCACGGCCGCCGTCGCCCAAGCGCTGTTCGTCGCGGGCGCACTCTTCCTGACGGCCAGCCTCCTCGCCCACCCGAGCGCGGCGTGGAATCCCTCGGGCCTGTACCGCCACGCGCTCGTCGCGATCGCCTTCCTTGTCCCGGCGGCGATCGTGGGCGCCGTGTCGTTCCTGCTCTACTTCTCGGGCTTCCGAAAGATGGCGTCCAGCTCGCGCGACTTCTTGTCGCCCGCCTTCCTGACGCTCGTGGGGATCCTCGGGATCACGATGACCGTGGGGGGACTTGGACTCTTCCTCGGAGGTGTGGCCCTCAACGCATCGGCCTACGCACTCGCCCCCGTCGCGATCCTGTTCGGGGTACCGCTCCTCCTACTCGGCATTCTCCTCTCCGTCGTGGGACTCTTCGGCCAGGCGGTCGGCAACTGGCGCGTCGGTGTTCGGTACGAGGAGAACGCGCTCCGGACCGGGGCGTTCCTCACGTGCATCCCGCTCGTCGGATTCGCGGTCTCCTACTTCGGGTACCGGCGGGCGCTCGCCCGTGGGTCTCCCCCGTCGGTCGTTCCGATCCCCGCGTGATCGACCCGGTGCGCTTCCGCCCGACCTCCACGGGTCAGGCTCATCTTCCGGGGGCGTGGTCGCGGAGGCTCCGCGGAGTCGCTAGATTCCGAAGGCGAGGCAAACGACCACGACCGCGATCGTGATCGCGGCGAGCGGGACGCCGTGGCGGACAAACTCGGAGAGACGGATGTGGACACCGAACTTCTCGGCCGCATCGACAAGGATGAGGTTGCTCGCGGCACCAAGGAACGTGATGTTGCCGGCGAGCGTGCTGCTCGCCGCGAGCGCCATCCAGATCACCGGGGTCGACGCCCCGTAGCCGAGCCCGGTGAGGACCGGGATCTGGAGCGCGACCCACGGGACGTTGCTCACGAGCTGGCTCCCCGCGATGGACGTGCCGACGACGGCGAAGAGCGCCGGGGTCGGGTGACCCGGACCGGGTACGGGGAATACGCTGTCGAGCGACGAGATGACCCCGCTGGCGACGGCCCCCGCGACGACCACGAAGAGCCCGGCGAAGAGCAGCAGGATCGACCAGTTGATCCGCTGGACCGCTGGTCCCCGGTTCGGGCTCACGAGGAGGAGGAGGACCGCCCCGGCGAGCGCCGTCTCCCAGACCGGTACCTGCGGTCCGTGGGTGAGCGCGGAAGTGATGTCGAGGGTGACGAGGACGACCATCGTTCCGGGGAAGATCACGAGCACCGGGTAGGAGCGGAGGCGCTGGGCCCACCCGTGCTCGGGGAAGAGGGGGATCCGCTCGGCGAGCGGCGCGGGAACGGGCGCGGTCGAGCGGAGACGCGAACTGTAGACCCAGCGAACGTACCAGCCCCCGAGCAGCAAGTTGACGGCGGTCGGGACCGCGAGGTACCGCAGGAACGTCGTGACCGGCGACGCCACACCGCTCGCGACTGCGACCAGCAGATTCTGCGGGTTCCCGAACGGCGTCAGCGTGCTGCCGACCGTCACCGAAAAGGCGAGGATCAGCAGGAGCGGCTTCGGGTCTGCCCGAAGCCGAGTGGCGACGCCGATGAGGAGCGGCACGCCGATCACCACGAGTGCGTCGTTCACCATCACCGCCGAGACGAGCCCGAGCCCGACGAACAGGTCGAACGGCAGGTCGGACGGTCGTCGGGGCCGGCTCAGGATCCAGCGCGCTAGGTGGTCGAGCGCTCCGGCGCCCTCGAGCGCCCCGGCGAAGAGGAAGAGCGAGAAGAGGAAGATCAGGGTCGGCGCGGAGGTCGTGATCGCGCTCTCGGCCCCACCGATCGAAAGGATTCCGACCGCGATGGTCGCGAACGCCCCGGCGACGAGGAGGGCCCAGATCGGCGGGCCCCGATGCGTGACCTGCCGGACGATCACCGCGCCGAACACCACCGCGAGCAGGATCGCGGCGAGTGCGTTCGTGGCGGGCAACCTCCGGATCGCCGCAATCGCTCCCGCTACTTAGCGGAAGAGCGAGCCAGCGGCGTCCGCCGATTTATGCCGCCGGTTGGAACCAGAACTCGTTGCCGTCCGGATCGAGGAACTTCGCGAGCCAGCCCCACGGGAGCTTCTTGGGGGGCATCGAGAACCGGACCCCGTGCTTCTTCAGCCGCGCGCAGACGCGGAGGAACGGCTCGTTGGTCTCGAGCAGGATCCCGGTGTTCCCGACCTCCGACTTGGGAGGCTTCTTGCCCCGTCCTCGGACTTCACAGAGGTGGAGGACGAACTTCCCCGAGCGGTCGCCGACGGTCGTCCAGTGCTCCGGGTCGTCGTCGAACACTTTGAATCCGAGGGTCTTCGCGTACCACTTCACGGCCTTCTGGCGGTCGGTCACGGCCACCGCGGCGGACACCGCACGTATCGACATCGAGGCGTCCTACCGCCGCGCCCCTTTTAGGGGCATCGCGGACGGTCGGCCGAAGTATCACGCGAGCGGCGTGCCGAACGTGTCCCGTGGGGTGACCGCGTACCCCTTCGGCAACAGGTCGGGGTCGATCTTCCCGGTCGTCGCATACCGGTAAAGCGCGGCCCGGAGGATCCCCTCCGCCGCGGCGCCGATCAGCAGAAAGATCGTGCCGGCCGCGAGCGCGAGGCCGATGAGGACGACGCCGAGCACGGTCGCGCGGCCTAACAGGAGGAACACCCCAGCCACGCCGAGGAGGACCGCGACGATGATGCCGGCCGCCACGATCAGTCCGACCACGAGGTTCGAGACGATCGACCGCCCGAACGTCGAGATGAACAGCTTTGCCGACCGCTTGATCGACGTCCAAGCGCCGTCGCTCTCGTAAATGAGGACGGGGATCATGAAGTAGGTCACGACCGTCCACGTCGCTCCTCCGACCGCGCCCGCGACGACTCCCACGATCCCGCCGAGACGTCGCGAGACGGCCTGGATCACGAGACCGACCGTCGCCGAGATCAGCGACCAGACAAGGAGCGTTCCGAGCTTCGACCGGGCGATCCGCCAGCCGTCCGCCGCGGTCGGCTGTTCGCCGTTCAGCTTGAGGGTCGCGGCGCCGACGAGCGCGGCGGTGGCGTAGACGGAGATGAACGAGCAGAGGAAGTACATCACGAGAAAGAGCACGACCGCGAGCGCCTCGTACGTCGTCGCGGCGCTGCCCCCGCCGAGGAGGAACGGAACGGTCCACAGGATTCCCAGAATGAAGAGCGCGAGGACGCCGAGGATCGCGAGCCCCGCGACGAGCGGGAAAACGAGGAGCGCGCGGTCCTGCCGGATGAGCCCGAACGCGGTCTTCGTGAGCTTCCACGAGTCAGAGAACGTGCCGCCGGCCATAGTGCGGTGCGAAGAAGTCGCGCGCCGTTCTTGAGGTCTCGGGTCCGCGGGGAAGGACCCGCGGCAGCGTCCTCAGGTCCCGGCTGCCTGACTCGAACAGGCGACCTGAGGATCTCCACGGGGGCTGCCGGAGGCCCGGCAGTCTCGCCTACAGTCCCCCGCTCTACCACTGAGCTAAGCCGGGATGGTCCGAGGAGCGGTCCTCCCGCTATAAACTTGCTCCCGCTCGCGGGGTCCGGTCGGTGACGGATGCGCACTCTCGAACACCGACGACACAGCATGAGGGACCCGTCGGGAGTCCATCTCAACGCCGCAGGTCGGGCCCTCGCCCGCCGCGTCGCCGCGGGACTCCCGCGGTTCGACCGGGTCGTAACCTCTCCGAGGCCGCGGGCGGTCGAGAGCGCGGAGGCGCTGGGTCTCTCGGTCGACGCGGAGCTTCCCTCGCTCGCCGAGATGCCGGACGATGCCGCGATCCCGCTCGACGGACTGCATCCGAGGACGTTCGAGGATTACGTCGAGCTCGTCGAGCGCAGCCCGGCGGTTGGTGCCTACGCCCGGGGCCAGTCCGAGCGGTGGCGCGTGGAGCTCGAGCGGGTGCCCGATGGAGGGTTGTTGCTCCTCATCTCGCATGGGGGGGTGATCGAGTTCGGCGCCGCGTCCGCGTTGCCGCGCCGGGCGCGGTCGTGGGGTCCCCCTCTCGGATATCTGGAGGGGGTACGGCTCGCCTGGGACGGGCGACGGTGGGCCTCGGGCGAAGTGCTGCGAGTCCCCGCGTGATGCCGGGCCGCTTCTACCGGAGCGCCTCGCGGACCCGTGCGGCGACGGTGTCCGGATCGCCGCTGGCGTCCACCGAGCGGAGCCGCCCCGCACTCCGGTAAAAGCCGAGCAGGGGGGCCGTCTGCTCGGCATAGACCGCCAGGCGGGTCGAGATGGCGGCCGGCAGGTCGTCCGGGCGCTGGATCAACTCCGTCCCGTCCCGATCGCACCGGCCGGGGACCTTCGGCGGCGCCGTCGCGGTGTTGTAGACGGATTGACACGTCGGGCAGACCCGCCTCCCGGAGAGCCGCTCGATCAGAAGATTTGCCGGCAGCTCGAAGGAGAGGACCGCGTCGAGCGGAGTGAACTTCGCGAGTCGCTCCGCCTGCGCGAGGTTCCGGGGGAATCCGTCGAGCAGGAAACCGTCCTTCGCGTCGGGGCGCCCGAGCCGCTCGCTGAGGATCTCGAGCACGAGGTCGTCCGGGACGAGTCGTCCGGCGTCCATGTGGCTCTGGGCCTTTTGACCGAGCGCGGTCCCGGCGCCGACGGCCGCGCGGAGGAGGTCCCCGGTCGATAGGTGCGGGATCCCGAGCTCCTTCGAGAGCCGGGCGGCCTGGGTTCCCTTCCCGACTCCCGGCGGGCCAAGGAAGACGATCCGATGCATCGTCCTTCTGCACGACCCCGCGCGTATAGGAGTTCGCGTCCCGACCTACTCGACCCGGCTCCCGTCGAACGGGTGACCGCGGATCGCCGCCTCGAGGTTGGCGAGGTTCCGGCCGTCGACGACCAGTAACGGGATACCCGCGCGCCAAAGGATGTCCGCGCCGAGACGGTCGAAGAGGAAGTTCTGGCCGGCTTCCCCGGTCGTGCTCATCTGGACCCGACGACGGAAGTCGACCCAGCTCGACTTCGCGATCCGCCGGGCGCGCGGGTTCGTCCGTGGGTCGTGTTCGTAGATCCCGTTGACGTCGGTCGCGTTGATGAACCGGGACGCCCGCAGACGCGCCGCGACGAGGGCCCCGACCCCGTCCGTGGTGTGGCCCGGCTCGGTGCCCCCCAGGATCACCGGCGAGCCGCGCTGGAGTTCATGGACGGCGAGTGCCACCGTCGTCGGGGGGTGGGCGGGCGTCGGGGGCCCGATGCGCGCGGCGAGCAGACGAGCGTGAAGGCGCGTCACGTCGATGCCGATCTCGTCGAGCTCGACCTCGGTCAACCCCAGCTCGCGGCCGAGGTGGATGTACTCGCGTGCGGTCCGGCCGCCCCCCGTGGTGACGACCAAGGGGATCTTCCGGCCCACCTCGCGAAGCAGCGTCGCGAGGTCCTCGAGGTACTGCCGGTCGTTGTGGCCCGTGAGCAGCACCGAGCCCCCCATCGACAAGACGACGGCGCGCTCGGGCGCCGGAGCTCGGGTCGGCATCCGAGCAGGGGAGGGAACTCACGGCTTAGGCGTGTCGGCCTCGAGGGCCGCCGGGTTGAATAGGCGGCGCCCCTCCCGAGGGTCGTGCCGGACGACATCGAGCGTGCGAAGGCGGCCGCTGCACGTCGAGGGGTCGAGACGGTCCGTCCCGAGATGCACCTCGCGCTCGGCACCGGCTCTACGGCCGCCGAAGCCGTACGTGCGCTCGCGGCCCGTTTTCCTGGGGTCCCGCTCGACTGTGTGTCGAGCTCTCGGGCGACGGAGGAGCTCGCTCGGTCCCTCGGGATCGCGGTTCGCCCCCTTCGCGCCGACGATCGGTTCGACCTGATGCTCGACGGGGCGGACGAGGTCTCTCCCGACCTCGACCTCACGAAAGGTGGGGGCGGCGCGCTGCTCCGCGAGAAATTGCTGGCCCGACTCTCCCGCGAGGTCCTGATCCTGGTCGACCCGTCGAAGCTGGTCGACCGTCTCGGCACTCGGGCGCCCATCCCCGTGGAAGTGGTCCCGTTCGCGCGCGCGGTGCTGGCGCGGCGGTTCGAGCACGACGGATTCCGCGTCCGTCTCCGCGAGGGACCCGACGGCCGCCCGTACCTCACGGACAATGGCAACGAGCTCCTCGACCTCACTCCGAGCCACCCGATCGATGACCCGGCGGCGACCGCGGCCCGCCTCTCCGCCCCGACGGGCGTGGTCGAGACGGGGCTCTTCGTCGGTCTCGCGTCGCGCGTGCTGATCGGCTACCCCGACGGACACGTCGAAGAACGGTCCCGGCGGCCGTCCTCGTCCTCGTAGGGCGCTCCCCGGGGCGTCGGCGTTATCCGCCGGTACGGGTGCGGTCGGCTGGACCGCCCGGAGGGGCGGGTGAGCGACCATGGAAGGCAAGTACATCCGGACCCGCATCGACGACCATGTCGGCTACATCGAGATCGGCAAGCCGAAGGCGAACACGTACGACCTCGACATGATGCGAGAGTTCAGCAGCGCGGTCGACGAGTTCCGGTTCAACGACGAGGTTCGGGTGATCGTGCTCGCGAGCACCGTGCCCGGATTCTTCAGCGCGGGGGCGGACATCGAGATGCTGAAGCAGAGCCAGCCGGATTTCAAGGCGATGTTCTGCCTTCACTGCCAGGAGACGCTCGACAAGTTCGCGAAGACCCCGAAGCTCGTCATCGCCGCGCTCAACGGTCACACGGTCGGTGGGGGCCTCGAGATCGCGCTCGCGTGCGACCTGCGGATGATGGCGAAGGATTCGGGGATGATCGGGCTGCCCGAGGTGACTCTCGGCGTCCTCCCGGGCACGGGGGGTACCCAGCGCCTGCCCCGCCTCATCGGGACCTCTCGCGCGCTCGACATGATGATCACGGGCAAGCGGATCTCGCCCGACGAGGCGCTCGCGATCGGCCTCGTGAACTACGTGTACCCGAAGGAGACGTTCGCGAAGGACATCCAGGCGTACGCGAGCGCGCTCGCGCACGGCCCGGTCCGCGCCGTGAGCCTGATCAAGCGTTCGGTCGTCGAAGGGGTCGAGATGCCGTTGACCGCCGGCCTCGCGCTCGAGCGCGAGCTGCAGAACCGGCTCTTCGTGACCGAGGACGCGAAGGAAGGGTTGACCGCGTTCACGGAGAAACGCAAGCCCAACTTTAAGGGCCGCTGAGTCCTAGTACCGCCCGCTTCGCTATGTCCGTCCCGTCGCCCCCCAGCGCTCCCGCCTCGAAGACCCGCGCCGGTGCGGGGAGCCTGAAGGACGGCGGCACGGTCGTGCCCGTCCGCGAGATCCTCTGGGGGGCGTACGCGGGTGCGCACAAGTTCGAGACCGCGGAGGAGCTCGAGCCCGACATGGCGAAATTGATCATCAAGCTCATGGTCGTGCAGGCGGACACGGAGTTCGCCTCGATCCAGCAGCACCGCCCGTGGCTCGACCAGGCCCCGACCCTCGAGGACCGATGGATCGAATCGCGGATCGTCGCCGACGAGTCCCGCCACGGGCTCCAGGCGTGCCGGATCCTTCGCGACTTCGGGGAAACCGGTCAGCAGTACATTGACGAGCTCCTCGCGAAGCGCGAGGGAGAGCACAAGCTCGATGCGTTCAACATGAAGTTCGACCGGTGGAGCGACGTCGGCGCCTTCACCTGCTTCGTCGACCGGGTCGGGGTCTACCAGCTGCGGGCGTTCCAGGAGTGCTCCTACGGACCGCTCGCCCGCGCGATGCCGCTCATGCTGAGCGAGGAGCAGCTCCACTTGAACTTCGGCGCGAGCGTGCTCCGGCGGATGGTGCAGGACGGCCCGAAGTACTCGGGTACGAAGGACGAGGCCCAGACGGCCGTGAACAAGTGGTATCCCCGCGCGCTCGACATGTTCGGCCACTCGAACTCGGAGACGAGCCGCCGGGCGATCGAGTACGGGCTCAAGCGCTGGACGAACGAGGAGGCGCGGGAGCGCTACATCCAGGAAGTCACCGGGCTGACGACGAAGATCGGCCTCGAGCTCCCGCCGCCCGAGTTCGACCGGCACGTCCTGTAGGACGCGTCCCGGTCCCGCTCCGGCGCACGGTTTTTCCCCCCGGTCCCGGCGCGACCACGAGCGTCCGGTCGACGCCTTCGATCCCCCCGAGCGCACGTCGCACGCGGGCGAGGTCCTTTCGCAGCGTGAAGACGTGCACGTGGGCTCCGGCGTCGTGCGTGTAGCCGGCGACGGGGCGAAGGGCGCGGCGGTTCTCGTCGCGGACCGACTCGAGGATCGTACGCGAGGTGGACGTGAGATAGTCGAGCGAGGGTCGGGACGTCTCGCACACCTTTCGGAAGCTGTCGCACTCCTCCATCACGAGGGGAAACAGCCGGTCGGCGCGGCGAGCGCCGATGGCGGCGCGGATGCGCGCGAGCCGGCGCGGGATCTCTCGCTGTCGCTCCGCAAAGTAGTCGCTCGTTTCCACGCTCGTCTGCATCGCGTCCGCGGAGCGGACCTGCTTGACGGGCGCGTCATGCACGAGGAGGACAAGGTCGACGAGTTGGGGCCAGTGGCTCGGTCCGTACACCGAACGGGCGAAACAGTCTCGACCGTCCGGCCGACGTCCCGCGTTCCACTCGACGAACCCGCCGAACACCGAGCGGCACGCGCTGCCCGAGCCGAACCGGGCGAGCTGGGAGAGCTCGCGACCCGAGAGCGAGAGCCCGGCGGCCTGTGAGGCGGCGCCGGCGAGCGCGGCGAAGCCGCTCGCGCTGGACGCGAGCCCGCTCGCGGTCGGGAAGTTGTTGGCGGAGGCGACCTGGGCCCGGTCCGGCGTCCCGGCCCGCGCGCGGACCCGGTCGAGGAAGCGGACGACGCCGTCGCGCGGACCTCCCGACGCCTCCACGCCGTTCAGGACGACCTCGTCCTCCGAGAGCTCGGGGCGGAACTGTACGGTCGTGCGGGAGCGCATCCCGCGGAGCGTGACGGAGAGGGACGAGTTGTACGGGAGCGCGCGCTCCCGGTCCCGAACGCCCCAGTACTTCACGAGCGCGATGTTCGGCGGCGCGTCGTACGTTACGGAGGGCCGGGCGCGGGAGAGCATTCGACCGGAGCGGGCACGGCCGCGCGGAGTACTTATCCGCGCCCTTCGCTGAGGACCGACGTGCCGCGTCGCGCTGCTCGGCCGGACCCCCGCCCGATGCGCCCGCTGCCCGACCTTTTGACCGCCGCTCGACGCGGGGGATTCCACCAGGAGGTCGGGTTCCGGATCGACGCGCGCCACAGCGGCCGCGGGTTTGTCACGGTCACCGGGAAGGTCGAGCATCAGCATCTCAACATCAACGGGGTCGTCCACGGCGGGGTCTATGCCACGATCCTCGACACGTCGATGGGCGCGGCGGTCGTCTCGCTCCTCAGCGAGGGGGAAACGACCGCGACGACGAGCCTCTACGTCGAGTTCCTGCGCGCCGCGCGCGAGGGAGAGACCCTCACGGCGCGCGGGGACGTGCTCCGCCGGGGACGCCACATCGCCTTCGCCGAGGGGAACCTCTACGGCTCGGACGGCCGTCGGTTCAGCCAGGCACGAGGGACCTGGTACATCTGGTCGGAGGACGACCCCGCTCCGTCGCCGCCCACCCGACGGCGACGCTAGGGCGGAAGCGCGGAGAGAGTGGGGCCGAGCCGTTCCCAGATCCGCAAGCGCTCGAGCCCCTTGGCGAGGCCGCGGGCGCCTTCGGGATACGCGTGGGTCCGGAAGAACTCCCGGACCTCGTCCCCCCGACCGATCCCGAGGAGGGGGACCGTGCGTTCCAGGGCGAGCGAGAGCAGGCCCGATGCCCGAAACAATTCGTCGAGGCGCGGAAGGCGCGACTGGAGCCACCCCCACAGCTCCTCGCGCGCCACCGGATTGGCGGCGGCGTTGCGCAGCACGATGTGCACGATCCCCCGATTGACCGCTCCCGTGCTCGCCCGCTCCACGGTCTCGAGGACCAGGTCGGGTTCGCTGCTCCACGCGAGCGCCTGCTCGAGCGTCAGCTGGTCGCGTTCGCGCGGGTCCCCCTCGAGCGCCCGACGAAGCTCCCGGTATCCGCCCGCGCCCTCGGTCCGGGCGCGGGCGACGGCCACCGCGGGCCGGATATCCGGTGAGAGCCGTTCCCACTCGAGGAACAGTTCCGAGAGGCTTCGCGCGTATCCCGGGTCGATGCGGACCCGGAGCGAGTTGATCCGCTCTCGGAGGACCCCGTTCGGGGACGGCTCTCCCGGAATCCGGGAGGTCCCGAGCCGCTTCGAGTGCAACCCGAAGAACCAGCGGGCGAGGTCCTGCGCTGGCGCGGAACGCGGGAAGAGGTTCGCCCCGGTCGCGAGGGTGCCGCCGAGCGATTCGACGATGAGCCGGTCCGGGGTGGTACCGAGCGCGTGGACGGCGTTCGACCATGTCATCCAGTCGATCTCCCCGGCGGTGAGGAACGCGGCGAGGTCCTCCAAGAAGATCCAGCGGTCGGTCGCGGGTCGGTCGGGCAGCGCGCGCAAGAGTCGTTCCCGGAGGGTCGGGTCGTAGAAGACGCGGTAGAATCCGGTCGCGTCCGGGTTGAGGTGGATCGTCGATTCCGGGGGCACCGGCACGGACCGGGTCCGGGAGTCGAACTGGAGGCGCTCGCGGCGCCCATCCACGTCGATCGTCATCGGGATCGGCCACGTCTCGGACTCCTCGACGGGTCCGTGGTAGGAGAACCGCCGTTGCGCGAGCTCGAGCGTTCCGCCGTGGAGTTCGGCCCGGATGACCGGAAGACCCGCGCGGTCGAGCCACGGGTCGATGAGCGGGCCGACCGGTTTGCTGGACGCGCGACCGAGCGCCTCCCACAGGTCCGCCGTCGAGGCGTTCGAGTAGCAGTAGCGGTTCAGGTAGTCCTCGAGTCCGTGACGAAACGTCTCCTCGCCCAGATAGGACTCGAGCATCGCGAGGAGCGTCGAACCCTTTCCGTAGCTGATCTCGTCAAAGATCTGACTGACCTCCTCGGGTCGGTCCGCCGCCGCCCGGACCGGGTGCGTGCAGTCCAGCGAATCCCCTTCGAGGGCGAGCCCCGCGCCGGCGATCCGCAGGTAGAAGTCCGAGCGAGCGTCGAGCTCCGGGTCGACGATCTCGGCGATCTTCGTCTCGAGGAAGGCGGCGAGGCTCTCGTTGAGCCAGATCTCGTTCCATCCCATCATCGTCACGAGGTTGCCGAACCACTGGTGCGCCACCTCGTGGGAGATCGTCTCGAAGACGTCCCGGCGGGCGAACGACGTCGAATGCTCGTCGATGAGGAGCCGCGTCTCTTGGAACGTGATCGCCCCCCAATTCTCCATCGCGCCGAACGACGTCTCCGAGACCGAGACGAGGTCGAGCTTCGGCAGGGGGTACGGGATCCCGTAGTACTGTTCGTAAGCGGTCAGGATCCGTCCCACGGACTCGAGCGCGAAGCGACCGGACTCGGCCCGGCCCGGCGGCGTGAAGACGCGGAACAGTACGCGCCCGCTCTTGTCCTCCAGGAGATCGAACTGGCCGATCCCGAGGTAGAAGAGATACACCGGCATCGTCGGCGTGGGGGCAAAGATCCACTCGCGTCCGCCCGCGACGTCGTGAACGGCATCCTCGCGGGTGTTGGCGATCACCCGGAGATCGTTCCCGGTACGAACGGTCAAGATGATCCGGCTCTTCCGGTCGGGCCGGTCGAGGCACGGGAAGATCCGGTGCGTGCCGTTCGGTTCGCCCTGAGCGGTGAGGATGTACCCTCCGTTCTGCCGCGAGCGGTAGAAGCCGATGAGGATCTTTTCGGAAGCGACGCCCGAGAACTCGACGGTGATAGGCCCAGGAAGGAGCTTTGGCAGCTCGAGCACGCGACGGTCCGCGTCGACCCGGAAGTCGAGCGGACTGTCGCCGGCGTATACGCTCGAGATCGTGAGCCCCTCGGAATCCAGGGTGAGCGCCTTCGTGCCCGCGGGGGGCTCGAAGAGAACGGATCCGTTCCACTTCCGTCCGGCGAAGTCGACGTCGAGCCGCAGCCGGTACTCGGGAATGACCGGAGGATCCCCCCGCTCGCCGCTCGTCCCGCTCACCCGACGCCATCCCGAGAGTGACCGCTCGGCATGAGTTTTGGGAACCTTCTCGCTCGCAGGTCCCCTGCGGCCCCGCGAATCAAAGTTAAATATCGCGCTCCCGTCGGCGCCGGTGGCTGACGGCCAAAGCGGCGGGGAAACACCCGGTCCCATTCCGAACCCGGCAGTTAAGCCCGCTGGCGTTCCGCGCAGTACTGAAGTGCGCGAGCCTACGGGAGACGCGGAAAGCTGTCAGCCTCCCTCTCCGCCCGAGGGAGTCACTCTTCGGCGAGGGCGAGCAGCTTCGTCACCGTGTTCCAATTCCGCCCGGTACCGTGGGCGCCCAGCGCGCGTTCGACCAGTGGCAGCGTCAGTTTAGAGGTCCCGATGCCGTCCGGATAGACGACGTACGCTTCCGACCCGATGACGCGGGCGCGTTCGCGCCCACGGATCTTGTCGCGGAGGCGCGCCTCAGAACCCGGTCGGGGAGCGGCCTTCAGAAAGATCGTCACGAGGTGGCCGGGGTCGTCCCGCGCCTCAGTGGGGAACGGGTTCCGACGGACCACCTCTCGCCACGCGGGCACGGTTCGAATGCAGAAGTCGGTCGTCACTCCGAGCTCCGTGCGAGTCGCCGTTTCGAGACGGGTCTCGAGTGCTCGGGCCGCGCCCGTGGGATCCTCGAACACGAGGTTGCCCGACTGAAGGAACGTCCGCACGTGGGTGAATCCGAGCCGCTCCCCGACCTGCGCAAGCTCCGTCATCGGCACCTGATTCGTGCCGCCGACGTTCACGGCCCGCAGAAGCGCGATGTATCGGGTCAGGTGGGCATCCCCACCTCCGCGGAGCCTCGACTGAGCATAAGCCGTCGGTTGGCCGATACGCTAATCCCGCCCGCGCGGTCCGGCCGGCGATGTTCCTCGGTGCCCACCTCGGGATCGCAAAAGGGCTCCCCGAGGCGGTCCACGAGATCAAGAAGATCCAGGGGGAAGCGCTCCAGATCTTCTCGAAGAGCCCCCAGATGTGGGCCGGTCCACCGATCGCGGCCGACGCCGCCGAGAGCTTCCGGGTCGCGGTGCGCGACGAGGGCGTCCGCGCCACCGCCGTGCACCACGGGTACCTCGCGAACCTCGCCAGTCCGAAGAAACTCGTCCTGAACCGGTCCCGGAAGGCGTTCCGAGACGAGATGGCGCGGGCCGAGCTGCTCGGAGTGGATGGCCTGATCTTCCACCCCGGCGCGCACCTCGGCTCCGGCGTGGACGCGGGGCTCAAGTCGATCACGGAAAGCCTGCGAGCGGCGCTGGCGGACCGACCGGACGGCACCGTCCGCCTCCTCCTCGAGAATGCTGCGGGCCAGGGGACGACGCTCGGGTCGACGTTCGAACAGTTGCAGACCGTCCTCGCCGCGGTGGACGCGCCGAACCGTCTCGGCATCACGATAGATACCTGTCACTTGTTCGCCTCGGGGGTCGATTTTCGCACCGAGGAGGGCTACGGTCGGCTCGTCGATCACCTTCGTGCGACGGTCGGCCTCGCGGCGGTCCGGGCGTTCCATCTCAACGACGCGAAGGCGGACCTCGGCTCCCATCTCGACCGCCACGAGAACATCGGGAAGGGGTTGATCGGGCTCGACGGCTTCCGCCGGCTCGTCGTGGACCCGCAGTGGGCGGCCGTTCCAGGATACCTCGAGACCCCGCTCGACGACGACAGCTATGCCCGCTACGCGGAGGACCTCGCGACCCTCCGATCGCTCGTCCCGGCGCTCGAGGAACCGGAGAAGAGCCGGTCGGCCGCGCCAAAGCGGGGCAATGCCTCAAGAGCCGGGGCCGGGTAGGGCCGCCGTCGCCAACGGAGGGGAGGAGGGATGCAGCTGTTTCTGGACACCGCGAGCGTCACGGAGATCCGAACGATGTGGGAGACCGGGATCCTCGACGGAGTCACGACGAACCCGACGCTCGTCGCGAAGGAGGGCCGCAAATTCGAGGACGTCCTTCGTGAGGTCTGCGCGCTCGGGGTTCCCAGCGTTTCGGCCGAGGTCGTCGCCACGGACACCGAAGGGATGCTCCGCGAGGGACGCCATCTCCGCGAGATCCACCCCTCGATCTACGTGAAGTGCCCGATGACCCCGAACGGCCTCCGCGCGACGAAGATTCTCGCGAAGGAGGGGACCCGCGTCAACATGACCTTGGTCTTCAGCGCGAACCAGGCGCTCCTGGCCGCCAAGGTCGGCGCGACGTATGTCAGCCCGTTCATCGGCCGGCTCGACGACCAGGGGCAGGACGGAATGGACCTGATCCGCGACATCGTGCAGATCTACCGCAATTACAAGGTCCGGACGCAGGTGCTCGTGGCCAGCGTGCGCCACCCGGTCCATGTACTCGACGCCGCGAAGATCGGGGCCGATATCGCGACGATGCCGTATGCCGTCATGGAGAAGCTCGTTCAGCATCCGCTCACCGACATCGGCCTCGCTCGATTCCTCAAGGACTGGGAGAAGGTCCCCAAGTGACCGCGCGACCGCGGCGACCGACGGATTAATTCGACCCCGCGGCTACCCCGGCCGCGGCCGTGAACGAGTCGACCCTGCTCGAGAAGTACCTCCGCCTCACCCACGAGGCCCTCGAGCGGGTGAGCGCGGCCCCTCCGGCCCGCTCGTTCCTGCGCGGGGCGTCCGACGACTTCCTCTCGATGGCCCGTGCCTACCTCGCCGACGCGGAGACCTTTTCGGCTTCGGGCGACGTCGAGCGAGCGCTCGCCGCGGCGAGCTATGCGCACGGGTGGCTCGACGCCGGGGTTCGTCTCGGGATCCTCGACGGAGGTGACGATGACCAACGGTTCACCCTCTTCCGATAAGTCGGTCGCACCCGCGTCGCCGGGCGTGCCGGACGCGGTGCTCCTCGCGATCGAGGCCCACTTGCGCCAGCGAGAGCTGCGGCGCGAGGACCTCTATCAGCGAGCGCGTCGATTGCGCCGGCTCGCCCAGGCGACGATGACCCATCTCCACGCCAACGGCTCCGCGGGTCCCGAGCTCGGCGAAGTGCAGCGACTGACGGCCGAGCTCGCCGATTGGCTGCGCCGGGAGGGCCGGGGCGATGAACCCCTGACGCTCGACGCCTTCCAGGAGGCGGTCGAAGCGATCCTGCTCGGAGCCATCGCGGAAGGCAAGCCGCTCCCGGGACCGTCCGACCTCGGGGTCGACCCCGAGCCGTATCTCCTGGGTCTCGGCGACGTGGTGGGGGAGGTCCGCCGCCGCGTCCTGGACCGATTGGGCCGGGACGAGCTTCCGGCGGCGGAGGCCGAGCTCGCGCTCATGGAACGGCTGACCCGGACCCTGCTCCGGTTCGATACGACGCGCGCGATCGTCCAGCTCAAACCGAAGCAGGACACGGCGCGCACGCTGCTCGAGCGAACGCGGGGCGAGGTCGTGATGGCCCGTTTCCTCTCTCGAGCGCGTCCCGCGGGCGCGTCGACGGAGCACTCGTGAGCGCCGCTCGTCGGTCGACGATCGGAGTGATCGGCGGGTCGGGCATCGCGAACCTCCTCGGAGAGAAGGTGCGGCTGTCGCACCGAGTTTCCACGCCGTGGGGAGCCCCGTCCGCCCCGATCGAGGAGGGGGAGGTCGGCGGCGTGCGCGTACTGTTCCTGTCCCGTCACGGGCCCGGCCATTCGATCCCTCCGCACCGGGTGAATTACCGCGCGAACGTCGACGCGCTACACACGCTCGGCGCCGACGCGATCGTCACCGCGAGCTCGGTCGGCTCGCTGCGCGAGGAACTCGCACCGGGCACCTTCGTCCTGCCCAACCAGTTCGTCGACTTCACGAAACAGCGGCCGACGACGTTCTTCGATGGCGGGAAGGTCTACCACGTCTCGCTCGCGGACCCGTTCTGTCCGGAGCTCCTTTCCGCCGCGAGCGACGTCGGTCGCGACATCGGCTCACCGTTCGCCGAAGGGAAGACGTACGTTTGCGTCGAGGGGCCCCGGTTCAGCACGCGCGCGGAATCGAAGTACTTCCGCACGTTCGCTGACGTCATCGGGATGACCCTCGTCCCCGAGGTTACGCTCGCGCGGGAGCGGGCGATGTGCTACGCCTGTCTCGCGATGGTCACGGACTACGACGTGTGGGCGGAGCGACCCGTCCAGGCGTCCGAGATCGTCGAGGTGATGCACCGCAACGCGGACCGGATGGGGCAGGTCCTCGCTCGCGTGATCCCGCGACTCGCGGGCGAGAAGAACTGTCGCTGCGCCCACGCGCTCGACGACGCGGGGATCTAGCTCGACCGCGGACCGCGGCGCACGGTGATCGGGATGCGACCGGCGGCAAACTCCGCCTCGGCGATCTCGACCGGGTCGACGAGGGTCGAGGCCACGTCGATCAGGATCGGCGCACCCAGTGAGACCTGCAGAGCGCGCGCCCCGAGGATCCGCGCCCGTTCGAAGCGCGTGAAATCCCGGTCCTCGAGGGGCGCCGGCGGCGAACTTGCGGGCACGACAGCACTCCCCGAGGCCGCCGAGGGGGCTGCGGCCATCAAGGGCTCGGCCACTCAGGGCACCCTATTTACGTCTTGCGGAGCCCGGGGAGCGCGTTCGGAACCCCGACGCTGAGCACGGCCGAGCCGTTCCCTCTTGGAATACCCTCGGAGAAAAGGGTTAGAAACCCCAGCTCGGTGGCGCGCCGTGGCCCCCGTCCGATTGCGGTACGCGCAGCTGCTGTTTCGACGGCTCTGGAAGTTCCTGGCCGCCTACGCCGGGGTCCTCGTCTTTGCCGCGCTCGGGTTCTACGTCCTCGAGTCGTACACCACCGCGGCCGAGCTGCTCAACTCGTTCTACTGGGCGATGGTCACGCTCTCGACGATCGGATACGGCGACGTCGTGCCGAACAACCCGAACGCGAAGCTGTTCACGATCGGCATCGCGGGGCTCGAGGTCTTCCTGACCGCGTACCTCGTGACGGTCGTCATCTCGATCGTGCAGGAGACGGCCCAGCACCGCCTCCTCGGCACGCTCGGGACGGACTTCCGGAACCACATCGTCGTCCTCGGGTACTCGGCGGTCGGGGCCGCGGCGGTTCGCGAACTCCTCGCGGACGATCAGCAGGTCGCGGTCGTGACCGAGAACGCCAACGAGGTCGGCCCGATGCACAATCTCGCGAGCGAAAAGCAACTGTTCGTCACGTACGGGCATCCCGGGGAGACCGAGGTCCTCCAGCGCGTGAACGTCGCCGGCGCGCATGCGGTCATCGTCTGCACCGGCGAGGACACGACCACGCTCGTCGCCGCGCTCAACGTCCGCGCGATCGGCCCGAACATCCGCATCGTCGTCTCGGTCGGCCGCCCCGAGCTCAAGCAGACCTTGAAGGCCGCCGGCGTGACGTACGTGGCGTCGCCGGCGGACATGGGGGGGCGGCTCTGCGCCGACGCCGCCTTCCGCCCCGAGGTCGCCAACATGGTCGAGGACCTGACGAGCACGGCGTTCGGCGCCGACATGGAGGAGTTCATCCTCACCACGGAGACTCCGATCTCCTCTCAGACGCTCCCCGAGACCGAGTCGCTCGTCCGTACGGCGTCGGACTGCATCGTGATCGGATACGCTCGGAAGGGGCCCGACGGCGAGTACGCGACCGTGCTCAACCCGCCGTCGACGTTCCGCTTCCGGCCGATGGACGCGCTGATCGTCGTCGGGACGCTGCCGAACCTCCATCGTCTCCAGAAGTGGATCGGCGTGACGCAGGGCCGCTGAATCCACGCCCCCTCGGGAGAGGGTATAGATACCCCCGTCGTGTTGCCACCGTTGGCCCGTGCGGCCAGGAGGTTCCCGGACGATGCGCAGTGTCGAATCTTACCGAACGCCGGGAACCGCCTGAGCCCCCGACCTCCCCTCCCGGCAGGGCGCCCTCCCCCGCCGACCGGTCCCGAACGGAAGCAACACCACAACCCACCTCGTGCCGAACGACCCCTACCTCGACTCCAGTGTACACTGGAAGGTCCGATCCGGCACCGCGTCGTTCCAAGAGCAGCGCTACTCGGAGGCCGCGGAATCGATCCTCGAGTGCGGTCTCGCGACCGAGGTGGTCCAGCGGATCGGCTCCGGAAAGGAGGCGGACGTCTACTCGTGCGTCGACGGCCCGATGTGGGTCGCGGTGAAGGTCTACCGGCTGTACCGGACGAGCCACCGCGGCGGAGGGCCGGTGAAGCAGGAGTCGATGGGTCACCAGGCAGCGCACGAGCTCGAGATGCTGACGAGGGCGTGGCGGGGGCGCGCGCGGGTGCCCGAGCCGGGCCGTCGGGTCGAGAACATGTTCTCGATGGAGTACCTCGGTTCGGGAGAGCGGGCGGCGCCGCGGATGAGCACGGTCGACCCCGACGACCCGGAGCGGCTGAAGGACGCCGTCCTCGAACAGGTCCGCCGTCTCGCCGACGCCGGCGTGGTGCATACCGACCTGAGCCCGTTCAACATCCTCCTCCACCGGAGCGAGCCGTGGGTGATCGACCTCGGGCAGGCGATCCGGGTCGACCGGCTCGGCACCCCGCCCTGGGTGCGTCTCGAGAAGGCGAAGGCCATGCTCGACCATGGCCTTCGGACCTTCGACCGATACTTCCGCCGATTCGGATTGCGGGTCCCGGTGGAGGAGGAGGTCGCCGCGATCGTCGAGGGGCTCGACCGGGGTGGCGTCCTCGGCTGATCGACGTCAGGTGCGCTTCACGCCCATGATCTTCCAGACGGGTTCATTGTCCGCGAAGACCTGCCACTGGGCGAGCTGATGGTCACGCACGACGGCTCGCCACGCCGCCGGGATCTTCCAGCGGTTCTCCGCGGGGAGCTCGGTGCCGACGGCATACGTTCCGCTCGCGACCCCGATCATGGCGACGACCCGCCCGTTCTGGAACCACTCCTTCACGCCGATATGGTAGTCGGGGAACATCTGGAAGTAGGCGCTCCAGCCCTCGCGGGTTCGGTCCCGGCCCCGCACCTCGTTACCCAGCCCGTCGATGAACAGGTGGTCCTCGGAGAGGAGCGCGGAGATGCTCTCCAGGTCGTGTCGGTTGATCTCGTTCACGAACTTGAGCGCCGTCCGTGCGGTCTCCGACTCGGTCATTGGCGTTCCCGGAACCCTCCCCGCCCTCGGCGGCGACGCGACGCACCGACATCGCCTCCGACTAGATTCTACTTTGCTCGGGGGGCGAGCCGTCCCCGTGCACTGTCAGGGAGGCGGCAGGGGCTTCTGTACGAGGAAGAGGGCGTGCCGGCTCTCTCCCTCGGGGATGATCGTGCGACGGAGCACTCGGAACCCCTTTTGGCCGAACCACTTCTCGTAGGTGCGCGAGTCGGCGTGACTCCAGTACATCCTCGCGTTCGAACCGAGCCACCCCTCCTCGACACCGGTCCACGCGGTCGCCCCCGTGGTGACGAGGAAGAGTCCCCCCGGCCCGAGCCACCGGTATACTTTCCCGAGGAGACCGGGCTGCTCCTCGAGCGGGACGTGGATGAGCGCGTAGAGGCACACGACGCCGTCGAACGTGGCCCGGGGGAACGATACCGCGGTCATGTCGGCCCGGACGAACCGTCCGGCCGGGACGAGCGCTCGCGCCCGTTCGATCTGGACGTCGGAGATGTCGACTCCCGTGACACGAAACCGCTCGGAGAGCAGTCGCGCTCCCGGGGTGCCGCACCCGCAGCCGAGGTCGAGGACGTCGGACCCCGGAACGAGCATCCGGAAGAACGGTTGGAGCCACTCCCGATAATCGGCGTTCGTGTGGTCGAAGGCGTCTCGACGCGAACGGGGCGGCCGATAGATCGTGGAGACGCGGTTCCACCCCTCGCGGACGACGCTCTTCGGGTCGACCACGTCGGTCGAAGCGGAGTCGCCCGCGATCATGGTCGTACCAAGGCGCGCTCCTCCCATATGGACTCGCAGGATGGGCGCCGGTCCTGCCCGTGGGAGGGCTCTCGGGAGTGGGCACTAGAATGACCGCTAGGGACGAACTCCTGATCGCCTTCGACCGCGAGATGCGCGAGAACCCGCCGCTATTTCCCGGGGTCCGCGCGGAGCGGGTGGGTCCGGTCGTCCGCGTCGTGGGCGAGGAGAACATGGTAATCTACTCGGACCTCAACGAGGCGAACGCGTCGCGGGTCGTTCGCGAGCAGGCCGAGTTCTTTCGCCGGTCCGCTGCTCGTCTCGAGTGGAAGTACTTTGGCCACGACCGCCCCCCGGGCCTTGAGGCGATCCTGGCCTCGGAAGGATTCGAGCCGGAGGAGCCCGAGACCCTGGTCGTCTTCGACCTTCGGACCGGGCTCCCGGGTGCTCCGGCCGGGCCCGGAGTCGAGGTCCGACGGGTCGTGGATGCCGCGGGAGTTGACGACGCGGTCGTGGCAATGGACGCCGCCTTCGGTCGGGAGCCGGGAACCGAGCCTCGGCCGTACTCGAAGCTCCTCGACGACCCGACCCAGGCCCTGTTCGTCGCCTATGCCGACCGAGCTCCCGTAGCGAGTGGTCGGCTCGAGTTGCCGGCGGACCGGTCGTTCGCGGGGCTCTACGGAGGAGGCACTCGGCCGGAGTACCGCCGCCGGGGGATCTACGGCGCCCTTGTGGCCGGGCGCGCGGCCCTCGCGAGGGATCGCGGGTACCGTTATCTCACCGTGGACGCCCGAGAGACGAGCCGTCCCATCCTCGAGCGGCTCGGATTCGTGCCCCTCACCACAACCCGGCCGTGGGTGCTCTCGCCGAGCTCCGGACCGCGGGCCCCCTGAACCGGGAAGTCCGTCCGGGCAATCTACGGCGGCGGCGGGGGAGGTGGCGGTGGCGGCGGAGGGGGTGGCGGAGGCGGTGGAGGCTCGGCGGTCGTCTCTTCCTTCTTCTTCCCGACCTTCTTCACGTCGGAACCGAGGGTCTTCGCGCCTTTCGAGATGCCGCGGCCAATCTTTCCGGCGACGGCCTTCGTCTCGCCGACGACGTGCTCCGCCGCGCCGACCTTTCGGCCGCACGCCGCGCAGAACTTCGCGTCGTCCTCGAGCTCCTTACCGCACGTTTCGCACTTGATCATGGTTCTCCCGGTGCCTAGCCCCCCGTAACGTCTTCGAGAAACTCCCGGACCGTTCCGAGGAACTCCTTCGGCTGCTCGAGGATCGCCCGGTGACTGCTACGCGGCAGCACGCGAAGGTGCGCCGGCTCGATCCGGTCCGACATCTCGACGGACGGAGTCAGGAAGAAGTCGTACCGCCCGACCACGACCAGGGTCGGGACCTCGATCTTGGAGTAGTACTTGCGCCCGTCCCACTTCGCGAGCGAGCCGTCGACCGCGAACTCGTCCCCGGAGCGGGTCATCATCGCGCGGTAGACCCTCTGGCTCATCTTGGTCGCCTTCCAGTCCTTCGAGGCGCCCCTGAAGAATCGGGTCTGGAACGGACCGAAGACCTGCTCCACGAGCTTTTGGTACTCCGGGGAGTCGAACGCCTTCTCTCGCGTCAGCGTGCGCACCCTCGCCCGGAGGCTCGGGGCGGCGACGGCGAGGGCCATGCGGTTCGACTGTCGGATCTCTTCCGCGCTCCCGGCGGTCGCGCAAAGGAGCAGCGACGTGAGGCGGCTTTCGTACCGATGCGCGTACTCGAGAGCAACGAAACCGCCCGCCGAATACCCGAGCAGGTGCAGTTCGGAGATGTGGAGCGCACGCCGGATTGCTTCCACGTCCGCGGCCATCGCGGGGAGGTTGTAGTCGGAGGGCGAGCTCGGGGCCCAGCTGTGGCCGACCCCGCGCGGATTGAACAGGATGACGCGGAGGTTGACGTTCGCGAGCTTCAGGAGGCCCCGGAGGTAATGGTACGTGAGCCCGGGGCCGCCCGGATGGACGAGGAGCGTTGCCGGACCTTTTCCCTGGGAGACGTATTCGAACGACCGGCCACCGGTCGTCGTGA
Organism: Thermoplasmata archaeon; assembly: GCA_049585415.1. Classification (GTDB taxonomy): domain Archaea; phylum Thermoplasmatota; class Thermoplasmata; order Lutacidiplasmatales; family UBA184; genus Lutacidiplasma. The sequence continues at coordinate 70,548 of JBAUZT010000013.1, read as the reverse complement.
CGCGTCGTACAAGCGCCATCGCCTCGGTATCCCTCCTCCGTCTCCAACGAGTGGACGCTTCGACCCTCTAATGGTTGTGCTGCCGCTTCCCGGACCCCGGAGCACTACGTCGTCGAGCAAGCAGGGATGCGGGCACCGGGATTTGAACCCGGGTCATAGCCTTGGCAAGGCTATGTGATAACCAGACTACACTATGCCCGCACGTTGGACTGCTTTCCGTACCTCGGACGCCGGTCGTCGGAGCCGCGGCGCGGACCCTAACTCTCGGACGGCGCGGGAGCCCCGAGCATCGTTTGACCCATAAAGCCAACGCTGAGCGCCCTCGTTATTACAGCCTTCTCCCCGTGGACGGGCCGCGGTGAGGGGACGACGTGACCGACGACCGGTGGAAGGAAGGCGACACGGTCGCGCTCAAGGGACCCGGGACTCCGGCGATCCTCATTTCCTTGCACCGGGGCCCGGTTCGACTCGGGGACGACGGGGTCATCGACCTCGGCGCCCAGATCGGTGAGGCGCCCGGCGGTTCGGTGACCTGGCTCGACAAGCCGTACCGGGTGGTCCGCCCGTCGCTCGCCGACCTGTTCAGCGGGCTGCATCGAGGGGCCCAGATCGTGACGCCGAAGGACGCCGCACAGCTCCTGTTCCTGGCCGGGGTCGGGCCGGGGGCCCAGGTCGCGGAGGCCGGCTCCGGAAGCGGGGCGCTCACGATCGCGCTGGCCTACGCCGTCGGGGCGCAGGGACATGTCACGTCGTTCGATCGTCGGGCCGACTTTCTCGAAGCGGCGCGCGCGAACGTGACGCGCTGCGGGCTCGCGGAACGAGTGACGTTCCGCGAGCGGGACGTTGTGCGGGAAGGGATCGATCTCGTGGACCTCGCGAGCATCGTGCTCGACGTCCCGGAACCCTGGGCGGTCCTCCCCTCGGCACGAACGGCGCTTGCGGCGGGAGGGTACGTCGCCACGTACACTCCGACGTACAATCAGTTGGAGCGCACGGTCCAAGAGCTCCGGTCGCTCCGGTTCGACGAGGTCCGGGCCCTCGAGTTGCTGGAACGCGGCCTCCATGTGGGCGACGGAGGGACGCGCCCCGCCTTCGAAATGCTCGGGCACACCGGCTTCCTCGCGTCGGGCCGTCGGGTCGACTGACGATGGTCGTCGACCTGGGCCTCACGGTCGGCGCGCTCGTCGGAGTGCTCCTCTCGGGTGGATTCGTGTACGCCGAGATCGGGCGGTACGCCACGCCCCAGGTGCCCGAGACCCTGTTCGACGAACGGCGAGAAGTCTTTGCCTATACCGCCGGGCTGTTCGTGGGGATCCCGCTCGCGATCGCGTTCCTGTTCTTCCTCGACTCGATGGCGAACGGGGCGATCCCGGGGGCCGCGATCTTCCTCGTCGGACTCGTGGCGGGGACGGAGGTCGCCCAGTGGGCGCTCCTTCGCTCGCATTACTGGGGAGTCGGAGCGAGCGGCCCGTTCTACGCGCTCGGCTACCGTGCGGGGATCGCGGGGATCTTTGCTCTCGCCATCATCGCCCAGTACCTCGCCATCACGACCCCGACGTGGGACGGGATCCTGCTGGTACTGATCGAGAGCGCCGCGATCCTCGCGCTGGAGGTCGCGGGAGCCCTCCTCTCCCTTCCCCCCTCGACAGTGGCCGGGCGCACGGGAGGTGGGCCGGTGCCCGGCGCGATCTTCGGCGCTGTCGGGTTCTTTATCCTGGGCGTGGGGGCCCTTTCCGGGATCAGCACGCTGGCCGACGAGGAGGTGGCGTACGCCGCCGCGCTGGTCGCACTGCTCGGAGGGATCCTCGTCTACCGTCGTATCCGGCCCATGCTCGACGCCATCCCACCACCGAGCGGTGGGTCGGGGCCTCCCCCTCGGTCGACCCCGCTCGCGTACGGCCGGACCGATCGGTCCGCACCGACGGAAGAAACGGAGGAAGGCTCCGACCACCGCCTAGAGTAGTTTCATAAGCCGAGGGGCCTCCCGCCGGCGAAATGACTTCGGCCCCTGCGACCGTTCCCTGGGACCGGCGCTTCCGTCACGGGTTGCGGACGTACCGGGCGTGGGTCGCCGACTTCGTCCTCGCGGTCGGCGTGCTCCTCACGGTGCTCGCGCTCGGGTTCTTCACCCCGCTCGGGAGCTCGTGGCCGTTCACCGCCATCAACAACGCGACGAACACCCCGAGCGCGAACTACAACCTGCTCTTCGTCGTCATCGGACCGATCGTGATCATTGCGGGCGCCTATCTTGCGGGGTCGTACTACGTCGCCCGGAGGAAGTTCGAGCACCTGATGGTCACGAAGAGCAAGGCCGAGTTCCTGCGCAACATCCCCGAGCTCGAGGACCTGCTCTGGGAGCTCACGCCGGCGGACGAGGTCCGCTACGAGCAGAAGAAGGTCGAGCTTCGCGTCCGCCGATAGGCGTTCGCCGGGGCCTGCGGTGTTCGGGTTAAGTACCCAACTCCGGTTCTCGGCGCCGTGAGCGGCCCGGCGGTCAGCGACAAGGTCACGGGTTTCCATCTCCGTCGGCTCGAGAAGCCCGAGGAGTTCCGCCAGGTCGACGAGGTCGAGCACGCCGTCTGGGGCGCGGAGCCGACCGTCGCGACGCTGCCCGTTCCGCTGCTACGGGCGCTTCAGGACAACGGCGGGCTCGTCGTGGGCGCGTTTGCGGACATCTACCTTGCCGGATTCGCGGCGTCGCTGATCGGCTGGGACGGCACGACGCTGTACCATTACTCCCACTTGACCGCCGTGCGGCCCGAGTACCAGAACCATCACGTCGGGTTCCAGCTGAAGGCATTCCAGCGGGACGAAGTGCTCCGGCTCGGCCTCAAGGAGATCCGCTGGGCGTTCGACCCGCTCCAGAGTCGAGGGGCCTGGCTCTCCGTCCATCGGCTCGGCGCGCGGCCCGACCGATACTACTCTCACTACTACGGACAGCTACCGGACTCGCAGAACCAGGGTCTCGAGACCGACCGCATCCGGACGGTGTGGTCGCTTTCCTCCCCCGAGGTCGAGGGACGCATGGCCGGACAGTACCCCTCGCCCGAGGAGGACCGGAAACGATGGGCCGCATCCACCGCGATCGTCGAGACCGAACCCGGGGAGAGCGGCATCCGGGTCCCGACCGCGGTCGGAGAACCGACCGGCCCGAGCGCGCACCTCGAGATCCCGTTCGACCTCGGCCTCGTCCGCGAGCATGAAGCGAAATCGCTCCGTCGGTGGCGCCATGCGATCCGCGACGCGTTCCGCGCCGCGACGGACCTCGGCTACGTCGTCGACGATTTCTCGGTCGTGTCGGCCGAGCACGAACGCCGCAGCTTCTACTTTCTGCGCCCGGGAGGGACCCAAGCCGCTCCCTCCGGCCCGTCGTGAGCTCTGTTAAGGGTATATGGCCGTCCGACCCGGTACGGGTGAGGAATGGCGATGCCCGAGCCTCGCGGTGCCCCTCGCTCGACGGCGGTCCTGCTCGTCGTGGTCGCCTTTGCGTTGGCGGTCGGCGCAGCGGCCAGCCTGATCGCGGGGGCCGCGACCGCGCCGGCGTTCCACTCGGGTCCGATCCCGGGGTTGTTCCTTTCGGAGAACCAGCTGGCCCTACTGTTTGTGGTCGGCCTGGTCGTCTTCGTCGGCATCGCGATATGGGTATACACCGATAGTCGTCACGCGATCCCGGGCCGCGCCGCGGTCGGCGTGATAGCGATCATCCTCGTCATCGTCCTGTTCATCGCGCTGTTCCACGTGCTCGCTTCCTCCGGGGTCCTCAACACCACGACCCCCACCAACAGTACGGGGACCCCTCCGCCGAATAACACCAGTACGGGGGTCAACAACACCTCCCGTGGCAATGTTTCGACGCCCGGCGCCACGCTCGGCCTCCCGCAGACGCCTCCGTGGTTACCGTTCGCAGGAATAGCGGTCGCCGCGCTGGTCGCGGTGGCCGTCCTGTTTCCCCTACTGTGGCGACGCTCGGAGATGGCGAGCCGCGGACCCCGGGTGAATCCGGTGGACGTCTCGCACGCTCAGGGAGCCTTCGAAGCGGCGGCACGCGAGCTCGATGCGGGAGCGGAGCCCCGCCAGGTCGTGATCCGGCTCTATGCGACGCTGCTCGAGCGAGTCGCGCCGATCGTCGGGGGGGTCGATCGGGATACGCCGGAGGAGATCCGTGTCCAGTACCTCGTCCACCTCGGCATCCGGGCCGACGCGGCGTCGACGCTGACGCGCCTCTTCGAGGAGGCGCGATATTCGTCGCACCCGATGGGCCCCGACGCGGCGGCGTCCGCGCAGGAAGCGATCCTTCAGGCGCGGTCCGACCTCGACCAGCCCGGGTCGTGGTCATGAAATCGCCGGTCGGATGGTTCCTGCCGGCCGTGGCGATCGTCGCCACAGGTATCGCGATATGGGCCGGACCCAACCTCGCCATCGCTCTCCCCGCGGCGGGGCTAGCGGTGCTCGCGCCGGGGCTCCTGTTCGCGGGTTCGTGGCTCGACGCCGAGGAGCGCCGTGGTCGACGGGCCGCTACCGGCTTCCGTCCGGAGGTGTTTCGGTTGCGCTCCGCGATCCGGTCGGGACCGCTCGGCCGGGAGGAGCTCGTCACCACGCTCGACCGGATCGAACGCTCGGGTCCGACTCCGAATCTAAGGCCGCGGACGGTGGACGAAATGCATGCCTTGATCCGGGTCTCCCCCTCGGAGTTCCGGGCGTACCTTCGGGGTAGGCTCGACGACCTCGAGGCCCGGATGTGACGGGGTCCTTCGCGGCGCTTCGCGCCTTCCACTGGCGGACCCGTTCGTTCCTGCTCTTCGGTGCGGGGGCGACCGCCCTCGCCGCGGGCGTCCTCGTTGCCCGCCCGGCGCTCCTGTACCTCGCGCTACCGCTCCTCCTCGCGCCGGTGGCCGCGGCGCTCTTGGGTCCCTCCGGCGCGCCGACGGCGCGGATGCACTGGGGGGTGGAAGGGTCGGGGCCGGACGTACGAGTCGCCGGCACGATATCGTTCGACCCGCCGACGGACGTCCGGGACATCGGCATCGAGTTCGAAGGACCGCCGGGGCTTCGCGAGGTCGCTCGTCCCGAGATCGCGCGCTCCGGGCACGAGATTCGGTTCCGTCTCCACTGGACCGCGCCGGAACCGGTGGTCGTTCCCGTACCGTTCCCGCGGCTCACGTGGAGGGATCCGGCGGGGCTAGTCGAGCGGGAGGTACGGTGGAATCCGTCCGACCTCCTGGTGGAGCGGTACCCGGCGGAACTCGTCCACATCGGCGCGGTCCGCCTCGAGCGGACGATCGCCGCCCCCGGAGAGACCCGGTCCCGACGGATCGGGCCCGACGGGGAGTTCTTCGGGATCCGCTACGCCTCTCCGTTCGAGCCTCCGCGTCGGATCAACTGGCCCGCGACCGCCCGTACCGGGCAATTGATGGTGAACGAGTTCCAGCTGGAACGGACGGGAGACATCCTCCTGCTGATCGACACCCGGCCGTCGACCCTCGGACCGTGGGTCGACACCGAGCTGCTCTCGCTCTCGGTGGCCGCGGCCTACGGTATCGCGGAATCGTTCCTTCGCGAGAAGGCGCGGGTCGGGCTCGGGGTCTACGGGGAGTTCCTCGACGCCGTGCCGCTCTCCGCTGGACGGACGCAACGAGTTCGGTTGCGGAATGCCTTGATGCGCGTTCGTCTCAGCCGGAATCCGGGGCCGACCGAGCGATGCGCGGTCTCCCTCCGGCGGTACTTCCCCCCGGGGGTCACAACGATCCTCCTCTCGAGCCTGGTCGACAACGAGTCGAGGTATCTCGTTCCGTACATCCGCCGTAGAGGGTTCCCGGTGGTTGTCCTGAGCCCGTCGGCCCTCCCGATACTCACGGCTCGCCCCACCCTCTCGGCCTCGGACGAGGAGCTCGTCACGCGGATGGCCCGACTGCTCCGACGGGATCGCCTCGCACGTACGTGGGAGGACGCCCCGGTCGTCGACTGGGAGGAGTATTGGTCATTGGGGGGACTCGTGGACATCTTGCGCCGCCCCGGCCGCCGGGGGAGGGTGATATGAGCCGGCCGGGCGCTCCACCGAAACTACGACGCCTCGTCGGACCGACGCTGCCCGTGCTCGTCGTGCTCTCCCTCCTCCTGATCTACGAGAGCCAGCTCCCGGCCGGCACCACCGTTCTCCTGGGGGTCTTCGTCCTCGCCGCCATCGGAGCGGGAACGGGTCTGCGCGCGGCTCGGCCGGCGCTCCTTCGGGAGGCCGCGCCCATCCCGGTCCTTCTCGGGCTCGGAGTCCTCGCGGTGGAAAGCCCACTCCTACCCTTGTCGGAGCTCCTGGTCGGATTGACGGGGGTCGTGTTCGTTGCCTGGCTCATGGACGACCCGGCGCGTCCGCCCGCGGGGGTCTCCCGCGGGATGATCGGCTGGACGATCCCCGCCCTCGGGGTTGGCGTGGCGTGGGCGAGCTCGTTCCTCCTTCCATCGCGGGCGGCCCCGGTCGGGGTCGCCGGCGGGCTCCTCGCCGGGGCGCTGGTCCTGCTGGCGTACCTGATTTCACGACCCGACCTGTTCGACCGCCCCGAGCCAACAACCATTTAGGCGGCGATCCGGTGCCAAGAGCGGCGCGGCGAAGGTCGCGCCCGGGTGCCGTCGAAGGGTCCCTCTTGACTCAATGCGGACGGGTCGTCCGCCGAGAATGAAGTGAGGACAACCCCGGTGTCCGATACCCCCGGTCCGGGTCAGACCGCCGAGAGGGCGATCGCCTACGGTGACGCGGATCGTTAGGACCGGGGCACAGCGGGGCGTCGCGGGTCATCGGTCGCTATCGACCATATAGGAGGACGGGGCTCGGGACGGGGAGGCGCGTCGATGAAAGTGGAGGAAGCCGGTGCGGTCGCGGAGGCGATCCGGGCGGCCGTCAGCACCGCCGTGGTCGGCCGCGAGCTCGCACTCGACGAGATCCTCACTGGCCTTACGGCGGACGGACACCTCCTGATCGAGGATATGCCGGGCCTCGGGAAGACCCTCATGGCGAAGTCGTTCGCCGCGGCGCTCGGGCTCGATTTCCAGCGGATCCAGTTCACCGCGGACCTCCTCCCGCACGACATCACCGGGAGCGACATGCTCGATACCGGGAAGGGAGGATTCGTCTTCCGACGCGGGCCGATCTTCGCGAACATCTTGCTCGCGGATGAGATCAATCGCGCCCCGCCGAAAGTACAGTCGGCGCTGCTCGAGGCGATGCAAGAGTACCAGGTGACGAGCGAGCGATCGACGTACCCCCTGCCGCGACCGTTCCTCGTGCTCGCGACCGAGAACCCGCTCGAGCTGGAGGGGACCTATCCGCTGCCCGAGGCCCAGGTCGACCGCTTCCTCATGCGGCTCAAGGTCGGCTACCCGACGACGGAGGAGGAGCGGACGATCCTCGAGCGCCGGCGCGCCCGCAAGACAGAGAACGTCGTGGTCCCCCCGGCGACGACCCCGGAGAGGTTCGTCGAACTGCAGCGGACGGTGGAGGAGATCGAGCTCGAGCCGTCGATCGCCGGGTACATCGTCGAGGTCGTCCGCTCCACTCGGGGGGACAATCGCGTCGAGGTCGGCGCCTCCCCGCGCGGCTCGCTCGCTCTGCAGAAGCTGACCCGGGCCCGCGCGCTCCTCAACGGAAGGGACTACGTCCTGCCCGATGACGTGAAGGCGCTCGCCGCGCCGGCGCTCGCCCACCGCGTCCTCGTGAAACCGGAACCGTGGATCCGGGGCGTGCGGGGCGAGGACGTCGTCCGCACCGCCCTCGAGAGGACCCCGGTTCCTAAGGTCGCCTAGCGGCCGGATTCCGTTCGGCTGGAACTCTGAAAACTATCACGCGCAGAAAACTCGCCGTTCGCGGGCCGCACCTCGAGGGCGGACGAACCAAGACCCGGCATTACGCGCAGGATATGGGCGAATCCAAAGCAGGATTACCCCCGAGGCGCTCCGAGATTCATGGGAGGCGGCCCGCCGCTCCCGAAGCTGGATCCCGCCCAACGGGAGACCCTCGAACGCTGGGCGCGAGGCCGACGCGTTCCGTATCGGCTCGTGATCCGCTCCCGCATCATTCTCCGGGCCGCCTCGGGGTTGAACAACCGCGCGATCGCTCGAATCCTGGGCGTGAGTCCGCTCACGGTCGCGTGCTGGCGATCACGGTTTGCGCTGCTCGGGGTCGACGGGATAGCCCGGGACGCGCCGCGGCTGGGCTCTCGGAGAACGCTCTCCGACGCCACGCTTCGGACGATTCTCCTGAAAACGGTCCGGGAGCGACCGGCCGACGGAAAGGCCTGGACCAGTCGGTCGCTCGCGCGGGCCGTCGGCGTAAGCCACTCGACCGTCCTCCGCGTGTGGCGAGCGCATCAGGTTCGACGCTACCAGACCCCGATCGCCGCCCTGGCGCACGACCCTCGATTCGAGCCCCGGGCGATCGACGTCTCGGGGGTCTACCTCAGCGTCCCCCACGGGGTAGTGATGATCTCCGAGCGCCTTCCCCGTACCTCTCGTTCGGATCGCCCGGGCGGAGAGATCTCCAAGAACGAGCCCACGAGCGGGTCCCGGACCGCACGAAGGTCCCCCGGCGAGCTGGTCGAGCTGCTCGCTCAGCTCGAAGAATTCCCGCCCGCACGGTCGTCGGCCCAACGCTCCCGTAAGGAGTTTCTCGCATTCCTCGGCTCGGTCGCGGGGCATCGCGAACGCGGCGAACGCAATCACCTGCTGCTCACCCGAGTGGACGACTCGCTCCGGTCGGTGATCGAGAAGTGGAGCGCCGGTGGCCCCGAGATCCGCCAAGTGGATTCCGTCGAGGATACGTCGTTGCACGAGATGGTCGGGCGTTGGCTCTCCGAGCGATCGAAGAAGCCGCGGACGCAGATCGAACTGAACGAGCTCCCGGAACTTCGGCGGGCCGTGACCCGATGGGCCTCGGATCAGAGCGCGGGGGTCCGTCCGTTCGCCTGGGTCAATCCCGGACCGAACTAGCCCACTTCCCCGGCGCGGTCGCGGACCCGGAATCGCTCATAGCTAAGCGCGTTCCACGCAGGTTTCTCGAGGGTCAATAGCCCCGAAGCGTTCCTCACCCCCGCGGCTCGGCGGGTCTGGCCGAGTCGCAAGATGTGCAGTACGGAGGAAACAACCGACATGAGCGCTCTCAACCGAAGCGGAACCCGACACGCCCTGACGATCGCCGTCGCCGTCGTGATGGTGCTGAGCACGGCGTTCGTGGCGGCGTCGATCGCGTCCGCGCCGACAGCGACCGTCTCCACCGTGTCGGCCCCACCGCTCGCGCCGGTCGCCCCGGCGCCGTCCGGTCCCCTGACTCAGGTCGCCCCCGCGAGCAATCTGCACGCGTCCAGTACGACCGATATCGGAGACACTGCCGTCGCGCCGGTGCCGAGCGCCTACAAGTCCACCGCTCCGCTCACCGTCACTGTAAACCTCGTCCCGAGCCACTCCCTCACGAATTACGACAACGAGATCAGCAACCCGAACAGCCCCGAGTACCGTTCCTTCCTGACCGCGTCGGCGATCGGCGAAGGGTTCGGCGCGAACCCCTCGACGTATGCCGAGGAGTCGAACTACTTCTCCGGGTACGGTCTCACCGTCACCCCGAGCGCGACGCTCCTCGAGCTGACGGTCAGCGGAACGGTCGCAAACATCGCCGCCGCATTCCACACCCAGCTCGGTGCGTTCCAGGAGACCTACACCTCGCAGGGCGTCTGGAACTCCCGGTTCGGTGACGAGAGTGCCGTGCCCGGCTCGGTGACGACGGGACCCGTCTTCTATTCCAACATCGCGCCCGCCGCGCTCCCCGCCAGCATCCAGCAGTCGATCTCCGGCATCGCGGGCCTCGACGGCCTCTACGCGACACCGAACGCGGAGCTTCCGGCCGGGCTGAGCCCGGCGACCACCGCCACCTCCGCGGGCGTCTCCCCCGACCACTTCTCTGCGAGCTTGAACGCCTCGGACATTCAGAGCATCTCTGGAGCGAACTTCACCTGGGCGAACCTCACCCCGACGTTCTACTGCCTGGACGAAGGGCTCTGCGGGGACTACCAGTTCCTCTGGCCGAGCACGATGCACGTCCTCGAGGGCGCGAGCGGCCTCTGGAGCGGCTCCTCGGCCGTCGGGGGCCTGCCGGACAAGGGTCAGGGGATCACGGTCGCGCTCGTCGAGGTCGGCTGCATCTTCCCGAGCGACATCTCCTCGTTCAGCCAGCAGGTGTGGGGGAACCCGAACCAGCTGCCGGACCGCGTGACCCAGTTCGCCCTCGCGGGGCCGACCGCGTTCTACCCCAACGACAACCTGGCGAACTGTCTCCTGAACAGCGAGGCGTGGGGCTGGACGTTCGAGGCGAGCCTCGACCTCGAGTACCTCGCGACCATGGCGCCGGCCGCGCACATCGACGTCATCGGGGTACCGAGCGCGGACTTCAGCGCCTTCGACAGTGCCTACCTCAGCATGGCCCAGTACCTCACGGCCGGTACGACCTGCTCGCTCACCGGCTCGGGGATCACGGTCGTCGCGGGGACCGCGGGCCGCGCGTGCTCCGTGTCGATCGATTCCAACTCGTGGGGGTCGGGCGAGCAGGATCAGTACTTCTTCGGCGCCCCGATGTACATCAGCGTCGAAGACCAGGACCTCGCGATCCTCAACGCCGAAGGGGTCACGAACCTCTTCTCGTCCGGGGACGGCGGGAGCTTCGGCGTCGCCGCCTCGGCCGCGATCCCGGCCGTCTCGCCCGGAGCGACCTCGGTGGGCGGTGGCAGCCTGACCGCCTACGGAAAGAACGGCGAGGAGTTCCCGTCGGGCAAGTCGTTCTGCTTCGGAGTCATCACCAACCCGATGACGAACGCCTGCTCGGAGTTCAACATGACCGTCGCGAAAGCGAAGGGCGTGGCGAGCTTCACGTACTGGAGCTACGACGGCGGGGAGACGGGCACGTTCCAAGGGGCGACGGGCGGGGGCTTCGGCGCCTCGGTCGCCGAACCCCAGCCGTGGTGGCAGAACGCGCTCGACTCGTACTCGACCGGAACCCAGATCAGCCCGGTCGTCTCGAACACGGCGAACTTCAACATGACCGCCTGGTTCGAGGGGGCGTGGTACATCTTCTACGGGGGCACGAGCTTCGCCTGTCCCATCACCGCGGGGGAGCTCGCGCTCGTCGAGGAGCAGGCGAACTTGGTCCTCGGCACTCCGAAGCTGGGGGACGTCAACCCCGCGCTCTTTGCCGCGCACAACGCCGAGCAGGCCGGGGTCCCGGCCGACGCGCTGAACGCCTACGTCCCGATGACGAACGTAGGGATCGGATCGACGTACGCCCCGGCCAACTACTACGCGTCGTACCTGTGGAACCTCTCGATCAACGAGCCCAGCGACCCGTTGCTCCCTTCGTGGTTCGCCACCCTATCCAACCCCGCGGGTTCGGGCTGGAACTTCCTGCAAGGGCTCGGGATGCCCCAGGCGACCATCCTCTCGAACGAGCTGGTGGGCACCGTTTCGGGCCAACGCGGACTGCTGGACCCGAGCTCGCTCGTTCTCGAGCAGACCGGGAAGACCGCCGCGCCGTTCACGACGCTCACCGGCGGCGTGAGCGTGACGTTCGACATCGTACCGACCGGCGGGTCCTCCGGACCGTACACCATCCAGGCGTACTCCGGGGGGGCGAACGACGGGTCGTACGGCGGCGGGACCGTCACGACGATCACCGGCTCGTCCGGGACGTTTACGTACACGCCCACGTACACGGTGGCGCCGTTCCCGACGGGCACGACGGAGTACGGCTACTTCGTCGTGATCGGGGCGAGCGGCAGCTCGCCCGTCAGCTTCGCGGCGTTCGCGGTCGCGCCTCCCGCTCCGACCGGAAAGCTGACCCTCTGCGTCACCGACGCCTACGGGGTCTGCGAGAAGGGCAGCGCGAACGTCCCGATGTTCACGACCGTCCAGACCGGCTTCTACAACCTGTACGGAAGCTCGACGGTCGAGCTCGGCGGGGTCCCGGTCGCGAACGCGCTCGTCTACCAGACGGTGTTCGTGACCCAGTTCGCGCTCTCGGACCCGACGATGCCCCCGTCGAGCTACGCCCCCGGCACGGTGATCGGCCACACGCTCACGGACGCGCGGGGGAACGGCCTGTTCTGGACCGCCCCGGAGGGCCTCGCGGAAGTGAACGGCACGCTGTTGACCCAGGTCTACGAGCTCCAGGCGTACTACAACGGCGTCTGGTCGAATCCGGTGCTCGTCTTCGTCGAGCCGCAGTCCGGCTCGTACTTCACCGACGTGCACGAGTCGGCCGGCGTGGTGACCGGCACGGTGCAGTTCCAGGACATGAAGTACGCGAACTGGATCAACATCTCGGTCGGCGGCGGGGGATCCGAGAACGTGAGCTTCGCTCCCGGAACCACCGACAACGGTCAGTTCTCGATCAGTCTGGCCGCCCCCTCGGGCGGGCCGATCGTACTCGGCCTGACGACCGAGGGCGCGAACAACGTGGGATACAGCGAGTGCTTTGACGGGTTCTGCTTCTCGGAGACCGCGATCCAGAGCCCGATGTACTGGCAGGAAGCGCTCCTCGTTCCGCGGGGGTCGTGAAGGGGTCGGCGAGAGCGACTGACGGGACCATCGCCCAACCCCTCCCGTGAAAGCGGGTGGGGTTGCGGCTAACCATTTCCTTCCTTTTTCTCCTCAACGGTTGGGGTCGGCCATTCTCGGTGGAGTCGGCCCAGCACCTCGGCCTTCGCCTCGACCTCAGCGCCCAATGCCGCCAGCTCTTCGATACTCACGAAGGCGGTCGGCCGTTCGGCCACTCGGTCGAGCTTAGCCTCCTTGCGCTCCGTCAGATCCTCGTCCTGTTCGCGATAGGGGGTCCGATTCGTGAGGATCCACCACACCACCGCCGACAGTTTCCGGGCCGCGGCCACTTGGGCCTTGGCGCCCCCGATCTGCTTCGACTTCTTCTGATAGAACCGCTTCACTGCGGTGTCCTGGCGGGCGAGGAGCATGCCCATCACCGCCCCGCACAGGAATCGCTTCAGCACCATATCGCCGGGCTTTACGTGACGGTGGGAGCTCACGTGGTCCCCCGAGTTGTCGGCGCGGGGAACGAGCCCCGCATACGAGGCGAGGGTCCTCTTGGTCGGGAAGCGGCGGATGTCGCCGATCTCCCCGACCAGCGCCACCGCGGTGTAGTAGTCGACCCCGGGGATCGACATCAACAGGCGCACATCCTCCCGGTCCACGGCGAGCTGGGCCAGCTCGCGCTGGAGTTCCTCTTCTTGGGTCGCGAGGTAGGTGAGCTGGCGGAGATACCGTGCGAGGGCGGTCCGCTCCTCCGGACCCAGCGGAAGCTGCACCAGTCTTCGAAGGCCGCTCGCGCCGAACCAGTCGGAGACCCCGCCCATCTCCGAGTCCAGGAGCGAGCGGGTGACCAGCGCATGGATCTGGTTCTTGACGAGGACGACCTTGTAGCCCAGGTCCTGGCGCTGGCGGACCACCGAGCGCATGCGGTCGATCTCCGGGGGTGGGATGTAGCACTCGGGGAGGAACCCCGCTTGGTAGAGATGCGCCAGGATCGCGCTGTCTCGTGCATCGGTCTTCACCGAACTCTTGGCGATCAGTCCCACATCTCTCGGGGATGCCATGTGCAACTCCCTCCCGGCTCCCTTCAGAACGGTCGCTACCGCCTTGCCCGCTGTGCTGGCCTCGAGCACGATCGGGGTCTGGGGGTCGACCTCCCGGGTGAGCGCAGTGAGTGCGCTCCGCGTGGTCGGGAACGTCCAGACCCTCTTGGTCCTTCCGTCCCGGCCGAGATACGTCGCCGTCGTCGTCGCCTTGTGGACGTCGAGGCCCAGGCAAGGGCTGGGCGTCCATCCGCTCTCCTCGTTCACTTTCGTGTTCCCTCCGTGGGGTGGTGGAACTCGGGCACGGGTCTCGACAACCTCCCGTACGTGCACGGGGTCCTCGTCGGACCGAGGCACAGATGGACCCGTCGTGAGGGCGGCCACACTTCCGATCGCGCTCGAGGCGCAAAGGGGTTGACGGCCGCCCGGGCCCGAATTCACGCGGGCCGCATGGCGTAGCAAAGTGATGGACCCGCTTTCAGGTCCACTTCCGCCCTCACTTTCTTGTCGGGTCCAAATGTGCGACGATCATTGCCCCCCGTCTTCGACGGTGGAGGGGCGGAGACGCGCAGAGCATCCGGGTCCGGATGTCGCGATGAGCATGTATTCTCCGGCGCCTACACCGCTGGGATGACGCCACAGTACATCCGCAGCTGTGGGAGCAAACGATGAGCATTATCGACAAGGTGGTGGAGGCGAACCGCACTTACGCGAGGAACCACGGGACAACGCCCGCGAATCGTCCCTACCCCAAAATCGCGGTCGTTACTTGCATGGATCCTCGCCTCTCGGACCTGCCGAGTATCTTGGGCCTGCCCCACGCCGAAATCGACGTAATGCGCACCGGTGGACCCGCGGTGACAGAGGACGTTCTTGGAGAGCTGGTTGTGTCTACTCGTGTACTGGGAAGCGCGGAGATACTCCTTCTGAACCACACCGGCTGTGGATTCACTACCTTCACGGACGATGAACTGAACGCGAAACTAGTGGCTTCTACCGGTGACAGGTCGCCCGCTCCCATGCGGTTCTTTGCTTACGGCGATCCCGTGCAGAACACTCAGGAACAAATCGAGAAAGTCCGGTCCCATCCTTGGATCGCCAAGGAGGTCCCAGTGCGAGGGTTTGTGTTCGACATGGACACCGGTCTCCTTCGGGAAGTGCAACCGAGGGGGGGCAGGGCACCTCCCTGAACTAGTCCGCAGGATTGAGGTGTCGTCTCGATCTCGGACCCTGTGGACGACGCAGCCCCGCTGGGTGTAATGTGGACATGATGGGTTCCGCCGATGCCGCGGCACAAGAACCATCGGCGCCACGCCTTGTCCTCCCCCTCGAGGCGTGGCATGGAGGCGACAGCAGACACCTATGTGGGACTCGACGTACACCGAAAGATCGTCGTGGCGACGGCACTGGACAGTGCCGGTCATGAGCTCGCTCAGGAGAAGTTCGGTCCCGAACCCTCGGAGCTGATCGAGTTCCTCTCGCAGCTCCCGGGGCGGAAGCACGTGGCCCTCGAGGCGTGCTCGATGTGGGCCCCCTACTACGACACCGCCGCTTCCACGGGAGCGGCGGTCACTCTCACCAACCCCTACAAGACCCGCCTGATCGCCGAGGCGAGTCTCAAGAGTGACAAGGTCGACTCGGAGGCGCTGGCGCGGCTCCTCCGCGTTGACTCTCTCCCTACCTCCTTCGCGCCGTCCCCCGAGGTTCGGGATCTCCGAACCCTCGTCCAGGACCGGGTGTTCTACCGCCGCTACTGGACCGCGGTGGCAAACCACACCTACCACTTCCTCATCGCTCGAGGGATCCCCTACGAGGATCGCCTTCTCAAGTTCCGACGGAAGCGTGAGGTCCTGAGGAAACTCCGTCTCCCCGAGGTCGACCGCGGACTCGAGACCCTCCTCGCACTCGAGGAGCGGTGCAAGGAGCTCGAGCGCGAGATCCATAGTGCCTGGGTCGAGTCCGAAGAGGGGCAACTGCTCACCACGATCCCGGGCATTGGAGAGCTCACGGCGATGGCTCTGGTCGCCTACCTCTGCCCCATCGAACGGTTTCCCACTTCTCGACACGCAGCGTCCTACGTCGGACTGGTCCCTCGGTCGTACCAGTCGGCCGATCGCCAGTACCACGGTAAACTGAAGCGGGACAGCAATGGATTCGTGCGATGGCTGCTCGTCGAGGCGTCCTGGACGCATCGTCACCGAGAGCGTCGAGGAGATGTGGCGCGTACCGCGCGCCGCATCACCCGACACCGCGGCGCAGGGAAAGGGACCATTGCCGGGGCCCACAAGCTGCTGCGGATCGTTTTCGCGATCTTGAAAGAGAAGCGACCCTATCTCCCTCACGCTCCAGAGCCGACGGCCCCGACGCAATGAGTGCAGCGCCCCAGGGTGACTGCGACGTAATGAGTGGGGCGAGCGGCTCTGGGGTCCTCGGCCACGGACTGTCTTCCTGCGCTCTCAGGCGCGAATAACTGACAGTGGCGAGGACACCGGCATCATCCACGACGATGTGAGACGAGAAGTGGTGGGTGGCTCACCCACGGGTCAGAGTCAGGTCGGCGGAACCCACATAACCGACCCTTGCACCTACGGAGCGGCATCCAGCGCCGACGCGAGCTCGGCGAGGGTGATGCGGACCTTCCCGGCCCGCAGCCGAATATATCCAGAGAGCCTGCGCCCTCGTGGATGCCGCAGCGCGTGGCCGACGTGCTCGTGGATACCCTCGTGAATGCTGGCGTCCAGCGCGTTTACGGCGTCGCGGGCGACTCCCTCAACGGGATCACGGATTCGATCCGGCCGCGGAAGGAGATCTCCTGGGTCCACGTCCGGCATGAGGAGGCGGCCGCGTTCGCGGCGGGGGCGGAGGCGCAGCTCACCCATCGTCTCGCCGTGTGCGCCGGAAGCTGCGGGCCCGGAAACCTCCACCTGATCAACGGGTTGTTCGACGCCCATCGCAGTCGCGCTCCCGTCCTCGCGATCGCCGCGCAGATCCCTAGCCCGGAGATTGGTGGCGGATACTTCCAGGAGACGCATCCGGACCAGCTCTTCCGGGAGTGTAGCCACTTCGCCGAGCTTGTTTCTCAGCCCGAACAGATGCCGCGCATTCTGGAGATCGCGATGCGCACGGCCGTCGCGCGACAGGGCGTCGCGGTCGTGGCGTTACCGGGGGATGTCGCCCTCCGCCCTGCGGTCGAAGGTGCCTCGGGGCTGCACCTTTCCGATCCCCGCCCGCGAATCTGTCCGACCGACGCGGAGGCAACGAAAATGGCGGAGCTCCTCTCCGCCGCCTCCAAGGTGACGATTCTCGCGGGTGCGGGTTGCGAAGGGGCACACGACCCCGTCGTCGCGCTCGCTCAGCGACTGAAGGCCCCGATCGTCCATTCGCTGCGAGGAAAGCCGTTCGTCGAGTACGCCAACCCGTGCGACGTGGGGATGACGGGACTGCTCGGTTTCTATTCCGGATATCACGCGCTCCAGGCGGCCGATCTGGTGCTGATGCTCGGGACGGACTTTCCGTACCGGCAGTTTTACCCGACGAACGCGAAGGTGATCCAGGTCGACGTACGCGGAGAGCAGATCGGACGACGTGTCCCCGTGACCCTCGGGGTGGTCGCGGAGGTGAGCGAGGCGGCGGGAGCGCTTCTCCCGCGCCTGCCGGAATCGCGGGATGGCCACCACCTCGAGTCGGCCCTCGCCGACTACATGAAAGCGCGGGAGGGACTGGATTCCCTCGCCACCGAAGGCAAGCCGGGCTCGAAGCCGCACCCGCAGTACGTCGCCCGGGTCCTCAACGAATTGGCCGCCGAGGATGCGATCTTTGCCTGCGATGTCGGCACCCCCACCGTCTGGGCCGCCCGCTACCTCTCCATGAACGGGAAGCGGCGTCTCTTGGGTTCGTTCACCCACGCGTCGATGGCGAACGCCCTTCCGCAGGCGATCGGGGCGCAAGCCGCCTTTCCCGATCGGCAGGTGATCTCGATGTCCGGGGACGGAGGGCTCGCGATGCTCCTCGGCGAGCTACTGACCCTGCACCAGCTCGACCTCCCCGTCAAGGTCGTCGTCTTCAAGAACGATTCCCTCGCGTTCGTCACGCTCGAGATGCTCTCGGCCGGATTCCTCGAGTTCGCCACGGACCTCAAGAATCCGAACTTCGCCGCGCTGGCCGCTTCCGCGGGCTTCCTCGGGCTCACGGTCACGTCGCCCGAGCAGGTCCGCCCGGCCCTCGCGCAGGCGCTCCAGCACCCGGGACCGGCGCTGGTCGAGGTCGAGGTCTCCCGTCAAGAGATCGTCCTCCCGCCCTCGATCGACCTCGACATCGTTCGGAAATTCGGCCTGTTCATCGTGAAGGCGGTTCTGAGCGGACGAGGGGACGAGGTGATCGACCTCGCCAAGACCAATTTCTGGCGGTAGCCCGTCACGCCCGGTCGGGCGATCCCCCGGGCCGCTCAACGAAGAACCAGAGCAGCGTCGCGGCGGTCAACGCGAGGACCCCGCCCAGGACGGTATCGAGAACTCGGGTCTCGGCCAGGAGGACTCCGCCCCGATACACGAGATTCAGCAGGATGATGACGAAGGCCGTCATGAAGACGGCGAAGAAAGTGTAGTTCGCGCGGATCATCGACAACATGACGAAGGCGAAGGCCACGAGCAGAACTCCCTGCAGTGGGTCGTTCGCGACCCCCTGAGTGACTCCGATCGCGAGCGCGGCACCGAGAACGGTTCCTAGTACACGGGCGCCGCCGATCGAGAGGGTCTGCTCGATACTCCGGCGCAATACGATGACGACCGTGAGCATGATCCAATAGTCTCGTTCCAGCCCGAGCGCGAGGGCCAACGCGAGGCCCCCGGCAGCGGTGATCCCGACGGCGAACGCGTTCGTCCAACCCTCGGGAGGCCCAGCGGGGGGCTTCGACGCCAATTCCGCGGTTCCCCTGCCGCCGGGCATCGAGCTCGCGCGCGCCCGGAGCCGGACCGCCGCGATGTGGAGCGCGAGACCGCCGAGTGCCACGGCTCCGCCGAGCAGGACCAAGACCACGCGCGCACCGGCTTCGGCAATCGAGCCTCCGGGAAGGCCCACCCCGATGACGAAGAGTGCGGACACGGTCAGCGAGAGCGTCCCGGCTCCGGGAATCCGATAGACGAGATAGATCGAGATCAGCCCGATCGCGACGAGCGGAATCTCGAGGAGGCCCAGCGTCCCGACGATCGTGCCCAGCCCCACGGCCAGCGCGTTCAGACCGAGTCCCCAGGCGCTCCGGCGCAGGCGGTCGGACTGGGTACCTGCGAATTGCAGGAGGACGATGTTGAGGGAGCCGATAGCGGCGAACACGCCCACCGCGACGAGGTTCGTCGTCGTGGCGATCGCCACGGGGATGGAGATGAGGACGGCCCCCCGGGCCGCAGCGACCCAGTCGACCATCGAGTGGTCCACGTTCAGCAGTCCAACGGTAGGTGGGGCGGGAGGTTTCGAATCGCTCACGAGATCACCGTCGTCTTCTCCCTCGCGGGACAAGAAGACCCCCGAGATGGACTCTTCCTCGAGACATCGGCCCGCGCATCGGGGAAGCCGGGGGCGAACCGTTTTCCCCCCGACGGAGGTCGGTCTGCCGATGACCGAGCCGCCGGTGGTGGTGGTCGCGGATCCGATCGATCGCTCCGCGCTCGAGCGCCTTCGAGCCGGTCCGTGCCGGGTGGTCGACGCGAGCGCCGACCCGAAAACGCTCGCCTCACAATTGCCCGAGGCGTGGGCGATCGTGGTGCGTAGCCGGACGAAGGTGACGGCGGACCTCCTCCGCGCTGCGCCGAAGCTGAATCTCATCGCACGTGCCGGAGTCGGCGTGGACAATGTCGACTTGACCGCCGCCGGGGAACGCGGGGTCCGAGTCGTCAACGCTCCGGGAGCGGCGACGGCGAGCGTGGCCGAACTCTCCGTCGCGATGTACCTTCTGCTCCTCCGGGGGCTGTTTCCGTCCATCGTGGCCACGAAGGCCGGTCGCTGGGAGCGATCGAGCCACGTCCACGAGCTGTCCGGCAAGACGGTGGGTTTCGTCGGCTACGGTCGGATCGCCCGGGAGGTCGCTCGCCGTCTCGAGCCGTTCGGAGCTGCGACGCTGGCCTACGATCCGTTCGTGACGCGATCGACCGACCGGACCGAGCTCGTTCCCTGGGACGCTCTTCTTGCGCGAAGCGACATCATCAGCGTGCACGCCGCGCTGACGGCCGAGAACCGGCATCTCCTGGACGCGCGCGCCTTCGGCCAGATAAAGCCCGGCGCCTTCCTCGTCAATGTCGCGCGCGGCGCCCTCGTGGACGAGGTCGCCCTTCTCGCGTCGCTGAAGAGCGGGCGACTCGCCGGCGCGGCACTGGACGTATTCGAGGTGGAACCACCGATGAACCGGGAACTGCTGGAGATGCCGAACGTGATCGCGACGCCCCACATCGGGGCGATGACCGCCGAAGGACAGGGACGCGCCGGTGCCGAGATCGTGGACGAGGTGCTCCGGGCGCTCCGAGGCGAACCGTTGACCTCCCTCGTCGCTCCCGCCGGGGGTGTCCGATGACGTTCGACCCGGAGACGACCACGTTCCTGATCGCGGGACCGGTGCGGATCCACCCGCGCGTGCTCCGGGCGATGTCGATGTCGTCCCTGAACCACCGTGGAGACTACTTCCACGGCATCGTCGCCGAGGTCCGGGAACTGTTGCCCGTCCTCTTCGGGGCGAAGGGGCACCAGGTGATCCTCTCCGGTAGCGGGACGTCGGGACTCGAAGCCGTCTACTCCTCGCTCGTTCCCCGAGACCGCCCCGCGCTGGTCCTCACGAACGGGAACTTCGGGGAGCGGACGGACCAGATCGTGCGCCGGTACTGCTCCCAGGTCACCACGATCACGGCCCCGTGGGGTCAGCCCCTGCCGATGGAAGCCGTGCGGGCGGAGATCGAGAAGGGGCAGTACGGCGCCATCTGTGTCGTCCACAACGAGACGAGCGTCGGGCTGCAGAACGAGCTCGCCCAGATTGCGCCCGCCGTCCGAAGGTCGGGGGCGCTCTTCCTGGTCGACGGCATCAGTGCGGTCGCCGGGATCCCGATCGAGATCGACGGTTGGGGGATCGACGCGCTGGTCGCGGGGAGCCAGAAAGGGCTCGCGGCGCCGGCGGGCCTCGCCCTGGTCCACCTCTCGGACCGCGCGGTCGGAGCGCTACATCCGGGGTCGTTCTATCTCGACCTCGCCGCCCACGTGAAGTCGCTCGAGAAGAACGATACGCCTTGGACCCCGGCGGTCCCGCTCTTCCTCGCGCTGCGCGAGGCGCTCCTACTGTTGAAGGAGGAGGGTCTCGCCCATCGGCTCGAGCGGACCCATCGCCTCGCGGAAGCCGCCCGGGGCGCGACCGACGCGCTCGGCCTCGCGCTCTTCCCGGAACGCCGGCACGCTTCGGACACCGTGACGGCGATCCGAAACCCAGAGGGAATGGGCGACCCCGAGATCCGCAAGACCCTCGAGCGCCAGTACAACATCCTGGTCCAGGGGGGCCAGGGCGCGCTCACCGGGAAGATCTTCCGGATCGGCCACATGGGGATCGCCGACTGGCCCGACCTCCTCGTCACGTTCGCTGCCCTCGAGCGCATCCTTGCAAAGGCGAACCGCCTTCCGGCGTCGGGGAAAGCGCTTCAGGCGATCGTCGATCGCATGCCGTGACCCCGGTTCAGATATCGACGATCACGCGCGCCCGCCCCGTGGCGAGATCGATCGTGAGGTCGTGCAGTGTCACGGCCTTCACTTCCGTGCGGGAAGTGTGCCGCGCGGGGTCGAACGTCTCCCCCGTGACGCTTGCGACGATCGCCGTCGGCGGGTCCCCGACCGGTTGGGCGCGGATCTCCCGGGCGATGAACCCCTCGGTCTGCTGCAGCAGCAAGAGCTCGCTCAGGTAGGCGACGACCAGCGCGGTCGGGTCACTTCCCGAGGCGCTCACCGCCCGCTCCGACCGAGCTCGGACCCGCGAGAGGTCGGTCATCAGCGCGAACAGTCCGAGCCCCAGCGCTTCGAACAGCGCAGCGCTCGTGGGTCCGGTCGCCCAGATCCCGACGTCGGCGGTCGTGGGAAACTGCCCCCAACGACGCGCCTTCGCGTGTCGTTTCCCGCTCGCGCTCGTACCCCAAACCACGCGCTCGACGCGCTTAAGCGGTCCTCGACGCCTATCCGTCCGGCCGATGCGTGCGACCTTCGTCGTCCCGACCCTCGATGAGGCGGAGTCGATCGGGCCGGTGCTCGAGACGTTCCGCCGCGCCGCCGAGGAAGCGAACGCGACGACGTTCCAGTCGCGACCGATCGACTGGGAGGTCCTCGTCATCGACGGAGCGTCGACGGACGGAACCCCAGCGACCGCCGAGCGTGCGGGCGCCCGCGTGATCGTCGAGCCGCGGAGGGGATATGGCCGCGCCTACAAGACCGGGTTCGCGGCCGCCCACGGGGAGATCATCGCGACCGCGGACGGGGACGGCACGTACCCGGTGGAAACGATCCCGGCGCTCGTCGACCGGCTCCAGCGGGAATCGATCGACTTCCTCACGGGGAATCGAATGGCGTTCATCACGCGTCGCGCGATGTCCACCGAGCACCGGATCGGGAACCGAGTCCTGAACACGTTCCTCGGGGTCACCTTCCACCACTGGCTGAAGGAGATGGCCAGCGGACCGCTCGTCGACAGCCAGAGCGGTTTCTGGGTGTTCCGACGAGAGGTCCTCGACCGCGTGCACATCAGCCAGGACGGGATGGCGTTCAGTGAGGAGCTGAAGATCGAGGCGATCCTCCGGGGGCTCCGGGTCGTCGAGGTCCCGATCCACTACGGGGAGCGGTACGGCCGGCCGAAGCTCTCGAGCTGGCGGGACGGCGGCCAGAACTTCGTCTTCCTCGCGAAGAAGCGGCTCGCGATCGCGCGGGAGGCGAGCCGGGGCCGGCCCGTTCCGTTCGCCCACGGGCCGGACGCCGTGCCGCCGCGTTGAGCACGACTACGCGGTCTTTCCCGAGCGCTCGCGCGACTTGACCCGAAGTCCGTGGTAGCCGCACTTGCGGCACTGGACCGCCTTCGGGGGGTTGCGCGCCGAACAGTTCATGCAGATCTTCTTGTTGAGCAGGCGCTCGACCGCCTCCGGGAACGGCATGGGACCCGCGGGGACCGTCCGTCGGCTATAAAACCTGCCCCGGGCGGCGGCGATGCGCCTTTCCCCTCGGGGCCCGTGCGCGACGCATGCTCTCGTCGGAGGAGGGTGAACTCGCCGTTCGACTCGCGCGGTCGAGCCTCGAGCACTCGCTCGGCGGGGTCCCCGAGGCGGCCGAGGCGGGCAAGGGGAACGGACTCCCGAAGGTCTTCGACGAGCCGCGCGGGGTGTTCGTCACCCTCCGTCGCCATCCGAGCGGAGACCTCCGGGGTTGTGTCGGCTTTCCCCTCCCCGTCTTCCCGCTCCGCAAGGCGATCCCGGACGCTGCAATGTCCGCGGCCACGGAGGATCCCCGATTCTCTCCGGTCGGCCCATCCGAGCTTGGTTCCCTTACGGTCGAGGTGTCGATCCTGACCGTTCCGGTGCCCGTGCGGGCGAGCCGCCCCGAGGAGATGGTCCGGGAGATTCAGGTCGGTCGGGACGGGCTGATCGTCGACGGCTACGGCACGAGCGGGCTGCTCCTCCCGCAGGTCGCGCCCGAACAGGGATGGTCATCGGAGGAACTGTTGGAGGGCACCTGCGAGAAGGCCGGACTCCCGCCGCGGGCCTGGCGGGACCCGAAGGTGCACGTCCGCCGGTTCGAGGCGGAGGTGTTCACGGAGCGCCTCCCGGCCGGGGACATCGTTCGAGAGAAGCTCTAGCGCCGGACCATCCGCGCGGAGAACGTCACGCCGTCGAGGTCCCAGCTCCGAACCCCGGGGTCCGACGGGAGCGGGGTCTCCACGACCTCGAACGGGTCCGCGAGAAGGTCCTTCGCGATCGTCTCCCGTCGCGCGCGCAGCGCCTCGGCGAGCGGTCCGGGCGCACTGACGGTCACGGCCACGCCGTCGAGATATCGCAGACCCATCTCCTTCCGGGTCTGCTGGAGCCGGCGCGCGACCTCCCGTGCGAGGCCTTCCTCGAGGAGTTCGGGGGACGGTCGGCGGGGGATCGCCGCGATCGGTCGTCCGTCGTCCTCCCGGAAAATCCATACGTTCTCCGGGTAGCTGGACCGCGCGTCGGACGAGACTCGCACGACCCGCTTCACGTTCAGTTCGTCCGCGAGGAGATGCTCCCCGTCGGGTCCGAGCCGTGCGAGGGCGGGAGGCGACGGGCCGAAGAGCACCAGCTCCGCGAGGGGGATACGGGACTTGACCTCCGCGCGGTGCCGCAGCTCGCGGCCGACCTCGACCAGCTCGCGGAGCTCGCGCATGCCCTCCTCGAGCGGGAGATCCCGGACGGCCAGCCGGTCGGGCCACGCACTCAAGTGGACGGACGTGGTCGCCTCCGAGAAGCCGAATTCTCCGACCGACTGGTACGCCCATTCGGCCGTGAACGGAGCGAGCGGAGCGAGGAGGCGGGCGAACGCCCCGAGGGCGTACGAGAGCGTCGCGTGCGCCTCCCGTCGCTCCGGGCGATCCGCCTCGGCCCAGAAGCGCGGGCGCGACCGGCGGAGGTACCAGGTGGAGAGGTCATCCACGAATTCGCGGATCGACGTCGCGGCCGGTCGGGGGTCGAACCCCTCGAGCGCGGTCGTCACCTCCTCCCGAGTTGCCTCTAGCCGAGAGAGGAGCCAGCGGTCGAGCAGCGAGCTCGGCGTCGGCGGCGCGACGACCGGCGCGAGCCCGTCGGCACGGGCATTCCCGAGGTGGAACGCGACGACGTTCGACAGCGCCCCGAGCGTTCGATGCCCCGGCTTCGCTAGCGTGGTCTCGTTGACCCGAATTGGCAGGGTGAAGTCCTGAGAGAGGAACATCCATCGGACGGTGTCCCCTCCGAGCGACCCGAGGAGGGAAAGCGGTTCGAGGACCTTTCCCTTCGACTTCGACATCTTCCGCCCGCTCTCCTCGAGCAGGAACTCGCACGTGAGGCAGGCCGCGAACGCCGGGCGGTCGAACACGGCGGTGGCAATGACGAGGAGTGTGTAGTACCAGCCACGGGTCTGGTCGATCGCCTCCGAGACGAAGTCGAGCGGCGCCGCCGGGTCGAACGGCCCCGGTTCGAACGGGTAATGGAACTGGGCGAACGGCGCCGACCCCGCATCGAACCAGACGTCGACCGTGTACGGCTCCCGGCGGCTCGCCTTGCCGCACTGCCGGCACGGGAAGACCATCCGGTCGACCGTCGCCCGATGCGGGTCGAACGGTTCGGGCAGCGGGGCCCCGAGCAGCTGGGCGAGCTCGGCGAAACTCCCGACGCACGTCGGATGTCCGTCGGGGCAGACCCACACCGGTAGCGGAGTGCCCCAGTAGCGGCTGCGAGAGAGCGCCCAGTCCTTCGCGTCCGTAAGGAAGTTGCCGAATCGTCCGTCCCGCAGGTACTCGGGGATCCAGCGGACGGTCGCGTTGTGACGGACGAGGCGGTCCGTGAACCGCGACGTGCGCACGAACCACGAATCGATAGCGCGGTAGAGCAGCGCGTGGTCGCACCGCCAGCAGAACGGATAGATGTGCCGGAGGGTCTCGGAGC
This sequence comes from Thermoplasmata archaeon, assembly GCA_049585415.1. Lineage (GTDB taxonomy): Archaea > Thermoplasmatota > Thermoplasmata > Lutacidiplasmatales > UBA184 > Lutacidiplasma. The sequence goes on along the minus strand of JBAUZT010000013.1, from coordinate 45,278 downwards.
GGAAGACGAGACCGCGCGTCGCTAGGTCCGCGAGGAGGACCGGGTCGGCGACCTTGAACAACTTGCCATGGGCGAGCGGGACGGCTTCGCCGAAGACGCCCCGGCTGTCGAGCGGGTCGAAGACGCCCACCTTCTCGCGCGCGCCGATGCGGTAGTCGTCCGGGCCGAAGCTCGGCGCGACGTGGACGAACCCCGTCCCCTCCCCCGCGGTCACGAAGTCGTCGAGGACGATCCGGTAGCGGTTCGGTCCCGGTCCCGCGGCATCGAACGGCGGACGGTAGGTCGCTCCCGCGAGGTCCCGACCCATCCGCCGCTCGAGGACGTTCGCGCCCTCGGGAAAGTAACGGGAGACCGCCGCCGAGGCGAGCACGACCGGATTTCCTTCCGCGACCTGGACCACGGAATACTCGAGGTCGGGGCGCGCCGCGACCAGCAGGTTCGCGGGGAGCGTCCAGGGGGTCGTCGTCCAGACGAGGAGGTCGAGCGGTTCCCCCTCGAGGGGAAAGCGGACCGTCACGGACGGGTCGGTCGTCTCGTGGTACCCTTGGGCGACCTCGTGCGACGAGAGCGTGGTCTCGCACCGGGGGCAGTACGGGAGAACGTAGTGCCCCTTCTCGAGGAGCCCCTTGTCGAACAGCGACTTGAGCGCCCACCAGAGACTCTCAATGTACGGCGGGTCCATCGTGCGGTAGGCGTGGTCGTAGTCGAGCCAGTATCCCTGGAGCCGACTCATCTCCTGCCAGACCGCGGCGTATTCGAGCGCGATCGAACGGCACTCCTCGCAGAACCGGTCGACGCCGAACGCTTCGATGTCGTGGCGCGACTTCAGTCCGTGCTTCTTCTCGATCGCGATCTCGACGGGGAGGCCCTGACAATCCCAGCCGGCCATCGGGCTCACGATGCGGTACCCTCGCATCCGACGGAACCGGAGCTGGACGTCCTTCAGGGTACGGGGCTCGACGTGGCCGAGGTGCGGCGGGCCGTTGACACCGGGGGGGCCCTCGGTGAACCGGAACACCGGACCGTCCGGTGTCCCGTCATACGATCGCGCCGGGACTCCCGTCTCATCCCAGAAGCGCAGCACCTGCCGCTGGATCTCGACCGGGGGAGGGGCCCCCGTTCCCTCCTCGTCCGGCGCCATTCGAGGTGCGACGGAATGCGGGAAGATAACGAGCAGGGCCCGCCCACGCTAACGAGTGAGCCCGTGCGGCTTCGGGGTCCGTGACTCCGGACCCACCCGACTCGTGGAATGCTGACGAACGATGGTTCCTTCGAGAGCGCTCACGTGGGCCCCCGGCCCGAGCACGATCTCGCGCGCATGCACGAAGCCGACGTCCACGCCGGAGAGCACGACCGAGTCCGCCTCGACCCGCTCGATGTGCACCTCGGCCGAACCGCCGAACACGTTCCTCCAGAGCGTGGGAACGAGGCTCGTCGGGGGGCCGTGGAGCTCGACGCGCTTCGCGCGGACCGTACCGATCCGGGAATCCCCCCGGAAGCGCGCCCGGACGTATGCGACCCCCTCGAGGTCCCCCAGTATCTCTGCGGTCCCGGTCAGGTCGAACGCCCCCGCGTGCACCGAAGGCACTTCCAAGGTCCCGGCTCCCGTGAACGTTCGGTCGACCCGCAGGTCCCCCGTACATCGGAGTGTCCCGTTCGATTGGAGGGCTCCTGCGTGGACCGCGGCGAGGAAATGGGTCGTGCCGTCGACGATGAGCTCTTCCCGTACTTCGGCGAGGCCCACGACCTCGAGCGTTCCACGGGATCGGAAAGTTCCGGCGGTCAGCTTCCCGGCAATCGAGGCGAGGCCGGATGTCGAGCCGGTCCCAATATCCACCTCGCCCAGCACTTTTGCCACGCCCGAAGTTTCCCACGCAGTCGCCCGGACCGAGTCCCTTCGCACGATGCCGTGGTCCCGGATCGGGCCGGTCCGGGGAGGAGGCGGGGGCGGCGCGGCCACCGGGGGCGGAGTTCTGGGGGGAGCCACCGCTGGAGCGGAAGGCACCGGTGGCGGAGCCGAGGACGCCGGCAGAGCCGTGGCGGACATCGACCGTCCTAGCGAGCGGGTCCGACCGCGGGGAGGCCGAGGCGACGGTGTTGACCCATGATGCAGAGATTCTCCACCTCGGTCCCGCCGGCCTCGCGGACGCGGGATGCCGCATCGGCGTTCTCGATCCCGAGCTGCATCCAGACGACCCTGACCCCGCGGCGGATGGCTTCCTGCGCGATCGGGACGACCTGGTCGCTCCGGCGGAAGATGTCGACGATGTCGACCCGGATCTCCTTCGGAATCGCGGTCAGCGAGGGGTAGGACTTCTCGCCGAGCACCTCTTGAACGGCGGGATTGACGGGAATCACCCGGTACCCCTTCGATTGAAGGTAGCGCGCGACCTCGTTCGAATCGCGGTCGGGCTTGTCCGAAAGTCCGACGATCGCGACGGTGCGGGCCCGGGTGAGGATCTCCCGGAGCTCGGAATCGGTCGGGGGCATGGCGCGCGCGACACGGGGCGGTTACATGACGGTTCCGGACGGCCCCGGGACGGCCGAAGCGATATCTCCTCACCCGCGCTCGGCCGTGCCATGTATCTCGACTACGCGGGGATCCGGGTCACGAACCTCACCAAGGCGGCCCGGTTCGTGACGAAGGGCCTCGGGCTCCGTGAGGTTCGCCGGGGAACGATGGGGCACGGCGGAGTGTGGGTCCTGTACCAGGACCCGGCCTCGGGCCAGCGCCTCGAGCTGAACTGGTACCCGAAGGGCAACAAGTTCGCCGTCCCGTTCGTCGCGGGCGAGGGACTCGATCACCTCGGCTTTCGAGTCAACGACATCGCGAAGGCGGCCCGCCAAGTGAAGTCGGCCGGCGCGCGCTTGGTCTTCGAGGAACGTTGGAAGGGGAAGGTCGTGTGCGCTTACTACGAGGGACCGGACGGAATCTGGGTCGAACTGATCCTTTCCCCAGGGGTCTGATCGCGGTCCGGGTCGGCCCACTCCTTCGGGAACATCAGGCCCTTTCGATTCCAGAGATAGACGGCGCCGATGAGCGCGCCGAGAAGGATCACTGCGTAGTGAAGCTCGAGTCCCTCGCTGTGATTGATGAGCGTGTAGAACGCAGTGGCGTCGTTCGCCCCGTGCAGTAACGCGACGACGACGAGATTTCCCCCCGACGCCTGGTACGTCGCCGCGAAGGCGAATCCGATCAGGAAGAGTCCGGGAAAGATGAGGGGCGCCACGATCCCATAGGTGACGCCGTAGTACAGGTGCATGGCCGCAAAGAGGGCGCTCGTCCAGATCGCCGGAGCGATCCAGGACGCGGTGCGGTTCCTCCAGAAGCCGAAGATCCATCCGCGGAAGATCGTCTCCTCGAACGCGCCGACGACGAACGAGAATCCGACCCAGAACCAGGGGTCGCTCGCCGCCTGGGTCAGGGCCGGGTTGGGGCGGTTCAACTGCTGGAGTGCCGCGGGGTCTACCACCTCATAAATGACCGCGAGCACGATGACGACGAACAGGGCGACCAGCGAGAGCACGCCGTACCAGCTGACCCCTTCTACGGACGCGAGCCCCATCCGGTGGCCCCAATTCCGGAGCGGACCCGCGCCGACGAGGAACGCGAAAGCGAGCACGGGGATCCCGTACACGACGAAGAGATCCCCGGGAAGGTTGTCGTAGACCGCTTGAGCCGGGGGCCAGTTCTCGGGCACGAAGTACTGGCTGAGGATCGCGACGACCGTGATCCCGACACCGAGAGCGTACCGCCCAACCCCGACCGGCAGCGGGGCCGAAACGGACGTCGCGGGCCCGGTCACCACAGTCCCCGAACCGTGCGTCCGTACTTATCCGCCCGCGTCGCGTCGAGGCGTCCGGTCTCCGTCATGGATTTCGCGGTGCTCGTGAAGGTCGTTCCCCCGCTGGATGACCTTCGATACGACGCGAAGCGCCGAACGGTGGTGCGCGAGGGGACCGAGCTGTTCTTGAATCCGTTCGACCAGCGTGCACTGCGGGTCGCGCTCGAGCTCCGGAAGGAGGGCGAGAAGGTCTCGGTCCTCTCGGTGGGTCCACTGGGCGCGCGCTCCCCGTTGCGCGACGCGGTCGTCCTCGGCGCGGACCGGACGCTGCTCCTCTCGGACCCGCGGCTCGCCGGCTCGGATACCCTGGCCACGGCGAGGGCCCTCCGGGCCGCGCTCTCGTTGGTCGGTCACGACGTGATCCTCGCGGGAGCGTGGACGACCGACAGCGAGACCGGACAGGTCGGTCCCGAACTCGCGGCGCTCCTCGACATCCCGCTGCTGACCGGGGCCCGAGGGATGGGTCGCGATGTCGATGGCCCCGGGCTGATCGTCACCGTCGACACTCGGACCGGGTGGGCGTCGTATGCGGGCGCGGCTCCGATGCTCGTCACGGTCGGGGAGAAGATCATCAAGCCCGGAAAGGTCGCCCCCGAGGTTCGCGCCGGGGTCCCCGAGTCTCGGGTCGAAGTGGTCGGGTTGGACGGGCTCTCGATCGACCCCGTGCAGGTGGGTCTCGCGGGGTCGCCCACTCAGGTCGATTCGGTAACGGAGGACGCACCGGCGCGCGCACCCGTCGTTCTCGCCGAAGGAACGCCCGCCGAGCGCGTCGCTCGGGCGGTCGAGCTGCTCCGCAAGAAGTTGACCGCGTCCCCGCCCCGCGAGGACCGCTGGAGGCAGCTCCCGGAGGTGCCGGGAGCGGATCAGGAGGTCCTGGTCCTCGTGACCGGTGCGACCGGCGGGCTCGAACCGTATGCGATTCCCCTCCTGTCGGAGGTCCGGCGGTCGTTGCCCGGGTTCTGGCCCTCCGCGGTGTGGGTGGGAGCCGACGCCCTGCCCGAGCAGCGCCGGCGTCTCGCCCGCGCCGGCGCGCGCGCGGCGTACCGGGTTCCCCTCCGGTCCGTCCCCACCGATTCGCGCACGGTCGCCGCCGCGTTCGGCGAAGTGCTCGACCTTCGGCCGAGCGCCGCGGCCGGCATGATCCTGTCCGACCCGTTCGGACGGGAGACCGCGGGTCAGCTCGCCGCCGCGCGGTCGCTCGGACTCACCGGCGACGCGATCGCCGTCCGTTACGGAACGCCGGACACCGTCGTCTGGTCAAAGCCGTCGTTCGGCGGCCGCACCGTCGCCGGTATCACCAGTCGGACCCGGCCGAGCCTCGCGACGGTCCGGCCCGGAGTCTGGGGCGAGGGCCACGCGGACGACGCGGGGACGGAGCTCCCCTGGACCGTACTGCCCGCACTCGCCGAGGAGCACCCCCTCCTGCCGTTCGACTCCGGCGAAGAGGTCGCGGAGGGAGCCCCCTTGCTCTCGGAGCGCGAGGTCGTCATTGCCGTCGGGATGGGTCTCGGGGGCCCGGGCGGTCTCGCCGTGCTCGAGCCCCTGCTCGTCCGCTGGGATGCGGCGCTCGGCGCGACCCGAAAGGTCGTCGACGCCGGCTGGGTTCCGCGACAGTTCCAGATCGGGTTGACGGGTCACGCGCCGGCCCCGCGCCTCGGAGTGCTCCTCGGCGTGGGAGGGGCCGCGAACCACCTGGTCGGGTGGAAGCGGGCCCGAGCGCTGCTCGCGGTCAACCGCGACCCCAGCGCCCCCGTGTTTCGCGACGTCGACGTGGGGATCGTCGGCACGGTCGAGGAGATCGCGCCGCTCCTCACCGAGGCGATCGCTCCCCTGATCGGCCGCTAGCGGGGCGCGGCGCGCTCGGCGGCGCTGACACACGCCATCAGGTCCTCGAGGGTCGCCCGGGCGCTCGCCGGAGACGCTGCGGTGACCCGGATCACGAGCGCGGTCCCCTCGACCTCGACCCGGACGAACGACGGGTTGTCCGCGGCGAGCGCCGCCCGGAGGCGCTCCGCCTCGTTCGAGCTCGCGCACGGTCGGCGCACGACCGCCGTCACTTCGATTTCTTCTTCGTTGGAGGGTGCGCGTGCGGGGATGAGCCACCTCCCTTCGGTGGGGGTTGGGCGCCGGGACCCCGGCTCAACGCGCCGGGAACGATCGGGGCGGTCTGGGTGCGACGGGCCGTCTCGGCCGCGGCGTTCTCCCGCAGGTAGACGACGATGGACGGCCACACCTTCGCATCCTCCCGCTGCTTGTTCTCGAAGTTGTGCTCCCCGAGGAACCGAGTGAACGCCGCGCGGCTCGCCGCGTCCCAGGTCCCCGTGAAGTGGCCGGAGTAGTAGCCGAGGAGCGCGAGGTCGTGCTGGAGCGCCTTCGCGGTCTCCCCCTCGATCGGGATCAGGGTGGCCGGGTCCTCGCGGCTCAGCATCGTCAAGTCGTAGAGCTTGAAGACCCGCTTCAGCTCCTCGATCGGCGACGCATGGTCGTCGACCCGGAGGTCGACCCATCGGTCGCCCTCGCCGTACCCGGCGCCCTTGCGGACGATATAGAGCGCCGCGGACTGCATCCCGCGGCGGTCGCCGCCCTCCCGCTGTCCGGCCGCGAGCGCGGCGAGCATCCGGTCGGCGATGTCCCCCGGTGTCGTCTCGTACGCGCGGGCCATCCCCCGTACGACCGCCGGCCCGAACAGGATGTTGCCTTGGCACGTGAATCCGTTCCCGGTCTCGTGCCCGGCCCATTCCATGCATTTTTTGCCCGTGAACGCGGCGGCGTTCCCGTGCCCATCGACCACGCCGAGCTGACGATCGTCGCGGTTCGGGTCGTCTCCGGTCAGTTTGCGGACGACGTCCGCCGCCAAAGATCCCTCGCGGAGCATCCGGAGCCCGTCGACCCCGTACGCCACGTTCGCGGCGGCCTGGGTGGCGATCGCCCCGACGCCGGGCTCGGCCCACGGGACGACCGAGCCGACGGAGATGAATTTGGACTGCACCGCGACCCCCCAGCTGGCGGTCTCCGGGTCGTGGGCAACGATGGAGAACGTTCCGAATCGGGGCGGAGCCATGCGCGCGCGGGGACGTCGGCCGGCCGCTTAAGTTGTGTCGGTCGGCCCGGGGGTCGCCGTCCCGTCGTGCAAGAGGCCGTCGAGATCGGCGAGCAGCCGGTCGACAAGCTTCGCGGCGAGCGGGGTCTCCCCTCGGGAGTACGCCGCCTCGGCGAAGGTGAGCTCCCGCACCTCGCGCTCGACGTTCTTCCCCTGGGACCTCAGGACCGCGAGGAGTCGTGACGCGAGCCGCAGACGGTTGCCCGTGCGGTCTTCGTCGGGCGATGGCGTCGCGTCCTCGGGTCCCGAGGAGACGTAGCCCGCGAGGCCCCTCGGCCACTGGGTCACCTCGCCCTCGCCGCGTTGCACGCGGCGACGGACGGGAGGGGAGGCGTCGTCGTCGGTCACGGGGGGCTACGCTTCGTCCGCTGCGGCATCGGCCGCGGCCGCCGCCGGTGCCGGACGACCCGCAGGGGCCTTCGGGAGCGGCACGCGAGCGCGGACCGCCTCCCAGATGAAATCGATCCGCTCGTAGAATCCCGAACTGCCGCCTTCGGACGGAAGGATCGCCCGGGCCTCTTCGAGACGAGGGGCGAGGTCCGCGACGTCGACCCCGTGAGTGCCGGCCCACTTGAGGCTCCCCTCGGCGAGCGCCAGCTGATCTTCGGCGACCGAGCGCGCCCGCTTCGCCTCCCGTTCCGTCGGAGGGAGGGCATGGTCCGGGTTCCAGTGCGGGGGCATCGGCGCGGGGATCGGTACGCGCAGGCGTCGGAACGGCTCGGGGAGTGACGTCCACCGCGGTTCGGCGAACCGGACGGAGAGGAGGTCGAGCGCGGTAAGCGCATTCGCGTAATCCGCCGCCGCGAACGCGGCCTCGGCCTTGGTGAACGGGGTCATGACGTCGGCATGGGGCGCTCCCTTCCAGCCGTCGAGGAGCAACGCGACCCGGGAGGGGGCGAGGCGGCGAAGGGCCCGCTTCTCGGGGGGCTCGATGACCGCGGGCACGGGGGGAGCGGCGGGCGTCGTGTCGGGTGGGCGGTTCGGTGCCCCGGGCATCGTCCTCGGCTCTCGGCGTTCAGAGGAACGCCTCGAACTCCTTCGTCACTTCGGGGTACTTTTCGTGGACGGCCTTGAGGATGTTATGGACGGAGAGCTTCTGGAGCTTCACGCCCTGGAGCGCGTCGATGATCTTGTCGAACGTCTCGTCGGAGATCGTGCAGAGCTTCTCCTTCGCGAGCCAGTTCCGGTAGAGCTTCTCCTCGAGGCGGGCGCGCCAGCCCTTCTCGTATGCCTGGAGGAACGCGGTCGAGGTGTCACCGGTGTGCACGGCGTTCGCCGCGACCTCACCGCAGATCTTGCCGGCGATGCAGCCGTTCGCGATCCCCCCACCGGTGAGCGGGTCGATCATGCGGGCCGCATCCCCGACGAGCATGAACCCGTCCAGGACGGTCTGTTTCATCGGCGCGGAGATCGAGACCCCGCCGCCGACCATGTCGATCTTCTTTCCTTTCGCGTACCCCGGGTGGTGGTCGATCCACGCGTCGAGGTACTTCCGCGCTTCCGCGGTCGTCTTGACCTGGCTGACCTGCACCCCGATCCCGACGTTGGCGACCCCGTCGTCTTTCGGGAAGATCCAGACGTAGCCGCCGGGGGCGACCTTGCCGAGGTAGAAGTCGCAGTAGCGGGTGTCGGAATCGACGTTCGTCATGCGGTACTGAAGGCACGTATCCATGTCGCGGAGCGCGAGGTTCGTCGGGAGCCCTGCCCAGCGGCCGACCTGGCTCTCGAACCCATCCGCCCCGATCGTGATCGGGGCGCGGATGTCGAACTTCTGTCCGAACTGCTTGACCTTCGCGCCGACGACCTTGCCGTTCTCCTTGAGGACCTCGACCGCCGCGGTCTTGAGCACGACCTCGGCGCCCGCGTTCGCGGCGTCGATGGCGAGCTGCTTATCGAACCCGTCGCGCTCGACGACGTAGCCGACCTCGTTGCCCGCGCTCTTCTCGTTGATCTCGAAGACCTGTTCGCGGGGGGAGAAAATGCGTGCGCCCTCGACCTCGACGTTGATCCACTTGCCGGGCTTGATGCCGACCTCGCCAAGCCACTCCTTGCTCATTCCCTCGCCGCAGCGCACCGGGCTGCCGATCTCCTGTCGCTTCTCGATCAGGAGGACCTTCGCCCCGCTCTTCGCCGCCCACTTCGCGGTCATGCTGCCGGCCGGTCCGGCGCCGATGACGAGCACGTCCGTCTTGAGATCCTGGACCATCGTGTGTACTCCCGAGCGCGGCCTCAGCCGATCTCGATCGCTCCGACCGGGCACGCTCGAACGCAGACCTCGCACCGCGTGCAGACCTTTTCGTCGAACGTGATCCGGGTTTCGTCGAGGTAGATGCAGTTCAAGGGGCAGATCCCGACGCACGCCCCGCAGTAGATACAGAGCTGGCCGGACGCCTCAATGTGGAGGCTCTTCTTGCTCGGCAACGCGTTCCTCGGCTCGCACCGGTCCGTTCGATATTAAAGGCTACCGCGGAGGGGGCGCGACCGCCGGTGCGCGCGCCCCCGCGGCCTTGGCCGTGCCGTGGCCGGCGGGGTGGGTTTCGTGCTCCGCAAGCCACCGCTCCGCGTCGATCGCCGCCATGCATCCGGCGCCCGCGGCGGTGACCGCCTGGCGGTAGCGGTGGTCGTGGACGTCACCCGCCGCGAACACTCCGTCTACGCTCGTACGGGTATGCTCGCGGAGCCGCAGGTAGCCGTGTGGGTCGAGGTCGAGGTGACCCCGGAACACCTCCGTGGCCGGGTCGTAACCGATCGCGACGAACAGTCCCTGGACCTTGAGGTGGGAGCTCTTGCCGCTCGGAACGTGCTTCAGGGTGAGCCCCTCGACCGAGTCCTTCCCGTGGACTTCGGCCACCTCGGTATCGAGGGCGAAGGAGATCTTGGGGTGCGCGCGCGCCCTCGCCTGCATGATCGCGCTCGCCCGGAGGTCCCCGCGCCGGTGGATGATCGTCACGTGGGGAGCGAAATTCGTGAGGAAGAGCGCCTCCTCCATCGCGGTGTCCCCACCGCCGACGACGGCAAGCTCCTTCCCCTTGAAGAAGAACCCATCGCACGTCGCGCACGCCGAGATCCCGTGGCCCCGCAGCGCGGTCTCCGACGGTATTCCCAACCATCGGGCGTTCGCTCCCGTGGCGACGATGACCGCTTCGGCGGTGAACGTCCCGCGGGTACCGGTGGAGAGATGGAACGGACGCCGCGCGAAATCGACCTTCGAGACGTTGTCGTCCACGAACTCCGCCCCGAACCGCTCCGCCTGGCGTCGCATGCGATCGACGAGCTCGGGCCCCTGGATCCCCTCGGGGAACCCCGGGTAGTTCTCGACGTCCGTCGTGACGAGCAGTTGCCCGCCGGCGGGGACCCCCGAGATGACGATCGGCTTCAGCTCCGCCCGGGCGGCGTAGAGGGCGGCGGTGAGGCCAGCGGGACCGCTCCCGACGATGACGAGGCGAGCATGACGCGAGGGATCGGGCATGGTACGACGTACGAGGTACGGGGGGGTTAAAACGGGGCACTTACGGTCGACGGGGGGACAGACGGAGCCGGTCGGGCCCGTCGGCCTCCGCGTACCCCGACCGGTAGAAGACGAGCGGGGCGGACTCGCCTCCGAGCTCCTGATGCACGACCTCTCCGACCACGAGGGTGTGGTCGTACGCTGCGGCTTGGGAAACGACCCGGCATTCGAGCGCACCCAGACTCCCATCGACCAGCAGGGAGCCGTGCGGTCCCCGATGGACCGCGATGCCCCGGAACTTCTCCTCCGCAGGCCGCGTGAGGGCGAACCGCTCGCTGACGGATCGTTGCGCGGCCGTGAGGAAGCTTGCCCCGAAGAAGCCGCTCCGGCCGATGAGCGGGAGCGTGTCGGTGTCGTTCGAAAGGTTCACGAGCAGCGACGGGGGCGCGAGCGACACCGAGAGGAGGCCGTTGACCGTGAGACCGGCGTCGGCGCTGCCGTCGTGCGCCGTGACGACCGAGACCCCGGTCGCCCAGTGGGACATGAGCGAGCGAAAGCGACCGGGGTCGCTCGGGCGACCGTCCGGGGAAGGCATCACTCGTCCCGCCATTTGAAGAACCGGATGGCGAGAAGGAAGACGACGACCGCGGCGACAAAGACGACCGCGAAATCGGCGAGCCCACGTGCCGGGTTGTTGAACAGCATCACTTGGTTCAGCCCGTCGATGACGTAGTAGAGCGGGAGGATGCGCGCGAAGCTCTGGAGCGCCGGCGGGAACATCGAGACCTGGAAGAACGTTCCCGAGAGGAACATCATCGGGAACGTGATGATGTTCCCGATCAGCGCCGCGCTCTCCGGCGTCTTCGCGACCGAGCCCGCGAGCATTCCGAGCGAGACGAAGAAGAGCGGACCGACGATCAGAAACGGAATGATCCCCAGCGGGACGTTCACGTGGGCGCCGAATAGTTCGAGTCCGAACCCAATCATGATGCCGGCGGAGACGAAGGTAAGGGCCGTGTACCAGAGGATGTGGGAGGTGAGCCACTCCGCACGGGTGAGGGGCGTGAGCGAGAGCTCACGGAAGATCCCTTCCTTGCGGTAGCCCGACGCGACGTCGACCAGCGAGAACATCGGGCTCGTCAGGATCGAGAATCCGATGAGCCCCGGGATCAGGTAGTCGATGTAGGTGAAGACCTGGCTCCCGACGTTCTTCGTGGTGTAGCCGACGACGGCGGTGCCGTTCGCGAGGTGCAGGTTGAAGGCGCTGGCGACGCCCTGCACCGCCCCGACGACGGTCCCGCTCGAGGAGGCGTCCTCCGGGTCGACGTAGACCGTGAGGTTCACCGCAGTATGCGTCGCTAAGCTCGAATTGAACCCGGCGGGAATGATGATCCCGACGGGGTCGTCGTTCTGCCCGAGCAGGGTGGCGAAATTGGATTCGTTCCAGTTCACCACCTGGACCTTGACCACGGAGGTGTCGTTGAGCGCGGCGAGAAATGCGACACTGCCCGGCGAGTTGTGGTCGAGGTTGAGGACCTGGACCGAGACCGGACTGTTGCCAACGGCCGAGAAGATCAGGCCGAAGAGACTGATCAGGATGATCGGGAAGATGAGCGAGAAGAATAGCGCGACCGGGTTCCGCAGGTACGAGCGGACGACGATCTTGAAGTCGGCCAAGATCCGCGCCGGTCTCATGTCGGCGCCTCGGTCTTGAGCGTCCCCTCGTCCATCTGACCGACGAGGCGAATGAAGACGTCCTCGAGCGTATCCTGGGCGGTCGCGAAGCTCTCCCAGGGCAGGCCACTCGCCTCGACCGCGGCGAGTACGCGGAGCGCGTCCTTCTTCTCGTGCAGTTCGACCTCGACCCGGCCGTCCGCGACCGTCACGGGGAGTCCGAGCTTAGGACGAAGATACTCCGCCAGGCCCGCGGACGCCCGGAAGCGCAGGCGCTCGGGCCGGCCGTGGGCGGAGATGATCTCGTTCGGCGTTCCCGAGGCGATGATCTGTCCGTGGTGGATGATCGCCACCTGGTCGGCGAGGAGCTCGGCCTCCTCGAGGTAGTGGGTCGTGAGGAAGACGGTCCGTCCCTCCGCTTTCAAGCTCCGGATGACCTTCCAGATCGCGCGTCGCGCGGTCGGGTCGAGCCCGGTCGTCGGTTCGTCGAGGAAGCAGACCTTCGGGTCGTTCGTCAGCGCCAGCGCGAGCCCGAGCTTCTGTTTCTGGCCCCCGGAGAGCGTGTCGAACCGGGCCCCGGCCTTGTCCGCGAGTTGGACCCGAGCGAGCAACGAGTCCGGGTCGGGATGGGTGCCGAAGAGGCTCCCGTAGTACTGGATCGCCTCTCGGGGAGTGATCTTCTCGAAGAACCGGAAATCCTGAGGAATGACGCCGATCTCGAAGTGCAGCCGGTACGCCTCCGTCCACGGGTCGTATCCGAGGACTCGGACCGTCCCATCGGTGCGGGGGCGCAGGCCCTCGAGGATCTCGGTCGTCGTCGTCTTGCCGGCACCGTTCGGGCCGAGGAAGGCGAAGACGTCACCTTCCCGGACCGAGAAGCCGATGTCGTCGACCGCGGCGAGGTCGCCGTACCGCTTGACGAGGTGCTCGACCTCGATCGCGCCGGCCATCGGGGCCGCGTGTCCCCTGAGAGGTTATCAAACCTGCCCCTCCGAGCACCCTGGGTGCGGGGGAACGCCGAATCCTACGCGCCGAGGGCGTTGATGTCCCGCGTGCTCACGAGGTGATTCGGCGCCCCGTCGCGGGCGACCTTGAGCAGGGCGCGACCCAGTTGGTCCGTGGTCGTGGTCGAGTTCGGGGCGACCACTCGAACGAGAACGAGGAGCGGCCAGAGCACGGCGTAGAGAACCCGATACGACCGCGTCTTCGACCGGATCCCGTGCATCGACCGCAGGATCCCGAGGCGGAACATGTACGCCCGGAACGGCATCGCGAGGAGCGCGTTCTCGGTCTGGCCCTTGACGCGGGCCTACATCGAGCGGCCGTGCTCCGTGCTGTCGGTTCCGGCCCCCGAGACGTAGACGAACGTCATGCCCGGATTGACGCGAGCCAGCCTCCGCGCCGCAGCGACCGTGAGGTCGTAGGTGACCCGCCGGTACGCGTCCTCTGTCATCCCGGCCGAGGCGACCCCAAGGCACCAGAAGCACGCGTCGAACCCCCGAAGCCGGTCCTCCACTGCCCCGAGGTCCCCGACGTCCGGAACGACGAGCTCCCGGAGCTTCGGGTCCGTTTGACCGAGCGGATGCCGACCCACGACCTGGACCTCAGTAACGGTAGGATCGACGAGACTCGCGTGAAGGGCGGACTGGCCGACCATGCCCGACGCGCCGAAAATAAGGACCTTCACGCGCGGCGCTCCAGTAGGCGGGATGCCAAGAGGGCATCGAGGGCGCGATTAGGGGACGCGGAGGAGCGGCACGTCCCCGGTCGAGCCCGCGCTGAGAGACACCACACCGGCCCCCGCGTCCACCGACACCGGGACGCTCGAATGGACTCGGATCCGTTCCGGTGTCCAGTCGAGGGAGAGGGTGCCCCGACCGAACCGGAGGTTCTCGATCGACGCCGACCGCCAGCCGGAGGGGAACGTTGGACGCACCTCGAGACGTCCCGCACTAGCGTCCATCTTCATCCCCCAGAGGCGCTCGAAGAGCACGGAGAGGAACGGGGCGACGCTGAATCCGAGGAGGAAGCAGGAGTTGAACGGCTCTGCCCGATCGCCGCGATAGCACTCGTTGGCCCAACCGCCCTCGGACGCGTAGAGACGGGCGAGCGAAGCGAGGTACCCCACCCCTCGATCGGCGTCGCCCACCGTCAGTGCCGCCTCGGCGGCCCACGCCGTGGCGATCGACCAGACCTCGCCGCCGTGGTAGGCGATCGGGTCGTATTGGGGGTCTTTCGAGGAAAGGGAGCGCACGCCCCAGGGCGTCGTCAGGTCATCGCGGGCGGCCCGGGCGACGACTCCGCGACCCTCCTCGGACGAGAGAATTCGGCCGCTCACGGCGAGCAGGGCGTTGGGCCGGAGCTGTTCGACGGGCCGGCCCTCGCGGAGCGAATCATAGAGGTAACTCTCCTCCTTCCAGAAATATCGGGATCGAATCGTGCTCGCGACCCGGTCGGCGATCGCCCGCCAGCGCGCGGCGTCCCCCTCGGGAGTCGCTCCGAGGAGGTCGGCCGCCGCACGGAGCGACCGCCACCAGAGCACTTGAACGTCGATCGCGTGGTCTCGACGATCCGCGGAGTCCCAGATCGTGGTGTCCGGGGAGTTGATCCCCGCCCGCACCCGCGCGAGCGAGGCGGTGGCGGTGCTGATCTCTTCGGCTTCCCCGCCGTTTCGAAGCAGGCCGGTCGTCGAATCGGTGCGCCGCTCCCCCCAGGCGATCATCTCCCGGATCGCGCGTTGACGAGGGTCGGGGGGTGCCGCAATCCCGGCATGCTGGCCGAGCCGTTGGATCAGCAGGGGATAGTAGAGCGTCGTGTCCGAAGTGCCGTAGAAGAAGATCGGCCCGGGCGAGATTTGCATCGCGAGCTCTCCCGGCTCTCCGGCGAGGATGGGCACGAGCGACCGGGATTGGAATCGCAGCGCCGTATCGATCGAGTGGTCCACCCAATCGAAGTCGCCGAGCCAGAGCACCGCTGCGAGCATCCACGCGACGTCACGGCCCCAGAGCGCGGAGTACCACGGATATCCCGCGACGAGCCCCACGAGACCGTCACCGGGGGCCGAGTAGAGGCGCCGGAGCGCGGCGCGAGCCTGTCCATAAGCGCGCTCGAGCACCGGGGCGTCCGGAAATCGAAGCGTCGGGGTCTTGGCCTCCCACGCCCGGTCCGCCACGGCCACCTCGGCCGCGGCCGCTTCCGGCGTATCTAGAACCGATCGGGCTTCGGTATCGATCCCGTCGAGTTCGCGATCGAGTCCCCCCGCAATCAGGCATCCCCACTCGACCGGGACTTCGGCCGGAACCGGTAGGGTGAACTCGATTCCCACCTCGTCCACGCGTCCGCGGAACTTTCCCCCGATCCAAGACCCCCGGTTGAGCGTGAGGCGCGTGGGCAGTGTGCTCGAACGGACCGAGAGGCCGAATCCTCGCTGGCGCACCCGGAGTTCCTCCCCCGAGGTCTCGACTCGGAATACGCGCGGTCGGACCCCCTCGACGAGTACCGGAAGAAGGTAGGGGGCAAACGTGCTCGTCAGGGTGAGCGTACCGGGAGTTCCCGTCGTGCGGGAGCAGCGGAGCGTCCGCACGACACCGGGGACCCCACGTACCGCCGCCACCCTTTGAACGATCTCGAACCCATTCCAGAGGTGGCGACTCTGCCATGCCCCCGGGGTGCGGTCGGCGGAAACTCGAGTGGCGGGCAGCGTGCTCTCGGCCTCGCCGTCGCCGAGGGTCACTCGCCAGGGCCCCGTGAGTCGAACGCACTGTCCGAACACGCCCCCCCAATCTACCGGAACCCCCCGCATCTCCCGCGTGAGTTCGAGGTCCCCCCCGCCGTCGAGGAGCGCCGCGGAGGCGAGGCTCGTCAAGAGGATCGGCGCGGCGGCAGGAGAACCGGCGCTCACGGAGTGCGCGACCCCTCCGGCGGGCGCTCGTTGAATTCGAACCACACCAGCGGTGGAATCGACCGTGTCGTCATTTCCAGTCGGACCGTGATCGAGTTGTTGCCCTGCCCGAACGTTCCGAGGATCTCGAACTCGCTACGGTCCCCGGGCGCAAGGTCCCACGTCGTTTCGGGGGTGACCGAACTCGCGGTCCTCCACGTACTCCCGGCTCCTCGGCGGAGCCGGACCCCGTCTCCGGGAACCACGGTGCCGTCCACGAGCACCCGGAGCTCGGTGAACGCCCCGACGCGAAGACACGGGTTGTCGAGTGCGAACGCGATCCCGTCCGCGGTTCGGTGGAGCGAGTCGGGCTCGTAGATCCCTTCCTCGACCGTCTGGGCCACCCAGAGCAGCGCCTCGATCGAATGCGTCCCAAATTGGACGCCGATCGTCATTCCCTGGCGCAGGAGGGATAGGAGCTCCCCGGGGTGGTGTGAACCCACGGGTGGCCGAGGGGCGTCGCGGCCTTATCGGTTGGGATTTCCGTCCGACGGGTCCCGGCCGCGCACCCGGGCCGAGGCGCCCCGGGCGGCCGCCGAAGGGGAATTGCGTCGGCTGCAAGTGGTCGAGCGGAACGAAAGGATTTACGCGCGGACGGTCCGGGGCCGCTCACGGGAGCCGACAGCGATTCGATGGTGCGTCCGCTCGCCACGGCTCTACAACGGGCGCCGCTCTTCTTCGAACCGGTGCCCCCGTCGGCGCGAGCGAAGCCAACGCGGTCCGCGGCCGAACTGGATGCCGTCACCGAGATGGTCCGGGCGATCCCACGGATCGATGCCCTCGACATCCCCGAGCTCGTCGACGAGAATCACGAGGGCCGTCCCCTCTACCGAACCTCCGACCCTCGCGTCTTTGGTCGCGCGCTCGCCGAACGCACCGGCCGCGAGGTCGTAGTGAACAAGGTCGTTGCCCATCTCGAGAGCGCGTCCGCGATCGAGCGCTGGGCGAACGAGACGGTCGCGATGGGCATCCGGCACGTCGTGCTCGTTGGAGGGACCAGCCGGTACATCCCGTATCCCGGCCCGGGAGTGGTCGAGGCGAATCGCGTCTGTCGGCCGATTCTCCAGCGCGCCGGCGGCCTCGTGGGCAATATCACGATCCCGCAACGAGAGGGCGAGCCCCACCGGATGCTGTCGAAGGTACGCGCGGGCGCAGCGTTCTTCACGACCCAGATCGTGTTCGACGCCGAGTCCACCTTCCAGATGATCCGGCAGTACGACCTGCTCTGTCGTCAGGCTTCGCTCACCCCGGTCCCGGTGTTGCTCAGTTTCGCGCCGCTCGCGGACGAGCTCGATGCGGAGTTCATCCGCTGGCTCGGCGTCGACATCCCCGAGGACGCCGAGCGCGCCATCCTCGAAGGGGACGACGCGGGGGCGGTACGTCGCGCGGTCGACCGCGCCCTCCACGTATGGGGATCGGTAGAACGCCGCTCCCGGGAGGAGGAGCTCGGGGTCCCGCTCGGCGTGAACGTCGAACAGGTATCGGTCCGCCACCTCGCGGACGCCCGGACGTTCCTCGCCGCATTCGCCGAAAAGTTCGGCGATTGACCGCGCGGAGGCTTAGGATCGGATCCCCGGTGGGACTCCTCCGACGAGCCAGGGCCGCCCGTCGACCTCGACGTCCGCGCCGGCGAGCGTCGCGAGGAAGGAGAACCCGGAGCGGGGACCCCGACTTCCGGGCGGGGCGTCACCGAGCAGCAGTCCGAGCGTGCCGAGCCCGAGCTCGAGGACCTCCGGGGCGTGGGAGATCGCGGGGTTGAGGCCGATCGTCAGGGCGACCGGCCGTTCCCGTCCACGGCCCGCACGGGCATAGGCGGCCGCGAACGGCTCCCCGCCCCGATCGAACTCGAAATCGGTCAATCGTCCGGCCCGGAACTCGAACCGCCCTCCGACGACGGTGTTCGGGAGCGCGAAACGGTCATAGGCGGCACGGTTCGTCTCCCAGGTCCCCTCCGCGGTTCCCGTCCGTATGGGGAAGATCGCGATGCCGGACGGCACTCGGTCCCACGCCGCGCGGGCCCGGCGGTCCTGCCGCCCCGAGATCACGGCCGGGGAGCGGGTCGCGAGCCCGAGCGACAGATCGGTGCCGTTCCGGTGCCGGATTCGAAGGCGACGCGCCCGAGCAAGACGCCGCGCGAGGCGATGTCCCGTCGCTTCGAGGCGAGCAGGGTCGACAAGACTCGCCCGGAGCAGCTCGGTCTGCCAGGCGGCGACGTCGACCCCGTAGCGCGCCGCCGCGGTCGGCGTGACGTCTCCGATCGCGAGCCGGATGCCGCGCGTGCGAACCCGGCGCGTGAACGGCGCACGAGCTCGGTCGTTCGCTTCGACGAGCGTTTCGAGGTCGTTGGCGGGGAGTCCCAAGAGTCGGGGAAACTCCTCGGGACCGCCAAAGTAGACATGGGCGTCGGTCCCCCCGGCGAGGAATCCCGAGGCCCCCGATACCGCGGCGCTGCCGAGAAGTTCTAGCGAGCGGAAGAATGCGCTCTCGTCCTCCACGATCAGCGTCGGCCGGACCCCGAGG
This sequence comes from Thermoplasmata archaeon, assembly GCA_049585415.1. GTDB lineage: Archaea > Thermoplasmatota > Thermoplasmata > Lutacidiplasmatales > UBA184 > Lutacidiplasma. The sequence goes on along the minus strand of JBAUZT010000013.1, from coordinate 26,751 downwards.
CGGCGGGCTTCGACGATGAACGAGCGCGCCCAGGGAAGGGCGTGGCTCCAGGTCTCGATCGTGACCGTTTCGCCGCGGCGCAGCCCGAGATATTTCTCAAGTACGGTGCGCGCGAGGGCGTCCTCCGCGCGCGGGATTCTTCGTCGTGGCATGACCCCGCTCCCGAGGGCCCGAGGGGTCGTGAGGATGACGGTGACCCGTGCGCCCCCCTGCCACGGCGGGTGTCGTCACCAGGAGCTCCCCCTCCATCACCCCTTTCACGCCCCTCAGGTCCGTGCCGGCCTCGTCGACCTCCCGGCGCTTCCCGAGCAGCACAACGACCTCGGCACACGCGTCGCCTTCGAGGTGGACGTGCGTGGTCGAGCGAATGTGGTCGCCCCAGCGGTGCTCGGCGGCGGTCAATCGCTGAAGGACGTTCGGGGTCTGGTGGCGATAGAGGAGCGCGACGACCCCGAGGGCGTCCGCGTCCGGGTCGGCGAGGGTGCGATCGGAGAGCTCCTTGCGGATCAGCGCCCGGATCGCGTCCGAGCGGCTCGGGCTGTTTCGCTCCCGGACCCAGCGGTCGAGAAGCTCGAGCAGAGCGGGCTCGAGGGAGACCCCGAGACGGACGACCTTGACGGTCACAGGTTCGACCCGGAGGGGGGACCGCCGGAGTCGGGCGTGCCAGCGAGGAGCGGCGCCGGCCCGAAACCGATCTTTTCGTAGCCCTTGTACCGGTAGATCGCCATCGCGACCAGCCAGCATCCGATGAACAGGCCGACGATTCCGAACCCGAGCGTCTCGAAGTCGAGGCCGTCGAGCCAGGTCCAGAAGGGCCCCGCGAGGCGGAGCTCGCCCGAGAGGACCTGGAGGAGTTCGATGCCCCCGATAGCGAACGCGACCATCACCGAGATCACGGTGAGCGTGAGGTTGTAGTACACTTTGCGGATCGGGTTGAGGAACGCCCAGCCGTAGGCGTAGCGCATCGAGAGTCCATCACTCGTGTCCGAGAGGACCATTCCGCAAGTGAACAGGAGCGGCAGGATCAGCACGGCCCACAGGGGAAACGCGCCCGTGACGGCGAGGCCCGCCGCGAGGGCGATGATGATGACCTCGGTCGCCGTGTCGAACCCGAGACCGAAGAGCACCCCGATCGGGTAGATCTGCCACGGCTCGTTGACGACCTTGAACAGCTTCCCAAAGTAGCGGTAGAAGAATCCGCGTTTGTCCATCTGCTCGTCGAGGGCCTTCTGGTCCAGTTCGCCGTTCTTCAGCTTCTGGAATATCCGATAGACCTCGAGGACGATGATTAGGTTCACGAGGCCGATGATGAACAGGAATCCGCCCGAGATCACCGTGCCGAGGACTTGCCCGACGCTTTGGAAGCTGTTGTACTGCGACCGGATGAAATCGAACGCGACGACCAGGGCGACGATCATCCCGCAGACGATCGTCGAGTGGCCCAAGGAGAACCAGGTCCCGACCGTGAGGGGCCGCTTCCCGTCGTTGAGGAGCTTGCGAGTCGTGTTGTCGATTGCGGCGATATGGTCCACGTCAAATCCGTGGCGAAGGCCGAGGACGTAGGCTGTGATCGCGAGCCCCGTGAAGATCAGCCCCCCCGGGACGACCTCGTTGGGGACCTGAGCGGGGAGAAAGTGGAAGGCGGCCACGAACGCGAGGACGGTAACGAGGGCGATCACCGCGTAGATGAGCCCCATCGTGAACTTCTCCCGAGGGGTGAGATTGAGGTCCCCGCGTCCGGGGGAAGCGTTCGCCGGGCCCGGATCGACGTCGGGCATCGCTGCGCCGAGCGTCCGGCCGGGATATAGTCTTATGTTGTATTCCAAAAACGTAACACGCTTGAGGGGGGCCCGAGCACCGCTAGTTCAGCGCCCCCGTGAGGACCGCCATGGCGGCATTGAGGTCACTTTGGTCGAGGAGAAAGATCGTATCGGTATAGCAGGAGAGCGCCTCGACGATGTTGATCGATTGCGCCGAGAGGACTCCCGTGAGCAGGGTCAGTAACCCGGGGGTCTCCTCGATGCTCTCGGGGCTCGTGACCGCCAGCTCGACGAGCCCCTTCCGCACCCCAATAACCTGGGGACCGCGCAGTTGCCGCGTGACGCGGAGCACCGAATCCTCGTCCACAATGACGACCGTCCCGCGGGAGACCTGGATCAGGCGGCAGAGGGAGTTCTCGTCCAAGAGCTCCTCCACGACGTCGCCCAATCGCGTGAGCACATCCACCCCCTGACTCAGCGTGATCGCCGCGACCTTCGTGCGCGTCTCGATCCGACTCTTCCGGAGGACCCGCCGCACGCCCGCCTCGCGTAAGGACTCCCCGCGGCCGCGGGGATAGCGACGACACGCGGCGATGATCGCCGCTGCGCCCGCGTCGTCGAGCTCGGGAGAGATCCGCCGGGCGATGGCGGAATAGTTCCCGATGCCCAGGCGGATGGCATCGGCGACGACCGGGTGACCATCGAGGTACTCTCGCACCTCGCGGGCGACCGAGACTTCGCGTCCGGATTTGTGTGTCATGTTTCGGACAATTGTGCCCCAAACTGTCCAGCAGCGGTCGCATCCTATAAATCCGTCACCCTCGGTCAACGACCCTAGCGAGTGGCCCAACGTGACGAATCGGTCGAAAGTCGTACTAGCGTACTCCGGAGGTCTCGATACCTCCGTATGCATCCCGTGGCTGCGAGAGAAGAAGGGGGCCGACGTCGTGACGCTCACCGTCAACGTGGGCCAGCCCGGGGATCTCGAGCGCGTACGGGCGAAGGCGGAAGCCGCCGGAGCCTCGAAGGCGTTCGTGGTCGACGCTCGCCAAGAGTTCGCCGAGGAGTTCATCGCTCCCGCGCTTCGGGCGAACGCGCTCTACGAGGGGGTGTACCCGTTGAGCACCGCCCTCGCGCGTCCGTTGATCGGCCGACACATGGTCGAGGTCGCGCGCCGCGAAGGCGCGTCGTACGTCGCCCACGGCTGTACCGGCAAGGGCAACGACCAGGTGCGTTTCGACCTCTCGACCACCAGCCTCGCCCCGGACCTCGAGGTGATCGCTCCGGCGCGGGAGTGGAAGATGACCCGGGAGGACGAGGTCGCCTACGCGGAGCGGCACGGGATCCCTCTCTCCACCGGACCCAAGACGCCGTACAGCACGGACGAGAACCTGTGGGGGCGGTCGGTGGAGTGCGGGATCCTCGAGGACCCCGCGGTCGAGCCGCCGGAGGAGGTCTACGGTTGGACGACCTCCCCTGCCGCGGCTTCCGACCAGCCGGTCTACGTCAACGTCACCTTCGAGCGCGGCCTTCCGGTATCGATCGACAGCCACCGGGCCCCCCTCCACGAGCTGATTGCCGGCCTCAACCGGACCGCCGGCGCCGCCGGCGTCGGGCGGATCGATCACCTAGAGTCTCGCGTCGTCGGAATCAAGTCGCGGGAGGTCTACGAATGCCCCGCGGCGACCGTGCTGATCGGCGCGCACCAGGCGCTCGAATCGCTGGTCCTCCCTCGGGATCTCCTCGATTTCAAACGCACCGTAGAGCAACGCTACGCCCAACTGATCTACGACGGTTTCTGGTTCTCTCCCCTTCGCAGCGCGCTCGATGCCTTCGTCACGTCGACCCAGGAGCGGGTCACGGGCGAGGTCGCGATGAAGCTCTACAAGGGGTCCGCGAGGGTCGCGGGACGCCGCTCTCCCTACTCGATCTACCAGCATGGGCTGGCGACGTACTCGAGCGGCGACCGGTTCCGCCAGGAGATGGCGGAGGGATTCATCTACGTCTGGGGGTTCCCCGCGCGAACCTGGGCGGCGATCGGTGCTGCCCCGACGACCGCGCCCGCGCGAGCCGCGAAGTATCGCGCGTAACGATGACCGCCGAAATGACTGCCCAGAGAGATCGGAAGCCCGTTCCGGCGTACGTCCAATCACCGGCCGCGGGCTTCCTCAACTCCCTGTCCGTCGATCGCGGCCTCGTTCGATTCGATATCGCCGGTAGCATCGCGCACGTCGAGATGCTGGGGAAGGTGGGGATCTTGAGCCCCGCCGAATGCAGCACGTTGGTCCGGGGGCTCCGCCAGGTCGCCCACGAGGTCGCGAGCGGCACGTTCGCCTGGCGGGAGGAGCTCGAAGACGTCCACACGAATGTCGAGGTCCGCCTCACCGAGATCGTCGGCGCGGTCGGCGGCAAGGTCCATACCGCCCGCAGCCGCAACGACCAGGTCGCGCTCGACGAGCGGCTCTATCTCCGCGCCGCCCTCTACGAGATCGGCCACCGCCTCCTCGCGCTCGATTCCGCGCTCCTCGCGCGGGCGGAGGAGACCCGCACTGCCCCGATGCCGGGGTACACCCACCTTCAGCGGGCGCAGCCGATCACCGTCGGCCACTGGCTCCTGGCACACTTTTGGCGGTTCGACCGCGATTTCGATCGATTGCAATCGACCGGGCAACGCGCCGACGTCTCGCCGCTCGGGGCCGGCGCCTTGGCCGGTTCGACGCTTCCGATCGACCCCGCGCTGGTCGCCGCACGTCTCGGGTTCGACCGCACGTTCGAGAACTCGATCGACGCCGTCAGCGACCGGGATGCGCTCGCGGAATTCCTGTTCGACCTCACCCTTCTCGCCGTTCACGCGAGCAGTCTCGGGGAAGAGATCGTCCTCTTCGCGTCGAAGGAGTTCGGTTTCCTCGAACGGTCACCCGCCCTGGGCTCGGGCAGCAGCCTGATGCCGCAGAAGCGCAACCCCGACGTCGCGGAACTCGCGCGTGGCAAGGCGGGCCGTACGATCGGTAACCTGGTCGCCCTCCTGACGACGCTCAAGGGGCTGCCGCTTGCCTACGACCGCGACCTCCAAGAGGACAAGGCTCCGCTGTTCGATTCCGTCGCCACGGTGACGGCGGTCCTCGATGCCCTCGCCCCGTTAGTGCTGGGACTCCACTTCGACCTCGACCGCCTTCGTACGGCGGCCGAAGATCCTGAGCTCGGCGCGACCGACCGGGCGGAGCGGATGGTCGCGCAGGGGATGCCGTTCCGCGACGCTCACACCGCGATCAGCCGAACGTATTCCGGCGCCGGATCTCCGGGGAAGTCCGTGAGCACAACCGAAGAACCTCCGGCGGACGCCTCGAAGGCCGTGGAGATGCGCATCTCCCCGGGCGCTCCCGCCCCCGCGCAATTCGAGACTCAGCGGGCGCACGCCGTTGCGCGACTCACGGCCCATCGGGCCTCCCTTTCCTCGCTCGGCCGGAAGGTCGAGTTGATCGAGGAGTTGTTGAACGAGGAAAAGACATGACACAGTGCCCAGAGTGCGAAGCCAAGGTAGAACGCCGCGACAAAGTGCTGGGGGAGGTATTCCCCTGTCCCGACTGCGGAACCGAGCTCGAGGTGTTCGGGACGACCCCGTTCGCCGTCCAGCCCGCCCCGAAAGAGGCCGAGGACTGGGGTGAGTAACGGGTTCCGACTCGGCGTCTTCTACACGATCGTCCGCCCCGAGGAGAAGGGGATCTTCGCTGCGGCGGAGGCGCGGGGCCTCGAGGTCGTACGAATTCCGGATGCCGAAGTGACCTTTGCCCTCGACCACACGGACGTCGACGCCGCGGTCGTGGTGAACCGTTCGGTGAGCCACACTCGCTCGCTCTACGCCACTCGGTGCTTCGCGCACTACGGGATACCGACGGTCAACGCTCCGGACGTGGTGGAGCTCGCCGGGGACAAGGTCCTCGCGTCGCTCCGGCTCGCCGAGCGCCACATTCCCACGCCGAAGACCGTGATCGCGCTCTCCCCCGAGGCGGCGCTGAGGGCGATCGAGCAGGTCGGCTATCCGGCCGTGCTGAAACCGGCGGTCGGCTCCTGGGGTCGGCTGATGGCGAAGGTCTCCTCCCGGGAGGACGCCGAGCAGATCCTCGAGCACAAGACGGCGCTCCCCTCACCCGTGCACTCGGTGTTCTACGTCCAGGAGTACGTGCCGAAGCCGGACCGGGACCTCCGGGTGTTCGTCGTGGGGTCCGAGACGGTCGCCGCCATGTACCGTCACTCCTCCGACTGGAGAACGAACGCGGCGCGCGGAGCGACCACCGAAGCGCTCCCGATCACCCCCGAACTGCGGGAGCTTGCCTTGCGCGCGGCGGAGGCGGTCGGGGGCGGCGTCCTCGCGGTCGACCTCATGGAGTCGACCCACGGGCTCGTCGTCCACGAAGTGAATCCGACCCCGGAGTTCAAGGCGCTCGCGGCGGTGACCGGCGCGGATATCGCGGGGGCGATCGTCGACTACGCGGTGGACGTGGGTCGCCGATGAAGGCGGTCATCGTCGGCGGCTCGGGCTACGTCGGGGGGGAGCTCCTGCGACTGCTTCTCCATCATCCGGACATCGAGGTCATCCAGGTCACGTCCGATTCGATGGCCGGGAAGGCCGTCAGCCGCGCCCATCCTAACCTGCGCCGAGCGACGGACCTCCAGTTCGCGCCCCACTCCGCGCGGGTTCCGGGGGAGGTGACGTTCCTCGCGACCCCCCACGGCGAATCGATGGGAACGATGCCCGAGATCCTGTCGACCGGAGGGGTCGTGATCGACCTCTCGGCCGACTTCCGCCTCAAGGACCCTGAGCTGTATCGCACGTACTATCACAAGGAGCACCCCCATCCGGAGCTCCTCAAGGAGGCCGTCTTCGGCCTCCCGGAGCTCCATCGTGAACAGCTCCGGACGGCTCGCGTGATCGCGGTCCCCGGGTGCATCGCGACCGCATCGATCCTCGCGCTGAAGCCCCTCGCGACCGCCGGACTCCTGGACCCGGAGCACGTCGTGGTCGACGCGAAGACGGGCTCCTCGGCCGGGGGGCAGGACCCCGGTCGTGCGGGTCTTCACGCCGAGCGCTCCGGGGTGATGCGGGCGTACGCCGCGGCCGGTCACCGGCACACCGCCGAGATCGAACAGGAAACCGGCCTCCACGTCGCGCTCTCGTGCCACGCGGTAGAGGCGGTCCGCGGCATCCTCTCCACATGTCACGGCTTTGTGAACCGTCCGGTCGACGAGAAGGAACTCTGGCGAACGTACCGGGCGGCGTACGGTACGGAGCCGTTCGTGCGGATCGTGCACGAGAGCGACGGGATCCACCGCGAACCCGAGCCGAAGATCCTCGCCGGCACCAACTTCTGCGACATCGGCTTCGCGACGGACCCTCACGCGAGCCGGGTGGTCGCGATCGCCGCGATCGACAATCTCATGAAAGGCGCGGCCGGCAACGCCGTTCAGTGCCTCAACGTCCGCGCCGGGTTCCGCGAGACCACGGGCCTCGAGTTTCCCGGGCTGCACCCGCTGTAGAGAAGCTCTCGTGACGATCGTGGTCAAGGTGGGGGGCGCCGCCGGCAATTCGCTGGACCCGGTGCTCGCGGACCTTGCGGGCCGACGCGACTGCGTGCTCGTCCACGGGGGCTCCGACCGGGTCGATCGCCTCGGGGAGGCGCTCGGACGGCCCTCAGAGTACTACACCTCCCCGAGCGGCGTCGTCTCCCGGCGCAGCGACCCCGCGCATCTCGAAGTGGTGGTGATGGCACTCGCCGGCGCAGTCCAGACCGAGATCGTCGCGGGGCTCGCGCGTCTCGGGGTGCGGGCGATCGGGCTCTCCGGGGCCGACGGGGGGCTGCTCCTCGCGCGGCGCAAGGAGGGAACCCGCGCGGTCGTGGACGGTCGGGTCCTTCGGGTGACCGACGATTGGGCGGGGACGATCGAGCAGGTCGACACGGAGCTCCTCCGCTCGATCCTTGCGATGGGCCTCTTGCCGGTCATCGGCCCTCCCGCGATCACCAAGGCCGGAGACGTGGTGAACGTGGACGCCGACCGGGTCGCCTCGGCGGTCGCGATCGCGCTCCGTGCGGAGGCGCTGGTGTTGCTAACCAATGTCCCCGGCCTCTTGCGAGACCGGTCGGACCCCGCCTCCGTCGTCAAAACGGTGAGTCGCGACGACGTCGATGGGGCGGTGGCGCTCGCGGAAGGCCGAATGCGCAAGAAAGTGCTCGCGGCGAAGTCGGCACTGGCCGGCGGCGTTCCTCGGGTCGTTATCGGGTCCTCTCTCGGCGACGGTCCCATCGAACGAGCGCTGGCGGGCGAGGGCACGGTGTTCTCGTGACCGACCCCGCGGCTCCCGGTTCGACCGAGTTCGGGGCTCCGGCGCGGCCGCGCCTCACGATCGTTCGGGCGGAGGGGGCGAACCTCTGGGACGATCGCGGTCGCCGGTTCGTCGACCTCGGGGCCACGCACGGGGCGGGGAGCCTCGGGGCCGCGAACCCGGAGGTCGCCGAGGCCGTCGCACAGCAAGCGCGAACCCTGCTCTTCCTCGGATCGGGGTATGCCAACCCGGTCCGCACCCGGTTCCTCGAGCGGCTGCTCGGCCTTCTTCCGTCGTCGTTCGGGAGCGTCTTCCTGTCGAATTCGGGAACGGAGGCCGTCGAGGCCGGCATCAAGATCGCCCGAGGCGCCACCGGGCGGCCCAAGGTCGTCGCCGCGATGCGCGGATTTCACGGCCGTACGATGGGCTCGCTGAGCGCCACCTGGCGTCGGGAACTCCGTGAGCCGTTCGAGCCGCTCGTTCCGGGGTTCCAGCACGTGCCGTTCAACGACGTGGCGGCCCTCGAGGCGGCCGTCGACGACACGACCGGATTGATCTTGCTCGAGCCCGTGCAAGGAGAGGGCGGAGTCCACGTCGCCTCCGAAGAATTCCTTCGAGCGGCGCGCGCTGCCGCCGACCGGCACGGGGCCCTCCTCGCGTTCGACGAGGTACAGACCGGAATCGCGCGGACCGGTCGGCTCTTCGCGTTCGAACGATGGGGTGTCGTCCCCGACGTCCTGTTGTTGGCGAAATCGCTCGCGGGCGGGGTCCCGATCGGCGCCACCGTGACCACTCCAGAGGTCGAGCGACGGTTCCGGGGAAGCCACCATTCGACGTTCGGGGGCAACCCCCTCGCGTGCGCCGCCGGCATCGCGGCGCTCGATTTCACCGTTCGCGAGAAGCTCGCCGAACGCGCGGAGCGGCTCGGCGCCATCGGCCGGGAGAAACTCGCTTCCCTCCCGCCCGAGCGCATCCGGGAGGTGCGGGGTCTCGGCTTACTGATCGGCATCGAGCTCCGCGAGAAGGCGACGCCGTACCTTCTGGCGCTCGAGGAGCGGGGGTTCCTCGGCATTCCGGCCGGAGCCACGGTCGTCCGGTTGATCCCCCCGCTCATCATCTCCGACGAAGATTGGGCCGCCGGACTCGAAGCGGTCGCGGAGGTGAACGCGAACGGAGCCCGGTGACGTTCTCGCCCGCCTCGTCGCTCGATACAGTCCGTCGCGCCGGGAGAAGGCGGCGGTCCGCGAGTTTCGGAGGGTCGCCCGCGAACTTGGCTACTCCACGTCCGTCGACCGCATCGGGAACGGGTTCGCCCGGCGGGGCCGGGGACGCCCCCGGATCCTCTTTCTGGGCCACATCGACACCGTGGAGGGCCGTCGGCCCGTGCGCCGGCGCGGGGGTCGTATCTATGGACGGGGGTCGGTGGACGCGAAGGGCGCGATTGCCGCCGCCCTGTGCGCCGGTCGAGAGTTCTCGGGCCCCGGCGAGCTCACGATCGTCGCCGCCGTAGGGGAAGAGACCGACGGCCGCGGTGCCCGGCACCTCGCCTCGCATCGGGGACCCGACCGGGTCGTGGTCGGGGAGCCGAGCGGCTGGGATGGCGTGACGATCGGTTACAAGGGGGAGCTCCAGATCGTGGCCACCTTCCGGGGGCGGCGCACGCACTACTCTTCTCCGACCCCCACCACCACGGACCTCGCCCTAGACTGGACCGCGGCGGTGCGGAGCCTCGCGGCCGCGCGTCACTCGGAGTCCCTGTTCGCTTCTCTGACGGCGAAGACGGTGGCGGTCGATAGTCGACGGAAGGGCGACGCGGAGACCACTCGCGTGACGGTCGACCTGCGGATACCGCCCGGACTTTCCACATCGGAGGTGCTCGCCCTGCTTCCCCTCGAACCCGGACGGCCCCGCGTGACGATCCGGATCCGAGCGGAGCCGATCGAGGTCGGCCGAACGAACCCGACCGTGCTCGCGCTCTCCGCGGGGATTCGTGCCCTCGGGGAACGACCGACCCTATGGCGAAAGAGTGGGACCTCCGACCTGAATGTCGTTGTGCCCGCGTGGGGCGTTCCCGCCGCGGCGTACGGTCCGGGCGATGCGCGGCTCGATCACACCGCCCGGGAATCGCTCGCCGAGGCAGAGCTCGTGCGGTCGGTCGCGGTGCTGCGCTCCGCGTTCGACCAGCTCGCCCGGGAAGCCCGGTCCGCGGCTGGGCGTCGCCGTGCCGGGCGGCGCCGGCGCTGAGCCGGGCGGGTCGAGAATGTGGGCTTACTCTTCGAGGATCGGGCGCTTGTGCTTGATGAACTCGCCGCTCTGAAGCTCGCGCGAGGCGGCGCGCAGCTCTTCGCGCGTGTTCATGACGATCGGACCGTACCAGGCGACGGGCTCGTGCAACGGACGTCCCGAGACGAGGAGGAACCGATGGCCCGAATCCGAGGCGCGAGCGCGGACGACATCGCCCGAACCGAAGAGGACCGTCTCGCCAGGGTCGACCGGTCGCGCATCGTTCCCACCGAACGTTCCCGAGCCATCGATCGAGTGGGCGAAGACGGTGTACCCGGGCTTCGTCGGAATCTCGAACTCCCCGCCGGGCGGAACGCGGACGTCGAGGTACGTCGGATCGACCGGGATCCCACGAACCGGGCCTTCCACTCGCCCGAAATTCCCGGCGACGACCTTCACACGATTGCCCGAGTCGGTCGAGACTTCGGGGATGTCCCCCGCGGAAAGTCCTCGGTACGCGGGTACGGACATCTTCTCACGCGCCGGAAGGTTGACCCAGAGCTGGAAGCCGGACATCCCGCCGTCGGAGAGCTGGGGCATCTCCTGATGGATGATCCCGCTGCCCGAGTTCATCCACTGGACGTCCCCGGAGCCGATGACCCCGGAGTTTCCGAGGGTGTCGCCGTGCGCGACGCGCCCGTCGAGCACGTAGGTGACGGTCTCGATCCCCCGGTGGGGGTGCCAGGGGAAGCCCGCCAGGTAATCTTCGGGGTTGGTCGACCCGAACCGGTCGAGCAAGAGGAACGGGTCGAACAACGGGACCTCGTTGTTCGAAAAGGAGCGGCGCAGACGCACGCCGGCGCCCTCAAGGGTGGGGATTCCGGGAAAACGGTGTTCGATGGATCGGGGAGGATCGCTCATGGTAGTTGCCTCACTATACTCAATTACCTCGGGTAACTTAAAGGCGCGCGGCAGGCGGGGTAACTGAGTGGCCCGCGCGACACCCCGCGTCGGGCTCCGGGACCTCCAGCGCTGAGTTAATGCCCCGCAAGGGAGCTCGGTCACCGATGGCGGCTCGCTTCTGTGCGAACTGCGGCCAGCCCGTCGTCGCGGGAAGCGCGTTTTGCCCTTCGTGCGGCGCCCCGGTCCGTGGGAACGCGCCGCTCCCGGCGGCGGCGAGCCCTCCCGCGACCCTCGCCGCCGGCCCAGGGCCGGGCGGGAGTTATCCGGGGCTCATCGGATTCAACCAGGGCCCGTCGGCCGCGAGCCGGGACGCCGACCTGCGCGCGCTCTCGAGGGTCAGTTGGGCCGCCGTGATCGGACTCCTCGCTGCCGTGGTAAGCTTGGTGAGCCTCTTCGGCCATTCGGAGCAGACTCTGATATCGATCAACACGAACGGCGGCACTACCGCGCTGTTCCTCGACGCGTCGACGCTCTACCTTCTCGCGGCGACTGCCGGTGTCGGGGTAGTGCTGGCGATACTGGAACTCATCCTCTATCGGACCGCGTTCCACGCGTTGGCCCCCCGGGACTCCCGGTTCTCCACGCCCTCGAAACTCACCCTGCTCGCGGTCGTCGCGCTGGTGCTGATCGCGTTCGTCGGGCTTGCCCTACTCGTGGTGCTCTACCAAGCGATCGCGTGCGCGGGGGCGGGTAACGCGATCACGTCGGCCTGCCTCTCGTTCACCGCGGCGGGTGGCCTCATCCTGCTCCTGCTGCTGGGGGGACTGTTGGCCGTGATCGGATACATCGGACTCTTGATCGGGATATGGCGCCTGGGGACTCGCTACGGGGACTCGATGTTCAAGGTGGCCACGATCCTCCTGATCATCCCCGTCCTCAGCATCGTGGGGTTGATCTTGATCCTCGTGGCCGCTCGGTCTGCCCGGTCCACGATCACCGGCGGCACGACGAGCGCGACCTTCGGTTGAAGGAGCTGAGCGCGGTGGCCAATCCACCCGACCATTCCGCGCGCAACCTTCGTCTCCCCGGCCGGTCCTCTCTTCCCGTGGTCGCACTACGTTCGTACGTAGCGTGGGCTTATGTGCACTTCAGATATTGTAGTGGTCGAGGAGACCATGCCCGAACCGTCGCTGCCCATGGCGAGAGGAACCGCGTCGAACTGCTGTAGCTCGAATTGCTGTTGCCGCTGCTGTTCGTGCTGTTGCTGCTGCGGACCCTGCGGCCGTACGTCCTGTTGTTGAGGTCCGACATTCCACAGCGGATTTCCGGCCGAGGCACCCGGGACCGGCGATCCGCAGATAGCGCGCCGCTCCCGTTGCCGACCCGCTGCCAATTCGTCGTAACCTAACGCATATCGGGGCCGCCGAACGGGCATCACCCCCCGCGCGCATTCCCGGATCGGAGGGGGGACACCCATGGTTCACATTCGCGACGAAGGCAGTTATTTCGATGGTTCCATCCAGACAGTGTGGCGATACCTCAACTCGGACGACGAGCACCCGAAGGCCCATCGCTCGGTACGAAACCGGCAGGCCAAACCGGTGGGGGACACCACGTTCCTCCTGAGCATGGAACGGAACTGGCGAGGCGAGTGGGTAAAGGTCGTGAATCGATTGACCGTGCTCCCACCGCTCGGTACGCTCATCGAGAGTCTCGAGGGCCCGTTCGCCGGCTCGAAGTCGTTCACCGTGTTCACCCCCGAAGGGCAGCGGACCCGCGTCGACGTCTACGGAGAGTTCCGCTCGCCGGTGCTCCCCGAAGCGGAGGTGGAGGCCGCAGCGCGCGCGTGGCTGGAAGAGTCGTACAACGAGGACGCGCCCGCGATCAAGTCCCTCCAATCGACGAGCTAGCCTGCCGGGACTCGCGGCCGGGCGGGGCCGGAATCGTCGCGACGCACCGGCGTCGCGGGATTTGATAAGGAGCGGTCCGTTCCCCCGCGCGGCGAGGGAACGTGAACGAGGCGACGCGGCGCCTGACCGCGATCATGTTCACCGACCTGGTGGGGTTCACCCGTCTGGGACAACGGGACGAAGACGGGGCCCTGCGCCTGAGAAAGGAGCACCAGGCGCTCGTGCGGCCCGCCGTCGCGGCGTACGGGGGTCGGGAAGTGAAGACCCTCGGGGACGGGTTCCTCGTCGAGTTCCCGAGCGCGGTGGAATCCGTCCGATGCGCGGTCGAGATTCAGGAGTCGGTCGCTCGCCGAAATGCCCAACCCGAAGTGACCGACCGGATTCTCCTCCGGATCGGGATCCACGTCGGTGACGTCGTGGAAGAAGGGACCGACATCGTCGGCGATGCGGTCAACGTGGCCTCGCGGATCGAGCCGTTAGCGGAGCCGGGAGGGATCTGCCTTTCGGGGACCGTCTTCGACCAGGTCCGGAACAAGCTTCGACTGCCGCTCGAGCGGATGGGGGCCCGGTCGCTCAAGAACGTCGATTACCCGGTGGACCTCTACCGCGTGGTCCTCTCGGGCGAGGCGGGCCCGGCGAGCGCTCCGAGCTCCGGAGACGGCGCCCACCTGCGCTTCGCCGTTCTCCCCTTCGCGAACCGCAGCCCGGACGCGAACGACGCGTTCCTCGCGGACGGGTTGACGGACGAACTCATCACCCACGTCTCGAAACTGCCGAGCGTCCGGGTGATCGCGCGCACTTCCGTGCTCCGTTTCAAGGATTCGTCCCGATCGGTCCGCGAGATCGGGCAAGAACTCGGAGTCCGCCTCGTGCTCGAGGGAAGTCTTCGAAAGTCCGGCGACCGGGTGCGGATCACCGCCCAGTTGATCGACACCGGATCCGAGGAATCGATCTGGTCGGCGCGCTTTGACCGGCCGCTGACCGACATCTTCTCGATCCAGGACGATATCGCCGCCGAGATTGCGACGGCGATCGCCGGCGAGCTCTCCCGGACCGGCGTCACGACCCTGGTCCCGTTCGTCCGCGCTCCGCCCGACACCCACGACCTCAGCGCCTACTCCGATTTCCTCCATGGACGGAAGCTGACGGCGGAGAAAGGCTCCGAAGCGACCATGCGCCAAGCGCTCGAGTTCTTTGAATCGGCGGTCCGAAAGGACCCCGAATTCGCGCGAGCGAAGGTCGGCGTAGCCGAGTGCACCCTGTGGCTGTCCGGGGAGGGGGCGCTTCCGTACGCGGAGTCGGTGGGGCGGGCCAAGGAAGAGCTATTGGGAGCGCTCCGCCTCAACAAGAACCTCGCCGAGGCGCACTCGGTCCTCGCCGGGCTGTACCTCGGGGATGACGACTTGGCCGGCTCGCGACGGGAGACCCAGCGGGCGCTCGAGCTGAACCCGAGCCTTACGGACGCCTATCGGTGGCTGGCGCAGCTGGCGGCGGGGGACGGAAAGATCGACGAAACGGTCCGCACACTCGAGGCGGCATTCCAACTCGACCCGGTGAACGTCAACATCATGGCGTTCCTGGGCCGAGCGTACCACTACGCGGGGCGGCCCAACGATGCCCTGGCTCACTGGGCGCGGACGAAGGCGCTCGTCGCGTTCCGGACGAACGCGCACTTGATGGAATACTTCCTCGCGCAGAGGGATTATGCCCACGCCCACGAGGCGCTGCGCGAGCTCGAACGGATCCGTCCCGAGAATTCATGGACGATCATGTACCGCGGGTTCCTTGCGGCGCGCGAAGGGAACATCGAGGAGGCCCGCCGTTCGATCGCGCTCCTCGACCGGAAGGCGGCCTCGGGGGAGTTGACCCAGTTCCATGCCGGTTTCGTTCACTTCGCTTTGGGAGAGATGGATGCGTACTTCGAGGACCTCGAGCGGGCGTTCCAGCTGCACGCACTGCCGCTCTTGGAACTGATGTATTCCCCCCTCTACGCTTCGGGCCGCGACGATCCCCGTATGGTGGATCTCCTTCGACGCCAATCGGCATTCCGGGCGCCGGCCGCCGAAGCCCCGGCCTAGGGAGCTGGCGGCAGCGCTCCGCTGGGAGGATCCCGAAACCCGTCGACCCCCCCGTACCGTTCAAAACCCCCCGGCCCATGGAGGACTCAAGATCGTCCATGCTCGAAGTACACGTGGATAGTTGGCTACGGCAGTATGGCCCCCGAGGGAAGGAGCAGGTCGAGGCCGATTCGGTCGAGCATCTCCTGGACGCGCTGGAGGAGCGATACCCCCGGCTCCGGTTCAAGTTGAGGGACGAGACCGGCCATCTGCGCCGGTACGTGCGCGTGTTCGTGGACGGGGACGACGTCAGCGGAACGACGGGCGTGGCGACCCCACTCTCCGGTACGCAAACGGTAGATATCCTGCACTCGATTGCCGGCGGATAGGGCGGAACGGAACATGGTGGCGGACAACAAGGTCAGGATTCTGCTCGGAACGCGAAAAGGCTCGTACGTGGTCGAGGGGGACGCCAAGCGCCGGTCATGGAAGGTCGGGCCCGTCGCTCACGCGGGCAACGAGGTGTACCACGTGGTGGCGGACCCTCGGCACCCGGGGGACCTCTATGCGGCGGTCAACAACGGATTCTGGGGGCCCGAGGTCCAGCGGTCGCGGAACTACGGCAAGAAGTGGGCGGAGATCGCGACGCCGATGCACCCCGCGAAGAAAGAACGGCCGTCCCCCCTCGAGACGGAACACCCTCCGAAGCCGATCAACAATCTGTGGCACATCGAGCCCGGACATCCGAGCGAACCGGGGACCGTCTACCTGGGCGCGGACCCGCACTTCCTCTTCCGGAGCCCGGACCGCGGCGCGAGCTGGGAACCGATCGACGCCATCAACCAACACCCCGCGAGGAAGGGTTGGGCCCCCGGTGCGGGCGGCGCCTGCCTCCACACGATCCTCATCGACCCTCGGGACCCCAACCGTCTCTACATCGGGCTCTCCGCCGTCGGAACGTTCCGGTCGGAGGACCGGGGCGAGAGCTGGACGCCGACGAACAGAGGGGTGGAGACGCCGTTCCTGCCCGAGAAGTTCCCCGAGACCGGGCAGTGCGTGCACCACGTGGTCGCCGACGCGGCCGACCCCGACACCTTCTATCGGCAAGATCACGGCGGGATGTACGTCTCGCACGATCGCATGGATTCGTGGGTGCGTATCGGGAAACCGCTGGGCGACGACTTTGGATTCTGCGTCGCATCGGCTCCGTCCGCACCGGGTAAGGCCTACTTTGTCCGTCTCCAAGGGGAGGCCCGAGTGACCGGCGAGGGCCATTTCCAGGTCCAGGAGTGGAACGACAAGACGCGCAAGTGGCGCAAGCTCGTCTCCCCGACGGCATTCCCCGGACAGTTCGGCGTCCACCGGGAAGGGATCGCGACGGACAACTTGGACCCGCCGGGGATCTACGTCGGCACGACCACCGGGCAACTCTTCCTGAGCCCGGATGGGGGGAAGAACTGGAAGCAGGTCCCGTACGCGTTTCCCGGGATCCACTCGGTCAGCGTGGCCAACCCGCCGGCGCGCTGAGCCCCGTCGACCGGCGGCGGGCCCCCCGACCCTAGCGTCGCGGGGGCCGCGGGGCGAGGAGACCAAGGTTGCGCAGTAGTTGGCGGTGCTCTGCCGGCGAGGTCCACATCACCTTGAGGTAGTCGCGTAGGTAGCGCTGCGGGATCGCGAGCCGTCGCGCTTCGTCGACGGCAAACCCGTACGCCTCGAGCTCCGTGGGCCGGTTGACGTAGGTGTAGCGCTCGTCCCAGAGTTCCCCCCCGTTCTGGCGCTGAACGACGTGCAGGAGCTCGTGGAGGACATCGAGGAACAGTACGACTTCCGGGCTGCGTCGCAGATGCTCGCGTCCGACCACGACGCAATCCGTCGTGCTGACGACCGGTTTCCAGCGCGGGTCGGCGTCCTTCGGAATTCGATGCGGCGCGACGTACATGAACTCCCCGCGTCGCGGGATGATCTCGACCGTCGTCTTCTGGGCGAGGCGCCGCCGGCCCGCCGCCGAGAGCGGGTATCGGCGGAACGCGGGGAGCGCATCGAGGCCCGGGAATACCGCGAGCAGGGGATAGCGCCCCGCGGGAAGTCGTCGTTCGATCCGAAACCCCTCGGGGGAGGGTGGAACGATGGACCGTGCGCGGACCATGGGAGAATCCGCTAACACACGGGGACTAAAAGTGCTGGAGGAGCCAAGCGTGGACCTCCGGGATTCGGTTCGCGAACAGGGAGACGTGGCCCTCCCGCTCCTCGAAGTGCACCTCGGCGTGAGGAACGTGCGCGGCGAGCCACTGACCGTGGGAGTACGGGATGAGCCAGTCCTCCTTCCCGTGCCACACTTGCACGGGGACGCGGATCGTGCCGAGATCGAACCCCCAAGGCCGGAGGTCCGAGATCTGGTCGTCCAGATACCCCTCCGGTCCGGGTGCGAACCCGTCTTCCAACTGCGCGTGGGCGAACCGGACCAGTTCGGGAGTGACCGACGCTCGGTCCGCGTCCGAGAGGCCGCCGAACAGCGTCTCGTTCATCTCCGCCAAGGTCGCGGCCCTCAGCCGCCGGACGTCCTCGACCACTTTCCGTCGCCATGCGACCGGGTCCGCGAGGAACAGCTGAAAGTCCGCGAGCGTCGCGGCGTCCACGCCCGCAAACCAGTCGAGCCCGTCCGCGGGGTACGGTGCGACGCCCGCGATGCACGACGCCGCCACCACCCGGTCGGGAAGGAGGGCCGCGCAAGCGAGCGCCCGGGCACCACCGGTCGAGTTCCCCCACACCGCGAACCGGTCGATCCCGAGCGCATCGGCGATCGCCCGGACATCGCCCGCATCGTCGGCGCTCACTCGCCCCGGTTTCGGTGTCGAGCCGCCGTAGCCCGCCCGGTCGTGACCGATCAAGCGAATCCTCCGGTCGACCGCGTCGGCCACATGGGGATCAAAGAGCAGTTTCGAGCCGGGAGACGCGTGGAGGACGAACACCGCGCGCCCTCGAGGGTCGCCTTCGTCGAGGATGCGTAGCGTCCGCCCGTCCGCACACCGGACGTCGCGTTCTCGAGAGGTCATACGGGGAGAACGAGTGTCGTCCTCCGCCAAAAGCACTTCCGCGGGGTCCGTCGGCCCCCAGGAGTGCCCGCGCTCCCCTCCGGGCTAGATCACCGGCAAGCGCTTACCGGACTCCAGCGCGGTCCGACGGTCATGGGCGCGATATTGTCGACGCGACCGGAGGTAGGCGACCGCGGCCTCGAGGACGCGCTCGCGCACCATCGCCGGGTTCGCCCAGGAGAAGAGCGACGGCTCGAGATAACAGGCGAGCGCGCACTTGTTGCACGACCCATACCGCTCCCATTCGAAAGAATTCCACAGCGCCCGGACGTCCACGTCCCACACCGGCGTCTTCCCGTTGTACTCCTGAAGGACGTAACACGGCATGACGATCCGGCCGCTCGGGTCGATGTTGATCGTCATCCAGGGACGGCAGGTCCACGGTCGATCGCCATACCACGAACCGAGCAGCGCATCGAAGTACTCCGGCGACTCGAGGATCGGGGCGCCAGCGCGTTTCAATTCGCGCAGGCGCACCAGGGTCTCGCGCAACCGGGCGCGGTCCGGGGACATCGCGTCCGCGGTCGAGTAATCGTAGGCGACCTGGACGGTGATCCGCACCCCCAGCTCTTCGGCGAGGGCGACCAGGCGCTCGGCGTGACCGAGGTTATCCTTCGTGACCGTGTGACTGATGGCGACCGGGACGTCTCCGCCGACCGTCCGAATCCCCGCGACCGCTCGCTCGAACGATCGAGGGATCCCGCGGAGACGGTCGTGCGTCTCCCCGATCCCATCCAGCGAGACGAACAGATACTCGAGGTGCTTGCGGATCTCTCGAAAGCGCTGAGATAGGAGCCAGCCGTTCGTCACCACCGAAGTGTGGAACCGGGCGTGGGCCTCCTCGAGGATCGCGGGGAGCTCCGGGCGAAGAAGCGGCTCGCCCCCTTCGAACCCCAGGAACGACACCCCCGCGCGCTCGAGGGAGTTCATCATCCGTACTTCCTGCGCGAGGTTGAGCAGCGGCTCGTCCTCGCGACGCCAGAACGGGCACATCTGGCATTCGAGGTTGCATCGATAGAGGAGCTTGTGGCCGGCGAGCACGGGGCGCTTCTCTCCCCGGAGCCCGCTGATCGAGCGCGACACGCTGCGGAGGACGACCGGACGTAGGACCGTCATGGCACGCCCGCGGCCGGGGGCAGATCGCCCCGGGTCAGCGGCTCATCGGGGCCCGAGAAGTGGACCCCCCCTTTAACGGCGCGGGCTCACGGGGTACTCAAAGTTCCGACCTGACCCGATGGAAATTCTCGCGCCGTGAGGACCACCCGGGACGTGGGTCCCTCGCGGCCGTCGTTCCCGCCCGCGCGAATTCCTTCCTCAACCTCGGTCGCACGTGCCCCTCACGTGGCCTGGAGCCACTTTGCGAGGGGACGGATGCTCTCGTTCAAGGAGCGGCCCGACGAGGTGAGTGCGTACGCCCTTACCGGACCGCGCGGACCCTCCACGGGGACGCGATGGATCAATCGGGCTCGCTCGAGGGAACGCAGCGTGGAGGTGAGCGTCGCGGGGCTCACCCCCGAGAGGCACTTCTGGATAGGCCCGAAACGGACGGTGCCGTACTCCCCGAGGAGCGAGACCACACAGACCGCCCACTTCTTTCCCACGAGGTCAATGAGACCCATGGGCGGGCAGGGGCAACGCAGGTCCCCCTCCGCGCACTCGCCACCTTGCGACACTCTGTCCGTACGTAGCGGCGCCTTATGTGCGCTTCAGCTATTGAAGTGGTCGAGGGTTCCATGACGGACGAGTCCCCCCAGGCGCCGTGCTGCGATCAGTCGACCTGCTGCGCTGGGTGCTGCCACAGCTGCTGCTGCTGCTGCGGCCGAACGTGCTGCTGATGGACGAGCAAACCGTACTGTTCCTCTGTGTCGGGAATTCCGGGCGCTCGCTGATGGCGGAGGCCATCTTCAATGCGAACCCTCCTCGGGGGTGGACCGCGACGTCGGCCGGAACGAATCCGGCCCCCGCCGCGAACCCACGGACCGGACCCATGCTCCGCGAGATCGGGCTCGAGCTCCCGTCGCATTCGCCCCAGTCGGTCACCCCCGAGATGATGGACCGCGCTCGCGTCCGGGTCACGATGGGATGTCTCGATGACGCGAGCTGCCCCGCCCGACTCAAGACCCTCGAGCTGCGAGATTGGGAGCTCCCGGACCCGGCGGGCCTTGACGACACCGGATTCCGCCTGGTCCGCGACCGCCTGGTCGCCCGCGTCCGGGAACTCCGCGCCGAGCTCGACGGGTCCGACCGGCGGGAACCCCCCGCTGCGGGGAGACCTCCTCGGTGAATTTTCCGCTCTGGAAACGGTGCCTCGCGGAAGTGGCCGGCACCGCCCTCCTCGTGGGCATCGGCACCGGGGCTGTCGTGTTCTTCGCGCGAGGCGGAGGGTCTCCCCAGTGGGAACTCGCGGTCGCGTGGTTCTTCGCGGTCCTCGTTCCGATCGTCCTCTTCATCGAGGTCTCCGGGGCGCACCTCAATCCGGTCGTCACCCTCGGGTTGGCGGTGAGTGGCCGGATCGCCTGGGCGGAGTCGCCGGTCTACTTCCTCGGCCAGTTCGCGGGGGCGTTCCTCGGTTCCGTGGTCGTCGAGCGTTCGATCGGGACGAACGCGCACCTCGGGAGCACCGTCCCATCTACCGCGTTGGTCGTCGCGTTCGGGGTCGAGGCGGCGTTCACTGCCGCGCTCTTGTGCGGGGTGTTCCTGCTCGCCGACCGTGGAGAGGGGCGTTTCCGATGGCGCCTCGCGTTGCCGCCCCTGGTCGTGGGAATCTCTACCTACCTCATCGGCCCCCTTACCGGGAGCTCTCTCAATCCCGCGCGAACGATCGCTCCGGCGGTCCTCTCCGGCACGTACACCGACCTCTGGCTCTACCTCATCGCCGTGCCTCTGGGCGCCCTCCTCGTCGCCATGCTCTGGCGGCCCCGGGCGGTCGACCGGTTGGATCGCGGCCCGGGCCGGGTGGAGATCACGACCTAGTTCGAAGCCCGGAGTTGGAGCGGCGCTCGGTCGCAGTCCCCGGGCCCTGGGGGGTTTGTCGGTAGACCGAGTTGAATCTGGTGAAACTTTCGAGCGCACGAGAGGGGTCGCACCGGAGCTTTCCCGCCGCGTGAATGATCTGGTCCAGGAGACTCGCCCATCCTCCCATCGTGCGCGGGAGCGATATCGACCGGTCGGCTTCCTCGGCGGAGTCCGTGGAACGTCGGGTCACGCCCCCATGAAGGGCCGTCGCCAATCCTCCGGCATCACGGCGGTCTCCTTGATGTTGCGGGGCGTGACCCATCGGAGCAAGTTGAGGATCGACCCGGCCTTGTCGTTGGTTCCCGAATGCCGGGCCCCCCCGAAGGGCTGGCGTGCGACGATGGCCCCGGTCGGTTTGTCGTTGATGTAGAAGTTCCCTGCGCTCCAGCGAAGCGCCGTCTCGGCCTGGGTGACCGCCTCCGTGTCCCGGGCGAAGACGGCCCCCGTCAGGGCGTAGGGAGAGGTGGTATCGCAGAGCGAGAGCGTCTCTTCGAACTGCTCGTCCGGATAGACGTAGACCGTGAGCACCGGGCCGAAGATTTCCTCGGACATCAGTTTCCCCCGCGGGTCGTTCGCCCGGATCACGGTGGGCCGGACGAACCAGCCTTTCGCCCGGTCGGTTCCTCCGTCGACGACGAACTCGTGATCCGTGGCATGGGCGTGGGCGTAGTCGAGATAACCCTGGATGCGCGTGAACGCCGCTTCGTCGATCACGGCCCCCAACTGACTCTTGAGGTCGCTCACCGGACCCACGGGGACCTTCGGGACCTCCTCCTTGAGGAGTCGTTCGACCTGGGGCCACCGGCTCGCGGGCACGTAGGCCCGCGAGCATGCGGAGCATTTCTGGCCCTGGTACTCGAAGGCTCCTCGGATCAGATTGACCACCGTTCCCCCGAGGTCTGCCGACGGGTGCATGAAGATGAAGTCCTTGCCTCCCGTCTCCCCCACGATCCGTGGGAAGTTGCGATACCGCTCGAGGTTCTCGCCCACCCGCTTCCAGACCTGCACGAGGGTCTCGTAGCTCCCCGTGAAGTGGATGCCCGCCAGGTCGCGATGGTCCAACAGGACATTCGCGTGCTGGCTCGAGAAGGGGACGAAGTTGATGACTCCGGCCGGTAGGCCGGCTTCGACCAAGACCTTGAAGATCTCGTAGTTCGAGAAGATCACCGACCGCGCGGGTTTCCAGAGGGCGACGTTGCCGACCATGGCGGGGGCCGTCGGCAGGTTGCCCGCGATCGAGTAGAAGTTGAACGGGGGGATGGCGAGGACGAACCCCTCGAGCGGGCGCCAATCGAATCGATTGGTCTCTCCCGGGAACTGGTTGGGTTGCATCTCGTAGATCTGCCGTGCGAAATAGGCGTTAAAATTCCAGAAATCCACGAGCTCGGCGAGGTCGATCTCCGCCTCGTACGGGTTCTTCGAATGGTTGAGCATGATGGCCGCGATGTTCCGCGTCCGTCGCGGGCCCGCGAGCAGCGTCGCCGCCCGCACAAAAACGGCGGCCCTGTGGTACCAGTCCCTCCGGGCCCAGGCCTCTCGTGCGGAGAGCGCGGCCTCCACGGCCTGGCGTAGCTCGTCCGGACCCGCGAGGTGCGCCCGGGCGAGGATGACCCCCTTATCGTCGGGACGAGGAACCTCGACGACCGTCCCCGTGCGAACCTCCCGGCCACCCAGGACCAAGGGGATTTCGAGGGAGGTACGGCCCATCGCGGCCAGTTCCTCCTCGAGCCTCTTGCGGTCGGGAGAATTCGGTCCGTACGAGCGAATGGTGTTGACGTCGTTGACCGGGCGGTCCGCGTTCCAGCTCATGGGCGGCCGAAGCGCGAGGCCGTACTAACCCTATCGTCAATTCTCGTTGATGCAGAGTTCAAGACTGCCCCCCCACCTCACCCCACTGAGAGGGCGGCAATGGCCATCGCGAGGCTCGAACGGCATCCGGTCCTGGAGGTCCCCCTCCACCCGGAGGTGGTGGATTTCACGTTCGATGGCAAGGTCTTGACCGCGCGAACGGCCGAGATGATCTCGTCGGCCCTCTTCGCGAACGGCATCCACGTCTTCGGGCGGCACCGACGGGATGGGGCCCCTCAGGGGATTTTCTGTGCCAACGGTCAATGTGCGCAGTGTCTCGTCGTAGCCGATGGCCGCGCCGTCAAGGCCTGCATCACGCCCGTCCGGCCCGGCATGCAGGTCCAATCGCTCATCGGCGATCCGGAACTGGCAGCGGACGACGTCCCCGTGAGGGTGATCCCTCAGATCCGGCAAGTGGAAACCGACGTACTGATCGTCGGAGGGGGACCGGCTGGCCTGACGGCGGCCGCCGAACTGGCCGCCCACGGGGTCCGCGTCACCCTCTGCGACGACAAACCATCGCTCGGCGGGAAGCTGAGCCTGCAGACGCACAACTTCTTCGGCTCGGTCGCCAACTGCTACGCCGGCCAGCGCGGAATGGAGATCGGACGATTGCTCGAGGAGCAGGTCCGAGCCCAGCCAGGGGTCGACGTCTGGACCGACTCTCCGGTCGTGGGAGTCTTCCAAGGCGGTGAAGTGGGCGTCGTGAGGCAAGGTCGCTTCACCGTAGTGAAGCCGCGAGCGCTCCTCGTGGCCGCCGGCGCCCGCGAGCGGGCCCTGGCGTTCCCCGGTGCGGACCTTCCGGGCGTCTACGGGGGCGGCGCCTTCCAGACGCTCGTCAACCGCGACCTCGTCAAACCGTCGGAGCGACTGCTCATCGTCGGCGGCGGCAACGTCGGCCTGATCGTCGCCTACCAGGCACTCCAGGCGGGCGTGGACGTGGTCGCGGTGGTCGAGATCCTACCGCAGGTCGGCGGATACCGGGTTCATCGGGACAAGATCCTGCGACTGGGGGTTCCGGTCTACACTTCGACCACCGTGCTCTGCGCGCAGGGGACGGACCACGTCAAGCGAGTGATCGCGGCGCGCGTCGACGACCAGCTGCGTCCGATCGACGGCACGGAAGTGGCCTTCGATGTCGACACGGTGCTCGTCGCCGTCGGGCTCTCTCCGGTGAACGAACTGTTCGAGGAGGGACTCCGGCTCGGCCTGCGGGTCTACTCGGCCGGTGATGCGCACGAGATCGCGGAAGCGTCCGCGGCGATGTTCTCGGGGAAGATCGTGGCGCGCACCATCCTTCACGACCTGGGCCTCCCCGTCGAGGTCCCCGAGGAATGGCGTACGATGGGGACCCTCTTGGCCTCGCATCCGGGCCCGGTAGTCGGTTCGTACCCCCCGCCGACGGACGTGGCGGTCTATCCGGTCATCCGTTGCGCACAGGAGATTCCCTGCAACCCCTGTACCACGGTCTGCCCCAAGGACAGCATCCTCATCCCGGAAGGGAACCTCCTCGGGCGGCCGAGACTCGTCGGAGACTGTGTGGGGTGCCTCAAGTGCCTGGCCGTCTGCCCGGGGCTCGCGATCTCCCTGGTGGACCGGCGGTACGACGGCACCGGCGCTCGGGCGAAGGTGACCGTGCCGTGGGAGATGCCGGAGGGGCTCGTGGAACCCGGCCAGACCGTCCCGACCACCGGGGCGGAAGGCGAGCCGGTGGGGAGCGGGAAGGTGATCCGGATCCTCTCGGGTCGGGCCCTCCATCGCCGCCGCATGCTGGTTCTCGAGGTGGCCGCGTCGGAAGCCGACCGCGTCGCGGGGGTCCGGATACGAGCGCCCGAGCCACTGGTCCACGTCGAGGGGATCCCCCCGACGAATGACGCGGAGACCGTCATGTGCCGGTGCGAACGCGTGACCAAGGCCGCGGTCATCGAGTACCTCCGGGCGACCGGTACGCGGGACCTCAACGCCGTGAAGGCGGGCCTCCGCAGCGGGATGGGACCCTGCGGGGGAAAGACGTGCGACGAACTGATCCTTCGGGTCTTCCGAGAGATGGGCGTGGGCGCGCGGACCGTGACGCCTCCGGTCCGCCGCCCCTTCACTCAGGAAGTTCCGATCGAAGCGTTTCTGGCGGTGGACCATGGCGCATCCGGAGTTTGACGCCATCGTCATCGGCGCGGGTTCGGTCGGCAACCCCACGGCGTACTTCCTCGCGCGCGAGGGATTTCGGGTCCTCGTTCTCGACGAGCTATCGTCCTCGGGACAGGGTCAGAACAAGGCGGCGATCGGGGGAGTGCGTGCCACCCACTCCGACCCGGCGAAGATCCAGGTCGCCCGGCAGAGCCTCGACATCTTCGCCCACTGGAAGGGCTTGACGGGAACGGACATCGGCTGGAAGCAGGGCGGATACTGCTTCCCGGCGTTCGACGAGAACGTCGAATCCACTCTTCGGAAGCTCTTGCCGATCCAGAAGGGCTACCATCTCAACATCGACTGGCTGAGCGCCGAAGGGATCGAGCGCGTCGTGCCCGGGATCAATCCGAACGGGCTCCGGGGCGGGACCTACTCGCCCGAGGACGGTCAGGTGAGCCCGCTACGGGCGTCAGAATCGTTCACGAACGAGGCCGTTCGGCTTCACGCGGAGTACCGGTACCGCGAATCGGTCCTGTCGTTCGTCATGGAAGACCACACGGTGACCGGCGTGCGGACGGACCGGGAGGAGTACCGTGCCCCCATCGTGATCAATGCGGCCGGCGCCCACGCGAGCCGCATCTGTCGGATGGCGGGTCTCGACTTCCCCGTGCTGCCCGAGAGCCACGAGGCCGGGATCTCGGCGCCGGTTCGGGAGTTTCTCGACCCCCTGGTCGTGGACCTTCGCCCCGGTCCCGAGGGGAAGACGGTCAACTTCTACTTCGGTCAGGACTCGGACGGACAGATCATCTTCTGCTACACCCCCAAGGTCCCGTTCTCCGGCGAGAACCGGACCTCGACCTTCGAGTTCATGCCGATCGTCGCGGCGCGCCTGGTCAACCTGATCCCCCGACTGAAGAACCTGACGATCCGTCGTGTCTGGCGAGGGCTGTACCCGATGACCCCCGACGGTAACCCGATCGTCGGGAAGGCGCCGAACATGGAGGGATTGCTCCTCGGGATCGGGATGTGTGGGCAGGGATTCATGCTGGGTCCCGGCGTCGGGATGAACCTCGCCTCACTCGCCACGCACGGTACGCCGGCCGTCGACCCCGAAGTGTTCGACCGGTGGAGTCCGGCGAGAGATCTCCACGCCGGTACGAAGGAATCGTTGAAGTGAGCCTCGGCGCGACCCCGATCCGGAGTCGGCTTTCCGCTCCGCGTGGGTCTCGACGGGCCCGAGGGGATTTGCCTGCGAATGGGTTCGAATCCAACCCAAGGGATGGCGGGCGAGGAGGTCGTGCGTTCCGACTGAAAGGCGCCCGGTTCCGTCCACGGATAGGGATGGGGAAGGGGCGCTTCGAATCCCGGTCGAGACTGTGTGAAAAGTATGACATAGATTTATCCGGCGTACTGCTCTTACAGAGCTAGTATGCCGAGACTACTGAAACTCGAGCTGCGGACCAGGTTGAGCGTCGAAGGAATCGTCGGGTTTGTCCG
>JBAUZT010000012.1:0-116038 GCA_049585415.1 Thermoplasmata archaeon | reverse complement strand
CACCGGGTCGACCTACACCGATTGGGACGAAGCAAGGGAGGCCCTCCGCCTCGCGATCCGTCGGCTCAATCGGATCCACTGCGTGACCAACTCACGTCCCGCACACCGCTGGTGGACGCGGCACTAGCCGTCCGGATCGGCCGGGGCGCGCGCGTGTCGGGGAGGGATCGGCAAGAAGGGTCGCGGTTCCCACAGCGACACCTCGATCTCGGCCGGCAGTCGGAACGGGGAGACGGGGCGGAACCGGTGCGCCGTCGATTCTCCGGAGAAAGAGTAAAGCCGACCCTCCCCTCGATGCGGGAGCGGCTCGGACGTCCGGAAAGGGGGTACCACGATCGCGCTCACGGGGACCGATACCGGCCGTGGCGCTCGCGGGCGGCCGCTCCCCTCCGTGGATGCTTCGGATGCGCGCTCCGACATCGCTCGAGGGAAGGGCGTGCCCCGCTATGCGTCCCGACCCGATTCTCGGGAGTGATTCTCACTCATGGGAAACGGCCGAGGCGATACGTCCACCGCGCGCGCCTCCAGCGATGGGACCGCGGATGCGGGGCCGGCGGAGCCTGCGAACGGCGACGCGACGGCCCGCCCGCCCGACCGGAAGGAACGGATCCTTGAAGCGCTCGGCGACCGATGGTCGCGGGAGATCCTCTTGATGCTCAACGAATCGCCGCGCTCCGCCCAGGAGATCCAGGCGCTGAACCGGATCCCGCAGAGCACCCTGTACCGGAAGCTGCACGAGCTCGGCGAGATCGGATTGGTGGGCGTACAGCGGAGCGTGATCTCGTCGGACGGGAAGCGCGTCGAGCTCTACCGGAGCCTGCTCGACGAGCTCAAGGTGGAGATGCGCGGCGCGCGGCTGCGGATCGATGTTCGATTCCGTGACCTCGCCGCAGAACGCCTGAAGGAGATGTGGCGCGACGTGCGCAAGGAGGCCGGCCGACCATGACGTACCTTCTCGCCGGGCTGGCCTATCTGCTCTGGGTCGTCATCGTCGTGCTCGGGGTCGCCATCTCCCTCGTGGCGCTCCGAGCGTACCGGTCGGGTCGGTCCCGGACGTACCTCCTGCTCGGGGTTGGCTTTCTCCTCATCTCGGTGGTCGCCGGGGTGCTGTGGATCGGGATCTACCTCACGATCGACGACCCCGTGATGGCGGACGTCGGGGCGTGCGGGGCGATGGCCGCGGGGTTCGCGGCGGTACTCGCGAGCGTGCTCGTGAAGTCCGCGTAGCCCCCGCGTCGTCCACGGCCCGCACCCGCCAAAGAGCCCAAGAACTCGCGCTGACTGCCACGAGCATGAGCTCGCCCGATCGCCTCGGAGCCGCGGAATCGACGCGCCTCGGTACCGACACGGCGCTGGTCTACCACCCGGAACGGGTCCGGGGCGTCGACCCCAAGAAATACGCGCGTCGGCCGCAGACCGTCCGGGTCCTCCTCGAGAACGTCGTTCGCCACTACGACCCCGCCCGTGCCGACCTCCCCACGATCGTTGCCCTCGCGAACGGCGAGGCGGTCTCGGAAGAGGCCGAATTCCCGTTCTATCCGGAACGCGTCCTCCTCCAGGATTTCACCGGTGTCCCCGTCATCGTCGACCTTTCGGTGCTGCGGAGTGCCGCGGTCGCGCGAGGGATCCCGAGCGAACGGGTGAACCCAATCGTGCCGGTCGACCTCATCGTCGACCACTCCGTCCAGGTCGACAGCTTCGGGTCCCCCCGCTCGCTGACGATCAACCTCGACCGAGAGTACGAGCGGAACCACGAGCGGTACCTCTTCCTTCGTTGGGCGAAAGGCGCGTATGCGAACTCGCGCATCGTCCCGCCGGGGAACGGGATCTGCCACCAGGTCAACCTCGAGTACCTCGCGACGGTCGTCTCGCGCCGCAACGAGAACGGCGGAGCGGTCGCGTTCCCGGACACCGTCATCGGTACCGACTCCCACACCACGATGGTGAACGGCGTCTCCGTCCTCGGCTTTGGCGTCGGCGGGATCGAGGCCGAGGCCGTGATGCTCGGAGAGCCGTACTTCCTGCCGCGTCCGGTCGTGGTCGGTGTGGAGCTCACCGGTTCCCTCCCCCAGGGCGCGACCGCGACCGACCTCGTGCTCACCGTGACCCGCCAGCTCCGGGAGAAGGGGGTCGTCGACCGGTTCGTGGAATTCTACGGTCCCGGCGTCGCGAACCTCACGGTCGCGGACCGCGCGACGGTCTCGAACATGTGCCCCGAGTACGGCGCGACCGCGGCGCTCTTCCCCATCGATGAGGCGACCACGGCGTATCTCCGCGGCACGGGCCGCGACCCGGCGCTCGTCGCGCGGGTCGAGGCGTACGCCCGGGCGACCGGACTCTGGGGCTCTCCCGAACCCGGATCGATCGATTACGACGAAAGGATCTCCATCGACCTCGCGAGCATCGTTCCGTCCCTCGCCGGTCCGCGGAACCCGGACGAACGCGTCACGTTGGGCGATGCGCCGCTCTCGTTCCAGCGCGCGCTCGAAGCGTATCGGAAGGACCATCCGGCGAAGACCCGCGCGGCGGCCGACTCGACCCCCGTCGGCGACGGTTCCGTGGTCATCGCGGCGATCACGAGCTGCACGAACACCTCCAACCCGAACGTGATGGTCGGCGCGGGCCTCATCGCGCGAAAGGCGCTCGACCTCGGCCTCGCGGTCCCGCCGCACGTGAAGACCTCGCTCGCCCCGGGGTCGAAGGTCGTCACCTCGTACCTCGAGCGCGCGAACCTGCTCGCCCCGCTCGCCCAGCTGGGCTTCGCCGTGGTCGGGTTCGGCTGCACGACCTGCATCGGGAACTCCGGGCCGCTGATCCCCGCCGTATCGAAGCAAGTGCGGGAGAACGACCTCTACGTCGCGGCGGTGCTGAGCGGCAACCGGAACTTCGACGCGCGGATCAACATCGACACGCGAGCCGCCTACCTCGCCTCGCCGATGCTCGTGGTGGCGTACGCGCTCGCGGGCCGGATGGACGTCGACCTCACCCGCCAGCCGCTCGGAAAGCGTCCGGACGGGACGCCGATCTTCCTCAAGGACCTCTGGCCCACCCCGAACGAGATCCGCGAGATCGTGGAAGCGAGCCTCGAGCCCGGGATGTTCCGCGAGAAATACCGCGACATCGAGGTCGGCGACGCGCACTGGGAGGCGCTGAACGTCCCGAAAAGCCGGGAGTACCCGTGGAGCGCGGCATCGACCTACCTCGCGGAGGCGCCGTACTTGAAGCTCCCCGCGCCGTGGCTTCCGCGAGAGGGGCTCCTCGTGCGCGGGGCGCGCGCGCTCGTCGTCCTGGGGGACCGGGTGTCGACCGACCACATTTCCCCCGCGGGAGAGATCCCCGAGAGCACGCCGGCCGGGCAGTGGCTGATCTCCCGCGGCGTACCGGTCTCCGAGTTCAACACCTACGGGACGCGGCGAGGACACCACGAGGTGATGATCCGCGGCACGTTCGCGAACATCCGGCTCCGCAACGAACTCGCTGCCCCGAAAGAGGGCGGGTTCACGGCCCACCTCCCGGACGGGGAGGTCTCGACCGTGTTCGCAGTATCGCAGCAATACCAGAAGGAGGGAACGCCGCTCGTCGTTCTCGCGGGACAGGGGTACGGGCAGGGGAGCTCTCGCGACTGGGCGGCCAAGGGCCCGCGTCTACTGGGCGTCGGAGCGGTCCTCGCGGAGAGCTTCGAACGGATCCACCGGAGCAACCTCATCGAGATGGGCGTCCTGCCCCTCACGTTCCCGAAGGACCACGGGTGGAAGGTGCTCGGACTCTCGGGACGCGAATCGTTCGAGCTTCGCCTTCCGGAACGAACGCTCGCGCCGCGAGGCGCCGTCGAGGTTGTCGCGACGAAAGACGACGGGAGCGCGGTCACCTTCCACGCTCGGTGCGAGCTCCACTCCGCGACGGAGCTCGAGTACTACCGGGCAGGCGGCGTGCTGCCGTACGTGATGGAGCACCGCTTCGCGAAGTAGGGCCGAGCGGGCTTAGGCCGTTCCCGCCGCCGGGCTCGGTCGGTCGGAGGTCCACGCGGCGAGCGCTTCCACGCGGTGGTAGGTGAAGGTCCGGTCCCCCACGCGCTCGCGGGCCGTCTCGACCGCGCGCCGCATCACGTCCGGTGGAACCGTGAGCAGGTGGCGTTGGCCGCGCTTCGCGAGGCGGTCGATCCGCGAGCGCAGCGACTCGGTCACGTCCTTCTCGCTCACGACCCGGAGTTCGTCCGGCGGGAACCGGGTGAGGAAATCCTGCTCTTTCATCCACGGGGCCGTCCGGGACGGGGGAACCGGGTACCCCTGCTCGGCGAGGATGTCGCGGATCAGGTGACGCGGCTGGTCCCCTCGCGACGCCCCCGGGTCCTCCCCGCTCTTCCTCGGATGCACCAGGGCGAGCGCGCCGACCCGGCCGACCCGACGGCCCTCGTCGATCGCCCGCCGGGGGTCGTCCAGGACATGGAGGACGTGGACGAAGAGCGATGCGTCGAACGCCCCGTCGCGGAACGGGAGGCGATAGCCGCTCCCCCGCACGAGGCGGGGGAGTCCCTTCGACCGGGCGCGGCTCAGCATTCCGCGCGACGGGTCCACACCGGTGAGCTCGATGCCGCGCTCGAGCAGCGGTTTCGCGACGCGTCCGGTGCCCACCCCGACCTCGAGCACGCGCACCGCGCCCGCTCGCCGTAACGCCTCCGCGAGCGCGTCGACCGTCGGTCCGTCCAGCGGCTCGCGCGTCTCGTCGTACACGGGGGAGATCTCGTCGAACTGCGCGGCAACTTCCCGGGCCGGCATACGAGGTCGTCCGGAGCGAATCGTGGGGTGTACTTTGCCTCTACGCGAGGGCGGCGAAGAGCATCCCCGCGGTCACCGAGCGCCGGGCTCCCAGCGCACTTCGTAGACTTCCTGGTGATTCGGCGACTCCTGGAACGACCATCGGGTCCGGAAATGAAGGGACCGAGCGGGGTCGAGCGCGAGGACGTCCGCCTCGATCGTCGCGTGAAGGGACTCCGCCGTTGCGCCCGCCGGGAGGGGGACGACCGCCCGCCATTCGGCCGGGTGTTCGCGCGTCGGTCGCGCGGGCACTTTGACGTCCCAGGTCTCGGGCCACCGCTGGGCGAGCACCGCACCGATCCGTTCGACCAGCGCCGGTGGGAGCGCCCCGTCCGCGTACGCCTCGAGGCGCAGTTCGAGAACGTTATCTTCGGGCATGCCCGACGGCGGAGCCGGTCGCCGAATAAAGGCGCGTCGGCTACGCGCGTTGGGGGCTGCGCGTGAGAAGCGCCGCCATGAGAGGGATCTCCTCGAGCGGGAGCGATTCGCCCTCGCGGAGCGCCCCCGACTTTACTCCCTTCTCACAGGTGATGGACGCCCCGGTCCAGTCGGAGAGGTGGTCGGAGTTCACTCGAAAGATGAAATCGAAGACGTCCCGACCACTACCCGGGTCGTCCGCGAACCCCACATAGACCGAGAAGCCCGCGTTGAGGTGGACCTTGAGGATCGGCGGGACCTGGCTCGCGCCGAACGTGGCCATAACGCGTTGCGCGTTCGCGACCGCGACCACGCCCGGTCGCCCGTCGGCGGGTGCGGTGGCGAGGATCCGCTGCGAGGTCTCGGGCAGTCGCAAGAATTCCGTGAGTTGGGTGACGACGGCCGTCGGTTCATCGGACCGGATCAGCGCGAAGAGCGCGAGGTTGGCGCTCATGTTGTCCGGACGAAGGTTCTCGGGGTGGCCGATCGACCAGAGCCGGTCCTGCGGCACCCATCCGAGGCTCACCGGGTCGAGTTCCGGACGCACCTCGCCCGGCACCCCGATGTCGACCCATTGAAAGCACGGGGACGTCGCTTCGGCGAGCCCGAACAGTGCGAGATTCACCAGCGCCCGAGAGGCACCGTAGACGAGCACGGACCGCGGCCCTTCGAAGAGGCACTCGGGAAATCCGGGGTCGGGCGACGCGGCCGTCGGGCGAGTACGAGGTGGCTGATGAGGAGAAGGGATCTTGTACGGAAGTCCGAGGCGGCGACCCGGAGGGTCCCGTCGACCGGTGGGGGCGCGCGCCGGCCGATCGGAGTCGGCAACAGGCGAGGTGGGTAGGCGAGGTTCGTTCGACATCGTGATACCGGCGACCGGGTCCACTCCGCCCATTCACTCCCCGACTCAAGATGGAGTCCCGAACGACTTCGGCCTTCCGAACGGGTTCGGGTGCCCCTTCGAGGCGTTTTCCCTTGTCCGGACACCTTGCCCCGCCCTCCGGCCCTTGCTTATACTCCCGTCTCGATACGCCGGCGATGGCCGGACCGCGGGGACGGAACGAGACGACCACCCCGCTTTCGGGCGCCGGTCGTAAGTCGGTCCGGAGCGGAACGCGGGGGCGACCATTCGTCGACGGGACTGACCCGTCCGCTGCCCGCTTCCGGAACCTGCGATCCGCGGACGACGAGGTCGAGGGGGACCGGCTCCTTCTCGCCACGCTGCACGTTCGGGTCCCGAAGGGGATCTGGACCGGGGCGTTCACGATGGCCCATCCCCACATCGTGCTCGAGATCCTGAACCGCTCCGACGTGAGCAAAGACGAATCCGTCTCCGACCACTGGATTAACGGAGCGCCGCCCGGGGGTTGGACTCGCGAGATCTCGAGCTATCCCGACGTGCTGAAGGTCGACAGTCTCGCCGAGGTCGGCGACGGCTGTCTCTATCGGATCAATTATCGAAACCCTCCGATCATCTACCTCTATCGAAAGCTCGGCATCCCGATCCAGTTCCCCTTGCGGGTCCAGTCGGGGAGCATCCGCTGGGAGGTCGCGGCCCGACGCTCGGAGTTCCAGAGCGTCCTGCAGTACGCGGAGAGAGCCGACCCGAGCTTTCAAGTCGTCTCGATCCGCCGTCGCCCGCTGAGGACTCACCTACCGGTGCTCACGGACTCTCAACACCAGCTCTTGACCCAGGCGATGGCCGCCGGGTACTTCGCCGTCCCCCGCGGGATCACGCTCACGGACCTCGCGCGCCGCCTCAACCGCAGCAAGTCGGCGGTCTCCGAGGCGATCGCGATCATCGAGAGGAAGCTGCTCGAGACCGCGATGCGACCCACGCCGTTCTCCGCCTGAGCGCGAAGGTCTCGTTCCATCGGGCTTCCTGGCGATTACGAAGGAGCCGCGCGCCGCCCCTACAGCTATGCTCCGAAGGAGCCGGGGATCTTCGGCCGGCCGGGCAAACGTATAGATACCTGTCCATCGCAATACGCATTAATGCGTATTCGTTTGGGTGAGAACTTCCGAGTGGGCCGGGCAGCTTTCGTGATGGGGATCGGTGCCCTCCTCCTGCTGGGAATCGTCTCAGGAGCGAGCGGTTCGGCGAGTCGTCCGCCGACCGCCGCCCTCACTACCTTGACCCCATCGGCGGGGTCGCTGATGATCACTCAGTTCTCGTTCTCCCCGAGCTCTTTGTCGGTGGATACCGAGACCCAAGGCACCATCTCCCTCTCGGGCGGGACAGCCCCCTTCGATCTCTGGCTCAACAACAGCGCTCCGGGGTGCGGGCCGCCCACCAACCCGTACGTGACCTCGAACACGACGACCATGTTCCATTGCAGTCCCACGAGCACGGGGATGTACACTGTTCACCTCGATGTTCTCGACAGCGCGACCCCAACGGACAAGGCGTCGCAATCCACGACCTTGACGGTCAACTCTAACAATGGCAACGGGAACGGAGGAGGGAGCGGAAACAACAGCAACAACAACAACAGCGGCAATAATTCCGGGTTCAATCTTTCGTCCCTGGGCCCGTTGCTCGACTACGGCCTCATCGGGGCGATCGTCGTGTTGGCGCTACTCGTGACGATCGCCGTCGGAGTGATCTGGACGGGCGTTGGAGTTCGCCGACTCTCCCGCCAGCCGAAGGGCGGAGTCGTCTGCCCATCGTGTCACGAGATGGCGCCGGCAGGCTCGAAGTTCTGCCCCAATTGCGCCGCATCGCTCACGCCGACCCAGAAGGGAAAGTAGAGCGGGGCGATCGCCCCCGCTCTCTCGGCCTGGGAAGCTACGGCTCCCTGGGCTCGACCGGATTTGAACCGGCGACCTCCCGACGATCAACGGGCACGTCAGGGAATCTGCCGTTCGGGAGCACTCTACCCGGAGTGGGACCCGGACAGCCCCCCTGGGATGCCGTTCAACGCGCGCTCACTGGGCTCACCGGGGGCGCGTACTCCGAAGTCTCTCAATCTTCCACCGAAAGCGACCCGGAGGTATCCCCTTTGGACCGCGGGCCTCCATTTGTTGCGCGCGAATCGATTTCCCGGACCTCCAGATGAAACGCCCGTGCTGGGATTCGAACCCAGGTCTGAGGCTCCGCAGGCCTCTAGGATAATCCATTGCAGCAGGTCGGGCAGGGGCCCGGCCCGTAGCTACCCCACACGGGCATCCGCGCGTACGTGCGACCGCGGCGCGCCGAGGAAGGATTCGTATAAAAGCGCGGAGCCGCGCCGTTCCTCCGTCGTGCGAGCCTTAAATGCCGGCGCGTCTCCTCGGCGCTCGGGAGCATTCTGCGCGTTCCATGGCCGGTGCCAATGACGGGGACCCCTGGGAAACGCTGCGCGGACTCCCGATGGGTCGTCGGGTCGAGATCTCGGACGGCCAGGGTCAACAGTGGACCGGAACGATCGTGCCGCGGCAGGAATCGACGGGCGAGCGCGTCGTTCAGCTGAAACTCGAATCGGGGTACAACGTCGGCATCCGGGTCGAGCCGTCGTTTCGATTTCGTCTCCTCGAGCCAGCTCCCGGAGAGCCGCGCCGACGCCCGGCGGTCGCGCCTGAGGCCGCCCCTCTGCGTTCCGAGGGGGCCCCGTGGGTCGCCCTGCTGACCTCGGGGGGCACGATCGCGTCGCGCGTAGATTACGAGACGGGCGGCGTGCGACCCGTGAAGGAGGAGCGCGAGCTCCTTTCCTTTTATCCGGAACTCCAGGTCGGGGGCCCGGTCCGGGTAATCCCGGTGATGGATCGCCTCAGCGAGGACATCGTTCCCGATGACTGGGTGCTCCTCGCCGAAAAGGTCGTCCGGGCGATCCAGGACGGCGCGCGGGGCGTAGTGATCGCTCACGGAACGGACACGCTCGCGTTTACTGCGGCCGCGTTGAGTTTTCTGCTCGTGGACCTTCCGGGCCCGGTCGTCCTCGTCGGGGCCCAGCGCTCCCCTGACCGACCGTCCTCGGACGGTTCGTCGAACCTCGCCGCCGCGGTCCAGGTCGCGCGCGACGCGAAGATCGGCGAGGTCGTCGTCGTGATGCATGCCGGGCTCTCGGACGGTCGGTACGCGGTTCACCGCGGGACCTGGGTCCGCAAGATGCACTCGAGCCGACGCGACGCCTTCCAGAGCCGGAACGGTCCCCCCCTCGGGTTCGTCGATGCGCACGGGGTCCACTTCGAGATCCCGGTGCGCGCACCGGCCGCCGGTCCTCCGCGCGTGGACGGGCGACTCGCGCCGAACGGTGGATTGCTCTGGATTTATCCGGGGATGTCCCCGGAGCGAGCGCAGGCGTTCACCCAAGGTCTCGCGGGGCTCGTGATCGCCGGCACGGGACTCGGCCACGTCGGCTCCGTGCACCTCGAATGGATCCGACGCGCGGTCGAGGGGGGTCAGGTCGTCGCGATGACGACGCAGTGCCTCGAAGGGAACGTGGACCCGTTCGTCTACGCGACCGGACGCGACCTCCAGCGGGCCGGCGTGCTCTACCTCGGTGACCTCCTCCCCGAGGTCGCCTACGCAAAGCTCCTCTGGGCGCTGGGCCGTTCCACCGAACCGCGAGCGGTCGAGGCGCTCCTCCTCTCCGATGTCGCCGGGGAATTCCACTGGCGACATCTCTCGAAGGGGGACCCGTGAAGGTCGGGCTCGAGGTCCACCAGCAGCTCGCGACGGGGAAGCTCTTCTGCGACTGTCCGAGCGAACTCTCCGAGGAGACCTCGGGGTCGTTCTCGCGCTACCTTCGGCCCTCGAGCGGTGAGAACCGCGTGGTCGACCCCGCCGCGGCGTTCCAAGCGTCCCGGGCGCTACGCTACCGCTACGAGGTCGGTCCCTCGAACTGTCTCGTCGAGATGGACGAGGAGCCTCCGCACCCGTTGAATCCCGCGGCGCTCGATGTCGCCCTCACCCTCACCCTCCTCCTCGGAGCGCGTCCCGTGGACGAGATCATCGTGATGCGCAAGATCGTGGTCGACGGCTCGAACACCACCGGCTTCCAGCGCACCGCGCTCGTCGCCACGGACGGCCACCTCGAGCTCCGGGGGAAACGCTACTCGATCCTCTCGATCTGCCTCGAGGAGGACGCCGCCCGGAAGGTCCAGGACGGGGCCGGGGAGGTCACCTACCGTCTCGACCGTCTCGGGATCCCGCTCGTCGAGATCGCGACGGGCCCGGAGATCCAGGAGGGAGCGGAAGCCCGGGCCGTCGCGGAAGAGATCGGCGCGCTCGTCCGGGCGACGCGACGCGCCCGCCGCGGGATCGGTACGGTGCGCGAGGACCTCAACGTCTCGATCGAGGGGGGGCGTCGGATCGAGATCAAGGGCGTGCAAGAGCTCCGCAAGATCGAGGAGTACGTCGATCGCGAGGTCGACCGCCAGCGCGTGCTCTTGGGTGTTCGGGACGAGCTCGTCCGCCGCCGGGTGCCCGCCCCGTCCGTTGACGTGGAAGACCTGACGAACCTCCTTTCGTCGGTACCCTCGGGTCCCTTGTCGGCTCGTGCCCGAAAAGGTGGACCGATCCTCGCCTTGCGGCTGCGCGGTTTCTCCGGGCTCCTCCGCGCGCCCGAGGGGTCCGAGGAACGCCTTGGGCGAGAGCTGGCCGACCAAGCGAGAGGGGTGGGGGTCCGGGGCCTGCTGCATTCGGACGAGCTGCCGGCGTATGGGATCGAAACGGCGGACGTCGACCGGGTCCGACACGAGCTGGGACTCAGCTCCTCGGACGCCTTCGTGCTGGTGACCGACCCGGACCCCACGAAGGCGGAGGCCGCGCTCCTTCGAGTGGCGGCCCGCGCCGAGGATGCGATCGAGGGAATCCCCGCGGAGACCCGGGACCCACTGCCCGACGGTCGGACCCGGTACTCTCGACCCCTCCCCGGTCGAGAGCGGATGTACCCCGAGACCGACATCGCGCCGATCCCGGTGGACGCCGCTCATCTCACTCGGCTTTCGGGTCGGTTGCCCGAACGGCCTTCGGCGCTCCGAGAGCGTCTCGCCCGGGAGACCGGTATCGCGAACGAGGTCGTTCTACAGCTGGTCGCGGGAGGCTACGCCGAAACCTTCGAGGAGCTGGTCGGCCGCGGACATACGGCCCCGATGGTGGCGCGCCTGCTGATCCAGGACCTTCCGGCCGTCCCGCACGGAGAGGGGGAACCGGAACGAGAGTTCCCGCTTCGGCTCCTCGACGAGCTCCTGAAGTCGGCGGAGCGCGGCGACTTCGCGAAGGAGGGGATCCCGAACGTGCTCGCCGAGCTCGCGAAGGGAGCACCGGACGTCGCCACCGCGGTCGCCCGCGCCGGCCTCTCGGGGTTCACCGCGGCGGAGCTCGCCGCGATCGTGGAACGCGTGGTTTCGGCGAACGAACCGCTCGTTCGAGACCGGGGCGACGAGGCGTTCTCTCCGCTCATGGGCGACGTCATGCGCGAGGTCCGTGGCCGCCGCGATGGCCAAGAGGTGGCCGAGGTCCTCCGCCGCTCGATCGCGCGACGCCGGGAGGACCCCGCCCCATAGGAAGGTGCGATCGTTGACCGCCCGCCGCTCCGCTCGAACGCCGCGCCCTCCGACGCGTCGATTCCGGGCGGTCGTGACGGACATCGACGGCACGCTCACGAACGCGGATCGCCGCCTCGACCCTCGCGCGATCTCGGTGGTGCACCGGCTCGAATCCGCCGGAATTCCGGTCGTTCTCGCGACCGGGAATGTCCTCCCCATCGCGCTCGCGATCCACCGCTCGCTCGGCCTCTCGGGACCGATCGTCGCGGAGAATGGCGGGATGGTCTACCGGCGGGTGGACGGGCAGGACCGCATCGAACGTCTCGCGGACCGCGGCGTCGCCCTCCGAGGGTATCGCGCGCTGCTCCGCGCCGGTCTCCCGGTACGCCCGTTGTTCACCGACCGATGGCGAGAGACGGAGGTCGCGCTCGAGCCGAGCGTACCGCTGACGGAGATCCGCAAAGCGCTCCGCACACAACGGGTCGCCGTCTCGGCGATCGGAACGGGGTATGCGGTGCACCTGATGGCACCCGGCGCGGGAAAGGTCACGGCCCTCCGTCGGGCGCTTCGGCCGCTCGGGATCTCCCTCGCGGAGTGCGTCGTGCTCGGCGACGGGGACAACGACGCCGGGATGTTGCGGGCCGCGGGGTACGGAGTGAGCTTCGCTTCGGGGAGCCCGGCCGCCCGTCGTGCGGCGCGGTACGTCGCCCGGGCCGAGTTCGCCGAGGGGTTCGTCGAAGGGCTTAAGGCGAGTGGGATACTACCGCCGACCAGTTCCTCTCCGGGAGGGAACTAGACACGTGCTCGTAGGTTCGTGCGCCAAGTGCGGGCTGCCCGCGTCGCTCGGCTGCACCGTCTGTGGGCGGACGTTCTGCCGAACCGACCTCGACGCGGACGAACGGATCTGCGCCGACTGCGCGGCGGGATTGAAGAACGCGAAGAGCCCCGTCGCCGCCCGCACCCCCCCGTCGCGGCGCCTCTCCGGCCGCCCGCCGACGCTGCGCGCCTAGTAATCGGTGCCGGGGAGCACCAAGCGACCCTTGGGGGTCGCCTGTCCCACGAAGAGCAATCCGACCCCGATCCCGCCCGTCATCAGACCGAACGCAGCCGCGGCCCAGGCGTAGGTGCCGACCGTGTGGCCGAACCAGATCCCCGCGATATGGAATCCGCCCGCCGGGGCGAGAATGTGGAGCGCAAGGTTCAGCAGGACCCCAAGCCCCCAACCCAGGAAGATCATCATCCCTCCGGCGAGGAAGTAGCCCGACCGTTCGTCGCCTCCCGTGTCCATGGGCGGCACCGCGGGCGTCTCTTGGAGATCGACCATGTCCAGTCGTATTTTTGGCGGGGTATAGGGGTTTCGCTAGAATGGGCGGAGCGCTGTCGACCGCGCCCTATATGAGGGTGAAAAGCTGCCGCGGCCTGCGTCCGATCCGGCACCCTCGAGCGGGCGCGTTCAGCCGAAACCGGCGATCGCCTTCGGGTCCTTCGAGCCCCGGCCCATCGGGGGCTTCCGCAGCTCCTTCGGGCACTCCACGAGGCGCACGAGGGGGGCCGATTGGACGACATAGGTCGGTAGGCCCGTGTTGGGGTCGCTCCCGGCGCGCAGGATGTTCATGATTTCGAGGCGGATCTCGACGATCGAGCCGTCCTTCAACTTCAGACGGACCTTCCCGTCGCCCCCGATCGTCTCGTAGTCGACGATCTCGGCGTTGGAGAGGTCGGGGGGCGCCCCCCCGGGTCCCATCATCGAGCGCCTCGAGCGGCGACGCGCTCCTTCAACAGCGTTCGAGGGTCCTGGCCGCCGACCGTGAGACCGAGCGAGACGCACGTCCCGATGACCTGGTTGACCTTCTCCTCGACGGAGCGGCCGTGCATGTCGTCGCCCTTCGCCTCGGCGATCCGCCGGACCGCATCCATCGAGACGTCGCCGACGGTCTCGGTCTTCGCCTTGCCCGACCCCTTCTCCTTCCCCGCCTCCTTGAGGAGCATCGCGGCGACGGGGGGTCGGCCGACGACGAGCGTGAACGTCCGATTGGACGGGTTGACCTTGACGACCACGGGGACGCGCATCCCGGCGAACTGCTTCGTCTCCTGGTTGATCTGGGCGACGACCTGACCGACGTTGACCCCGAGGGGGCCGAGCGCCGAGCCGAGCTGGGCACCGGCGGCTGCCTTGCCGCCCTCCACGAGGACGCTCACCTCATCCGCCACTCTTGCCGCCTCCCTTCTCGAGCATGCGGACGTGGTCGCCACGGACCGTCACCGGGATCGGCACGACCGCCTCGATGAGCTCCACGGTGATCTCCTCCTTCGCCTGGTCGATCTTCTTGACCCGGGCCTTCTCTCCTTTGAACGGCCCCGAGATAAGCTCGACGATGGCGCCCTCGACGAACCCTTCGACCGTGATCTTCGGGACGAGGAGCGGTTCGACCTCTTTGAGGGTCGTCTCGCCGTCCACGAGGCCCCGCGCCTTGCGGATCCCCTTCAGCATCTCGCGGACCCCCTCGAAGCTCATTCCCTCCGCGAAGACGTAGCCGCGGAGGGACGACGGCACGAGGAGGGCAAAGACGACGTCCGCCTTCTCGTCGGTCCGCGCGTGGAGCGTGTCGGCGACCTCGCGCTCGTAGCCGCGGGAGGTCTTGATCGCGAGGACGGCCTGGCGCGCCACGGCGGCGAGCGTCACGCGAAGCGCCGCGGTGCCGTCCGGGTCCTGGACGCTCAGGCGGATCTCGACGCGGTCGCCGTAGCGGACCCCGACGGGCGCCGTGATCTCGAACGACAGGGGCACCCCGGCCCCGGGGAGGATCGTGACCGAATGGGTGATCTTTCGCGCGAACAGCTCCGTCGACGTCCGCTTGCCGGGCGGGGTCCAGTGGACGGGCCACTCCGCCCCCTCGCCGGGGTAGGTCGAGGTGTAGGCGACCTCGATGCCGATCGGAATCGTGAGCGATTCGGTCGCCTTGCTCGTGAGGACCGCCGAGAGGGTGGTGACGGTCCCGGCGGTGACCGCCCGTGCCTCGTCCTCGGCCGCCTTCAGGGTGAGGACCGCGGAGACCTGGGGTTTCGGCGGAACCGGCGCGGGCGCGACGGGCGGGGCGACCGTCGGGGTGGTGGTCGCCTCGGCCTTCTTCGTCGGCGCGACGGGCGGCGTGCCCGAAAGTAGCCCGATGCCGTCGCCGTCTCCCGATGTCATTGCCCCGACTCCCCGATCGCGCGCGACCTAGATCCCCGAGAGGAAGTTCGCCCAGAGCCACGGTCCGGCCTGATTGAAGAAGATGTAGATCGCGAATCCCGTCATCCCGATCAGGACCGCCCCGAGCGCCGTGACCTCGAGGACCTTGACGTACTCCTCCGAGGTCGGGCGGCGCGCCATCCGAAGGATCCGCCCGTACTTGCCGTGGCCGACGTTCCGGAGACGGCCGTCGAAACCGTCCTGTACCCGTCGCGCCCGGTCGAGGAATGCCATGGTCTATCCCTAACGTACAACGTCGAGGTCGGGCCCCGGCTTTTTGCCCGGGCCTGCACCCGCCGCAACCCCACCGAAAATCTGGGGGGATTTAACTCCGGTTACCACCAGCATTACCCGGATGGTACTCTGCATCGTCGGGTCGACGGCGGCCCCCCAGATGATCCGGGCGGTCGGGCTGATCGCCTTCTGGACGACCTCGGCGGCCTTCTGCGCCTCGCTGACGGTCATGTCGGGTCCACCGGTGACGTTGATGAGCGCGCCCGATGCCCCGGCGATGTCGACGCGGAGGAGCGGCGAATTGATCGCCTCGAGGACCGCATCCTCGGCGCGGTTCTCGCTCTCCGACTCGCCGATCCCGATGAGGGCCACGCCGCCGCCCTTCATGATCGTGCGGAGGTCGTTGAAGTCGAGATTGACGAGGCCCGGCCGGGTGATGATCTCGGTGATCCCGCGGATCGCTCGGGCGAGGACGGAGTCCGCGACCTTGAACGCCGTCTGGATCGGAAGGCGCGGCACGAGCTCGAGGAGGCGGTCGTTCGGGATCGTGATCACGGTGTCGATCGTGGAGCGGAGGCGTTCGAGTCCCCACATCGCGTTCTCGGCGCGTACGAGCCCCTCGGAAGCGAACGGCAGCGTGCAGACGGCGATGGTGAGCGGGTTCCCGCCGTTCGCGTCCTTCGCCGCCTGGGCGACGACGGGCGCGGAGCCGGTGCCGGTTCCTCCGCCGAGACCGAGCGTGATGAAGACCATGTCCGAGTTCGCGAGCGCTTTCTTGATCTCGTCCTCGGCCTCCTTGGCCGCCTGCTCCCCGACCTGAGGGAGCGCGCCCGCGCCGAGACCGCGGGTGAGCCGTCGTCCGAGCAGGATCTTCTTCGGGGCGTGGATCGCGAGCAAGTGCTGGGCGTCCGTGTTGCAAGCGACCATGTCGGCGCCGCTCAGCCCTTCCTCGGAGAGCCGGTTGATCGTGTTGCAACCCCCGCCGCCACAGCCGACGACCTTGATGTTCGTCTTCAGCGACGCGAGCACCGCCTCGAGCTCGGCGTCATCGTTCTGGGGGGGAGGCGGGGCCTCTTGAGAACGCTTGGAATCTCCGGGTAGGTGAGACAATATCTCCTGAGCCAACGGTCGCATCACGTCGAATCCCTATCGGCGGAAGAGCAGCGGCCACATTATAAAGCGTCCGCCGCGTCCGCTGCCCCGAGAATGGAGTACGCGACCTGGGCGCCGTTCTACGAGCGGATCGCGCGAGAATTCGGCTTCGCGTTCGAGCGGGAAGAGCGTTCCGCCCACCGGCTCGAGGCCCTTCTCCCTCCCGCGGCCCGCTCCGAACCGCTCGAGCGGATGCGCGCCCGCCTCCACGGCCGCGAGGTGATCGTCGTCGGCTCGGCCCCCCGCAGCGGACCGCCCCCCCTCTGGCGGCTCCCCGCGACCCGGCTCGCCCCCGCCATCATCGCCGCGGACGGCGCGACCGCCGAGTGCGTGGACGCCGGGATCGTTCCCACGATGATCACCACGGACCTCGATGGGCCGATACCGGTCGAGATCACCGCGAACCGGCGCGGCAGCCTGGTGGTCGTCCACGCCCATGGCGACAACCTTCGGGCACTCGAGGAATGGGTGACTCAGTTCCCCGGCGAGCTCGCCGGAACCTGGGCCGGGCCTCCGCGGGCAACGCTCGTGAACGTGGGGGGATTCACGGACGGTGACCGCGCGGTCTTCCTCGCGGAGGATGCGGGCGCCGCCTCGATCCTTCTCTGGGGGTTCGACTTCCGGTCGGCCGAGGAGCGGACCGAGCCGGAACGTGCCCGGAAACTGGCGAAGCTGGCCTGGGCCGAACGCCTGATCGGCGAGCTCGCCCGAACGGGCCGTTCGCCGATCCGGGTCTGGGAGCGCGACGGGACGATCCGGCCCTATCCGCCCGGCAAGAGCGACGCGTCGACCAGATAGACCACGTCCTGGCCGTTCTCATACAGCAGGACGAACGGGAGTCCCTCGAACCAGGCGATCGCCGCGGCGGAGAGCGGCTGGGAGGCGTTCGAGGGGTTCAGCGCTACCCCTCCGTACATCACCGAGTCGACCGCGACGAGGTCGATCGGGAGCGGATTGTTCGGCGCATCGGAATGCCGGAGCTCGCTCACGGCCGCGCTCCAGTTCGAGCCAGTGAACAGTGCCGGCGTCGAATCCCACGTCGCCCGATTGCCGTCGAAGCCGAAGATCATCGAGCTCAGGCGATGGTCGCTCGCCACGACCGCGCTCCGAGGCTCGGCGATCCCGACCCACATCCAGAGCCCGGCGTCGCCGTGAGTGAGCCCTTCCTCGAATTCGCCCAGGTCGGCTTGCGGAGGGTAGACGATGGCCGCGTTCGCGGCGAGGAGGAGCACGACCCCGAGGCTCGCCGCGACGAACGCCCGGCGTCCCGCGCGGTCCCCCGCACGGGCGACGAGCCGCGCGAGGCCGACCGCGACCATCAGCCCGAGCGGGAGGAACAGATACTCGGCGAACCGGGAGGGGGGGATCGCCGCAGCGAACCCTCCGAGCGCGGAGCCGGGCACGAGCCCGGTCCCGAGCGCGACGATCGCGGCGAGGGCGAGCGCGCCGATCCACGCGAGCGCGAACGGCCCGAGTCGCGCGGGGCTCAACTGCTTACGGCTCCCGGCCGCGAACACCGCGAGGGCGAGCACCGGCGAGAACCAGAGGATCGCCGCCGCGCTCGTCTTCTGGGTGGTCCCGGGGAGCGCGACGAGGAGGAGGAGCGCGATGCCGCCGAAGACGGCGACGAGGA
This sequence comes from Thermoplasmata archaeon, assembly GCA_049585415.1. Classification (GTDB taxonomy): domain Archaea; phylum Thermoplasmatota; class Thermoplasmata; order Lutacidiplasmatales; family UBA184; genus Lutacidiplasma. The sequence goes on along the minus strand of JBAUZT010000012.1, from coordinate 98,085 downwards.
TGATGAGGAAGTCCCGAAGCACGCTCCGGTCGGTGGGGAGCCGCACCCACGCCCGCTGGGTACGGAAATGCGCCCGCCGGACGCGTACCAGTACGGCGGAGATCACGACGGCGACGAGCCCGACCGCCTCGAGCGTGGCGAAGGCGAGGCCCGGCGTGGCGGCGAACGAGTGCGGGAACGCGGGGAGGATCACCTTCGCGACGAACGACGTCGTCCCGTAGAACCAGAAGAGGAAGGTCGCGGTGAGGAACGCCCCGAGGAAGGCGAACTCCCGGGTTGGGAACCGGCGACTCCAGAGCCCCGGACGCCACAGCTCGAGGACGAGCAGTCCTCCGAGCGCCCCGAGGACGAAGAAGTACGTCGAGAGATGGTGCGTGACGATCAGGGCGCCGCCCGTGAGCGAAAGGGGGAGGAACCACCGCGAGTCCCGCCGGCTCTCGACCAGCATCCAGAGCGCCGCGACGCAGAGGAAATCCCCGAGGGCGAGCGGGGCGGCGTGCGCGATCGAGAACAGTCGGGGCATCGCGAGCGAAGCGATGGCGGCCGCGAGGAGCGCGATCGTATCGTGGGGGTAGAGCCGGCGGAAGAGCAGAAACAGCGGAAAGACGGAGAGGACCGCGACCACCGGGACGATCACCGTCAGCGCCGTGAACGGGTCGAGGCCGAGCGCGCCGACGCCCGCGCCCGCGAGTAGGAAGATCCCCGGGAAGTCCGGATAGGCGGTCCCCCAGCCGCCGTACGCGCTTCCGACCGGTAGGTGACCCGTCGCGACCAGCGTCGCGGTCAAGTGATAGTACTCTCCCGTGTCCGAGCCGAAGACCGCGTAGGAGAGGTACGGTTCGAGCGCGAGGAAGACGAGGACGAGCGCGAGCCCGAAGAGGAAGAAGACGGTCTCGGGGCGCACCGACGGGCCGAAAAGCCGAGGACCCGTCGGTCGTTCGGGCGCTCCCGCGCCGGCGGAGCTCATGGACGACTCCCGAGCCGTGACCCGACCTATAGGTGTTGGGTCCGACCGGCCGCCGGCTCGATTTTTCGCGCTTTCGAAGCCGAATCCATAAATAGGGGGGGTTGGTGCGCCCGCTTCGAGGCAGCGAGGAATGCCCCCCTCCGTCCGTCAGAAATCGAAGGCGAAGCCGTCGGCGCGTCGGAGCCCTCCGCCTCGGAAGACGGCGACGAAGACGCCGTCACGACCCCTCGCGAAAAAGGCTCCGTCGACCGCGCCCGCGAAGACGAAGTCCGCCGCCCCGAAATCCCCGGCTGCCGAAGCCGCCCGGGTGACCCCGTCCATTCCGGTCGTTCGCCGTGCCGACGGACGCGTGCACGTCCTCTCGCTATCCTTCGTGCGCGACGGGGACGAGTTCCTCGCCCGCATGGAGTCCGACGGGGGCCAGATCACCGAGCTCAAGAACCGGTCGCTCGACCAGCTGCTCACGCTGGTGGCGAGCGAACTCGAGGATCTCCTCGAGTGAGCGCGTCGCTCTCGGCGTCGATCGAGAGCGGGCGTTCTCGACGGGCGGGGAGGATCCCCGCCTCGAACTGGTAGATCTTGCGTCCCGTCGCGCGACTTCCCAGCTCCACCGACTCCACCGGTCGGCTCGAGAGGAAGCTGGCCGGGAAGCGGCGCAGGACGGTCACCTGGAGCTCATCGATCGGCGGGAACGTCCGTCGGTGCCCCCACCACTCCACCACGACGAACGAGGCCGGACGCAGCTCGATCGCGCGCGGTGCGGGCGTGATCGCGATCAGTGCGCCGGCCGCCCCGATCGCCGCGGCGATCGCGGTGAACGAGATCAGTCCGGTCTCGACCGCCGCGCTCGAACCGCCCGGCCCGGTGCGGTCCAGGACGACGAAGATCGCGTAGAGGGCGAGGAGCGTGCCGAGGTAGATGGCCGCGAGTCGATACGCTCGCTCCGTCGCCGCCTGGTTTCGTCGTCGGTCGACCGTCGCGTCGCTTGGAGTCGAAGCGTCCGTCGCAGCGGGAGCAGTGACCGGGGTCGCCGAGGAGCTCTCCTGGGGGGCGGGGGCGCCGGTCGAGCGCGGGATCCGGATCGCTCGCGGACTCGCCACCACCCGACCTCGAGGAAGAAGGGTCCCTGACCCGCCTTAAATCTACCTCGGAGGGGCGAGGCGTCCGGGACCGTTCACGAATCGAGGTGCGGGTCGACTCCGAGGGCCGGTCCCCGGGGACGCGGGAGCGGGGTGTCCAAGTCGACCAGCGGGACCTTCCGGGCGATCTCCGCCGCCATCGCGGAGCACGTCGACGGCGGCACGGGGGTCAGCGTGTAACCGGGGAGCGCGAGGTCGTAGGTGACGACCTTCTTCTCAGCGATCGTCTCCCAGACGGCGCGGAAGACCCGGTCGGCGGCGACGGTCTCGCCGAGGAACCGGAGCATGAGCTCGACGCAGAGGATCTCGGCGACCGGGTCCGCCTTGTCCGAGCCGGCGTACTTCGGGGCCGAGCCGTGCACCGGCTCGAAGACGGCGAGCGAGTCGCCGTAGAGTGCGCCCGGGGCGACCCCGAGGCCGCCCGCGAGCCCCGCCGCGAGGTCGGAGAGGATGTCCCCGAAGAGGTTCGTCGTCACGAGCACGTCGTAGTCGGACGGCTTCTTCGCGAGCTGCATGCACATGTTGTCGATCAGGCGCTCGTCCGCGACGATCTCGGGATACTTCGGCGCCATCTCGCGGAACGCGGTCTGGAAGAGCGCCCCCGTCGTCTTCAGGATGTTCGCCTTGTGCACGCACGTCAGGTGCCGGCGATGCTCGCGCCGACAGAGCTCGAACGCGAACTTGATGATCCGGTCGGACGCCTTTCGGGTGACGATGTTGATCGACTCGGCCGCGGTATGGTCGCGGTCGATCCAGTGCTCGACGCCCGAGTAGAGCCCCTCGGTCGCCTCGCGGACGACGATGAGGTCGGTGTCGGGATACCGCGTCCCCTCCCCCGCGATGGCCCGCGCCGGGCGGACCGACGCGTAGAGGTCGAGCTGTTGGCGGAGGGCAACATTCACCGAACGGAACCCGCCCCCGATCGGGGTGGTGATCGGGCCCTTCAGCGCGACCCCGTTCGTTCGGACCGACTCAAGCACTTCGTCGGGGAGGGGGTTGCCGCTGCGCTTGATCGCCTTCTCTCCGGCTTCCACGACATCCCATTCGAAACCGACGCCGGTGGCCTCCGCGACCCGGCGGGCCGCCGTGGTCACTTCGGGTCCGATGCCATCCCCGGGGATCAACGTGACGCGGTGGCTCATGGACGCCTGCGAGCGTCCGAGCCCCGCCCGAACTTAAAGGCCCGGGCGCCCCCGAGGTGGGTCGCGGGTTCACTTCGGCGCCGCGGGGGACGACGCGGGCGCCGGCGAGGGCGGGTTCATCTTCAGTCGGGAGAGCACCGCGCGCATCACGCGGTCGCGAACGAGGGTTTCGTCCAGCACGGTCGACCAGAGTACGATGACCCCGTCCCAGCTCAGGATGCCGATGTCGGCGACCTCGAGCCGCGGAGGAACACGGGCCGCATCCGCCGGAAACGCCTCGGCGACGGTAGAGAGTGCCGATTCGACAACGGCTGCGTCGAGGGCGAGCGGAAAGGTCATCCGGATCCGGTGGAGCTTCGCCCCCCCGGGCTTTGGCTGGAGGATGAGCGCTCCGAGGACCACCGAGTTGGGGACCTTCGCGATCCCTCCACTGTCGAGCCGGAGGATCGTGTAGAGCAGATTGACATCCTCCACCGTTCCCGCGTACCCCGGGTAAACCATCTCGTGGGGGTAGCTCGGAGCGAGGGCGCCGTAGTTCGAGGAGATGAAGCTGACGCGGTCCCCGGGCCGGAACGGGTTCGCGACGACCAGGAGCAATCCCGCGAAGACGTTCGAGAGGACCGTCTGAGCCGCGAGCCCGAGCACGATGCCCGCGAACGCGCTCCCGAGGAAGATCGACTGAGCGGAAACTCCCGCGAGGTCGAAGAGGGCGAGGATCGCGCCGACGGCGATGATGAGGTTCAGGAAGATCCGGAGCGTCGCGCCGTGCTGGGCTTGGCCACGGCGCCGGAGGACCTCGTCCGAGGCGCTCGTGAACGCGCGCGCCGCGGCGAACGCGACGAGGAGGATCGCGCCCGCCTCGAGGAGCAGGACCTCCTCCGAGGTGAGCCCGTGTAAGACTTCCTTGTTGTAGAGCGTGAAGAGGACGTAGAGGCCGGTGCCGAGCAGGACCACGAGGACGAGGTTGCGAAAGAGGAGCCGCCCCGTGTGGGGCGGCGGAGCCGGGCCGGCCATCGGGCCCGTCAGCGCCCTCAGGCCATAGCCCTTACTCGTGGTGAACGATGAGGTTATTAGAATTCTTATATCAAATGGTAATACAATAATCCATGCTTCCCACCCCCCACGCCGAAGTGCTCGCGCAGGACTGGTTGCCGCCCGTGGTCCTCGGCCGGGAGGCCGAGGTGGCGGAGGTGGTGCGACGCCTGGACGCCCCGTCTCCGAAAGCGCCCCCACCGTGGTTCGTCGGCGTCGCCGGCCCCCGGGGATCGGGCTCGTCCGCGGTGGCCCGGCGAGCGGCGCGCGAGGCGGCGGACCGGATCCGCGCGTCGACCGCCGGAACGATTCCCCGGTGGATCGCCGTTCGAACCGCGCGCGCGCGCGGCACCCACGGCGTCGCGTCGGCGCTCCTGCGGGCGCTCGACGACGGCTTCGACGGTCGCGGGTTCTCCGTCCCCGAGATCCTCGCGGGATTCCTTCGGCGCCTCCGGCGAGAGGGGCGGCCGTGCGTCCTCGTGCTCGATGACGTTCGCGTGGGGGGACCCGACCTCGCCCCGATCCTACGAGCCCTCGGAACCCCCGACCGGTTCCTCCCCGAGGGAGAAACCGGGATCCCCCCCGTGTGGGTCGTGCTCGCGGGGACCGCGGAGGCGCTGGAGCGCGTCGAGCTCGGTCTCACGGGAAAGTGGCGGATCGGCCCGTTCGTCCGTCTCGGGCTCTACGATCCGCGCGTCCTCGAGACGCTTGTCGAGGACCGCGCCCAACGGGCGTTCGGCCGAGCCGCACCGCCCGACCTCATCGAGCGGATCGTGCGGAACACGGTCGCCGATGGGGGAGGTGCGAGCCGGGCGATCGACCTGTTGCGACGGACCGTCCTGAGCGAGGGGGAGCATCGCGCGGGCGGCCCCGCGCGACGGCATTCCACCGACCCGGCGATCCCGATCGAATCGTCGGTCGTGCGGGCGATCGAGGATGCGTCGCTCGGAAGGACCGCCCGGGTCGGGGACGTGCGGCGGTTCGAGACCCAGTACGCGAGGGAACGCGGGGTCGCTCCGCTCCCCGCGACGACGTTCTGGCGCCGGATCGTCCGGCTCGAGCAGGCCGGTTACATTCGCCGGGAGGTTCGTCCGGGCGGGGTCGGAGGCACGCGGTCCACGATCCGGCTCATGGCGCCGGTCGACGAGTGGGTCACGATTCCGCGTCACCCGGAAACTCGTCCAGCGTCCGCGCCGTGGGACGGGCGGGCGTGGTCGGACGTACCGGTCGCGGGCGAGGCGCCTCGGTGGCCGGCTCTTCCCCGGTCGTCCGCCGACGGAGCTGGGTAGCGACCATCTCCGCGAGCTTGCGGGACTTCAGGACCTGCTCGATCCGATCGGTCGGAGCCTGGCGCAGGGACTCGCGGTCCGGATAACCGGCGCGATAGAGCATGCGCGCTCGCACTCGGCCGATCCCGCGAAGCCGGACCAGGTCGAGCAGCTCCTCCTTCGCGCCGTACCGTACCCGGAGCGAGAGGTCGTCGATCGTTCGCCCGAGTCGGCGCTGGAACTTCGATGCGAGCCGCCCGGCCGCGAAGAGCAGCCACTCGGCGTCCTCCACCTTCGTCCGGAGGTCGCCCGCCCCGATGGCGAAGCGACGGGTGAGGTCGAGGATCGGCACCTCGTCGACCCACGCCTCGAGCACGGACGCGGTCTTCAGGGTCGCGAGGTAGCCGTCGAGGTCGAGCTCGAGCGGCGCCTCCTCGGGCTTCACGAGGAGTTCCTCGGCCTCGTCGGTGTATCGCGTGAGGAGGTCCGCCTCCTCGCCGCGGCGGAGGAACAGCGGCGGGAGGTCCGGTGTCGCGGCGATCGCGGCGAGGAGCGGGAAGACCCCGACGCCGAGCGGAGCCCGCTCGAGGACCTGCCGCAACACCACCGCGCTCAACGGGTCGAGGTAGAGCTCGCTCGTCATCGACCCGAACACGGTGGCGGTCAGCGTGCGTCCCGGAAGGAGGAACTCGTTCTCCTCGAGAAATCGGCGCACCGTCTCGACCGTCGAGCGGAGCTCGCCGAGGGGGAGGGTCTGACCGTAGAACGTGGACGCGAAGAACGATTCGAGCTCCGCTTCCGTCCCGACCGCCCGGCTCGCGACGAGCGCGAGGACGTGCATCCGCAGGGCGGGTTCGGCGGCGAGGCGGCTGACGATCGTCTCCGGAGCGGCCGAGAGGTAGCCGTCGAGGAGGCGGTCCTCATCGTCCGGCGAGCGGGCGAGGAGGAGCGCCTCCCCGGTCGAGTCGAACCGGGGGCGCCCGGCGCGACCGAGCATCTGGTGCACCTCGGTCGCCGAGATCGGCGCCTGCATCCCGAGCCGGTCGTCGTAGCGGGTCGTGTCCCGGACGATCACCCGTCGCGCCGGCAGGTTGATCCCGGCCGCAAGGGTGGGCGTGGCGACGAGCGCCTTCAGCACCCGGTCGCGGAACGCGTGCTCGACCACGCGGCGCTCGGCATTCGTGAGCGAGGCATTGTGAAACGCGACGCCGTTCGGGATCAGCGAGGAGAGGCGGCGGAGGCCCTCGGTCTCCTCGTCCGAGACCCCGCCCAGCTCTTCCACCGCCTCTCGGGCCCGGAGCTTCTCGTCGGGCGTGAGGAGGGCGCGGATCGTGGGCACGAGCGATTCGGCGACCTGCTCGCTCGCCTTGCGGGTGTTGACGAAGACCAGCGCCTGGCCGCCCTCCTTCACGACGCCCCGGACGAGTCGGGGGACCGCCTCCCCCGGTGGGTCGACCTCCCGCGTCGTGAGGTCGGTGAACGTGATCCGACCGTCGTAGTAGACCCCCTTCTTCAGCGGCACGGGCCGGAAATCGCTCGAGATGTGTCGGGCGCCGAGCCAGGCCGCGACCTCCTCCGAGTTCCCGACCGTGGCGGAGAGTGCCACGACCTGAAGGTCCGGGTACGACCGCCGCAGCCGCGTGAGACTCACCTCGAGAGTGGGGCCGCGGTCCGGGTCGCGCATGAGGTGGACCTCGTCCGCGACGACGACCCCGAGGCGGTCGAGCCAGGGGCTGCCGCGACGGAGGAGGCCGTCGGCCTTCTCGCTCGTGGCGACCAGGACGTCGAGCTTCTCGAGCTTCTCGGCGGGAAGGTCGAAGTCCCCCATCGAAACCCCCACGCGGACGCCCAACGGCTCGAACCGGGCGAGCTCCTCGGCCTTCTCTTGGGCCAGGGCACGGAGGGGGACGAGGTAGAGGCCCGTACGTCCGGCACGAACGGCGCGGAGCAGCGCGAGGTACGCGACGAGCGACTTGCCGCTCGCCGTGGGGCACGCGAGCAGAAGGCTCTCTCCCGCGAGCACCGGCCCGACGGCCGCCGCCTGCGGGGGATACAAACTCCGGATCCCGTCGGCTTCGAGGACCTTCTTCAGCTCGGGGTCGAGCGCCGTCGCGTCGAGCGGAACCAGGGCTTCGCCCGAGGTCGCCGTCGGGGGTTCGGGCTCGTGGGCACGGGTGCGAGAAGGCACGACCCCTTCGAGGTCGGTCGATTAGTAAGAGTTGCGCGGGTCGGTGGGCGCGAGGAGGCTCCGGCCCAGGATCAGCTCCTGTATCTCGGTCGTCCCCTCCACGATCGGAAACACGCGGGCATCGCGAAAGAGGCGTTCGGCCGACTGTCCGGCGCGAGCGCCCGCGGCTCCGGCGACATCCATTCCGGCCGAGGCGATCGAAACCGCAGCACGGGAGGCCACGAGCTTCGCCACCGACGCCTCCCGGACGTAGGGCTCACCCGCGTCCTTGCGGGCCGCCGCGGTCTCCACGAGGGCGCGCGCCGCGGCGAGCTCGGCGAACGCTTGAGCGACCCGACTCCGCTTCCACTCCGCGTCGTCCGACCGCACCGCCTCGAGCATCGCGTCGAACGCGGCCCGGGCAACCCCGAGCGCACAGCTCGCGATCCCGACCCGTCCGCCCGCGAGCGCGGAGAGGGCGACCTTCAGGCCGGAGCCTTCCGGGCCGAGCAGCGCGTCGCGGGGAAGTCGAACGTCGGTCAACACGAGCTCGGTCGTTTCGCTGCCCCGGAGTCCCATCTTATCGAGGCGTTGCGCCACGGAGAAACCGCCGGTTCCCGGAGGGACGATGAACGCGGAGATCCCGTGGCTCCCGAGGGAGCGGTCGTGCGTCGCGAAGACCAACACGACGCCCGCGCTCACCGCGTTCGAGGTGAACATCTTCGTGCCCTGCAGGACGAACTCGTCCGACTCGCGCCGATACTGCGTCGCGAGGCTCGCGGTGTCCGATCCCGCGTCGGGTTCGGTGAGGGCGAACGCGCCGACCCGGTCTCCTCGGGCGAGGGGCCGGAGGAAGCGTTCTTTCTGACCATCGGTCCCCCAATCGAGGATCGGGCGGGCGCAGACCGACAGGTGGACGGCGAGCGTGACGGCGACCGCGGCGCTCGCTCGCGACAGCGTCTCGAGGACCGCCACGGTCGCCCGCGTGTCTCCGCCGGCACCGTCCCATTCGGTCGGCAGGCCCAGCCCGAAGAACCGCTCTCGCGCGAGGCTCCGCAAGAGATCGGGGGGGACGCGGTCTTCGCGGTCGATCTGTCCGGCGAGGGGACGAACGTGCCGCTCGGCGAAATCGCGGGCACGCTCGGCCCACTCAGCCGCGGTCGGGCTCGCCGGGGACATCCTCCGGGGAGGCACCCCGACGAACCCTTAAGGTGTAATATCGGGTCGCCGCACCGCGGGAGGAGAGCTCGATGACGCGGACTCCCACCCCGAAGGACCGCTTCACTTCCCTAGATACCCTCGCCCTCGTTCGCGAGATCCGGACGCTCTCGCGGGCCCGGGTCGACAAGGCGTTCGACCTGCCGGGCGGGGGATGGTCCCTCGCCCTCCGCGCTCCGGGAGAGGGCCGGAGGGAACTCCTGCTCGTACCGGGACTCTACGCGGCGCTCGTCGAGGTCGCTCCGCCGCACACGGAGGAGCTTTCGCCGATGGCCCGAGAGCTCCGACGCCTCCTCGTCGGGAGCGGCCTTCGCGGAGCCGCGGAGCCCGGAGGGGAACGCTACCTCGAGCTCTCCTTCGGCCGGTCCGACGACCCCGACCCGATCGTGGTCGCGCTGGAGCTGTTCGGATCGGGGAACCTCATCGTCGCGCACGGCGGCAAGATCGTCGCGGTCGCGAAGGTGCGACGCTTCGCGCAGCGCCAGGTACGGATCGGAGCGGAATACTCCCGTCCTCCCGTTCGCCTCGACCCGTGGGCGGCCGGACGGGCGGAACTCGAGGCCGAGCTCGCGCGTTCCCGCAACGATCTCGCGAGCACGCTCGCCGCGCGGCTCTCCTTCGGTGGACCCGTCGCCGAGGAACTGATCGCTCGGGCGGGCATGGGGGGCGCGGAGCCGGCCTCCGTCCGCGCACCGCAGGTCGCGGAGCGACTGCATCGTTTCGCCTCCGAGCTTCTCGCCGAAGTTGGAGAGCGACCTCGGGGATTCGTCTACGCCAAAGCGGGCACGCTCGTCGACGCGACCCCGTACCCCTCGCGCCGATGGGCGGACCAGCCCGACGTCGAAGAGAGTTCCCGCCCGACGTTCTCCGACGCCGCGGTGGAATACTTCCGATCCCTGGTCGTCATCCCCCCGTCCGCGGAAGTGACCGAGGCGACGCGCGTGCGGCGCGAGCTCGAACGGCTCCGCGAGCAGCAGACGGCCGCGATCGCGTCGCTCACCGAATCGATCCGCGCGCTCCAGGGGACCGCCGATGCGATCTTCGCCCACTACCCCGAGGCGGAGGCGGAGATCGCGAAAGCGCGAGCGAGGGGAACGGGAGAACGCCAGATCGCGGTCACGCTCGGCGGAGTGCCGGTCGAGCTCCGGGTCGACCGGACGCCTCGCGATGCTGCCCAGGAGCTCTATGCGGAGGTCAAGCGGCTCCAGTCGAAGCTCGCCGGCGCTCGCGCCGCCCTGGTCGAGACCGAGGCGAAGAGCTCGACTCCGGCCCCGACGGCGACCCCGCGTTCGAAAGGCTCCTCCGAGGAGGCCCCTCGGCGCTCGAAGCCGAATTGGTTCGAGCGATTCCGATGGTTCATCAGTTCCGAGGGCGCCGTGGTGATCGCCGGACGGGACGCCTCCTCGAACGACCTTCTCGTCCGCCGCAACATGAAGGAAGGGGACCTCTACGTCCACGCCGACCTTCACGGGGCCGCGAGCGTGATCGTGAAGCATCCGGCGCCGGGGGAGCCCCCGGTCTCCGACATCACGCTCCGCGAGGCGGGGCAGTGGGCCGTCGTGTTCTCGAAAGCGTGGCGCGCGGGACTCGCGGCCGCCGAAGCGTTCTGGGTTGCCCACGACCAGGTGTCGAAGGCGGCGGCGAGCGGCGAGTTCGTCGCGCGGGGCTCGTGGGCGATCCACGGAACGAAGCACGTGATGCGGGATTTGCCGACCGAGATCGCGGTCGGAACGATCGACTACCGGGGCGAGACGCTCTGGACGGCCGCCCCCCCGTCCGCGATCCGCGCCCGCGGCTCGGTCCGCGCCCTCCTCGTGCCGGGACCCGAGCGGGAGCGGGAGGCGGTCGAAGTCGAGCTCGCGCGCGAGCTCGGGCTCACCCGGACCCGCCTCCAGGGGCTCTTGCCGGCCGGGGGACTCGAGATCCGCCGGGTGTAGGCGCGGACCACGTCGTCCGCCGGGAACGCGTCCCCCGGGCGTCTCCACGTCTGGCCGCGCGCCCGAAGGCCCACGACCTCGACCGTCCCGTCGTCGAGGGCCAGGTCATCCCCGACCCGCAGGAGCGTGCCGTGCGGGAGGGCGAGCCGAATCGACCGGGTCCGCTGACCTTCCACGATGGACACCAGGATCACCGCGCCCTCGTCGCGGGTCGCCCACACGGTCCCGATCTCGCCGACCCGGCCGCTCGCGAGCGACCGTCCCGACACGTCCTCGATCCGATGCACGGTGAGGGGGGGCTCCCTCCCCGGTATCCCGCGGCCGACCTGCAACCGGCGCGACCGCGGAAGGGAGATCCGTGTCCGCTCGGAGGTCGGTCCCACGGAGACGATGAGCGTGAGCTCGGTCCGGTCCTCTTCGACGGATTCGAAGGGGTGGGTGAATCGACAGACCCGGCAGCGCGCCACCCCACGGAGGTGCCGTGGGGTGCCGCCTCCCCGCGGGTCGATCCGCAGAATGCGGTGCGGGGTCGATTTGCCGCAGTTATCGCAGGCAAGCGTCGCGGACAGCAGCCGGGGAGGGCCCTCGGTAGGGGGCTCCGCGCCGGGGACTTCCTCGGATGTGCCGCTCATCGCCCCGCTCTGGAGTTTGCCCCCCGATGCCCCCCGAGGTCGAAGTGAACGAACCGGGCTCTTGAGCCTACGGAGTCCCGGCAGGCGGTGCCGTCGCGGCCGTTCGGCGCAGCTCCCCGCGGCGCCGCGCCGCGTAACTGCGACTCGCGCGCCCCGGTGCGAGCCATCGATAGATGCAGTAGCCCCACAACGTCGCGATGTAGGCCTGACGCCGCCGCACCGCCGAAAGTCCCAACCGGACCCAATCGCCCGGCGAGAGCCGCGCGCCGGGGTCCAGCAGGAACACCACGGTACCGGTCTCGACCCTCCACGACTCGCTGAGGCGCAACGCGTCCGGATGTCCCGGCGCGGATGCCACCGCCGCGCGGAGCACCTCGGAGGTCGCGAGGGCCTTGCGGAAATCTCGAACGTCCGACGCCGCCGACACCTCGCCGATCGTGGGGTGGCTCGTGCTCGAGTGGACGCGATACTCGCTCCACCGAGACGCGTCCACCCGCACGTTCACGTCCGAAGCGAGGGCGAGTGCGAACAGGACCACGTCCTGGGACGCCGGGACCCGGGCGAGCCAGGACGACCATCGTCGCACGATCGAGGTCCGGATCGCCATCGAACTCACGTTGACGTACCCCCCGTATCGGTGCAGCCAGGGGAATCGAACGCGACCTCGGTCGGGTCCCCAGGTCTCGGAGGTCGGAGGCTGCGGTCGAAATCGCTCCCACTGGGGAAGTCGATGACCGTCGACATCGATCGCGTCGAACGCGTTGTGCACCAGGCCGAGACGCGCGTCCTCTCGGAAGAGGGCTCGAAGTCCCGCGAGCTTCTCGGGCCGGAATCGGTCGTCGTCGTCCAGGAAACAGACGACGTCGCCGCGAGCGAGTTCGCCGCCTCGGACGAGCATCTGCCCGACGAGCGGGAGGTCCTCGGTGACGTTTCGGACCGAGGGTCCCAGCGTCGCCAGCCACGAGTCGATCTCGGGGTCCGCGAAATCCTTCAGCACGATGACCTCGAACTCCGCGTGCGCTAGGGTCTGATCGAGGACGGACTGGACGGCCCCTCGCAGGAATGTCCGTCGCCGGTACGCGGTCACCACGACGGAGAAGAAGGGTGCGGTCAGGGGAGCACCGGCCGTAGAGGCGCTGGATTTCTCCGGACCGATCAATGTCTTGCCGCCAGGGCGGGGCTCTCCCGGCCGCCGCGGTCAGCCGCACCGGGCTCTTGAACCTAAGGTGGCGCGCCCGTCGTGGGAGGGGTCGACGCCGCCGCCGAGCGCCGGAGGTCGCCATGACGCCGCGCACGGTACGCCCGGACGGTCGCCGCGGGGCGGACCCAGCGCCGCAGGCAGTAGAGCCAGAGGGTACCGAGATACGCCTGGCGACGCCAGACGATCGTCCGTCCGAATCGGATCCACTCCGAGAATGCGAGGTGCGCCGCGGGGTCGAGCAGGAACGCGACCACCTCCGACTCGAGGCGGAACGACTCGCTCATCCGGACAGCCGCCCGCGGGACGGAGGTCGACCGGATCGCCTCCCGAAGGACCTCGGCGGTGGCGAGAGACTTCTGCACATCCCGAAGGTCGAGCGCCTCGTTGCCTTCCACGATGGCCGGGTGGCTCGTACTGGCGTGTACCCGATAGTCGTTCCACCGTTCGCTCTCCACGCGTACGGCGACGTTCGAAGCGAGCCCGAGCAGGAACAGCGTGACGTCGCACGAGGCCGTCACCCGGACAAGCCATGGGCGCCAGCGCCGCGCGACCTCGGTCCGGATCGAGACCGTGCTCTCGTTGACGTACCCCCCATATCGGTACAGCCAGGGGAGGTTCACCGTTCCGCGTCCGGGTCCCCACGTCGCCGACGTGGGAGGCTGCGGCCGAAACCCCTCCCAGGAAGGCACGGGACGCCCTACGGTGTCGATGGCGGTGTAGGAGTTACGCACGAGCCCTAGGGTTCGATCGTTCTCGATCAGGCGGCGGAGCCCGGCGAGCTTCTCGGGTCGGAATCGGTCGTCGTCGTCAAGAAAGCAGAAGAACTCGCCCCGGGCCCGGTCGAGCGCCCGGACGAGCATCTCGCCGATCCGCGGAATATCCTCGGTGATCACCTGGACGGACGGGCCGAGGCCGGAGAGCCACGCGTCGATCTCGGGGTCAGCGAAGTCCTTCACCACGAGGATCTCGACGTCGGAGCGCGGGAGGGTTTGGTTGATCACCGATTGCACCGCCTCCCGGAGGAAGGTCCGGCGCCGGTACGCGGTCACGAGCACGGAGAAGACGGGGCGCGGCACGGAGGGACGGCTCCCGGTCCCGGGCGCCGGCACGGACCCTGCCTCGGCCATCGCGTCCCATTCCTCCGGCGATGCTCCTGCCGAAGACCCGACCCCACGGCGGGAGGACGCCTCCCCGAGACGGTGTCGCTCTTTAGCCTACCGAGGGAGCGCGGCCGTAGAGGCCAGCAGCTCGTCGAGCGTGCCGTCGACCGAGTGGCGGCACGCGAGGCCCAGGGTCCGCTCGGTCACGGCGCGAGAAACGGCGAACTCGGGCTCGACCAGTTCTACTCCCTGGCGCGGATTCGGGACCACCTCGATGCGCAAGCGGGGAGCGCTCGGGCGGAGCACCGCCCATCGATTCGCGACCTTGTCGGCGATCTCGAGGACCGAGAACGATTGCCCGCTCGCCACGTTGAACGTCCGGCCGCCGCCGTCCGAGCGGTGAGCGAGGAGGAATCGGGTGGTCGCCTCCCAGTGCGCGATCACGTCCTCGATATGGATGAAGTCGCGACGCTGGGTCCCTGGAGCGTTGACGGTCAGGCGGCCCTCGGTCGCTTGACGGCAGAAGAGCTCGAGCACGTTCCCCTTCGCGATCCGACGACCCCGGACAAGGTATCCCCCGTAGACGTTGCTCATGCGCAACACCGCGCCCGACGCCTTGCCGCTCCGTCCGAGCTCCCGGACCATCTCCTCCCCCCGCGCCTTCTGGCGAGCGTACTCGTGGGTGGGCCGGGCGGGGGTCTCCTCCGTCGCGGGGAGGTGTTCGGGGGCCCCCACGACGGCGAGGCTGCTCGCGAACGCGATGGGGATGCCGCGAGCGGAGCACGCGTCGACGAGGCGCCGGGTGCCGGCGACATTGACCCGCGACGTCCCCGCAGGGTCCTCGGCACAGGCCATGACGCCCGAGACCGCGCCGAGATGGAGGACGACGTCGCACTCCCGGAGGAGCGAGAGCGCCCCGTCGGTAGTGAAGTCGCGGGCGCGCACGGGCCACTCCGGGTGCTCGACTCGCACCGGTCCGGATCCGTCGTCGATCGCGACGATGTCGTAACCGGCGCGCCCGAGCGGAGGAAGGAGCGCGCCGCCGATGAACCCGGTCGCCCCGGTGACCCCGACGCGCGTCACGTGTTCTGCGGGACGGTGGACGCTACATAAGGTCAAGGAACGGGGACGGGGAGCGGGCTAGCGGAGTCTCCAGCGTCGCTCGCTCGCACGGTACAGGAGCCGGCGAGCGGCTCCGGGAGAGAGCAACGCGACCAGGGCCGATCCGACCACCCCCCGTCGTCGAAGACCGGGGCCGTGGACCAGCGCCCGCCACGCCGAACCTCGGGGATGCGCTCCGTTCTCGAGGTCGGCGAAGTAATGGAACGCCACGGCACCCTCCGAGAGGTACCGGGTCATCGCCGCGTAGGGGCCCCGGCGCTCGGAGGTGGCTCGAGCCATCACGTCGTATGCGCGAGCGAATCGGGCGCTCGCCGTGGCGTGCCGCTCCCGAAACTGTTCGGGCGACGCTTCGCGCGTCTGGGACATGTTCTGGTCGTGCAGGCGAAGGCGGACCAACGGCTCCGCGCTGAGCTCGATGCCGCGCTCGCTGAGGAGGGCCGCCACGAACCAGAAGAGGTCGCACGCCCAACCCGCCTCGCGGAGTTTTGGCAGCCAATCGATCGCCCAGCTCCGCCGGAGCACCGTGGAGGAGTTGTTCCCGGGCCAGACGGTCTCGACCAGTGCGCGAAGGTCGGCGCGGTCGGCGGTGGCGAACCGCGTCGGGTCCTTTCCCGAGATCTCGGGATGATGCGCGGTGACGAACGCGCCGGCCCGGTCGATCGGACGCTGCGAGTGGCAGAAGTACCCGAGGTTCGCGTCCGCCGAGAACCGTTCCCGGATCCTCCCGACCTTGCTCTCCTCCCAGACGTCGTCGTCGTCGAGGAAGCCGACGAGGTCGCCGGTCGCGACCTCGACCCCTCGCGCTTCCTTCTCTCCCGAGTCGGCGACATCGCACGGAACGTCCCGGTACCTGCCCTCGCACCCCTCGATCGGTCCCGAGAAGTTCCGCACGACCACGACCTCGTCCGCGCCGGAGGCGAGCGCGGAGCGAACCGCATCGGCGAGGTACTGGCGGCGGTCGTGCGCGGTGATGACCGCGGTGACCGTCACGCCGGCCACGAACGCCTCACGAGAGCCGAGCGCCGCCGCGATGGGGCTGCCCGAATTTGAATCGGGGTCCCGGGCTCCCAAAGCCCGAAGGATGGACCAGTAGAGCGGACGGAGGTTCGAGCCTCGCGACCGTAGCTACCCCACAGCCCCACATCCAGACCTAGACCGCGTCCACCCGCTTGAGCGTTCGGCCGATCCGGCACTCCGCGGGCTCCGGGTCGACCCGCTCGATGCGGAACCGCTGCTTCGGGGGCAGGTTCGGTCCGGCGCAGATCCACCAGTTGGGGCAATCGAGACGCGCGCACGGATATCGACCGGATTCCACCGAGCTCCCGACGACCGCGCTTCTCGAGTCGACGACGAGCGGACGAGCGATCGGTTTGACCTCGACTACGTGCGCCTCGGACTCCTGAAGGGCGCACGGGTGGGTGACGCTCCGTACCTTCGTGACGGCGTACTGTCGGCCCACGTCGAGGGTGAGGCACGCGTGGCGGTACGGGCACGTCCGGCACACCGGCGCGCCGCCCTGGTAGGTGAACTCGTACCCCTCCCGGGCCTCCTGGGTCGCGAGGAGCGTGATCTCGGCCATCCTAGGGGATCACCCCGGTGCGTTTGGCGAGGCGCTCCGCCGCGTCCCGGGTGAGACCGTTGTCCCCGAGGATCGTGTAGCGCTCGGGTCGCAGGGTGTGCGCGAGGACGAGGGCGTGGACGACCTCTTCCGAGCTGACCCCGAGCTCGTTCGCGGTCGTCGGCGCCCCGATCGTTCGGAGCGCCCCCTGGATCTTCTGCCAGTCACCGCCGTGAAGGTACATCATCATGATCGCTCCGACGCCGCACTGCTCCCCGTGGAGGCTCGGGTGCGCCGCGACGCGGTCGAGCGCGTGGCTGAACAGATGCTCACTGCCGGAGCACGGTCTCGACGACCCCGCGACGCTCATCGCGATCCCGGCGACGATCATCGGCCGGATGGCGATCCAGACCGACTCCTCGAGCCCCGGCTTGATCGCGCCGGCGTGGTCGACGATCTCGGTGGCGGCGTACTCGCTCAAGGTCGCGGCGGTGCTGGAGAACTCCTCGTTCTTCAGGCGCACCGCGAGATGCCAATCCCGGACGGCGGTGATGTTCGAGATGACGTCCGCGCAGCCCGAGGCGAGGAGCCGGAACGGCGCCTTCACGATCACCTCGGTATCGGCGATGATCCCGACGGGCACCGCGGCGCCGATGCTCGTGGTACGCTCGGCGCCGTGCAGCGAGGCACGCGGAGAGGAGATCCCGTCATGGGCGGCCGAGGTCGGGACGCTCACGAACGGGATCCGCAGGTGGTCCGCGACGACCTTGGTAATGTCGATCTTGCTGCCCCCGCCGGCCGCGATGAGGAAGCGAGCGCCGATCGCTCGCACCTCCGACTCGACCCGGGCAACCTCGTCCTCCGTGGCTTCTTTCGCGATCAGGACGGCCGCGTGGAAGCCGGCCTTGCCGAGGATCTCGGAGGCCCGGTTACCGGCGAGTTGCGCAGTGGTCGGCCCGGTGATGACGGCTCCCGTCTCGAGGAAATCGAACTGGCGGCACGCGGTCCCGAGCTCCGCGAGGACCCCGTGGCCCGCGAGAACCACTCGGGGGAAGACCATGCTGCGCGCCTTGCCGAACGGCGAATCGGAGGTGATCGGTGCGTCGCGCGACGCGGGGTCCGGTAGGGTCATGACTTCGAGGGGCGGACGAGGGGAGAGACCTCATTAGCCTATTCTCGACGGGACGCCCCGCCGTACGAGCGTCTAGCGGCCGGGAACGTCCCCCCAGAGGACCTTGTGCTCCTGGAGCATGACCCGGACGTCGAGCTTGTCGTGGAGAACCCAATCGGCGAGTCGGCCCGCGTCCGTCCCCCAAACGGGTTGGAAGACCGGGCTCGCCGCCCCTCGGTATCGGCGGAGCACCCGCTTGGCGTAGAGGTAATCTTTCCGGTCGCCGATCACGAACTTGAGGACGTCCGTCCGGCGCAGGAGCGGAAGGTTCGACCATCGGTTCTTCCCTGCCATCTTCGACGAGGGACATTTCACGTCGACGCTCAGGATCACTCGGGGGATCCCCAGGTACGGGGACACGTCGAGCGAGCCTCCGGTCTCGATCACCGTCGTGATCCCCCGCCGCGAGAACGCGCGGACGAGCTCGACCGACTCGGTCTGCAGTAGGGGCTCCCCGCCGGTGAGGCAGGCGTTCCGCGTTCGATGGCCGGCGACTTCCTTAAGGAGCGAGGGGATCGATCGTTCCGTGCCGGGCCCGAACGAATACTTCGTGTCGCACCAAACGCAGCGGAGGTTGCAGCGTGCCGTTCGCACGAACGAGGTGCGAACCCCCGTCAGGGGCCCCTCCCCCTGTACGGAGTGGAAGACCTCGATGATCCGCATCCCCTGCATACCGGTGCGGACGGCTATAGGGGCTTCTCCGTCGGCCGGGGCGTAAGGACCCGCGGCGCACCTCTCGGCCGCAATCGTTCAATAACCCGCGTCGCTCGAAGGACCGAAATGGATTCCCGGAGCGTCCTCCGATGGCAGGAGGAGTGGGCCCGGGCCGGTCTCGCCGTCGGGCGTCGCGACCCCGCGCGCGAGAAATTCTACGCACTGATCGCCTACCCCGGGGCGAGCGGCTTCTTCCACCTCGGCCACCTCCGGTCCTTCGCGTACGCCGACGCGTTGCACCGGTTCCACCGTGCTTTGGGGCACGCCGTACTGTTCCCGTTCGGCCTTCATGCCTCCGGCCTTCCGGCGGTGACCTTCGCCCAGCGGGTAAAGGACCGCGACCCGGCCGTCGTGCAATCCCTCGAGAATGCGGGAGTGCCTCCGGCCGTCTGGCCTGCGCTCGAGGATCCGGCCGAGGCGGCCCGCTTCCTCGGCGACGAGTATCGTCGCGTCCTGCGACGGATGGGCGCCCTCGTGGACGACACGACCTACGTCACGACGATCGATGACGACTACCAGCGGTTCGTCAGTTGGCAATTGCGCGCCCTGCACGCCGCGGGCGAAGTGGTCCAGGGGGCGTACTTCGCCGCGGTCTGCCCCGTGTGCGGCCCGGTCGCGGTCGACCCCTCGGAGACCGACCTCTCGAGCGGCGGCGACGCCGAGGTGGTGCGCTTCGTCACCGTCCCGTTCCGTCTCGACGACGGGAGGATCCTCCTCACCGCGACGCTCCGCCCCGAGACCGTCTACGGGGTCACCAACCTCTGGCTCGCCCCGGACGAGGAACTTGTTGTCTGGCACCACGGAGAGCAGGAGTTCCTCGTGGCCCGCACGGGCGCCGAGCACCTCGTCGAGCAGCACGGCGGTCACGCCGGGCACGCATTCCCTGCGCGCGAGCTCCTCCGAAAGCGCGTCCGCAGCCCGGTCTCCGAGCGCGCCGTCCCGATCCTCGAGAGCCGGCTCGTCGACCCCGCGATCGGCACGGGGGTCGTTATGAGCGTGCCGGCCCACGCGCCGGCCGACGCCGCGGCGTTGCGCGAACTTCCGGCCGCCGACCGCGACGCGCTCGGCGCACCCCCGGTCCTGCTCGAGGTCCCGCGGGAGACGGCACTGACGAGCTCCGAAGAGGCGCTCCTCGAGGGCGACGGAACTCCCGCGGAGCGTGCCCTCCGGACCACGGGGGCGCACGGTCTCGCCGACGCGGCCGCGCTCACGGAAGCGACGGAGCGTCTCTACCGGCTCGAGTTCGTTCGGGGCCGCATGACGGTCCCCGCGTACGCAGGCATACCCGTCCGGGAGGCGCGCGAGCGGGTCGCTCGGGAGCTCGCGGCGTCTGGGGAGTCGTTCGAGCTGCAGGAATTCTCGAAGCCCGTGATCTGCCGCAACGGCCACGTGGTCGTCATCCGCAAGTTGAGCGACCAGTGGTTCCTGCGCTACAGTGACCCCGAATGGAAGGCCCGAACCCTCGCGAACGCTCGACGGATCACGACGTGGCCGCCGGAGTACGGCCGCGAGCTACCGGGGATCCTCGAGTGGTTCGGGGACCGGCCGTGCGCGCGCAAGGGGCGGTGGCTGGGCACTCCGCTCCCGGTGGACCCGAGCTGGATCATCGAACCGATCGCGGATTCCACCTTCTACATGGCGTACTTCGTCGTGCGACGCTTCGTCGCGGCAGGGCGGCTTCGAACCGAGCAACTGACCGACGCGTTCTTCGACTTCGTTTTCCGCGGAGTCGGTCCGGGCGAGCCGACCGTCGCGCCCGAGCTCATCGCCGAGATCCGAGAGGAGTTTCTCTACTGGTATCCGCTCGACCTCAACATGGGGGGGCACGAGCACAAGAGCGTCCATTTTCCGGTATTCGTCTTCACCCACACGTTGCTGCTGCCGACGGAGCTCCAGCCCCGCGGGATCTACGTCAACGGTTGGATCACCGGCCCTTCCGGACAGAAGCTATCGAAGAAGGAGGTTGCCTTGACGGGGGGCCGGTTCCCTCCGATCGACCAAGCTTTCGAGCGCTGGGGACCGGACCCGTTGCGCCTCTATTACACGAGCGCGGCAGAGCCCTCTTCCGACGTGGAGTGGAGCTCCGAGGCCGTCGACGCGGCACAGACCCGCCTGGCCGACGTCGAACGGCTCGTCCGCGAAACGCGCGGCTCGGGCCGCGGAGCGCCCGAGCTGGACGCGTGGCTCGATTCGATGATGCACCGGTTGATCACCCGGGTGCGTGCGGGGCTGGACGCCTTCGACCTCCGGCCGGTCGCGGAGGACGTCTACGTCACTCTTCCGTCCCTCCTACGTCGGTACTACGCTCGAGGCGGAGTCGCCGGCGAGGCGACCGACCGGCTCGGTCGAGCGTGGATCTCCCTCCTCGGCCCGATCACCCCGCACCTCGCAGAGGAGGTCGGGGACGGACGGTTCCCGGGACTCGTCGCGACGCACCCGTTCCCGGCGGCGGCCGATTTCCCGCTCTCCGAAGTCGCCGAGGCGCGGGAGGAGTATCTGCGCCAGGTCGAAGAGGACCTTCGGGCAGTCTTGCGACCCGCGAAGGAACGGACGGAACCCGCCCCGGAGGAGGTCATCTTCTTCGTCGCGGCGCCGTGGAAGTCGCAAGTGGAGTCGTGGATGCGCGAGTCCGCCGGCCGAGGGGAGGTCCCGAACGTGCGCGCGGTCATGGACCGGGCCAAGACCCATCCCGAGGTGGCCGCGTATCGGGCGGAGATCCCGAAGTACATCGCGCGGGTGGCTCCCCTGCTCCGCTCGGAACCGGCGGAGGGACCGCCCGCGATCGAGGAGGCCGCGACGCTCCGTAGCGCCGAAGGATACCTCGCCCAGCGATTCGGATTCCGGTCGGTCCAGGTCCTCCCGGAGTCGGCGGGCGAATCGCTCGACCCGATGCATCGCCGCGAGCGGTCGCGCCCCGGCAAACCGGCGTTCTATCTCGTGCGCGAGACCGCGTAGTCCCTCGGCTAGGCTCGCCGTCGCTTGCGTCGCGGGGCGGCCGCGCGTGCTGGCGGCGGGGGAAAGTTGAGGTGCATTCGAGACGGGGTCGGGTGCGCGGAGACCTTCCGGTACTTCGCGGAGCGCTTCGCCGAGTAGCTGTGCTCGATCGGTCCCGAGATCTCGAAGTAGATCAGCTGCCCCACCGGCATCCCGGCGTAGACGCGCACGGGGAGCTTCACGCTCATCTCGAGCGTCCAGTAGTTGCAGAATCCTTCGTCCCCCTTGCCCGCGGTCGAGTGGATGTCGATCCCGAGTCGCCCCAGGCTCGACTTTCCCTCGAGGAACGGCACGAAACCGTGGGTCTCCGTGTACTCCTCGGTCACGCCGAGGTAGAGCTGCCCGGGGACGAGGACGAACCCCTCCTTCGGGATGCGGAACTCCTCCACTGGGTTCGCGATCTTCGCGTCCAAGGCTCCGCTCGTGTAGACGGTGAGGTACGGACCGAGATGCACGTCGTACGAATTCGTTCCCAGGCAGTCCGGACGGAACGGCCGGATCACGATCCGGCCCCGGCGCATCTCATCGCGGATCTTGACGTCCGAGAGGATCATGCGGCGCCGGCGGCGCGGAGCCGGCCTCGCTATTTAACGGGGGGCGCGGCGCCGGTCGGTGATTCGAGTGCGAGGGCGGCATATCCCACCACCTCGCGCATCGGCTGCGCCTCGCCCGAATGGCCCCATCGCAGTAGGCGCGCGACGAGCGGCTCCCCGGCGAGCGCCGCCAGGAGGACGGTCGTGGGAGCGACCCCGCACATCGAGATGTCGTTCCGGGCGACGGTCTCGTACAGCCCCCGGGCGTCCCGAGCGATGATCGCATCGATCGCGAGGCGGTCCAAACGGTCCGCGATCTGCGGCGGCACGTAATGCGAGAAGTCGGTCGACGCGAGCAGGAGGATATCTCGCCCCTCGATCGCCGAGCGGACGACCTCGGCCACCGCCCGAAGCTGCTCGAATCGGTCGTATCGCACCTGGAGCGCGACGAAGTGCGGATGCGGGAGGACGTACTCGAGGAACGGAAGCTGAACCTCGATCGAATGCTCTTCGGCCTGGGCCCCCTCGTCCACGCGGATGGGTCCCCGCGCCAGCGCGTGCACCAGGTCGTGATCGACGTCGACCGGCCCCAAGGGGGTGACCCAAGCGCGGTCGGAGAGCGCCGGCCCAGCTCCGAGGCCCTGGTGGTCGACCCCGAGAATGAGCACGGTCTCGGGGGGACGCTGCGCGGCGATGAGCGAGTAGGCGTGGGCCGCGATCGGTCCCGAGAAGTCGTAGCCGGCGTGAGGAACGATCGCGGCGCGGAGGGGACGACTGCCGCTCCGATGCCGGACGGGAAGCTCTCCGGGTCCGCGGGGGTCGAGGAAACACTTCTCGACCTGACGCGCGAGCTCGGCACCGGTCCCCGCGTAGAACGAGCCCGCCACCGCGGGAGGTCGGGGGAGATCCGTCACTACCGAATCACGGGACGGAGAGTTCCGCGACGACCTCCTTTGCTTCAGCTTCGGTGATGCGCACGCGCTCGTTCCGGTGGAACGGGTTCGACTCGCCGTAGCGCGGGATCAGGTGAAAGTGCAGGTGAAAGACGATCTGGCCGGCCCGGGCACCCGCGTTGAGGGCGACGTTGTAGTCGGGCGTGAGGCGCTCGGCCCGACGGCACATCGTCTCGAGCGTCCTGAGGACCGCGATGTGGTCCTCGTCCCCGAAATCGGTGAGCCGCGCGCCGTGACGCTTCGGGATGACGAGAAGGTGGCCCCTCGTGAACGGGAAGAGGTCGAGGAACGCGACGGTGCTGTCGTCCTCGTAGACCCGGTATGCGGGCGCTCGGCCGGCCGCGATCTCGCAGAAGACGCAGTTCGCGCTCCCGTCCGGCGAAGTGGGCATCCACGCCGGGACCTCGCCGCGGAATAAAGAGTTGCGCGATACGAACGCCACTGGGTCGGCCTCATTAGGAGTGGGCGACCTTGCTGGAGTGATGCGAACCCCGACCGCGGTCCTCGCGGCCATCGCCGCCGGAATCGTCGTCGCCTCGGCCGTCGCGATCGGCCACGGAGCGGCCGCTCCGGAGTCTCCTGCGCTCGCGGGGGCGGTCCTCTCGACGGACGCGATTCCGGTCCCGGCTGGAGTCGCCATCGCTCCGCTGCCCGCCGCCTCGACGGTGGACGTCTCCTTGACCCTAGCGTCCCCGCACTCCCATGCGTTGTCGGAGTTCCTGGCGGCCGTGGAGGACTTCGCCTCGCCCCTGTACCGGGATTTCCTGTCGCATTCCGAGTTCGAGAGCCTGTTCGCTCCGGGCCCGGGCGCGGTGCAGCAGGTCGTCGCCACACTCGCGGGCGCCGGCGCACGGAATGTGAGCATCAGTCCGGACCGGCTAATCGTATCGGCCCAACTCCCCGTGGCCGCCGTCGACGCGCTCTTCGGAGTTCAGTTGGTTCGGCTGGAGGGCCCGGAGGGAGGACAACTCTATACCGCGACCGGAACCCCCGCTCTCCCCTCCTCCCTCACGGGCCTCGTGTCGGGGATCGACGGCCTCAGCAACTCGGCCGACTTTCGCCTGAATCTCGAGCTCGCCCCTCTGGGGGGACTTACCCGCGTCTCGGACCTCCCCCGCGACGGCCAATTCGTCGCCAACAACTCCACCGGCGTCCCGTGGTACATCGGCTCCGACTTCACCCAAGCGTTCCAGGCCAACCAGCTCCTCCCCGGGCCGTCGAGCATCATCAATGCGACGTATCCGACGAAGGTCGCCATCGCGACGCTCCTCGCGAGCGGCTACAACGTCTCGGGCCCGAACGTAGAGAACACGCCCCCGTGGGACCCGACGGTCATCGACGATTACTTCAACGACACGCGGGACAACACGACGGGTCAGAAATGGCCCCCGTCGAACATCACTGGCGTGAATCTCACCGTGGCGGGGATCCCCTCTCCGCCCCCCGGCTACAGTGCGATCAATGACTCTTCGCTCGACTCGTTCGAGAACTCCCTCGACCTCGAGATGGCGGGGAGCCTCGCCCCCGGCGCGCCGCTGTACAACTTCTACTTCGCGGGCAGCCTGCTCTATTCCGCCACGACCGACGCCGATGTCGCGGGGTTTTTCGTTCAGGACCTGTCGGCGGCCCTGTCGTACAACTACTCCGCCTCCGGCGTCCGGCTGGGAGTGGTGAGCTGCTCGTTCGGGATCAGCGACCTCAACGACTCCGGCTGGAACGCGGAGCTCGACGAGGCGGCGGCGATGGGGGTGACGGTCGTGGCGGCGAGCGGCGACCAGGGGGACGCTCCCAACAGCCTGAGCGGCCGGGACCAGGGGCAGTGGCCCCTTTGGCCGGCGTCGGCCGCGTTCAACACTTCGGGCGCGCTCTCCGTCGGGGGCGTCTCGCTCGCGATGACCGGGTCCTCGGCGGGTTGGTGGAACGGCACGGAGCTGAACGTCTCCTACGACAGCGCCGCGGGGTCGATCGCGAAGTTGACCACGTGGTGGGACACCAGCGCCGGCCCGGGCGGCTACGCCGGCTCGGAGGGCGGGATCAGCACCGTCAATCCCGAGCCCGACTGGCAGTTCGATTCGGCGGCGCAGCCGAACATCGTGAACGCGACGGTGCAGCAGGGGAGCTCCGCGCTCGGCCGCGCGGGCCCGGATATCGCGTTCCCGGCCAACTCGACGATCACCTACGTCTACGGCAACGCGACCGGCGCGGTGTACTTCACCATCCTGGAAGGGACGAGCATCGCCGCTCCCGCGTTCGCCGGCTTCCTCGCCGATGAGATCACGGTGGCGCACCACGAGTTCGGGTTCGTGAACCCGGAGATCTACCGGATCGAGAGCTACTTTTCCGCGCACCCCGGGCCCGCGAACCCGTTCTCCGACGTGCTGAACGGCTCGAACTACTTCTTCTCCGCCGTCAAGGGATGGGACGCGACCACGGGCTGGGGAGCGCCGCTCGCGACGTTCTTCTACGAAGCGGACGGCAACTCGGCGATCGCGAACTACTCGTACGTCGGGCCGACCCCGGGGCTCCCGACCGCGGCCCCGCCGCCCGCGGTCCCCTGGACCGAGATCATCCTGATCTTCGGGGTCGGGATCACGGTCGCGGTCGTGCTGGTCTTAGTGATGGCGAGACCGCCGAAGAACCCGGAGGCTCCGCCCCCACCGCCGTTCGTCCACATGCCTCCACCCGCCCCGAACTCGTTCCCCACGACCGCCTACTCGGGAGCGACGTTCCTCTGCCCGTACTGCGGCGCCGTTCGGCCCGCGGAACCGGTGCGATGTCCCCGGTGCGGGGCGCTTTAGAGGTCGGAGGGAGCCTCGGTCGGCTCCGGTACCGCCGGCTCGGGCGGACGAAGTTCGGGAGCGGCTGGCGCTTCGACCGTGGGGGCCTCGACCGCGGGAGGCTCGACCGGAGCCGCCCCGTCGGTCGTCGGTGCGGGGGGAGGCTCGACCCCGAGCTTTTGCTCGAGGAACCGGCGGATCTCCTCGGGGCGTGTGGACGCGATCCCGAAGTACTCGGCGAACCGTCGGGTCGTCGTGAGTTCGAGCGTGGACGCTTTGGGTTCGGTGTGGACGAGACCGAGCCCGCGAAGGTGCTGAACCTCCTCGTACGCCGAATCGCCGACCATGCGCACGAGAATGCTCTGGAGCATCGGCTGGTGGTACGCAACGAGCGTGAGGGTTTTCAGCGTACGGGGCGCCATCTCCACCGGAGTGACCGCGTGGACGGTGGGGACGTAGTGCTCCTCGAGTTGGAGGGCGTAGCGGTCGCCGACCCGGCGCACCTCGAGCGCGGACTGACGGTGCTCGTACGTTTGCTCGAGCGTCCGGACGGCCTTCATCACCGGGCGGTAGTCGGCGAGCCCGAGCGCACCGGTGATCTCCTTGACGCTCAACGGCTTTCCCGCGGCGAACAGGACCGCTTCGACCTGAAAGACCAGGTCATCGAGTTTGGACGGCATCGTTCAGCTCTCCTCGGTCACGACCCGGCGGTGGTCCGTCAGACGGACCGCCAGGACGGGACTCACTCCTAGGGCCTCCTGGCGCAGGTCGATCGACCGCTCGCGCGCCAGAAACAGCGCCGCGAGGAAGATCGCGACCAGCCGGTCCCGCCCCGAGAGCGGGTTCCATAGGTCGAGGAGCGGGAACGGCTCGTCGATGGGGTGGTGGAGCGCCGCCTCCCAGGTGTCGACGAGGTCGTGTTCGGGAAGGTCGCCGTGGACGAGCACCTCGGGCGGCGCGCGCTGCTCCTCCCGAAGCCGCTCGCGGAGCTCCTGAATACGGACCGCGCGACGCGCGTCGGCCTCGGCTTCGCCGAACGCGCGCACGAGTTCGAGGAGGGAGACCGGTCGCGTCTCGGGGTGGCGGACCATCTCGAGGAGCGGGGGCGCGTCCATCGAGCCGAGGACGGTGGACGTCACGTCGACCGCTTCGGGGGTGTCCATCAGCGGCAGGTATCCGTCATCGAGCGGAGCCGGGCCGCCGTCCCCGTCCGCGGGGGGCGGGGCGTCCCGGGCCTTGAGAAGCTCCTCCGATTGGAGGTAGAGGATGCTCCACGCCATGTAGAGGAGCCGGCCCGCGATCGCGAAATTGACCGCGCCGTCCGACTTGACGCGATCGAGGTACGATTGAGTGAATTTGACGAGGTCGATCTCCCAGGGGTCGAACTCCTCCTCCATCACGAGCTCGAAGAGGAGGGCCATCGCCTTCTGGAAGGGGTCGGGGATGACGAGGTGGACGCCCTCCTTGAGGTTCTCGACGAGCGTGAGGTACCGCTCGAGCAGGGCGGAGGTGTCCTCCGCCTCGCCGATCAACGAGCGGTGGAAGACGAGGTAGCCGAGCACCTTCTCCGCCGCCTCCCGCGGTACGGCGGTGGCGGGCTCGAGCGTCGCCACCTCGGACTCCGAGATCGTCATCGCGCCTCGAGGGCCGCGGTCGTCGGTTCGGGCGCACGTGCGCCCTCCCGGCTCTCGACGTCGTGGATGTCGTCGAGCTGGATCCCGATCACCCGGGAGCAGCCGTCTCCGTGCATCGTGACGCCGTAGAGGTGGCTCGCGAACTTGAGGGTCACTTTGCGAAGGGAGATCACGATGAACTGCGCGCGTTCGGCGTTGTGTCGCAGCATGCGGCCGACGAACTCGGCGTTGAGGCCGTCGAGCGACATGTCGACCTCGTCGAACACGTAGAGCGGGCTCGGGTCGTAGCGCTGCAGCGAGAAGATGAATGCGAGGCTCGCGAGGGACTTCTCTCCGCCCGAGAGCTGCTCAAGGCGAAGGACCGTCTTCCCCACCGGCCGGGCCTTGATCAGAAGACCCCCCGCGAGCGGATCTTCCGGGTTTTCGAGGGCGATCTCCCCCTCGCCGCCCGCGGAGAGCTCGCCGTAGATCGTCTTGTAGTTCTCGTTGACCTTGACGACGACCTCGGTGATCTTCTCGCGCTTCTTCTTCTCGATCTCGTGGACGAGTCCGACGAGCTCGGTCTTCTCGGTCGTCAGTCGCTCGACTTCAGCGGTGAACTCCTCGAGCCGCTTTTTCTCGCCGTCGTACTCCTCGACCGCGCGGAGGTTCACGTCCCCGAGCGCCGCGAGTTGCTGGTCGAGCGTCGCGATCTTGCGTTTCAGTTCCTCGAGCGACATGGGCTTCTCGTCGGGTTCGGGCTCGGGGTACTGCTTCAGCGCCTCTTCGAGCTCGTGGAACTTCGATTCGGCGACCGCGAGACGCGTCTCCTCCTGCGTGAGCATCGAGCGACGGGTCTCGAGATTCGCCTGCGCCTCCCCGAGCTTCCGGGTGAGGACGAGTCGTTCCTCCTCGAAGCCGTGCTTCTTCTCGCCGAGCGCCCGTTGCGTCTCGCTCTGCTTCGACTCCACGGTCTTCAGGGCGTCGAGCGCCTCTTTCGAAGCGTGGACCGACTTCTCGGTTTGCGCGATCTCCTTCTTCTTCGCGGCGATGGACGCCTGGCTCGCCGCGAGTTCCTTCTGGCGTCCTTCGAGGTTCGTGACGAGCGCCGCGAGGGAGGCGCGCACGGATTCGAGCTCCCCGTTGACCTGAACGCGTTCCTCGGAGGTCTTCTGCGCGGCCTCCTGGAGCGCGCGGAGCTTGGCGCCCAGGGCTTCGGGAAGCTGGCCCAGGTACTGTTCCTGCGCCTTCGCGATCGAGGTCTTGAGCGCGGTGATCTCGTCGCCGAGACGGTGCGCGGTCTCCTCGGCGCGAGCGAAGGCGGCTTCGGCCTTCTTCTGTTCCTCCGACGCTTGCGCGATCCGCTCACGGGCCGCTTCGAGCCGCCCGCGTGCGGCCGCGAGGTCCTTCTCGAGGATCTGCCGCGAGGATTGATGCGATTGGTCCTGGATCGACCGCGTGGAGAGCTCCTCGCTCACCACCCGGATCCGCTCCCCGACCTTCCCGAGGGTCGCCCGAGCCGCGGCCTCCGCCGCGCTCTTCTCCCTCAGCTCGTCGCCGACGCGCTTGAGCTCCACGGCGCTGTCCGCGCCCCTTCCCTGGGCCGACGGGTCGAGGTATCCCCCCGAGATCGCGCCGGTCGCCTCGATGAGGTCGCCGGTCAGCGTGACGAGACGGACCCCGCCCATCTGGGACCGCGCGTGGGAGAGGTCGTCCATGACGACCGTCTCGCCAAAGACGTACCAGAACGCCGGGCGCAGCGCTTCATCGAACTTCACGAGGTCGATCGCGAATCCCGTGGCGCCCGACGCCTTCGAGACGACGAGCGATTTCCCGTGCGGTCGCCCGGGGAGCATCTTGTTGAGGGGAAGGAACGTCGCGCGACCCCGCTTTTCCTCGCGGAGCAGGCGAATGCACTCCTCCGCGACCTGGTCCGTCTCGACGACGAGGGCCTGGAAGCGGTTCCCGCCCGCGACCTGGAGGGCGGTCTTCACCTTCGGGTCGAACGCGGCCAGCTCCTCGACGGTCCCGCGGATCCCCGACAACTTGCCGAGATTCCGTAGCGAGAGGAGGTAGTCGACGGCCGCGAGCTGGTTCGGTCGCGCCCCGGATTCGGTCCGGGCCTTGAGCCGAGCGTCGAGCGCGAGGTAGCGTCGGTTGAGCTCCGTCACCTCGCGGGTCAGTCGTTCGGCCTCTACGGTGAGGCTCTTCTCCTGGCCCTTGAGCGAGAACAATTCC
The DNA here is from genome assembly GCA_049585415.1 of Thermoplasmata archaeon. Taxonomy (GTDB): domain Archaea; phylum Thermoplasmatota; class Thermoplasmata; order Lutacidiplasmatales; family UBA184; genus Lutacidiplasma. The sequence goes on along the minus strand of JBAUZT010000012.1, from coordinate 68,609 downwards.
TTCTGGAGGTCGCCGGTCGATGGACCCCCGGATCCCTTCGCGGGCCCGGTCTCCTTGATCCGGAGCTCGAGGTCCTTGACCTCGACCTCGCGCTCCCGAAGGTCATCTTCGGCCTGCGCTTGGGTCCGCTCGGAAGACTCCCGTGCGGCGTTCCCGGCTTCTCGCTGTTGCACCGCGGCCTGCCAGGCCTTCTGCTTCGCGTCGTACTGGCGCTCGAGTTCGAGCTGCTGCTTCCGGGCCCCCGCGATCTTCTCACCGGGTTTGCCGGGAGTCCCCGTGGCGGCCTGGATGCCGAGGGCATCGGATTCCGCCTGCTCGGTGAGTCCCGTGAGCCGTTCCGAGAGCTTCGACTCCTGCTTTTGCAGTGTCGCCCGCTGACCCTCGTCGCCCTGGACGGTCTTCGCGAGCTCGTCGGTCTGGGTGGACAGAGCTTCCAACGCCTCGCGCAGGTGGGCAAGGCTCTGATCGAGCCGCGCGTAGGCCATGCGCTTCTCGTCGAGTTCCTGCTTGAACTGGACCGCCGCGGCACCGCCGGCCTCCGCGACGTCCCGGTCGACCTGGTCGATCGAACGGGTCAGCTCTTCTTGGCGGGCCGAGAGCTCCGTGCGAGCGGAGTCGAGCCGGGCAATCTCGTCTCGGACCGAACCGACCTGGTTTCGGCAGGTGGCGAGCTCCTGCTCCGCCATCCGGTGACCGGCACGAGCGAGCCGGGCCTGGCTACGGCGCTGGTCGTCCTGGAGCTGTTTGTACTCTATGGCCTGGAGCCGCTGACCCTCGAGCGAGGCGAGACGATTCTTGATCTCGCCGAGCAGGGTCTGGATCCGGTCCAGGTTCTGGTCGAGGTCTACGCGCTTGGTCTCGGCGTGGTCCAATTCGTCGTCGTACTGACTGATACCCGCGAGTCGTTCCAAAAGCCCGCGGCGAGGGACCGGACCCATCGTCACGACCTTGTTGACGTCCCCTTGCTGCACGAGATTGTACCCGTCGCCCGAGAGCCGCCCGTGGGAGAGGAGCGCGTCGATCTCCGTCTGGGTCGTGCGCTTGCCGTTCACGTAGAAGTACGAGTAGTAGCCGTCGGGGTCGTTCGGAGCGAGTTTCACGTATCGCGTGACCTCGACCTCGGCCGAGTCGCAGGGAAGGAGCTTGTCGGCGTTATCGAAGATGAGGGAGACCTCGCACTCCGTCGCGGCCTTCTTGGACGACCCCCCGTTGAAGAAGAGGTGGGTCAGCCGCTCCGCGCGAAGCGCCTTCGAACTCGTGGGCCCCAGGACGAACAGAATGGCGTCCGAGATGTTCGACTTCCCCATCCCGTTCGGCCCCGCTACCCCGGTGAACCCGGGTTGGAACGGGATCTCGGCCGCCCCCGCGAACGACTTGAAGTTGCGCACCTTGAGCCGCTTGAGATACATCGAGCGTCCCTCCTGTCCGGCTCCCGATTTGCGACGTCCGTCGCCGATGACCGTCCGTTTGTCAGACAGTCGTCAGCAGAGTTTCCCGAGCCCTGTCAGCCATATTTAACAACTCGGTTGGTTCGGAACCGTTCAGATTCGGGTGGTGTAGGGGTCTCGATTACCGGGCGTTCAGTTAACGGGTGGTGGACCAGTTCTTTCGAGGTAGACTCCAGGAGAATCACCATGTTTCAATGCGCATTGGCGGGTCGGACAAACGAGGTTCGAGTACTCGGGATTGAGCCTGGAGGGCTGTTTTCTGATCTCCGGACAGTCGATCCGGTACAAGTGTCAGACACGTGACTTTGAGCCCTTCAGAGGCCCACGTTTCACCCTCCATAGCCGGCGCAACCGGCTAAGCGGCGGACCCACCTAGTGGAGAAGGAACGGATCAAGGGGATGCGGGGACTTCACGGAAAGAAGGGACCGAAGGTGATCATGGAGGGGTTTCGGGTTCACTACAACATGGTCCGGGACCATTCGGCGCTTGGGACTACCCGGCGGTCGCTGCTGGCCTCCCATCGATCGAGGGCTTCCGATGGAAGAACATCCTCCGCGACGCTTCGCCGCGCGTCCCCCCGGGGGAAGTCGAGATCCCGTTCGTACCGGGATGACCTGTTGGGCGCATCGGCTCCTTGGGGCTAACAGCTCGCCTTGGCGAACGATTTGAAGACGGGTGGCCGAACTCGACAAAGGTATTTCCCTCGGTCTCAGGTTAGCGACCGCGAGGATTTCCCAGCGGAGGAACTCGATGGTCGACCCTCCCACAACGCCCTCGGGTATCGTGGGCCGCCTCAGGCTCGTCCTGCTCGTGCTTACCGCTGTCGGGATCATGGTGGCCGGGGCATCGCTCGCCTTTGTCGGCCCTGCTTCGACGGGAGATCCCCGCGCGGGAACAACGACGGATTACACACTGACCAGTTCGAACCGTTCCGATGGATTGTCGTTCCCGAACTGTAACCAAGTGTCGGTCACCTGGCAGGTAGTTGCCGGGGGTGTCGCGAACTTCTCCGTTTGGCCCCCGGAAGCTGTCGTTGTGGGGAATTGTCCGGAGCCGGCGCTGTCTCCCCCGCCGGCGAGCTGCCCGGCATGGGCGTGCGGAGGGGCGAGCATGGGTCCCGGACCCGTCTGCTTCGAAGTGGGGATGTCGGGCGCTTGCAGCTTCAGCGCGACGCAAGCGGGATACACGTTTTTGCTCGACTCCCCGTACTCCCCCACGAACGGCTCGCAGTCACTAGGGGGTCTGGCAGTGGATTTCGTCGTGACGTATTCGAACTGCGCCCCGCCTCCGCACGCGTAGCTGGCGACGGTTCTACGGCGGTATTGGCCAGGCAGCGCATCGAGTTGAGTGGCGGGATTCGTGGCTCGACCGCCCGAGGACTGAACAGTCCCGGTAGGTTCGGAAAAGACCCCGCGTCGAATGGGGTCAGTGGCAGGGCCGAGTGGCCAGTGGATTGTGCCCGAGCGCCGGGATTACGTCTGTAATGGAGCGGCTCATTCGCCCGATGAGGACCCCACGGGGTTGGGGGGGCGTTTACCCCGGCCGTAGAACAACAGGACCGTCGCGGCACCGATCGGCACCGCCAGGATTCCCCCGAATAGGACATAGCCCTCAGCCTCGGGCAGGCCCAGGAATGTCATCTGCCGAGCCGGGGGAGGGGGTGGCATCGGCGCAGGCACGGGCGGTATAGCGATCGATGTCTCGCCGATCACGGTGATGTTGTTCGAGCCAGTGTTCTCGGTGTAGATGTAGCCGTTCGCCGGGTCGAACGCCACAAAGGTCGGATCGACGCCGACCGGTACAGTTCCTACAACGGTGGTGCCGTTGATTATCGAAACGTTGTTCGAGACCATATCGGTAACGTAGACGTATCCGTTCTCGGGGTCGAAAGCCCCCCCGAAAGGTCCCTTCTGCACCGGAACCGACCCCACCAGTCGCGTTCCGTTGATGAGCGACACGTTGTCCCACTCAGAGTTATCCACGTAGACCCGACCATCTGCACCGTCGTAGACGGCCGAATTCGGAAGCGCTTCGCCCGCCGTGTTCGTGTAGCCGATCGATATCGCGGCGATCAAGGAGGTGCCGTTGATCACCGAGACGTTGTCCGAGGTGTAACCAGGCACGTAGACGTATCCATCGGTCGGGTCGACCGCTGCCGCCTGAGGGTCCACGCCGCCAATCGACACGTTCGCTATGACCGCGAGCCCGTTGATTACGAACACATTCGAAAAGTAATCGTCGACATACACGTAGCCGTTCCTCGGGTTGTAGACTGCCCCGGACGGCTCTCCACCCGTGGCAATGGTTCCCACGACCGAGGTTCCCCGGATCAGCGAGACGTTTCCCGACAGAGGGTTCGCCTCGTACATGTCGCCATTTGCGGGATTGAAGGCAATTGCTCCTGAGCCGCCCTTGCCAACGATGATTGATGCAATCAGTTTCGTGCCATTGATTACCGAGACAGTATCCTCCGACGCGCCTTTCACGTATATGTAGCCGGTGGTAGTGTCCACGCCCAGCCCCCAGAGCGCTTCGGGGAGGGGCGGAGGAGGCAGCGCCGGTCCGCTTGAGGTCGACGTGGGCTCTCCCTGATGGCGGCCACCGTCGGTCGCCGCTGCGCTTGCCAAGGGGAGGGGCGCACTCGAGGCGTGAGTGCCTGATCCAACCAATGCCGATGCAGCTACGACGACAAGCCCGAGCAGAATCGCAACTAAAACCGCCGGTGCTAGGGCCGGGGGGCCCCCGGGCGGCTTCCACTTCGCTATGAGCTGTGAGTGCAACGGCCCGTCTTCACCCGTAATGGGAAAGGCCGGGCCTACGATAAACCACTGTCGGGAGGGCTTGAACGGCCGAGATGGATCGAGTGAAGTGCGCGTTCGAAATCCCACCCGTTCAGAACGTCCCGAGTTCGGGTTACCGAACCACCCGCTAACGAAACAGAACCGGTTGGTTCGGAACTGTTCGGAATCAGTTGGCAATCAGTGCCTTCTCCTTCCGAAGTCGATGAGAGTCCGGACTAGGCCGGCCAAACGGTCCCGCAGTGCGGGCAGTATGCAGCCGGACTCTGGCGGACCGAGCCGCACTTCAGACAAATTTGAACTCGAGTCGGAGTTGTCGGCGGAGGCGCCGGAGTGTTGTACACCTGAGGTGGGGGCGGGTAGTAGACGGGAGGCTGCTGAACGATTACCACCGGTTCACTCTCGTCAGGCATTACCGCTCCAACAATCAACAGAATGAAGCCGATGAACCCAATAACTAGCCCGAGGATCAGGAAGATGAAAGAAAAAAACAGGACGGTTCCAATCAGGATGAGCAATACTCCTACCGCAATGGCACCCACGCTCGCCATCGGATTGTAGCCGCAACCTCGGAATCTGATTCGGGCCGGACCATAAGACACTTCGCGCCCAGAACGCAATCACAAAACCGCGCCACCACCCGATTCCGGACGTCTATGGCTCACTGGGAATTACAACCCGTAGAGTAAACAGAACCGATTGGTTCGGAACTGTGAGCGGTTGCTACTCCTCGGGCGGGGTCGGGGGGTCCAGCCGTGGAGGTCTATCCGGACCCTACCCCCGCGGAAAGTGACCCCTTCCATTTTCAGTCGTAAGCGCTGTTCCTCCCCTTCGGCCCCGGATAGGGCGATCCGTCCTCCGGCGCCGACCACACGATGCCACGGCAGCACGTTCCCTCCCTGAAGCGCCCAGACGGTGAGGCGCGCTCCGCGCCGAAACCCCGCGGCTTCCGCCACCTGACCATAGGTGATCACCCGCCCCCGTGGAACGCGGGCGATGACCGCTCGCAGCAGGGCGAGCGATGAACTCCCTCCGCGACCGAGGGACCTAGGCATGGGCCTCGATCAAAACGGGCGCGGGCGACGCCGAGAACGGGGTATTTTCTAAGAATCCCTCGACGACGAGATTCAACACGGGGCCGCTGAGCCCGAGGTTCAAGAAAAGATTCGTCCACACTCCCGGAACGAACGCCGAGGCCGTGAAGTTCTCGATCTCGGGACGGCGCCGACCCCCTCCGGCTCGATGCGGAGAGCGCTGGCGTTCGCGTTCGACGCGATACCGCTGTGGACCACCTTCTCGAGGGCGAGAAGGGGTTGCTCGCTTCGAAGCGCCCGGGACACGGGCGGAGTCCGCTGCCGGGGACTCTCGGCGCAACTGACGTCCCGCAAACCCTTTTATCAGGGATGACACTCGCAATTTCGAATGCTTCGCCTTACGACGGAGGGTGGGCCGACTTTGGCCTGCCACATCTGACGTCCCGTTCGCGGTCAGACCCCCATGGACGTCCTCGAGGCTATCCGTAGCTACCGCCCGTGCGTCCAGTATCAGTCGCGTCCCGTTCCGGCGGAGAAGCTCAAGAACATCCTCGCCGCGGCCCGGCTCGCTCCGAGCCAACGGAACCTTCAGCCATGGCGGTTCGTGGTCGTACAAGATGACGAACGAAAGCGCCTCCTCGCCCAAGCGTCGAATCGCGGAAAACTCATCGCTGAGGCGCCCGCCGTGATCGTCGCCTTCGCGGTCGAGGAGGATATCCCGGTCACGATCGGCGGCTACATCTCGGCCTATCCGCTCGACGTGGCGGTCGCCGTGGACCACTTGCAGCTCGCCGCGACCGCCGAGGGTCTGGGAAGCGTGTGGATCATCGAGTTTAACGACGAGAAGGTCCGCAACGTCCTGCACGTCCCCGAGGGAATCCATCCCATCGGGATCATCCCGATCGGATATCCGGCGGAGCACAACGGGTCAGCGAAAGAACCCGAAGACGGCCGGAAGAGCCCCGACGAGATCATCGCGTACAACGAATACCCGTGGTGACCCGCGGCGCGTGATCGACGTCACGTTCGTCAGCACGAACCCCGGAAAGTACCGCGAGGTGCGGGAACTCCTTCGGCCGTACGGGATCCGGGTGCGCTGGAAACGCCGGGAATTGCCCGAGCCCCAGGCGGATGACCTCGAACGGGTGGTGGAGTCGAAGCTCGACGCCGTCCGGGAGATTCCCGGGTATGTGTTGGTCGAGGATTCGGGGCTGTTCATCCCGTCGCTGAAGGGATTCCCCGGGGTCTATTCGGCCCACTTCCTGAGGACCTGGAAGTTCGGCCCGATCTTTGAGCTCCTCCGCGGCCGACGCCGGAGCGCGTACTTCCGCGCGGTGGCGGGCGTCCAACGCGGACGTCGGCGCTGGACCTTCGCCGGGGAAGTGCGAGGAGAGATCTCCCGGAGTCCCCGGGGTCGGGGCGGATTCGGTTACGACCCGATCTTCATTCCGACGGGTTGGGACCGCACGTTCGCCCAAGGGACGGCCGACGAAAAGAATGCGATCTCGCACCGCGCGCGGGCGATCCGACAAGTGGGCGCAGCCCTCGGACGCCCTCCGGCGCCGCCCGCGAGCCGCCGGCGCGGGTCGCCGTCGGGAAAGCGGCGTCGAGTTTAACCCGACCCGGCGGCATGGGGGCGCCCGTGCCGATCGACGAGGTGACGGAGTCGCCGATCCTGGCGTTGATCGATCAGATCTTCGGGCTCCGCCAAGCCGGGGAGTCGGTACTCGGTCTCCACATCGGCGAGCCGGACTTCGATACCCCGGCCGGGGTTCGCGATGCGGCCTATCGTGCGATGAACGAGGGGTTCACGCACTATGTGTCCGCACAGGGGATGCCGGACCTCCGCGCCGCCATCGCGCAGCGTCTCGCGACGCGGAACCACGTCCCTGCCACGGCGGACGACGTGGTGGTGATGGCGGCCAAGTTCGCGATCTACGCGACGCTGCTCGCGACGGTTACGTCGGGCGACGAAGTGTTGCTTCCCAACCCCACGTACCTGTTTGAGCAACCGCTTCAGCTCGTCGGTGCGCGGCCGGTCTACGTTCCGCTCCTCCCGGATTTTTCGCTCGACACGGAGGCGCTCCGGGAAGCGATCACTCCCCGAACGAAGCTCCTGGTCCTCGTCTCGCCGGCGAATCCAACGGGTCACGTCCTGCGGGAAAGCGAAGTGCGAGCGGCCGTCGCGCTCGCGCGCGACGCGCACCTGACGATCGTCAGTGACGAGACGTACGAGGCGTTGATCTACGAAGGGACGCATGTGAGCCCGGCGAGCGTCGCCGGAGCGGACGTCCCGGTCGTGACGGTGGGGAGTTTCTCTAAGCTCTATGCGATGACCGGTTGGAGAGCCGGTTTTGCGGTCGCTCCGCCCGAGATCCGCGCGCGACTCGTTAAGGTGATGGAACACACGCTCACGTGCGTGCCGCCGTTCATCCAGAAGGCCTGTCTCTGGGCGCTCGCCAACGCCGGACCCGACGAAGAGCGTTTTCGCGAGGAGTTCCGGGGGCGTCGGGACCACCTCCTCGCTCGACTGGCGACGGTGAACGGCCTCACGGCCGTCCGTCCCGAAGGCGCGTTCTACGTCTTTCCGCAATACGACCTTCCGATCGGCTCGATTCCGTTCTGCTCGGAGCTCCTCGCGGACCAGAAGCTCGCGGTGGTACCGGGCGTCGCCTTCGGCCCGGACGGAGAGCATCACTTCCGGATCTCGTACAGCTCCCCGATCCCCCTGCTGGACGAAGGCGTCGATCGGCTGGAGCGGTTCCTCAAGGGTCGTCTTCGGTAGCGCTCGGGAGGCACCGCGGGCCCCGCGCTTTTGTATCCGCGCTCGTTCGCGAGCATATGCCGTCCGCGCGCCGAGTCCACGACCTGACCGCGCTGCTCCAAACGCACATGCCCGTGTGGCCGACGTCTCCCCTTCCCACGTTCGAGCCGGTCGGGATTGTCGCCCGGGACGGCTATTCGATCGAGCGGATCAACTGCATGACCCATACCGGGACCCACATGGACGCTCCCTACCACTTCCTCGAGGACGGGATGACCGTCGACCGGATCCCGCCGGAGCAGCTGGTCGGTCGGGCGGTCGTTCTGGACATCCGGAAAGAGGTCGAAGGGACGATCATCCCGGCGAAGGCGCTCGAGAAGCACTGGCCGAAGGCGAGCCAACCCGAGATCGCGCTGTTGCGGAGCGACTGGGGACGCAAGCGGGCTCCCACGAAGGAGTATCTCTACGATTTTCCGGGGCTCGAACCGAAGGCGGCCGAGTTCCTCGTTCAACGGTCCGTGAAGGGCGTCGGTACCGACACCCTCGGGATCGACCCGTTCTCCAACACGAAGTTCGAGGCGCACAAGGTGCTCCTCCGCAAGGGGATCTGGATCCTCGAGGCGCTCGACCACCTCGACGAGCTCGAGGAAGGAACGGAGTACACCCTGGTCGCCGCGCCCCTCAAGATCGACGGGGCGAGCGGAGCGATGGCCCGGGTGCTCGCGATCGAGGGACCGCCGTAGCGTCATGCCGATCTCCTCCGACCTCGTGGGAGCTCGCGTCTTAGTCACGGCCGCGAGCCAGGGGATCGGCTTCGCGGCGGCCCAGGCGTTCCTGGGAGAGGGCGCGCGCGTAGTGGTGAACAGCTCGAACTCGGAACGGCTCACGCGAGCCATCGGGCAACTTCGACCGCACGGGGAGGTCCACGGGGTGGTCGCGGACCTCACCCGGCAATCCGAGCTCGACCGGTTGCTCCACGAGACGGTCGGGCACCTCGGCGGCCTCGACACGCTGGTCTACGTGACCGGCTCGCCGCACCCCGGGATCTTCATGGAGCAAGGCTTCGACGATTGGAGTCGCGCCGCCGCGCTGCTCATCGTGAGCCCCGCCTACCTCGCTCGGAAGTCCGCCGAGGCGATGCTCGAGAGCCGGGCGAGGGGACGGATGGTGTTCCTCACCTCGGTCGCGATCCGCGAGCCGATCCCGAACCTCGCCACGTCGAGCGTGTGCCGGATCGCCGTCGCCGGGCTTGTTCGCACCCTATCCCGGGAGCTCGGCCCCCGGGGGATCCGGGTGAACGGCATACTTCCCGGTTACATTCGAACCGCCCGCATCGACGAGGTCGCCGAGGACGCCGCGCGTCGCCGCGGGACGTCGTCCGACGAAGTGATCCGAGGGATGGAGCGCGATATCCCCCTCGGGCGGATCGGCTCCCCCGAGGAACTGGCGCGCGCCGTGGTGTTCTTGGGCAGCGAGATGTCGAGCTACGTCTCGGGCGCGCTACTCCCGGTCGACGGCGGCCTTCTGCGCTCCACCGGCTGACGTCGGCTAGGGATGGTCGGGGCGCACTGCTTCGTGCAGGAACTCCTCGCGTCGCGGCGTGAAGACATCGAGCACGATCGTGGCGGCCTTCGGGTCCGCAATGAGCTCGTGGGGGACTCCGCCGGGGATGGTGTACGCCGACCCGACTTTCAGGGTCCACGTCTCGGGGCCGACCCGGAACTGGCCCCCGCCTTGGAGCACGGTCCCCGATTGCACGTGAGGGTGCGAGTGCATCGCGAACTTGCTTCCGGGGGCGATTCGATAGAGCACCATCATCACTGTGCTGTCGTGCGCCAGTATCCGGCGCTGGACTCCCGGTTGCACATCGTGCCACGCCTCGGCCTTGTCCTCCCACAGGGGCATGCCGCAACCACAACGAGTGCGGTATTTCTCGCTGACCCTTCGCCCGCTTAGGCGAGAGCTTGCCGAAGGTCCGCGACGAGGTCTTTCGCATCCTCCACGCCGACGCTGAACCGGAGCAGTCCGTCCCGGATCCCCTGTCGCTCGCGCAGTTCCTTCGGTACCGACCGATGGGTCATGAGCGCCGGCACGTTCACCAGGGACTCGACGCCGCCCAGGCTCTCGGCGAGAGTGAAGACCTTGAGCCGTCGCACGACCCGCCGCACGGCGGGCAGGCCGCCGCGGACCTCCGCTGAGACCATCCCGCCGAAGTCGTCCATCTGGCGTCGAGCGACGGAGTACCCCGGGTGGTTCCGTAGTCCCGGATACAGCGTGCGGACGATGCGCGGGTGGGTGGACAAGAACGCCGCGACCTTTCGCGCGTTCGCGCAGTGGGCGCGGACGCGGAGGCCCATCGTGTGGATTCCTCGAAGGACCAGGAAGCAATCGAGGGGTCCCGGGACCCCGCCTTGGGTGTTCTGGTACCAACGGTACTTCTCCAGCAACGCGCGCGACCGGAACACGAGGGCGCCCCCGATCAGGTCGCTGTGCCCGCCGAGGTACTTGGTGGTCGAATGGATCACCACGTCGGCCCCGAGCTCGAGCGGCCGCTGGAGGACGGGCGAGGCGAAGGTGTTGTCGACGGCGACCCGGGTCCTCCGCCGCCGGGCGATCCGTATCGCGCCCCGAAGGTCGGTCACCTTGAGCAGAGGATTCGTGGGAGTCTCGAGGTACAAGAGGTCGACCCGCGTCCCCGCGCCGAGCGCGCGGTCAACGTTCGCGAGATCGCTCGTATCGATGAACTCGACATGGACCCCGTGAGTCCTCGCGACCTGGAGGAGCCGCCACGCCCCCGCGTAGAGGTCGTCTCCCGCGACGATGCGACTCCCGCTCGGATAAGCCATCAAGAGCGCGGAGGTCGCCGCCAATCCCGAGCCGAACGCGAGCGCCCCGACCCCACCCTCCAGTCGACCGAGGACCTTCTCGAGAGCGGCGCGCGTCGGGTTTCCGGTCCGAGAGTAGACGAATCCCTTGGCACGTCCCGGGGCAGTTTCCGCGTAGGTCGACGTAAGATACACCGGCACGTTCACCGCGCCGGTCAACGGATCCGGTTCCTGTCCGTCGTGGATCAGTCGCGTATCCCAGTTCATGGACGGTCCGAAAGGAGTACGTCTCACGCCGTTTCAAGGATTCGACCTGGCTCGAGTGATAGGGTCATCCGTGCGTTCGGAGAGCACCCGGGGCCTCGGACCAACATGATATTAATATCCCAACGAAATGCGGCGTGTCAAGCTCTAGCTCTCGTCGGGAGTTGGGGACCAGGGTTCGGGGGAACAACTTGTCGCCCGCGATGGAGACAGAATCGGCCGGAACCGTAGTGAACGTGCCCGCGGCGGAGTCGGTCCGTCGGGAGGTCAGCTCCAAGGATGTCTACGTTCGCCAGTCATCGGGTTTGGTCCGAACTGTGGGCCCGCGCACTGCCCTGATCGCGAACCTCGTGGGAATGGGCATTATCGTGAACTTCTTCTGGATCGTCTTCGCTTCGGCCGGGTATCCGAACGCGAACCTGATCACGACGGTCGGGATCGGGGTGCTGATCAACATTGGCGTGGGCTACGTCTATTGGATGCTCGCGAGCACTATGCCGCGCTCGGGCGGGGATTACATCTTCGTTGGTCGGATCTTCCACCCCAGTCTCGGGTTCGCCACCAACCTTGTCTTCACGGTCGTTTTCATCACATGGGCAGGGTACTTCGCCTACTACCTCGCCTATTACGGGCTCCCGATGCTGTTCGCGAGTTTCAGCCTCGCGGGAGGCGGTGCGGCGCCGCTCGCTTGGGCCAACACCATACTCTCGAGTACCACCGACCAGTTCGCGATCGGGGCGGTCTTCCTCTTGTTGGTCGTCCTCGTCAGCCTGCTCCCCACCAAGTGGATCTTCCGCACGGCCGTCGGAATATTCGTGGTCACGGCCGTGATCTACGTCGTGATGATCGGGATCTTCCTAACGACCTCGCATGCGACGTTCGTCAGCAACTACAATGCGGTAAACGGGGCCGGGGCGTACCAGACTCTCGCCGCCTCCGGAGCCTCGGTCGACAGCATCACGGTCAGTGGGACGTTCCTCGGGATCGTCTACACGATGCTCAGCTTCATCGGATACGCGAACAGCTCCTACTATGGAGGCGAGATTCGGGGCAATCCGGCCCGCACTCAGGGACTCGCAATTTTCGGGGCACCGATCATCTTCGCGGCGCTGATCGCCCTGCTCTACTGGTCGACGTACAACATCCTGGGCCGGAACTTCATCGTGGGCGCGAGCGGGGCGTGGTTCGCCACCGCCAACCCGACCACGCTGCCGTCGCCGCTCCTCCTGGTCGCGTATCTCGTTTCGAACCCGTGGCTTGCCGGGTTCCTCGCCTTCGGACTCGCGCTGACGTTCTTCGCGTTCTCCCTCATTTACTTCATCGTTCCTACGCGTAACCTCTTTGCCTGGTCGTTCGACCGTATCCTGCCGTCGTTCCTCACTCGAGTCTCGCGGAACGGCGTCCCGTATGTGGCCGTCCTCGTCTTGGCCGTCGCTTCGTTCCTCTGCCTTTGGCTTGGGGTTTACTACACGATCTTCAACTACCTCTCCTACTCGAACTTCGGCTTCTGGTTCGCGGTCGGGGTGGTCTGCCTAGCGGGCGCGCTCTTCCCCTTCCTCAAGAAGGACCTCTTCAACAACGCCCCCCGGATCGTTCGGGCGAAGGTGGGCCCGGTGCCGTTGATCACGATCGTCGGCGGAGCGTCTTGGATCGCGGCGTGGTTCGTCAGCTACGCCGCCTCGACCGCTCAGTACGTCGAGCCCGTGGGCGCCTACAGCTACCTGTACCTGCTCTTCCTGCCCATCGTCTTCGCGGTCGGGCTCGCGATCTACTTCCTCTCCTATGCGATTCAGCGGTCCCGCGGGGTCCCCGTGAACCTCATCAGCAAGGAGCTCCCGCCCGACTGAGCGACGGCGACCCCCTTATGGGGGGCTTTCGATTCCGACCCGCTCGTGGCAGAGGTCGTCGACCTCATCATCGATCCGCTGCGAGGGGAGCGGGTCGCGATCGAGCTCCCCATCGCATTCCGGGTTCCGCCCGAGGTGGCTCGTTCGGAGCTCGGGCTTCCCGACTGGGTCGATATTTCTGACCCGCACGTCGCTCGAGCAGTCGGGCTGCTGGCGGCGGCGCGCCGCACCGAGCCCTCGCTGCATCTCGCCTTGCTCGGGGGGGCGGCGCATCGCCTGCGATGCCTTTCCAGCAATCGCACCGACCTCGGGCTCCGACGACCGCTGCACGACATTGACATCGCCTGCCTCCACAAGCAGCTCCCTGCGGTCCGGGAGTTCCTCTCTTCCCTGAAGGAGCGAGAAGGGGGGGCGCTCCAATTCATCGAGACCAACGGGGACCGAATCTTCAACTCCCTCGGGGAGGGGCGCCGCATACGCCTCCACATGGTTCTCGACCAGGAGGGCCGGGAGATTGGGCTAGGCACTGCGGACTTGCTGGCCGACGAGTTTCGATTCTGCCACCGATTCGACCTCCGATCGGAGATCCTGGCCGCTGGCGGACATCATGGAACACTTTCCCCCGCGCTGCTCCTACTGACGAAGCTGCAGTTCATCCAGCGAATACCGGGCGAGGATCGGGACAAGGTCTCCGATCGGGTGCTGGGTCCCTTCGGGCGGCGTGACGTGATCATCGGGCCGGAGGCCAAGGACGTTCGGGACATCCTGGCCCTCTTGCTCGACCACCCCGTGGCAGAGGTCCCGGACGGAGTGTCCCCGAATCGCCTCGCCGAACTGGTGTCCGCCGATTGGGGATTGTGGCGAACCGTTACGCTCAATCTCGAGATGATCGCCCGATCCCCGGTCCTCGCGAATCTTCCCGACGGGCCTCGCCTCCAGACTGGCAACCGGATCGGGTCGCTGCGCAACACCCTGACCCCCCTCGAGCCCAAACGTCGATGGGGTTTCCTCCGGGGGCAATGGTGGGAGGAGGTCGACGGGCAGCCGGCCGTCGACGGTAAGATATCGATGACGAACGGGCCCGTCACCCCGTCGTAAGTATCGAGCTGCGGACCTGGTCCCCCGCGAGGTCGATCAGGGCCCCCAGCAGCACTCCCTCGGTGTAGGCGCTTCCGCAATTCACCGAAAGTGTCCGGCCGAACTTGCTGGTCCCACGGGACTCGTGGATGTGGCCATGAAGTCCGATCAAGGGGTGGTGGCGCTCGAGCGCGGCGCGAACTGCGGTGCTCCCGACGTGGATCATCTCCTCGTGGCCGCCGGGAGTCATGACCTTGGTCAGCAGACTATCGAGTCGGGGAGCGAGGTCGAGGGGCGTGTTGAACGGCGGGACGTGGATGTTGTAGACAGCGGACTCCGGGTGGTCCAGCGTTGCGGCGATCGCCTCGATGCGCGAGCCGATCTCCTCCTCGGTCAACTCGCGGTGCGTCTTCCAAGGAGTGGGGTTACTGTACGGGAGGGTCAGTACCTCGTGGCCGTCCTCCAGCCGCACGACCTCGAGGTCGGTGAGCTCGGCGAACGGGTCCGCCAGGATGGCTTCCTCCATCGGAGTGAAGTCGTCGTTGCCCAACCCGATCAAGAGGCGAACCGACTCGTCCCCGATTCGACCCCGCGCCCACTCGAGCCATCGGCCGAGCTCCTCGACGGAGAGCCGCTCGAATACTGCGTCGAGGGCCCCCGGCTTTGCCAGCAGCTCCTTCCACTCACCGGGACTGGTGCGGAACGGCACCGTAGATGCGTCGCGAAGCGATGACTCAAGCCGCTCGAGTTCGGTCAACGATGCCGCCTCCCGCGGATGGCCGTCGATCGTCGACGTCCATTTTCCCCGCTCTTCGAAAACGGGGGTCATGGTCTTCGCCGCGATGTCGCCGCCCACGAGCAGGACGTTCGCGCGGTAGACCTTCGCGGCGTTGATGAACTTCCGCCAGCAGACCGCCGACCCGTGAAGGTCGGCGACGAAGAAGATCCGGGTCAAATTCGCCAACGGTGGATCCCCGTAGGCGGTCGCAGTCGCGGAATCCCCAAAAAGATACCGGTCCGCGAACGGGTTCGAACCCGGGGGAAAATCCCCCGGGCAAAGGAAAGGGTTCGCGCCGGACGGACTACGGGGGCGTTCAGTCCTCGCCGAAGTCGCCGCCGCCCATGCCGCCCATGCCACCCATACCGCCCATGCCACCCGGGCCACCGGGGCCGCCCGGGCCGCCGCCGGGCGGTCCGCCCGACTTGGACGCGATGACGTCGTCGATCCGCAGGATCATGACCGCCGCGTCGGTCGCGCTCTCGATCGCCTGCCGCCCGACTCGGATCGGCTCGAGGACGTTGAGCTGGCTCATGTCGCCGACCTTGCCGCCCATGACGTTGACACCGGCGGTCTTCTGGCCGCCCTTGTGCGCCTTGCGCAACTCGATCAGGATGTCGATCGGGTCCATTCCCGCGTTCTCCGCGAGGGTGCGGGGAATCGTCTCGAGCGCCTCGGCAAAGCTCTCGAACGCGATCTGCTCCCGTCCGCCGACCTTCGCGGCCTCGTCCCGAAGCTGCATGGCGAGCTCGGCCGCCGTGGCCCCGCCGCCGTAGACGAATCGTCCGTCCTCCACGGCCACCGCGACCACGTTGAGGGCGTCATCGAGCGACCGCTCAATCTCGTCCAGGACGTGCTCCGTCCCGCCGCGCATCAGGATCGATACGGCCCGGGCCT
Organism: Thermoplasmata archaeon; assembly: GCA_049585415.1. Classification (GTDB taxonomy): domain Archaea; phylum Thermoplasmatota; class Thermoplasmata; order Lutacidiplasmatales; family UBA184; genus Lutacidiplasma. The sequence continues at coordinate 52,876 of JBAUZT010000012.1, read as the reverse complement.
TCTTCGCGCCCGTCACGAACGTGAGTGCGTCATCGCCGATCTTGCGTTCCTCGACGAGTCCGGCCGTTCCGACGTCCTGTGGGGTGAGCTCGCTCACTTTCGAGACAATGCTCGCCCCCGTCGCCTTCGCGAGCTTTTCCATGTCGGACTTCTTGACACGCCGCACGGCGTAGATGCCCTCTTTCGCGAGGTAATGCTGAGCGAGGTCGTCGATCCCCTTCTGGCAGAGGACGACGTTCGCTCCGGACTTCTTGACCTGGTCGACCATCCGGTGCAGCATGTTCTCTTCCTCCTGGAGGAAGGCGTTCAACTGGGACGGCTCGTTGATCTCGATCTTCGCGTCGATCTCGGTCTTCTTGATCTCGAGCGCCGCGTCGAGGAGGGCGATCTTCGGGTTCTCGACCCGTGAGGGCATCCCCGAGTGGACCTTCTCCTTGTCGACGATGACTCCCTCGATCAACGACGTGTCGGAGATCTGGCCACCCTGCTTCTTGATCAGCTGGATGTTGTCGAGGTCGACGAAGTAGCCCTCGCCTTTCTTCTCCGCAATCTCGCTGACGGCCTTGACCGCGATCTCGCCCAGGGCGTCCCGGTTGAACGATACGGCCTTCGACGCCATCGACGTGATGGCGATCCGCAGGAGCGTCTCGTGGTCGCTGATCTTGACGGGGTGGCTGATGTCGCTGAGGATTTGCAACGCTTTCGTGGAGGCAAGGCGATACCCCTGGGAGATGATCGTGGGGTGGATGTTCTGCTCGATGAGCGACTCCGCGCGCTTCAACAGCTCGCCCGCGAGGATCACTGCGGTGGTCGTCCCGTCGCCCGCTTCCTGGTCCTGGGTCTTCGCGACCTCGACCAGCATCTTCGCGGCCGGGTGCTCGACGTCCATCTCCTTCAGGATGGTGACCCCGTCGTTCGTGACGACGACGTCCCCCATCGAGTCGACGAGCATCTTGTCGAGCCCGCGCGGACCGAGGGTCGATCGGACCGCGTCCGAGATCGCCTTCGCGGCCTGAATGTTGTTGTTGAGCGCTCCGCGTCCCTTCTCTCGCTTCGTCCCTTCTCGCAGCACCAGAATCGGCGTGTTTCCTGCCATCATGTTCGTAGGAGTCGAGATTACTCTCGGCTGTCAGGTTTGGTGAGTAAGCCCTTCTATTTATACGTATCCAGTGCCCGAGGGCGGTTGTGGAGTCCAGGAATTAGTTCCCTCTGTCAGACACAGAACCCCGTCGTGGTGGCTGGCATGGCGACGGCCCTCTCGTTCTCGCCCCCGGGCGGAGGGCTGGTGGGGGCCGGCCGCTCCCTAGCCGCCGGGGCGCTCCGGAGTCGAGCGCCGGCGAACCTGGCCCATCGGTAGACCGAAATAGAGCGAGCCCGGTTTAACTACGGGCATGTCGCGCTTTGTCGACTTCCCAAATCGTTCGCCGACTGGCTCCCGGTGGATCCTTTGGATCCTCGTCGGCGGGATAGTCCTCGCGGGTGGCACTGGTGTCGTCTTGACGGGATCGACGCACGCCGCATCCACTTCCGGAGTACAGTTCGCAAAATCGATCCCGATTTCTTCGGGCCCGACCGATCCCACCGCCACGATGCCGGGAATCGCCCCTACGGTAGCTCCCGCCCCTGCGGCCGACTCAACCAGTCCTCCCGTGTGGGAAACCGGGAACGTCACCGCTACGGTCCCCGTGGGAGGCGGTGCGGCGGGGGTAGCGTACGATAGCGCCAACGGCGATGTCTACGTGACAGATCTCAGCAGCGATCTCGTCACGGTACTCAACGGGGCCACCAACTCGGCGATCGGGACGATCCCGGTCGGCACCGATCCCTCGGGCGTGGCCTACGATAGTGGCAACGGGGATCTGTACGTCACGAACTTTGGCTCGAATAACGTGAGCGTGATCAACGGCGCCACGAACTTGGTCGTCAAGACGATCCCCTCCGGCGCCGGGAGCGAACCGATCGCCGCCGCCTACGACAGCGGGAACGGTTACCTTTACGTGGCGAACGAAGGCAAGAGCAACGTCAGCGTCGTCAACGGGGCGACCAACACAGCGATCGCAGCGATCCCCGTCGGGACGGACCCCGTCGCCGACCTGTACGACCCCTCGAACGGGGCCGTGTACGTGTCCAACGGGGGCACGAACACGGTGAGCGTAATCACCGGAACCAGCTCGACGACGACCACGGTGACCGTGCAGAACGGACCGGACATCCTGGCCTACGATGGCGCGGACGGGGACATCTACGTCCCGAACTTCAATTCGAATTCGATCAGCGTGATCACCCCCTCCACCAACATGGTCGCGAACCTCAATCTCGGCGCGGGGACGGAACCCGACAGTATCGCCTACGATTCGGGGAACGGGGACCTGTACTTGGTACTCTTCGAAACGGCGACGGTCCTTGTCTGGTCCGGGATGACGAATTCGCTGCTCGGGTCGATCACCATCGGCACCCACCCGATCGAGGATGCGTACGACGACACCAACGGCGATGTCTATGTCACCAACTCGGGTCCGGGAACCGTGAGCGTCATCTCGACGCTCTTGATGGTGAACGGAGCCGGCGCGAACCTCCGAGGGACCGGGGAGACCGGGATCGCCGGTGCGACCATCGGAGTCGGCAGCGTGCCGAACGGGACCGCATTCGACAGCGGCAACTCGAACGTCTTCGTCGCCAACGCCGGTTCGAACAATCTGAGCGTCATCAACTCGGCGACGAACAGTGTCGTGGGCACGGTGTCGGTCGGGACGAGCCCTTCGAGCCTCGCAGTCGACAGCGCGAACGGCGATGTCTATGTGACGAACAGCGGCGCCAAAACCGTGACCGTCTTCAGCGGGACGACACGAGCAATCCTCCGGACACTCAACGTCGGAAGTGGCCCCTTGGGTGTCGCCTACGATAGCGGGAACGGAGACGTCTACGTGGCGAACTTTGATTCGAACAACGTCAGCGTGTTCAGTGGGGCGACGAACACTCTCGCGGCCACGATCTCCGTCGGAATGGGGCCGTACGGCGTGGCTTACGACAGCGCGAACGGCGAAGTGTACGTCGCGAACGTCGGCTCGGCCAGCGTCAGCGTGATCAATGGTGCGACGAACTCGCTCGCGACGACGATCGCCCTCGGCGTCTCGTCGTTCGCAGCCACGAGCATCCTCTTCGACAGCGGGAACGGAGACCTCTATGTTCTCACCCCCGACCTCGCTTCGGTGGACGTCATCCGAGGAGCGACGAACACCGTCCTCGCTTCGGTCGGGGTTGGAAGTTTTCCCCACGGCGAGGCGTACGACACCGCGAACGGAGACGTCTACGTGGCCGACAGCACCCCCACCGAGCTCAGTGTGATCAGCGGCTTGACGAACTCGGTGGTGGGCACGATCTCCGAGAACGCCGGCCCATGGGCCGTATCGTACGACAGCGCGAACGGGGACCTCTTCGCGGCGAACCTGGACTCGAACTCGGTCACCGTGGTTCCCACGCTGACGGGCGTCGTGATCCCCTCGACGGCCATCGAGGACGTCGGCCAGAGCCTCCTGGTGGCGGCCCCCCTGGTGGGAGAAGGTACCGGTAGGGTGGTGATGACGCTAGGTTCGAGCAACGACTCCGGCCTCGCCTGCTCGGCGGACCCCGTCGGCCCGAGCGAGATCTCTGGGGCGTGCCTCGCGGAAGCGCCGGGGACGTACTTGGTGACCCTCACGGTGACGGACAGCGCCGGGAACAGCGTGCAATCTTCCCTTACCGTGCGGGTCGACTCCACTCCCGTCGGCACCCTGCCCATAGGCGTGCCGGCCTCAATCGACGTAGGACAGACCACTTCGCTCACGACCACTACGAGCGGGGGAAGTCGAGCCTACACGTACAACTGGAGCGGACTCCCGGACGGGTGCGCCTCCCAGGACACGTCGAACCTTACTTGCACACCGACGGCTGCGGGAGAGGCGAAGATCAACGTCACCGCGGTAGACGGTTTCGAGTTCTCTACCACGGCAGGCCCGTTGACACTCCCGGTGAGTCCGGACCCCGCCGTGGGAGCGCCTACCGCGACCCCCGCCACTCCCGAGGTGAACCAATCCCTTACCCTGACCGCGGTTTCGGGCAACGCGGGCAGTGGAGGGGACTTCTACGCCTGGTCCGGACTCCCGGGGAACTGCACGAGCACGGACTCGTTGACCTTGACCTGCTCTCCGACCACCCCGGGGACGTTCTCGGTCGCTGTCAGCGTCCAAGACTCGAACGGCATGCAGGTCGTTTCGGCGCCCCTCGTGCTCGAGATCGCTCCTCCGTTGGGAGTACCGTTGGTGAGCGCGAGCGTATCGTCCCTCGATGTCGGCCAGACGGTCGCCCTCGGGGCCTCGGTCTCGGGCGGGTCAGATGCGTACACCTACTTCTGGTCGGGACTGCCTACGGGGTGTGCCAGTATCGATGCGGCCGCGCTCTCGTGCGCTCCCGCCGTTACCGGATCATTCCCTATCGTGGTGAGCGCGCTCGATCCGAGCGGAGTGAACCGGACCTCTGCTGCCTTGATGCTCGTCGTCTCCCCCCGGCTCGGGACCCCAACGCTCTCCGTGAGCAGGTCCGCGGTCGACGTCGGCCAGACATTCACGCTGACGGCGAGTGCCTCGGGTGGGTCCGGAACGTACGGCTACACTTGGTCGGACCTACCGCCCGGGTGTGCTTCGGCAAACAGCCCGACCGTCGTCTGCACTCCTACGTCCAGTCCGAACATGTACTCCCCCTTCGTGAGCGTGGAAGATTCGAACGGCATGGTGCTGGCCTCGAGCCCACACTCCGTGGTCGTCTCGAGCGCCCTGGCCGTCCCTACCCTCACTCCCAGTGTCGCCACGGTGGACGTCGGCCAGACCGTCTCCTTCACGGCCGGTGCCTCCGGGGGTGCCGGGGGCGACAGCTACCGCTGGTCCGGGGCGCCGACCGGTTGTCAAAACCCGCTCGGCTATCAGCTCAGCTGCACTCCGTCGATTGCGGGGACGTTCGCGGTGACCGTCCAAGTCACGGACGCGAACGGAGGGAACACGAGCTCTCTCCCCGCGACGCTGCTGGTCTCTTCTCCGCTCCTCGCGCTCGACGTGAGTTCGAGCCTTTCCACCGTCGCGGTGGGCGAGACCGTGATCCTGTCGGTCAGCCCGGAAGGAGGGTCGGGAGGCGATACCTACACCTGGTCGGGTCTCCCGGCCGGATGCGCCTCGGAGGACAGTGCGACGCTCGCGTGCGTTCCGACCGCCACCACCGGATCCCCGGTTACCGTTTCCGTGACGGTCACGGACTCCAACGGGGCGTCCCTGACCGCCAGCCTTCCGCGGCTCACGATCGTCGCGGCGGCGGGACCCTCGACGGGGACCGGTACCGGGACGAGCTCGACCGAGCTCGCGGCGCTCGGACTGGCCCTTCTGGCCGTCGCGCTCGCGCTGGTGGCGTTGGTCGTCGCCTTCCCCCGACGGGGCATTCCGCCCGCGAGCCCTCCCCCAGGGGCGACCGGCGTGCCGGCGGGGGAGTCCGCTGCCGTCGCCCCTGGAGCGACGGCACCGGCGAGCCCCACCCCGGCGTGGGACGAAGGCCAGCCAACCGTGGGCGCACCCCCGGGGCAATAGGAAGCGGTCGGGCCGGTCGTCCCATCCCGCGGCGTGCGGTCGGTTGATATTCCTCGCGCCGCTGGGAGCCAGCAGAGCAGGGGGTATCGATCGCGTCGGAAAATTCGTACCGGCGACTGTTTCGAAACCGGAACTACCTCCGACTCTTCTCCGCCGGGATCGGCTCGGTCGCGGGTTCCGCGATCGCCGGGGTCTGCCTCGTCTGGATCGTCGCGGTCGACACCGGTTCCGCGCTCGATGTCGCCCTCCTGGGGACCGCGTACCTGGTGGCGGCGATCCTCTTCAGCGTCCTCGCGGGCACCCTCGTCGACCGGTACGAACGACGCCGACTGATGATCCTCTCCGACGCCGTCCGGGCGATCGCGCTGACGCTCGTCGTGCTCGACCTCGCGCGATTCGGCCTCAACCTCCCCGTGCTCCTCGGGGCCAATGCGGTGGTCGGGGCGTTCACCGTACTGTTCAATCCGGCCGAGCAGGCGATCATTCCCGCCCTCGTGTCATCGGAACACGTTGCCGATGCGAACGGCCTCGTGCAATCGAGTCGTTCGATCCTGCAGTTCGTCGGAGTCTCGGTCGCGGGGGGGTTGATCGTCACGGTCGGACCGGTCTGGGGAGTCGGGGCCAACGCCGCGACGTTCGCCATCTCCGCGTTGCTCCTGATCGGGATACACGTTCCCGCGCTCGCCCTGCCCGCGGGTCCTCCGCGGCCGAAGCCGAGCTACTTCTCCGAGCTCCGCGGGGGGTTCGCCTGGCTTTGGGAGGCGCAAGGATTCTTCCAGCTGACGATGTCCGCGATGTTCTTCAACTTCTCTTCCGCCCTGATCGGTACGTTCCTCGTCTTCTACGCGACCGAAGTGCTCCACGGTTCCGCGCTCGTCTACGTCGCGCTCCTCGGAGCCCAGGTGGCGGGGATCGCGATCGGCTCGCTCCTCGTGGGCCGCGTCGGGGCGGTACGGTACGCCGGGAAGGCCTGGGTGGTTCCTTACGGGGCCGTCTCCGGGGCGATCGCCCTGACCCTGTTCTTCTTCCCGAACGCGCCGGTCGCGGTCGGGACGATGTTCGCTCTCGGGATCTTCGCCGGATTCGCCGGCACGGCCTGGTTGACCGCGGCCCAGCTCCTCGTACCGACGGAGATGCAGGGCCGGTACTTCGGGATCGACCAGCTCGGCAGCATCGCCATCCTCCCGGTCGCTCAGATCGGGGGCGCGCTGCTCATCGGGCTCTATGCGGTCCGTACGACGTATCTTCTCGCCGCCGTGGTCTGGGTCGTCGCGGGGGTCTTCTTCCTGATCCCCCGAGCGCTGTGGAGCCTCGGCGCGAAGCCCGGAGCGAGCCCTACGTCCCGTAGCGGCGGCGGCGAAGCTGGAACGCCCTGATCGCGCGGAGGAACTCCACGCGCGTCAGCCCCGGCCACATCACGTCCGAGAAGTACAGCTCGCTGTACGCCGATTGCCAGAGGAGGAAGTTCGAGATCCGCTCCTCGCCGCTCGTTCGGAAGATCAGGTCCGGGTCGGGCAGGTCGCGCGTGTAGAGGTGGCGCGCGACCGCCTCGGAATCGATCGAGTCGGGGTCGAGCCCGTTGTCGCGCACCTCTCGAGCGAGGGCGCGGATCGCCTCGACGATCTCGTCCCGTCCGCCGTAGGCGAGGGCGACATTGTACTGGTAGGCCGAGTAATCCCGGGTCGCCTTCTCCGCGATCTCGATCGCCTCTTGGACGCGCGGGGGCAGGGCCGCGCGGTTCCCGATGACGCGGACCCGGATCTGGTGTCGGTGCACCCGCTCGTCGGTCGCGATATCGCGAAGTGCCCGGTCGAAGAGCTCCATGAGGCCTTCGAGCTCCTCCTGGGGCCGGGTGAAGTTCTCGGTGGAGAGCGCGTAGACGGTGAGGATCTTGATGTGGAGGTCGAGGCACCAGTTGAGCAGTTCCTCGAGGGTGTCCCGGCCCGCCTGGTGACCGTCCTTCACCCCCATCCCGTGCTCGCCCGCGAACCGTCGGTTCCCGTCCATGATGATCGCGAGGTGCCGCGGCACGGGCTCCGCGCGCACGAGCTCGGCGAGGCGCTTCTCCGTCAGGTCGCGGAGCGTGTCGCCGACGATGTGCGAAAAGTACGGCGAGGTGCTCTCCTTGCCTCCCTTCTTTGCGTCGGCCACGACCGATAGAGGCTGCGCACGGCATAAGCCGTGGGGGGTGGCCGTCGCGGGAAACGGCCCCCCCCGGGGGTCGAGAGGCGCCCTGGTCGGGATTTTCGGGCCGAGGGGGCGGGCCCCTCGGCGCCTTCGAACCCGAGTCGCAGGCTCGACAGACCTACATCCTAGACCGCTAGACTACCAGGGCAACCCCGCTGGGCTAACCACTCCCCGCTATGAAACTTGCCGGCGAGCGCGCGCCCGCGCGCGTCGCGCGCACGCGTTCGACCGGCGAGATTTCCGTCTCAGGTGGGACCTCTCTTGCGAGTGCACGGCGCGATTTATGTAGCTCGAGCGAAGAACAGCGACGTACCGACGAGGGGAGAACGATGACCGCAGCAATGAGCTGGTTTCTGACGGTGTTGGGCGCGCTCGGGTTGGTACTGGTGCTCAACGGGCTCGGCGTAGACGTGATGACCGCGATCGGTTCCGCCCTTCACGGGACGCTCCACTTCCTGAGCCAACCGCTGATCAATCTCTAGTCGGGGCGTCCGCGGTGCCGGGCGATCACGCCCGAGTCGACCGTCGTTGGAGCAGCTTCGCGAGGTCCTTCGGCGCGACCACGCCTCCCGGCGTGATGAAGGCCGTGACGTACTTCGCCGGCGTCACGTCGAACGCGGGATTCCGGGCCCGGCTCCGCGACGGAGTGGTTCGCTTACCCCCGTACTCCAGCACCTCGGACTCCGCCCGCTCCTCCACGGGGATCGACGCCCCGTTCGCTCGTCGCGCGTCGAACGTGCTCCAGGGGGCTGCGACGTAGAACGGCACGCCATTCTCGCGCGCGACCACCGCCTTCTCATACGTCCCGATCTTGTTCGCGAAGTCGCCGTTCCGCGCGATGCGGTCGGCCCCGACGATCACCGCATCGACCTGGCCGGTGCGGAAGAAGTGGCCGGCGGCGTTGTCGGCGATCACCGCGTGCGGTATCCGCTCGCGCGCCAGCTCCCACGCCGTCAGCCGAGCGCCCTGGAGGAGGGGACGGGTCTCGTCCACCCAGACGAACAGCTTCGCCCCCCGGTCGCGCGCCACCCGGATCGGAGCGAGAGCCGTCCCCCACTCGACCGTGGCCAGGGCGCCCGCGTTGCAGTGCGTGAGCACCCGCCGCGATCGGGCGAGCAGTGGGGCACCGGACGTTCCAATCTGATGGCACTCCTCCACGATTCGCTCCCGGTAGGCGTCGGCCGCGGCCAACGGGTCGGCGCCGTCCGACCATGCTCGACGCACGGTCTCAATGCCGACGAAGAGGTCCATCGCGGTCGGTCGAGTGCTTCGGAGCGCGCGGGCGGCGGTGGCGGGGGTGTACTTGCCTTCGCGTGCGCCGAGCACCATCCCGTACGCGGCGGCCACACCGATCGACGGGGCGCCGCGCACGGCCATGGTTCGGATCGCGTCGGCCGTTGCGCGCAGGGTCCGGAGCCGCCGAATCACGGTGCGACCGGGCAGCTCGCGCTGGTCGAGGAGGAAGAGGGTGTTGTTCCGGTACCAGAGCGCCCGAACCGGCATCATGACCCCTAGGCGTCGAAGGTGTGGAGAAGGTCGAGCCAGTCGGGAGTGACCACCTTGGTCGTTCCGATCGCCTCGTCCAGCGGGATCCCCTTGACGACCTCGCCCCGCAGCACCGCGACCTCGCCGAACCGACCCGCGAGCGCGAGGTCGACCGCACCCGCGCCGAGCCGCGTCGCGAGGATGCGGTCGAACAGCTCGGGCGCTCCGCCGCGTTGGATGTGACCGATCTGGGCGCTCCGGGTCTCCGCGCCCGTGGCGCCCTCGAGGCGCCGCGCGAGCTCGGCGCCCACGCCCCGCTCCCGGAGGAGCTCGTGACCAAAATCGTCCTTCGCTCCCGCCGAACCCTTGTGCGCGCCGAGGTCGATCCCCTCGCTGGTGACCACCAGGGCGTAGCCTCGGGCCGCTAGGGCGTTCTGGACGCGTCGGACGAGCGACGCCTCGTCGTACGGCTCCTCGGGAACCAGGGTGGCATCCGCGCCTCCGGCGAGCCCGGTCGCGAGCGCGACCCAGCCGGCATGCCGTCCCATGACCTCGAGGACGATCGCGCGATGGTGGCTATCGGCGGTGTCGCGGAGCCGTTCGAGCGCGTCGACCGCGACGGCGACCGCCGAATGGAATCCGAAGGTCCAGTCGGTGCCGGCGACATCGTTGTCCATCGTCTTCGGCACCCCAACGACCTTCGCTTTGCGTCGGTGAAGTTCCCGTGCGGCCGTGAGGGTGTCGTCGCCGCCGATCGCGACCAGCACGTCGATCCGATGCCGGGAGAGGGTCGCGAGCACCTTCGCCGCGTCCTCCTCCTTCGCGAACGGATTGGTCCGGGAGCTCCCGAGGATCGTCCCGCCTCGGTTGAGGATCCCCTGGACCGCGGCGGGGTCGAGCGGACGGGTGAGGTTGTCCCGAAGGCCCTTCCACCCTTCCAGGAATCCGAGGGTCTCGTGCCCGTGCTGGGCGGCGCGGCGAACGACCGCGCGGATCGCCGCGTTGAGGCCCGGGCAGTCGCCGCCGCCCGTGAGGACCCCGAATCTCACGCCGAGACCTCGAGGTACTCGCGCGGCGCTGTGGTGAGGAACTCGTAGCCACTCCTCGTCACGACGACGTCGTCCTCGATCCGCACGCCGCCGTGGCCCGGAAGGTAGATGCCCGGCTCGACCGTGATCGCCATTCCGATCTCGAGCGGGTCCTCGGCGGTCGGACCGTAGGCCCAGCCGTCGTGCACGACGAGGCCGATCGAGTGTCCGACCCCGTGCGTGAGCCGACCCTTCCAGGGGGAATCATCGATCACGCGCTGCGCCGAGAGGTGCACCGCTTTCGCCGGTACGCCCGGGCGGATCGTCGCGAGCGCGGCGTTCTGTGCCTCCTGGACCGTCTCGTGGACCTTCTTCATCTCGTCGTCGCGGCGACCGAAGTGGAACGAACGCGTGATGTCGCTCGCGTACCGGCGGTAGTACGCGCCGAAGTCGCAGACGATCGAGTCGCCGGCCTTCAGCTTCGTTTCCGCGGGCGCGTAGTGCGGTTCCGCACTGTGCGGGCCGAAGGCAACGATCGTGGCGAACGACCGGCCGTTCGCTCCGGCGCGACCCATCCGGTGGTCGATCTCCGCGGAGAGTTCGAGCTCGGAGATGCCGGCCTTGAGCATCCCCGGGATCTCGCGCCCCACCTTCGATCCGATCTCCCCGGCCTTGCGGAGCAGATCGATCTCGTTCGGGTCCTTGGTCACGCGCGCGCGGCGGATCGCGTTGGAGGCGTCGACCCAGTCGGCGTCCTTGAACGCTTCGTCCAGACGGAGGAACCATTCGTGCGTGAGTTCCCGATAGTTGAGCCCCAGCGAGGATTTCTCGCCGAGGAGTTTCTTGACCGCCGGCGCGATCTCCTCTCGACCCGCCACGTGCACCTTCACGTGAGGGTCCTTCTTCGCCGCCTCGAACGCCGTCTCCGCCTCCAGCGGCGAACTGAAGACGTCGAGCTCCCCGTCGGCGTGGGCGACCGCGATCGAACCCTCAAAGAGGCCCGCGGGAACGTCGAAGACGTAGAAGAACGTCTGGTCGAGGTGCGGGTCGATCGAGTTCGCGAGGAGGATCGCCTCCGGCTTCGGGTCGAGCTGAGCGAAGATCTTCTGGACGCGGGGCTTCATGCGCTCGGGGCCACCGGCCCCGAGGTTTCAACCTTTGCGGGAACCGCACGGAGGTCCTTCCAGGAAAGTCGAGGCTCGCGCGCCGCCTGAACCTCGTCGATCCGGCCGACGGCGAGGTTCCGGGGGGCGGCGTGGAGGTTCTCCGGACTGTCGGTCACCGCGCGCTCGAACGCCGCAATGTAGTTGTCGAGCTCCCGCTTCGATTCGGTCTCGGGGAGCTCGATCATCAGCGCTTCTTCGACGAGGGACGGGAAGTAGATCGTCGGGGCATGCACTCCTTCGTCGAGCAGCCGCTTCGCGAGGTCGAGGGTCCGCACTCCCTTCGCCTTGAGCGGGACTCCCGAGAGCAGGAACTCGTGCTTGACGAGCGTCCGGAACGGTCGGGGCAGATATCGACCCATCTTGCGGCCGAGATAGTTCGAGTTGAGGACGGCGCGTCGCGAGACGTGATTCAGTCCCTCCTCGCCGTGGGTGAGGGCGAAGACGAAGGCGCGCAGGTCGAGGCCGAAGTTCCCGTAGGCCATCTTGATCTTCCCGATCGACTTCGGGCGGTCGTAGTCGAGCCGGAACTTCCGCCCGGACTTCACGACGCGAGGCACCGGAAGATAGGGGGCGAGCTTCTCGCTCGCCGCGAGGACGCCGGCACCGGGACCCCCGCCGCCGTGCGGCGTCGCGAACGTCTTGTGGAGATTCAAATGCGCGACGTCGAATCCCATGCGTCCGGGATGCGTGATCCCGAGGATCGCGTTCAGGTTCGCTCCGTCGTAGTAGAGCGTGCCGCCAGCGCCGTGGACGATCTCCGCGATCTCGAGGATATCGCTCTCGAAGAGTCCCGCGGTGTTCGGGTTCGTCAGCATGAAGCAGGCGGTTTTGTCGCTCACCGCGGCCCGAAGGGCGTCAAGGTCGACGCAGCCGTCCTTGGACGCGATCTCCCGGGTCGAGAAGCCTGCCATCATGGCCGAGGCCGGGTTCGTTCCGTGCGCGGTGTCCGGGAGGAGCACCTCGGTACGCTGGTCGATCTCTCCCCGGTCCCGGAAGTACTCGCTGACCATCCGGAGCGCCGCCCACTCTCCGTGGGCCCCGGCGCTCGGTTGCAGTGAAACCTCGGGCATCCCGGTGACCCGGCACAGGATCCGCTCGAGGCGCCAGAGGATCTCGAGGGCGCCCTGAGCCGTCGCCTCGGGCTGGTACGGATGGAGGTCCGCGGCGCCGGCGCGGCGGGAGAGCAGCTCGGAGACCTTCGGGTTGTACTTCATCGTGCAGGAGCCGAGAGCGTACGGACCGGTGTCGATGCCGAAATTCATCTGCGAAAGGCGGGTGTAGTGACGCACGACCTCGAGCTCGGAGAGTTCGGGCCAGCGGACCGCCTCTTTGCGGCGCAGCCGGTCCGGGATCCCGGGAATGGTGGGGGGTGCCTCGCCAGGGCGTGGAGGAGCGAGGTCCCACACGGGGGGCTCATCCCAGCGCGCCTGCCGGAACGTCACGAACTCCTCCCCACCGCGTCGATCGCGGCGCGGGCCGCCCGGGCGTACTTCTGGATCTCCTTCTCGCCGACGGAGTCGGAGGGGGCGACGAGGACCCGTTCAGGGGACGAGGGGGCGCCCGGTCGAGGATCGGCGAGGGCGTGACCGCCGAGGACCTTGCGGCGCCGAAGGCGGTCGAGGAACTCGGCCGCCGTGCCCCGCTTCAATTCGATCGTGAACTCTCCGAGGTACGGGGCATCGAATCGTGGGGCCTGGATCCCCTCAATGCCTCCCAGGGCGCTCGCGAGCGTCCGCGCCTTCTCGGCGAGCGAGCGCTGGATCTCGGCGAGCCCTCGCGGTCCGACTAGCGTCGCGTAGACCACGAAGGCGAGGGCCATGAGCGACTGGTTCGTGCAGATGTTCGAGGTCGCCCGTGAGCGCCGGATGTGTTGTTCCCGTGTCTGGAGGGTGAGCGCGAAGGCGGGCCGGCCTTCGACGTCGTGCGTCGCTCCGACGATGCGGCCGGGGGCGGAGCGGACATGTTCACTCCGGCAAGCGAACAGACCGAGAAGCGGTCCGCCGAACGATGGAGAAATGCCGAATCCCTGACCCTCGCCGACGACGACGTCTGCGCCGTAGTTTCCCGGCGGATCGAGGACGGAGAGCGAGAGCGGGTCGGCACTGATGACCAGCGGGATGTCGCCGAGGATGCCCTTGAGCTCCGCCACACCCTCGTCCACGTGGCCGAACCCGTTGGGCACGTCGGCGAGAACTCCGAACACCTCGCCCGTTCCGACCGCCGTGCGAACATACTCGAGGTCGAGGCGGCCGGTCCGATCATCGTACGGGATCTCGTCGACTGCGAGCCGCGGCCCGCTCGCGTAGTTCCGAAGAACGCTCTTCTCCTCCCACGGGAGGCTCGCCGGCACGAGGAACCGGCGGCCTTCTCGCAGGCGACGGCAGAAGAGCAACGCCTCCCCAGCCGCGGTCGCCCCGTCGTAGAGCGAGGCGTTCGCGACGTCGACCCCGGTGAGCTCCACCCAGAGGCTTTGGAATTCGAAGAGGACCCGGAGCATCCCTTGGCTCGCCTCGGCCTGGTACGGGGTGTAGGAGGTGTAGAACTCACTACGGGAGACGATCGCGTCGACGGCCGCTGGCGCATATCGGGCGGAGACGCGTCCGCCGAGGAAGTTCGCGAACTTTCCGAGCGGCTTGTTTCGTTCGAGGATCCGGTCCACCTCACGGACGACCTCGGCCTCCTCGTGCCCAGGTCCCACCCCGAGGCGTCCGATCCGCGCCTTCTTGGGGACATCGGTGAACAGTTCGTCAACGGACGAGATTTCGAGGGCTTCCAGTAGGGCCGCTTCCTCGCCGGGCTCGTTGGAAATCCAGCGAGGCACGAACTCTCCCCGGAGGGCGACCGAGCGGACTCGGGGATAAATCGCTTCGGATGACCCAGAAGAGTGCGTGGTGAGCCCCGGCGATGTGAGAAGTCGCCTGGTTCCGCGGTGGGCAAACCTATTCGAAGCGACCGCGTGCCCCGGTCTCGGGTGTATCGATGACGCGAGCAAGGGTCATGGGGCGTCGCCGGGCGTCCACGCCTCATTCCCCGCCCCCGTCCGTGGGGATCCTCGACGCGGCTTTTCACCGCGCCTCACTTGCCACGCCTCACGGCGAGACGAAGCCCGAGCGCGACCGATTGCGGGCGAAGCTCAAGGTCGTCCGCAGCGCGGCCACGATCGTTCGGCACCTCCGACTCGAAACGCGCAGATTCGCAAAGCCGGGCCTGACCGAGTTCGAGCGCGCCCTCGTCGCCGGGGCGTTCGGCGATGAGACGCTCGACCGCTCGCTCCTGCGCCTCCGACGCGCGGAGGAGCGGATCCGCGGGCTCGCTCGGGACGCGGAGGGGGCGGTCGCCCGCGCCTCGGGGTCGGAAGAGCTCGGGGACCAGATCCGTGCCTACTACGGACGCCTCTCGAGCTTCGTGCGGGAGGTCGACGCCGACATCGAGCACCTCCGGTCGATCACGGCGTTCCTTCGCGACCGGCCCCACCTCGACCCGGCTGCTCCGACGCTGGTGGTCGCGGGATTCCCGAACGTCGGAAAGTCCTCGCTGGTCGCGCGCCTCTCCACCGCCCGTCCCAAGGTCGCCGACTATCCGTTCACGACGCTTTCGATCGCCGTCGGCCACGCCGACCTCGGCTTCGACCGCCTGCAGGTGCTGGACACTCCCGGGGTCCTGGGGCGGCGGAACCGCGCGAACCTCGCGGAGGAGGAGGCGACGACCGCCGTGGGCCGGGCGGCGACGGTCGTGCTCTTCATCATCGACCCCACGGGATCTTCCGGCTACACGCTCGAGGAACAGGAGGCCCTGCTCGCCCGCTGGAGGGAGGAGTATCCTTCCGTGCCGATCGTCGACGTCGAGACGAAGGCCGACCTCGCCCATCGCGTGACCCACCGCCCGAGAGTATCGGCCGTGACGGGCGAGGGGATCGAGCCTCTGTGGATCCGGTTGCGCGAACTTCTGGTGCCGCGGGGAGAGCTGCCTCCGCTGCAGGAGGCCACGGTGGAGTCGGGTCCGGAAGACGTGGACGTTCCCGACGACGACCCCGAGTTCGCTCCTCGAAAGCGTCGGGCCGGCGTTCGGAACGAGCGCGGGCCCCGCGGAGCGGAACCGCGGGCTACAGAGTGAACGCCTTGCCGTTGTCGGGCGTCAATACGTTGAGCGTGTCCGGGAGCGCCTCCTTGAGCGCCTCCCGACGGTCCCCGTGCATCAGGACCACGGTCTCGGCCCGGGTCGTCTCGATGAACCGCACCAGGTCCGAATGGCCGGCGTGAGCCGAAAAGTCGAACTTCTCGATCTCGCACACCGGGTGGATCGTGGTCTCGTCGATCGTGAGCGTTCCCTTGTCCATCAGTTGGCGGCCGTTCGAGCCTTCGACCTGGTATCCCGTGAGGAAGATCGAGCTGCGCGTGTCGCGATACAGCTCGCCGATGTAGTACAGGACGGGGCCGCCGTCGAGCATTCCCCCGGTGGTGACGATCACGTCCGCTTCCCGAAGGGCCTTCTTTCGGTCGCCCGGCGCCTCTACGACGTGCACGGACTCGAGGGCCCGGCGGAACCTTCGGGAGTCGGCGAGGTACTCGGGGGCGCTCAGGTAGATGGAGTTGACCTTGCGCGCCATGCCGTCGAGGTACGTCTCGTACCCCGACGACGCGAGCGCCATGAGGACCTCCTGGGCCCGGCCGACGGCGAACGCCGGCACGATGACCTTTCCCCCCCGCTCGACCGTCTCGGCGACCCGGTCGCGGAATCGGCGCTCGGTCTCCTTGCGGTCCGGGTGCTCGCGACCGGCGTACGTCGACTCGATCACGAGGATCTCGCACTCGAGCGGTTCCGCGCCGCCGACCAGGTGGGTCGGCATCGTCTGGAGGTCACCGGTGAAGAGGACGTCCTTCGCGCCCTTGTAGAGCATCATCGACGCGCCCGGGATGTGGCCGGCCGAGGTCATTTGGACCTCGATCCCCTTGTGCCGGAACGTGGCGTGGCGGTCGACCGCGGTAAATCGCGCCCCGACGGCGTGGATGTCCTGGGTGGTGTAGGCGGGGAGGTACCCCTCGATCCGGGCGATCTTGAGCGCGTCCCTCGTGAGCAGGTCGGCGACGGCGATCGTCACCGGCGTCGCGACCAGCCGCGCTTTCGGAAGGCGGCTCAGGACCGGGGTCATGCCCGAATGGTCGAGATGGGCGTGGGAGAGGAAGGCGACGTCGATGTTCGTCGGCGCCGGCCGGGGGTACGTCGGCGGGTCGGTGGGAGTCATCCCGTAATCGAAGAGCAAGGTACGTCCCTGGTCGCGCACGACCAGGCCCAGCGACCCGATCTCGGACGCACCGCCGAGGAATTGGAAGTCCATCCGCCGCCCGAGGGGCCGCCCCAGATAACGTCATGCCGGCCGGGACGGCCCGCGCGAACGAAGAAGGCGTCTTTAATCCGGCCTCCGTCCCGAGCCCGTGCCCGACGGACCCCACGAGCTCGAGGTCCTGTACCGCATCAGCGTCGCGGTACACCGGATCGTTCGGGACGCGCAGAGTTCCCCGCATCGCGCGGACGTCGTCGCGATGGGCGCGAGCGGGACGCCGACGGAGGAGCTCGACCGTCTCGCGGAGGCCGAGATCCTGCGTCGGCTCGACGCGGAAGGGGTCTCGTGGGACCTGCTCTCGGAGGAGATCGGGCACGTGGCCCGCGGGGGAGGACGGACGCTGGTCGTCGACCCGATCGACGGGAGCCACAACGTGCTGCGCAGTGTGCCGTACTACACGGTCTCCCTCGCGCTCGGGGAGGGCACCCTCTCTGGCGTAGACGTCGGGCTCGTCCGGGACCTTCATCACGGCACGACGTGGTGGGCGAGCCGAGGGTCCGGCGCCTTCCGCGACGGCCGACCGATCCGCACGCGGCCCTGGAACTCGCGGACCGAGATGGTCTTCGTCAACTTGGGACGCAACGCGAGCGAACGCTCGACGAAGCTCGCGGGGAAGGCGCGGCGGGTCCGTTCGCTCGGATGTGCGTCGCAGGAGATCTTGATGGTCGCGCAGGGCAGCGCCGATGGCTACTTCTTCGAGAACGCCGAGGAGGGGCGGAACTTGCGGGCGACGGACATCGCCGCGGCGTACCGGATCCTCTCGGAGGCGGGCGGTGGCCTCGCCGACTCTCACGGGAACTCGCTCGAGAAGTTCCCGCTCCAGCTGGACCGCCGGACGAGCGTGCTCGCATGGGGCGACCCCGGATTCGCGAAGGCGGTCCCGGAGGCCTACCTGTGAAAATCGGTCTCGTGGCCCACATGGGAAAGTCGAAGGCCCAAGAGCTCTCGGAAGAACTGCTCCGGCTCGTCGGGGATCGTGCGGAGGTCCTGCTGAGCGACGAGGTCGCTCGGGTCGACCCGTCCCGTCCCCACGCGCCGCTCGAAGCGCTCCGATGCGACGTGCTGGTCGCGATCGGTGGCGACGGTACGTTTCTGGACGCCCTCCGCCGGTCGAACACCCCACTGCTCCCGATCAACGCGGGGACGGTCGGCGTGCTCGCTGAGGTGGAGACCCGGCGCCCCCACGAATTCGAGAAGGCGATCAACCGGCTCCTGGGGGGCCACTACTTCCTCGAGGAGCGGATGAAGCTCGCCGCCCAGATCGGCGACCGGTACCTTCCCGATGCCACGAACGAGTACGTCGTGCACTCGAGCTCGGTCGCCAAGATGGGTCTCTTCGAGCTCGCGTTCGACGGTCACGTGGCGGGCCGGCTTCGTGCGGACGGCCTCATCGTCGCGAGTCCGACCGGCTCGACCGCGTACTCGCTCAGTTCACGAGGCCCGATCGTCGACAGTTCGATCGACGCGATCGTGATCAGCGCCATCGCACCGTTCCGTACCGACCCCCGCGCCCTCGTGCTGGAGCCGATGCGCACGGTACAGCTCCGGGCCGTTGAGGAGAAGCCCGGGGCCATCGTGGTCCCGGACGGCGAAGAAGAGTACCGATTGAGCCCATCGACCCCCGTGACGATCTACCGCTCGCCCCGACGCGCCGTTCTCATTCGGTTTGGCTCCCGGTTCTTCCAGCGCCTTCGCGGAAAGCGGATCCTCCCGTGGTCCGAAGAGTACGCCGAGGAGGGGCCCGGCGATGCCGATCTTTCGCCCCCAACGTAAGCGGGCGCCTGGGGGGCCGAAGCTCGGGGACACCCCGACCGCCATCACCCGGCGGGCGCTCGAGAGCGCGCTCGCGAGCGCGCACTCGTCGTACCCGAACGAGTTCGGGGGGGTGCTCCGGGCCGAGCCGCCGGGAGTGATCAGCGAGCTGTTGCTCCTGCCGGGCACGACGGCGGGACGTCACCACGCCAACTTTCAGCTCTGGATGCTCCACGCGGACCTCTCGGTCTCCGGCACCGTGCACTCGCATCCGTCGGGCGCGCTCCATCCGTCGGACGCCGACCTTCGGCTGTTTCGAAGCTGGGGTCGACGCCACCTGATCCTGGGCTACCCGTTCGGCCAGGGGTCCTGGCGCGCCTACGACGGCAACGGCAAGGAGACGCACCTTTCCGTCGTGGAGACGCCGCGAGGCGCGTACAGCGCTGCGCCGCCGAGATATGCTCCTCGGTCACCGGCGGTGCCGCTCCCGGCGCCCCGCGACGAGGAGTCGTTCCCCGAGGACGAGGCGTAGCCTCGCCTACTCGCGCACGGGGATCGTCGGGACCGGCAGGCGGTCCGGGTAGCGGTTCGGGTCCGTGATCTGGCGGCCGCCGCGCGGGGAGGGGCTGTAGAGGCCGTGCATCTTCGCGATCCCCTCGAGGAAATTGATGAACCCGCGGAACGCGCTCCGATAGAGGGTCGTGTGGTTCCCCTCCCAGTCGAAGAAGTCGTTGAGCAGGGTCCGGGACTGCCGGAGGCCGTGGGTGAGGGCCCGCTTGAGCAGCTCCTCCTGGAGCGGAGAGAGCCGGTCCCGCCGGAACCAGTCCCGCGACTTCAGATGGCCGAGCGGGACGAAGAACATCGGAACGAGGATCGCCTTGAAGTCCCAGAGGTCATCGATGAGGTCGATCGTCTTCGCTACGTCGTCCTCGGTCTCCTGCGGGAGGCCGACGATGAACGTGCAGGCGGGGTAGACCTTGTTGTCGTTCATGAGGCCGGCCGCCTGGACGACCAGCTCGGGCCACTGCGACGCCTTGAACGGCGCGACCTTGCCGGGCATCGCGGCCGTGATCATCCGGGGGGAGCCGGTCTCGACGCCGACCTCGACCCCCCACCAGTTCTGTTTCTCGTCGAGGAGGACCTCTCCGCACTTCTGGAGGAGCTTCGGTTTGGTCATCAGCGATGCGATCGCGACGTGGCTCCAGCCGACCTGCTCGTAGTAGCGCTTCGCGAGCTTGAGCAGCGGGATCAGCTTGTCCTCGTGCGGCATGACGTTCGGGCTTCCGTAGAAGTAGACGTCGTCGGAGTGCAGGAGTCCCTTGCGGACGCCGATCGTCGCGTTGACCTTGAGCTCCTCCTCGATCTTCTCGAGCGGGTACCACCGGGTCGGTCGGGTGGTCACCGAGCAGAACGAGCAACCGCGGCAGCATCCGCGGCCGATCTCGATCAAGCCGTTGACGCTCGGGAACCGGATCGAGGAGATCTGCTCGACCTTGGGGGCCTCCTTCGCGCCCAGGACGACATGCGGGGGGAGGAACTCGTCGTGCAGCGCCTTCTGGACGATCTCCCGGACGAAGATGTCGCTCTCGCCCTCGACGACGGTATCGATGCCGCCGATGGAGTCGACAAACTCCTGGATGAAAGGGAGCTTCATTCGCGTTGCCGGGGAGAGCTGCCAAGCGCACGGCCCGCCCGCGATGATCTTGAGCCCTTGCTTGCGAGCCTCGACGACCGCCGGCTGGCTCAGCATCCGCTTGAAGTTGACCGAGTTGAGCGGCTCCTTTTTCATGACCCCGCCGAACGTCGAGCTGGGCGGGTTGAGACCGAAGTAATCGTGACCCGAGATGAGGAGTACCTTCGCCTCGCCGGGCATGTACTTGTCGAGGTGGCTCGGGTGAACGATCCGGGCATCGAACCCGGCGTCCATCAAGGACGCCTCGATCTTCCGCATCCCGTACGGGGCCTGCTGAGGGTAGCCGTGCTCGTCGACCTTCATCGGCGGGTAGAACATCTTCGCGTAGACCGCCTCCGGGAAGATGTAGGCCGGGGTCGTGGTCCCGAACCCCAGGAACTCCTTCCCGTGATGATTGCTCATCATCGTCCAATCGCAAGTGATCACGACCTCCGGCATGGAACCTCCCTCGAGAATAGCCACATTGGCTGGCTCGGGGACGACCGCCCGCCTTTTTATGTGTTGCTAAGCGCCCGTCGCGACAGTTCAGCACGTAGCCGGACGCGGTGTCGAGGGTTAATCGAAGTCCGTCTCGTCGTCGTCCCGGGGGAGTATCCCGTCGAGCGACTCCCCGCCCTCCTCGCTCGGTTCGGAGCCGTCGCTCGTCTCTCGAAAGGCGGGGTCCCGCTGGAGGAGGTGCACACGAACGCAATCCCGATGGGCCGGGCTCCCGTTCCAGGAGCTCGTCTCCTCGGGGAGTCCGAGGGGTTCCTTGCAGAGGGTGCAGATCTCGGGAGGAGGGCTGATCCACGCGATCCGCCGGGCCGGCGCGTTCATGGGGGCAACTGACGAAGGGACTCGCCTGTCCTTTACCTTTCGGCCGACTTCCACTCCCGAGAAGCTCGGGACCAACCGCCATAAACCCTCTCGGGCGTCCCCGGGCGAGGTCATGGACGCCCTCACGGAGATCCGGAAACGTCGGGTCGCGCTCGGGATCTCGCTCGGTGAGCTGGCCCGCGCCGTTGGTCGGAGCGACGCCACGCTCTCGCGGATCGAACGGGGCCGCATCCGGCCCTCCTACGAGCTCGTTCAGCAGATCCTTTCCTATCTCGAGACCCAGGAAGGGTTCGCCGCCCCGCGAATGACCGTCAAGGACCTGATGAATCGCAACCTCGTCACGGTGGAGTCCTCGGCGACCCTCACGACGGCCGCCCAGCGGCTCGAAGGGGGTGCATTTTCCCAGCTCCCGGTCGTGGACAGCGGTAAGGTCGTGGGATCCCTTTCCGAATCCGCCCTTCTTCGCGCTCTCGCCCGCCCGTCGGCGCGACGGACGCGGGTCGGTGAGGTGCTCGAGGTCGCCTATCCCGTCGTGGAGGAAGGGTTCCCCGCCGACCTTCTCCCGGGGCTGCTGGGTCGATACCCCGCCGTGCTCGTCGCCCGTCAGGGCGAGCTCCAAGGGATCGTCACGAAGGCGGACCTGATCCGCGGACTCCGCGGGACCTCACTCCGCCGGCGAGCGGAAGGGTAGCTCACCGACCGGGGTTGGATGCTCGGACCGCGTCGAGTACCGCTTTCACCGCCAGCTCGGATGCCCGCATGCCGATCTGGTCCGCGAGCTCCCCCGGTCGGCCCTCGCCGGCCCTCGGGACACGCCGGCCCGTCGAGGCGACGAACAGGACATCCCCATCCGTCGAGCTGTGGAAGGGCCCGATCGCCGACGCGAGCCCCGTGTGGACCATCGCCGCGACTCGGGCGAGCGTCGGGCGGTCGACCTCGAGGTCCGTGACCACTAGGGCGAGCGTGGTGCCGGTCGATCGCAGCGGTCGTCCGAGGTCGCTGGACGGCGGAACGATCTTGCCCCGAGCGCCGCGAGCTCCGGCGATCCAATCTCCAGTCGACGGGTCCCGGATACCGCCGACCGCGTTGACCGCGACGAGTACCCCCACCGAACCGAGCCCGCGATCGCGTCGCGCGGCCGACCCGACTCCTCCGTTCATCCGCCCCGACGGCCCGCGATACTTTCCCACGGTGGCGCCCGCTCCCGCCCCGACCCGCCCCTCTGCAACTGGGGCGCGACTCGCGCGCCGGGCCGCCTCGTAACCGAGCGGTAGATAGTCGGGTAGCAGGCTCGGGTCGCGCGGGAGGTCGAACAGGGCCGCCCCGGAGACCTGTACCACCGGGACCGGATTCTGGAACACCCGGCTGCCGCCGCCGGTCTCGAGGATCCGCGTCCGGATACCACGGGCCGCGTCGAGGCCGAAGAGGCTCCCGCCGGAGAAGAAGATCGCCCAGCGACGACCGAAGGTCGCGTCGAGCGACAGGGAGGCGGTGTCGTAGGTCGCCGAGGCGCCCCCCCGAACGTCGACGACGGTCGACGCTGGCGAATCGAACAAGGCCACCGATACCCCGGTACTCCCCTCAGGGCTCTCGGCTTGGCCGACGCGAACCCCGGGGACGAGCGTAAGCGTCCCTCGCCGCCCGGGCATGCCGTCTCTATGACGCCCGCGGGATAAGCGGTGGCGGTCCACGCCCTTCGGATGCCGCGGCTTTATCTGCGGAGCTGTCTCGCGGTCGGTCGATGCCCCGTCACCCCAAGTCGCCGGCTGTGGCCGACAAACCACCGAAAGAGTTCCGCATCTCGCGGGAGATTCCGGCGGGTCGCCACCCGCTCCTCGCGGTGTTTCCCGGCCTGGACACGCTTCCGCTCGCGAAGAAGCTCGAACCGGACCCCCCGCTGCGGGCCCGGCTCTTCGAGGACACCTGTGTCGAGGTCGTGGACGCCGACATGTGGATGTACGTCGCCCCGTCCGAGATGCCGGAAACGTTCCGCGGACGCTGGAAGCCGGTCGTCTCTCCGGATTCCGACTGCATCGTCGTCGGAAAGGGGCACCTTCAGGAGAGTCCCGCGTTGATGCTCTTCATGGACATCTACCACGAGCTCTGCCATGTGCGCCAGCGCAAGGGCGGCGCCAATCTCTGGGAGCCGGGCGTCAGCTACGTCAAGCGGTGGACCGAGATCGAGGCGTACCGGCTCGTGGTCGACGAAGCCCGCTCGCTCGGGGTCTCCGACGAATTCCTTCGGGAATACCTCAAGGTGGAGTGGATCTCCGCGAAGGAGCATCGCGAG
Source organism: Thermoplasmata archaeon (assembly GCA_049585415.1). Taxonomy (GTDB): domain Archaea; phylum Thermoplasmatota; class Thermoplasmata; order Lutacidiplasmatales; family UBA184; genus Lutacidiplasma. The sequence continues at coordinate 29,512 of JBAUZT010000012.1, read as the reverse complement.
CTGATGACCGAGCTCGCCGTGCCCGTGCGTTAGCCGTCGACCGCCCTCCTACCCCCCGTCGTCCCCGGGAACGCGCCGCAGAATTCCCAAGGAACGCCGTCTTTATCCTCCGACCCCCCGAATCTTGCCGTCATCCCGGGGTGCGCCGCGCTCGTCCATGGACATCAAGGCCCGAGCGAACATCCGACCGTCGTCGAGCGACCTCTGGTTCCTCGCGTACCTCCCGCTCGCGATCTCCGACGGGATCGCCGCTCCGCTGATCCCGCTCCTCGCGCTCCAGAAGTTCTACGCGTCGGCGTTCGCGGTCACGATCATCATCGCCGCGTCCGCGATGAGCCAGGTCCCGTTCACCATCCTCTGGGGCAACCTTTCCGACCGGGTGGCCCACCGGAAGTACTTTCTCGTCGGCTCGTTCCTCGCCACGGGGGCCGCGATCATCGCGATCGCCCTCGCGCAGAACATCCTCACGTACTTTTGGCTCAACGTCATCGAGGGTCTCGCGTCCGCGGCGAGCGCGCCGATCGGCACGATGCTCTTGCTCGAGACCCGCCACAAGCGTTGGTGGCCCACCGACATCGGGCTCTTCGGCCTGATCTCGGGGCTCGGGACAACGGCCGGACTCGCGCTCGGGTTCGTCTGGCTGTTCGTCGTCGGCGTCAACCAGAGTGTCATCACCGGAATGACCGCGCTCCTGATCCTCGCGGGGGGCCTCGCGCTCCTCTCGGCCGGCATCGCGTGGGCGTGGATCGAGGAGCCGAGCGGCCGGATCGAGCGGCGGAGCGTGGCGGACCTCCTCCATCTCCAGCGGGGCGTCACCGAGCGGGTGCGGCAGATCAAGACCCGCGTGGTGGGCGTGATCGACCTGACCCGCTCGTCCGCGGAGAGACTCCCCGGCAAGGAGATTCTCTTTCTTGCGGCGCTGGGCGTGATGAGCGTCGGGTTCGACATCTTCTACGGTCCGTTCCCGGTCTTCCTCTGGCAGGACGCGAAGTTCACGGACGCGGGGATCTTCATCGTCTACCTCGGGGCGGCGGCCGCATCGACCGCGCTCTTCTTCCACTCGGGGAAGGCCGTCGACAACCACTCTCCGAAAGGCGTTTTCCTCGAGTCGCTCGGCGCCCGGGTGCTGCTCATGCTGCTGTTCCTCTGGGGGCCCCTCTACATCCTCTTCGGTCTTGGGAGCCCGGCGCTTCTCGCATGGCTCACCGTCCTGAACGCGCTGCTCGGCGTGAGCTGGGCGTTCATCAGCACGGCGAGCACCCTCTTCCTCGTCCGACTCGTCGGTCGTTCCGCCCGGGGCCGGGCGCTCGGGCTCTACAGCGCGATCGCCGGGGCGGGCGGATTGATCGGCACCCTGCTCGGGGGATGGCTCTACGCGACCTACGGGGTCCACCTCGCCTACTCGATCGGCGCGTTCACGGTCATCCTCGGGGCGCTCCTCCTGCTTCCGATACCGTACCACATGTTCCGGGTGCCCCGGCCCACGCTCCACCATCAGCCGCTCGCGCGGAGCACCCGCGCGACCGTGCCCCCGCCCCCGAAGTCGCCGCGCCGTTCCTCGTGAACGAGCTCAGGCGAAGGTCATTTCCAGCGCCAGGGTCCGGATGACGTATCCGAGCGCCAGGTTCGCGAGGAACGGTTCGAGCTCCGGCGGGTAATCCTGGATCTTGCACGAGCGGAACCCGAGCTGGCCCACGGCCATCGGTTCCGTGCCCCGCAGTACCACGAATCGTCCCGTGAGCCGCTCGTTGATCGTGTATTTGACGCCCCCATACTCGATCGTCATCGGGGCGAAGGTGCTCGAGACCGTCTTCCAGCTCTGGCCGGCGACGTGGATCCGGATCTCGTCGTTCCTCCGGTGGTAGGTCACCGTCGAGTGGACCTCGTCCTTCCGCGGGGGAACGTACGTGTAGTATTCCGTCGAGAACAGGGCTGCGATCTTGCTGCCCAGGCCCTCCTGCGCGGACTGGACCGGGCGGCAGTCCCAGACGATCTCTCCGACCGTGATCTCAATGACGTTCTTGAGAATACGGGCCGTCGCCTCGATCATCGGGCGCCTCTCGAGCGGACGACCCCCCTCGTATTAATCATGGCCCGAGTCGCCACCGGCGTGACGGATAACCGCTGGCGTCCCCCGCCGAGCGAGCGGAATATCGGGATGGGGTTCTACGCCACGCGATCGCCGGGCGTCGTGGGGCGATTGAAGGCGACGCCCGAGGAATTCCGCGTCACCGAGATCTCGAGCTACCCGACGCCGGACGAGGCCGGTGCGTTCGTGGTGCTGCGCATCTTGAGCCGGGACTGGGAACAGCACGAGCTCGCTGCCGCGCTCGCGCGCCGGATCGGATTGCCGCCGCATTCGGTCCAGTGGGCGGGCACGAAGGACCGCCGAGCGGTGGCGGAGCGTCTGTTCTCGTACCGGGGTGCGCTGCCGGAGCACGACCTCGGGCTTCGAGACGTCACCCTCCTCGAGGCGTACCGGGCGCGCGACGGTCTCACGCTCGGACACCACTACGGGAACAGCTTCGAACTCGTGGTCGGAGAGCTTGAGCGCCCTCCCGCGGCCGCGATCGAAGCGTACCGGGTCGTGGATGCCGAGCTGCATCGCCTCGGCGGCCCCCCCAACTTCTTCGGGCCCCAGCGATTCGGGGAGGTGCGTCCCATCACCCAGGAGGTCGGACGGTGGGTCGTCCGAGGAGACCTCGCGCGCGCGGTCGACGTGTATCTGGTCGACCGGCCCGAGGGCGGCTCTCCCGGAGTGGGGGACGATGCCCGACGCGCGTACTCCGAGCACCGAGACGCAGCGCGGGCCTTGCGGGAGTTCCCTCGGGAGTACCGGTTCGAGCGGACCCTCCTCGAACAGCTCGCGCGCGGCCGAACTCCCGAACGCGCCTTCCGCGCGCTCTCGCGCGAACTGCGTACGCTGTTCGTCCATGCCTTCCAGTCGTTGATCTTCAACCGTTGGCTCGAGGCGCGGGAAGCCGCGGGACTTCCGTTCGACCGTCCGGTTCCGGGCGACCATATCGTTCGCCTCGGCCGGGACGGTACGATCCGCGGTCCGGACTCGACCCCCGTGGCGTCGGACAACCTGGACGAGTGCGCCGACCTTGTGGCGCGGGGTCGCGCGGTCGTCGCCGGCCCGCTCGTGGGGTACGAGACCCCGGGCGAGGGAGCTCTGCCCGGCGAGCTCTTGGAACGCATCCTTCAGGACGAGGGCGTGGACCGCGCGATGTTCCGGCTGCCCTCCGCCCCCGAGATCGCGAGTCGCGGCGCGTGGCGACCGGTGTTGATCCCCCCGCCGCCAATCGCGATGGAACCGCTCGACGCCGGGGTGCGCTTCCGCTTCGCGCTCCCGAAGGGGGCCTACGCCACCGTTCTTCTGCGAGAATTCCTGAAGAACGGCGCGGAGCCCTCGGCCCCGTAGGCGATTCCAAGCGAGTCTACTAATACCCCGCCACCGGCTCGAAGCGCCGGGAACCATTTCGCTCATGGCGACCGAATCTCCCCGACCGTTCGTGCTCCCCGGTGCCGCCTCGAGGTCCCTCCGGCCTCCGGAACTGACCGACCCTGCGGCGCGCGTACCGACCGGAGTTCCGGACTTTGATTTCCTGACCGGGGGCCTCCCGGCCGGATCCGTGGTCCTCCTGTTCGGGGCAGCGGGCGCCGGCCACCAGGAGTTCGCGCTCACCTCCGCGGTCCACCTCATGCTCCGGTTCGACGACCCCCACTTGCACCAGTTCTACCTCGGCAATGCGAAGGGCCCGTTCGTCTTCCCCGACTCGGTCGTCTACATCAGCACGAGCCGCTCGCAGGAGCAGCTGATGACGGAACTGCGCGGCGCGTTCGACGGGACGTACCCCGGTGTGCTCGGTCGTCATCTGACCTTCCGCGACCTCTCGGCGTCCTACTTCGCCGACACTCCCGTGCCCGCGTCCTGGTCGTCGGTCTCGTCGGGGCTCCTCTCGGGGGCCCCCGCGCGGACCTCGAACTCCGAGGGGCCGCTTCGGGCGCTCGCCGACGAGATCGAGAACGCCGGCGACAATCACCTCGTGATCATCGATTCGCTCACCGACCTCTTGGTCCGCCGGGGGATGGAGGCCGCCGACGTCCTGAGCCTTCTCAAAGGCCTTCGCCGTCGCGCGAAGGAGTGGGGCGGGATCGTCTACGTGATCCTCTCGGAAGGCGTCGCTCCGCCGTCCGTCGAACAGGCCGTCATCGACTCGGTGGACGGCGTCCTCCACTTCCACTGGATCTCGAGTCCCACGCAGTCGCACCGGCAGCGCGCGATGCTCATCGAGAAGTTCATGCCGCTCCTCGCCCGTCTCCCGAGCGAACACCAGGGCCGGTTCGTGATCCGCGTGAGTGGGAAGAACGGACTGGTGACGACGCAGTATGAGCGGATCTGAATCGCCCCGCCCGAAGGTGCCGACGGGCATCGACGGTCTCGACGAGATGCTGGGCGGGGGTTTCCCGGGGGGCCACGTCGTCCTCGTCACCGGTCTCCCCGGCACGGGGAAGACATGTTTCGGCCTCCAGTTCCTCCTCGCCGGTGTCGCCAAGGGCGAGAAGGGCGTATTCCTCTCGCTCGAAGAGGACATCCCCCAGTTGCTCGAGAGCGCCCGACAGTTCCACTGGCCGGTCGACGCGGCGGTCGACCAGGGCTCGCTCAAGGTCGTTCGGCTCGACCCGCGCGAAACGCGGCAGAGCCTGCACCGCGTCCAGGGCGAGCTCGGGAAGGAGCTCTCGTCCCTCGGGGCCCAGCGGATCGTCGTCGATTCGGTCTCGCTGCTGAACATGTTGAGCGATGACGAGCCGAGCCGGCGTGCGACCCTCTTCGCCCTCGCCGGCGCTTGCCGCCAGGCGGGAGCGACGACCGTGCTGACGGCGGAGGCGGACCCTCTCCACCCCGAGGTCAGCCGCGACGGCCTCTCGGAGTATGTCTCCGATGGCGTACTGCTCCTGGGGTACAGCACCGGACCGGACGGCCACCGCGTCGGGCTGTCGTTGCGGATCCTCAAGATGCGTCGCACCGCCCACGCCCGGACGGTCCAACCGTACTCGATCGGTCCGAGCGGGCTCGTCGTCGACTCGAAGGCCGTGGACTTCGGTGCGGGGTAACCCGCGGGCGACGGAAACCGAGAAGCGCCCCCTCCTCCTCCCGCCGCGGGGCACCGAATGCGCTGGACGCTCTACGTCGATCTCGACGCCTACTATGTCTCCTGCGAGCTCCGGGAACGACCCGAGCTGGTCGGCTCGCCGGTGATCGTGGGACCGCCACCGGCCGACGGGCCGACCCGCGGCGTGGTGCTCTCGGCGAGCTACGAGGCCCGAAAGTTCGGCGTCCACAGTGCTCAGCCGGTCGGTCAAGCCGTTCGCCTCTGTCCGAGCGCGGTCTGGATCGCTCCCGATCACGCGAAGTACGCGCGGGTCGCGGAAGAGGTACGGGTGGTCCTGCGCCGCTTCTCCCCCGAGCTGATTCCGTTCAGCATCGACGAGGCGGCGCTCCGGTTCGAACTGCCTTCGGCCGACGCCGCGGGGGAGAAGGCCGCTCAAGTCCAGACGGCATTGCGGGCCGAGCTCTCCCTGCCCGCATCGATCGGGGTGGCGACCACCCGCGCGGTGGCGAAGATCGCGACGGACCGCGCGAAGCCCGGGGGGATCCTCGTCGTTCCATCGGGGACGGAGGCCGAGTTCCTCGCGCCGCTGCCCGTACGAGCGATCCCCGGGGTCGGACCGAAGACCGAGGAGCTGTTCCGGGCGGCCGGCGTCACGACGATCGGGGAACTCGCCGCGCAACGTCCGTCGGAGCTTCGTCGCAAGGTCGGAGCGTTCGCCCGCGAATGGATCGCCCTCGCCCGCGGCGAGGGGCGCGACCCGGTCGAGACCGAAAGCGGGCCGCGCTCCCGGTCGACGGACCGGACGTTCGCCCACGACGCGACGCGCTGGGAGGAGATCGAACCCATCGTCCTCGAGCTTGCGACCGACCTCGCCCACGGGCTCGACGAGGAAGGGCTCCGGTACGCCACGGTCGGGGTGGCGTTCCGTTGGGCCGATTTCGCGCGCTCGCAGCGAAGTCGGTCCTTGAGCGCCTCCCACGAGGGAGCGGGATCGATCTCCACCACCGCTGTCCGGCTCGGCCGGGAGCTGTGGGAGGGAGAGCGCGCGGGGCGGGGGCGCGCGGTCCGCACCGTTTCGGTGAAGGCGGAACGCCTCACCGAGCGGCGGCAACGCCAGGCCTCGCTGGAGACGTTCCAGACGGACCCCGCATCGGCGCTCGACCCCCGGGCGCCGCCCCCGCCGGGGCCATAAACCCCCGGTCGCTCGAGGAGGAGCGGCGATGTCGGAGTTCCGAAGGGACCCGTTCACTCAGCGCTGGCGCCTGTTCGCCGAGGGTCGCTCGGCCCGACCGAACGAGTACTTCGGCGGCGCCCCCGGGTCGACCGGGGCGGAGGACTGCCCGTTCTGTGAGGGTCGGGAGTCGAGGACACCCCCGGAGGTTGCGGTGGTTCGACCGGGCGGATCTCCTCCGAACGGACCGGGGTGGAGTGTTCGTTCGGTCCCCAACCGGTTCCCCACGGTCGCGAGTCCGGCCGAAGGGCGACCGTTCCCGAGCTCGGGCATGTTTGCGCGCGCCCCGGGCTCCGGGGTCCACGAAGTGATCATCACCAGCCCGACCCACACTCCGGGGTTCGCCCTTCTTCCCGAGGGGCAGCTTCGGACGGTCTTTCGCTTCTTCCGGGAGCGGGTACGGGCAATTTCGGCACGACCCGGGATTCGCGCGGCCCTGCTCTTCGAGAACAAGGGGCCCGAGTCGGGGGGCACCCTACCGCACCCTCACGCCCAACTGATCGCCAGCGAGACGGTGCCCCACCGACTGTTGGAGGAGTCCGCAGCGTTCGAACGGGATACGGGCACGGGGGCGACGTGCACCCTCGAAGCGGTCGTCCGCGCTGAAATAGAGGCGACGGAACGGGTCATCGTCCACGAAGAGTTGTTCGACGCGTTCGCACCGTTCGCGTCGGAACACCCGGACGAGGTGTGGGTCGTTCCCCGCCGACACGTCGCCACCTTCGGCGACGCGAGCGACGACGAGGTCGACCGTCTCGCCTTCCTCCTACCGGCCGTCCTGCGCGCGCTCGACGCCCTCCGCCCGGACGCTTCGTACAATTGGTTCCTCCACGGTCTCCGCGCCCCGGCCGCGGGATCCCGCGGATTCCACTGGCACGTGGAGATCGCCCCCCGACTCGTGCGAGCCGACGGCTTCGAGCTGGGCGCGGGCACTTCCGTGAATGCGGTCCTCCCCGAGCTCGCCGCCTCCGAGTACCGGGCGGCGTGGCCCGCGGCGTCCGCCCCGGGACCCCGGAAACGCTAATGGCCCGACTCCGGTCGCACCGTCGTGCCCGACCTTCGTGAGCCGATCGTCTCCCTCCTGGGCCACGTGGACCACGGGAAGACGACCCTCCTCGACCGCATCGCGGGAAGCGTCCGGGCGTCGAAGGAGGCGGGCGGGATCACCCAGCACATCGGAGCGATCGAGGTACCGGGTCCCGCGGTCCGTCGTCTCTGCGAAGGGATCCTCTCGACGGACCAGCTCGCGGTTCCCGGACTCCTCTTCGTCGACACGCCGGGTCACCGCTCGTTCGAGACGTTGCGACGACGAGGCGGCGCACTCGCGGACCTCGCGATCCTCGTGATCGACGTGCGCGAAGGGTTGATGCCGCAGACTCGCGAATCGATCCTGATCCTCCGCCACGAGAAGACGCCGTTCGCGATCGCGTTGACGAAGATCGACCTCCTGACAGGTTGGCGCAAGAGCCCCACGGTCCTCCCGCTCGCGGAACAGCTTGCGAAGGGCGGGCCGGATTTCATCAAGGTGCTCGATCAACACCTGTACTCCGTCGCCCAGGAGCTCGACCGGATGGGGTTCTCTGCCGAGCGGTACGACCGGGTGAGCGACTTCACGCGGAACGTGGGGATCGTCCCGGTCTCCGCAAAGGCGGGCGTCGGAGTGCCCGAGCTCATCGCGCTCCTGGTCGGGCTCGCCCAGCGGTTCCTCCAGAGCGAGCTCGCGATCGTCAAGGACGGCGGCGAGGCGACGATCCTCGAGCGCAGCGACCAGAAGGGGATCGGGCCCGTGGGGAACGTGATCGTCTACAGCGGCCGGCTCCGGGTCGGCGACGAGATCGTCGCGACCGGACGGACCGAACCGTTCACGACCAAGATCCGGGGGATCTACCGCCCGATCCCGTTGAAGCCGGGCACCGCCTCGAAGCTCGTCAAGTTGCGGTCGTTCGACGAGGTGGTCGCGGCGGCCGGGGTGTACCTGGCCGCGACCGGGATCGAGGACGCGATGCCGGGAGGGCTCCTCAAGGTCGTTCGCTCCCCGGAGGAGGCGGCCCGCGTGCACCTCGAGCTCGCCCGCGAGGCCCAGCCCGTGGCGGAGGTGGCCCTGAGCGGCGTCGCGATCTGTGCCGATGCGCTCGGGGGCCTCGAAGCGCTCGCCTTCGAGTGCCGGGAAGGGAAGATCCCGGTGCACGAGGCGACCGTCGGCCCCGTGGGTCGCGCGACGATCCTGCGCATCGCCACCGTGAAGGACCCGACGCATCGGGCGGTCCTCGCGTTCAACGTGCCGGTGCTCCCGGATGCTCTACCGGAGGGCGAGACCGACTCGGTCAAGATCTTCCGGGGCGACGTGATGTACCGGGTGATCGAGGATTACACGAAGTGGCGGGACGAACGGGCGCGAGAGCTCCAAGCGCAACGGCGCATCGAGCTCGTCCATCCGGCGAAGCTCGAGGTCCTGCCCGGATTCATCTTCCGAGCTTCGAAGCCGGCGATCGTGGGCGTGAAGGTGCTCGGCGGGACGTTGCGACCGGGGGTGCGGCTCATGAAGACGGACGGGACGGAGGTCGGCGTGCTCCGGAGCCTCCAGAAGGACGGAGAGTCCGTGGCCTCGGCGGACGAATTGACCGAGCTCGCCGCGTCCATCGAGGGGGCGGTCGTCGGCCGGAACCTGAAGGAAGGGGACCAGCTGCTCGTCGCGCTCCCGGAGTCCGCGGCGCGCGCGTTGCGCGCGCAGAGCCTCACGCCTCGGGAAACCGAGATCCTGGAGGAAGTCGTGCGAATCCACCGTCCCCTCCACCCCTTCTGGGGACAGTGACCCCCAGGGGTCCGTCGGACGCTAGGCTAATCCTTCGCGGGGCGGGCTCTCGTCGTCGGAGCCCGGGTCGATCTCTGTCGGGTCGACGTCGTCCAGGTCGTCGTCCTCCGGGTCGAGCGGGGGAGGATTGCGGCCGGAGTAGACCCCCTTCGGAAGGAAGAGGCCCAGGAAAACGGCCACCCCTCCGATCGCGATGAGGACGATCGCGCCGATGAGCGGCAGGAAAAGGTTCCAGGTGGGGTTCGCGAGCGAGCTCGTGGTGTAGGTCTCGAGGAACGTTGCCGAGAACGACGTCGGCGTGCCGTTCGGGTTGGAGAGGTTGAGGAAGAGCGGGAAGGAGATCGACCCGCTCGCGGACCAGCGACCGGAGTCGTCCCACCACGTGGCCACGGGAGTCCCACTCGGACAGACGCCAGAGATATGGGGACACGAAACGGCGGGATACACGGCGACGACCAGGTTCTTCGACGCGGCCCACGTCAAGCTGACCGTGGCGGACGACTCGTTCACCCCGACGAGCTGTTGGGCGTAGTACGAGTGGCCAGCGACCGCAGGCACGCTGACGGGGTCGAACTGGGTCGACGTGGGACCTGTGGAGAACGACAGGGAGGCGAGTAGCACGCCGGCGCCGATGAGCCCAACGGCCGTCCCGGCAATGAGGAGACCGGTCCGCACGTTAGAACGTAGGGGCCACTCAAGAAATAGGTTTACCGGCGAGAGGGGTCATTTCCCATAGCCGGAAGCTGGACCAAGGCTCATATGCCTTCGACGCCCCCCGTGAGTACTGTGTCAGAGCTTGGCACACGCGGGAGTTCAGCGCCCGACGAGGGCGCTCCGGGGGACCCGATTTGCCCGATGTGCCATAGCTCGCACCGAATCGTGGACCCGATGCGGGCCGAGACGCACTGTGCCGAGTGCGGATTGGTCTTCGAAACGACGGAGATCCTCGTCACGGCGCCTCCTCCGGCAGCGAGGGCCGGGTCCGAGGGCAGTGGCCGGGGGATCGGTCCGTTCGTTCCGCCCGGCGGCTCGAAGCGGGCCCTCGGCTCCACGATCACGACGTCGCGCGACGGCCAGGGAAAGCGTCTCGATTGGCATCGGCGCTACGAGTTCCAACACTTGAGGCGGGTCCAACAGCGGCAGACGTCCCGCGGGGCGGACGGGGCGCTCGAGCGCTCGCCCGCGCGGAACGAGATCGTCGTGGCCACCGAGCGCCTCGGCCTGCCGCCCGTGATCCTGGCGGAGGCGGAGCACGTGTACCGTGAAGCGCGGCAGCGGGGACTCTTCCGAGGGCGCAGCCTCTCCGCGAGCGTCGGGGCCGCCGTCTACGTCGCCTGCCGCCGGTTCTCCGTTCCCCGGACCCTGGGCGAAGTCGCGGACGCGGTTTCCGCGAAGCGCTCGGAGGTCGGACGCACCTTCAAGGTCATCCAGCGGGGCACCGGACTCGCGGTACCGAGCGTCGGGACGAAGGCGTTCCTCGGCAGGTACGCCCAGGAGCTCGCGCTCTCGCCCTGGGTCCGTTCGAACGTGGAAGCGATGCTCGACGAAGCCCGAGATGACCCGGAGCTCTCCGGACTCTCCCCTCACGGTCTCGTGGCTGCACTGATCTACATCGCCGCGGAGCGGCACGGAGAGCGTCGCTCTCGGGCCCAGGTCGCCCGCGTCAGCGCGGTCACCGAGGTCACGCTCCGTTCGACCAGCCGGCTCCTGGAGAAGGTCTGGGGCCGCCGGGCCCAGGCGAAGCCGACCAAACCCGACGCTCCCTAGCGGAGCACGAAGTAGCCGGCCGTCTTCTCGCGCACCTTGCGACGGACGTACGCCGTCGCCTGTAGCTCCTGCAGCGCGTTGAGGACCATGTTCTTCGGAAGTTTCGTGGTCTGAGTGATCCGCTCCGCCGTGCCCATCTTTTCCTCCGAGAGGTTTCCGAGGTCCCTCATCGTCTTGTAGACGCGCAGCGCGTTCGGCGAGACCTCGTCCTCGATCCCCATCGTCCCCTCGACCCCCGCGACCGGTGGACGCTCTTAACGAGGCGGGCACGGCGCGCCCCTGCGGGGCCGCCTTTATCCCTCGCGAAGCCCCACTTCGGTCGATGGTCCCTAGCGCGTCGTCCGCGCCGGGAGGCGGAGCGCGAGCGCTGACCGTCGTCTGGGACGAGCGGTTCCGCGCCTACGACCTCGGCATTGACCACCCGTTCTCCGAGCGGAGCCGCGCGCTGGCCGCGGAGCTGTTTGCCGCGTCGACGGAGGGACTCCCGCCGGGAACGGTGGAGTGGATCCGTCGAGTGCCGCCCGCCTCGCAGGCGTCGCTCGAACTGTTCCATCGGCCGGAGTATCTGGCCTACATCGAGGGAGCCAGCGGCCGGGAGACCCCGATCATCCTCGACACGGGCGACACTCCGTCGTTCCCCGGTTGCTATGAGGAGGCCGCACGGCTCGTCTGCGGCGCGACTCGCGGCCTCGAGTCCGTCCTGGAGCACTCGGTTCCCGCGTTCCATCCGGCGGGAGGACTCCACCACGCGCACCCGGACCGGGCGAGCGGTTTCTGCATCTTCAACGACGTCGCGATCGCAGTCGCCGAGGCGGTCCGCGCGGGTCGACGTGTCGCCTATCTCGATATCGACGCGCACCACGGAGACGGGGTGATGTACGGATTCTACAACTCGGGACGCGTCCTGGACATCGACTTCCACCAGGACGGGCGCACGCTCTTCCCCGGCACCGGCTTCCCTCGAGAGGCGGGGTCCGGGGACGGGGCGGGTCTCAAGGTGAACGTTCCCCTTCCTCCGCTGACGGGCGACGAGGCGCTCGTCCCGCTCTTCCGCCGCATCGTTCCGCCGATGCTCCGCGCGTTCCGTCCCGAGGTGATCGTCCTCCAGCATGGCGTGGATGGGCACGTCGGGGACGCCCTCGCCCACCTTCAGTACACCCCGGCCGCCTACGTCCAGGTCGACGCGATCGTTCTCGAGCTCGCGCGAGAACTGTGCCAGGGCCGCGTCCTCGTCACGGGGGGCGGGGGGTATCGAGCGAGTGCGGTGAGCCGGGTCCTCGCTCGCGCCGGCCTCGCCTTCGCCGGTCGTCCGATCCCCCAGGGCCACTCCGCGCTCCCTGAGGCGTGGAGAGCGCTCTACCGAGAGTCGACCGGGGAGCTGCCGCCGAAAACGTGGGAGGACCCCGAGACCCCGACGGGTTCCCGCTGGCGAGCCGAGAACGAGACCAAGCTCGTCGGGGAACTGGAAACGGCGGTCGGCCAGAAGTTTCCGACCGAGCGCGCCCGCTAGAGCCGCTCCCCCCAGCTATCGCGGTCGAGGAGATCCTGGTCGGTAGCGCGAATCCCGTTCGCCAGATCGGCCACGTCGAGGCGGTCGACCGAGCCCCGCGCGAACTTCGCCCGGACTTCAGCTCGAGCGAGCGTGAGCGCTCCGATCGCGCGGAGCTCATCGTACGCCCACTCGGTGACGGTCCCGTCGGCCGAATCGATCATGCGAAGGTGCACGGCGCCGAAGAACGCGTCGCGCTCGAGCCAGTAACTGAGGTACCCACGGAGCAGTGCCGCCGCGTCCGAGGTCATCTCCGCGGGGCGGTCGGGTGCGGGCACGACGCCGAGGGTCCGCGCGAAGCCGCCGACCGGCGAGATCTCGTGAAGTTCCCAGCCCCCGAGGCCCTCGGCGAGCGCCACCGGAGCGGACCGTTGGTCGAAGAAGAGGGGAAGGAGCTCCACCCCGTCATCGGGTGAGGGCGGGTCCGCCACGGGAAAATCCTCCGCGGTGGGCAGGGGGATCTCGCCCCGAAGTCGGTCACGGACTTCCGTTTCCTCTTCCCATCGGCCGCTCGACTCGAGCTCCTTCGCGATCTTGCGCCGGCGACGCCGGCTCGCGTCGAGTCGGCGGGACGTCCGTGAGTCCACGCGCTCGCGCAAGGCCGCGAGCTCGGATGCGAATTCGGTGCCCCGCGTCTCGTCCGCGCGGACGTGGAAATGAACGAGTGGGGAAAGGTCTACGCCGGGGCAGGAAAGGACGACCGTGACCTGCACCCGCGTCCCGACGTGCGCCGTGAGCGGGAACTCCCGGCACGGATGGGGTCGGGCGTCGTGTACCCGGCAACGATTCTCCTCCAGGAATTGGCACGCCCCTCCGTCGGCTCGCGAGGCGATGAAGACGTCCGAGCCTGTTCCGACGAACTCCGCCTCCGGGGCGATCTCGAGCAGGCGTTTCCGCTCGGATGCCCTCACGCGCGGCTCGGCGTAGCAGCAGAGGCCGCAATCGGGCCGGCACGCGAACCCGAATCCGCCGAGGAGCGCGATGTCGAGTTCGGTCCCCTCCGGACCTCCGCCCACGTCCGCCCCCCTCCGTCGAGTCACTGACGGTATTAATCCCGAGGACGTCCGGCGGTCCATGGTGCTCGTAGCGAAGGACATCATGGAAAAGGCCGTGCTCACCGTGAACGAGGGGGTGGACGCGCTCACCTGCGCTCGGACGATGGTCCAGCAGCACAAGGGCTACGCTGTGTTGACGCGGGACCCCGGGACAATCGCGGGGATCGTGACGGAGTGGGACTACCTCGCGAAGATCGTCGCCCCCGGGATCGACCCGAAGCAGATTGCCGTGCGCGAGATTGCGACGAACGTGGTCGACTCTTGCGGCCCCGAGACCCCGACCGACGAGGTCATCGCGACGATGTCGGAGAAGGGTATCCGACGAATGATCGTCCGCTCGAATGACCAAGTGCTCGGGATCATCACGGCGCGAACGGTCCTCAAGATGTTCCGAGAATACGTCGATAAGGTCTCGTCGGATATCGCGGGCTACCAGGCCTCGACGACGACACTCGGTTAGCGGCAGGTGCGAGTGTCCTCCTGCTCCCGAACGCGGGTCCTTGCGCCGGTCCCGTACAGTAACTTTGGTCGGCCGGTGTCACCCGCTCCTTCCTCCGCGCTCCGACCATGAAGTACAAGTGGATCGTCCTCTCGAACACCACCGTCGCGACGCTGATGGCGGCGATCGACACCAACATCGTATTGATTTCGCTGCCGACGATCGGTCGCCAACTGCCCGACACGAGCGCCACCACGCTACTCTGGATCCTGCTTGGTTACTCGCTGCTCACCGCAGTGGTGCTGCTCAACTTCGGCCGGCTCTCCGACATGTTTGGGCGCGTGCGACTCTACGTCCTCGGTTTCGCGGTCTTCACGATCGGCTCGCTGCTCTGCGGACTTTCCCAGACGGGCCTCGAGCTCGTGCTGTTCCGGCTAGTGCAGGCGGTCGGGGCCGGCTTCCTCTTCGCCAACTCCGCCGCGATCATCACCGACGCCTTCCCGCCGAACGAGCGGGGTCGGGCCCTCGGGATCAACCAGATCTCGATCGTCGTGGGCGCGGTGGCGGGTCTCATCCTGGGGGGGACGATCACCTCGACCATCGGCTGGCGTTGGATCTTCTTCGTCAATGTCCCGATCGGGATCATCGCCACGATCCGTGCACGCACCGACCTCAAGGAGCTCGCGCTCCGGGAAGAGCAGCCCCACATCGATTGGCTGGGGAACGTCGCGTTCGCGCTCGGGCTCACCCTGATCCTCCTCGGCGTCACCCTCGGTGCCCTCGGCGACCTGAACGCCTCGGACGCGATCGCGACCGCCGTCGGGGGGGGAGCCCTCCTCGTGGCGTTCGTCTGGATCGAGTCGTGGGTCCCCTCGCCGATGCTCGACCTCTCGCTCTTCCGAAATCGGATCTTCTCGACCTCGACGGTCGCGACGCTGATGAACGCGCTCGCCCGAGGCGCGTTCATCTTCGTCCTCGTGTTCTACCTCCAGGGTCCTCCGAGGTACCTGAGCCCGTACACCGCCGGTCTCTTCCTCATCCCGGTCTCCGCCGCGATCGCCACGTTCGGCCCGGTGAGCGGCTGGCTTTCGGATCGGTACGGTCCGACCTGGTTCACCATCTTCGGGTTGTTGATCTCCGCGTCGGGGTTCCTGTGGCTCGCGACGATCGGCCCCGCGGATTCCTTCCTTCAGCTCACGCCGCCGCTCGTGCTCGTCGGGATGGGGATGGGGCTCTTCGCCGCACCGAATCGAGCGACGATGATGACCGCCGTCCCTCCGAACCGTCGCGGGGTCGCTTCGGGGATCGGTACCACGTTCTTGAACACCGGGGCCACGGTGAGCCTCGGGGTCACCCTCGTGATCATGGCCACCGTCGTGCCACGCTCAGCGCTCGAGGTGATCCTGACCGGGGGGACCGTGTCGGCGGGCTCGGCGAATGTCGCCGCGGGCTTCCTCAGCTCCATCCATCTGATCTTCCTCGTCTCGGCCGGCGTAATCCTGCTCTCGCTAATCCCGATCGTCCTCCGCGGGAAGTCGCCCCCTCCCCCGAGCGAGCCCACGCCCGCGCCGGACGATTGACCGACCGGCGGCTCTCTACGACTTGGGGGCGAGCGCCCGCCGCGCGAGCAGCGTGGCAAGGACCATGATCGCCACCGCCCACGCGGTGAGGCCGAGGAGGTAGACGGCGGGTCCATACGGATAATAGGCGCTCGCCCCGGCGAACATATTCTCGCGGAGCACGTTCACCGCGAGCGTAATCGGGTTGAACGAAGCGACATTCTGGAACCAGTGGGGCATCGTGCCCCACGGGAAGAGGGCCGCCGAGGTGAGGAGGACCGGAAGGTTGATCGCGTTCACGATCGCGAAGTAGCCCTGCGGCTGCTCGATGGAAAATCCGATCGCGAGGAACAGCGACGCGAACATCGCCGAGAGGATCAAGATCGCGAGGACGATCTCCGCCCACCCCACCACGGAGAACGACGCCGTTATCTCGAGACCGCTGAGTCCCAGATGGCCCAGCGCGACCGCGAGCCCCAGGACGAGGAAAGCGAGGCCCACCGGCTGGATCATTCCCGCGAGCATTCGGGCCCCGAAGATGGAGGAGGCGGTCGCGGGGGAGGCGGCGGTTCGCTTGAGGACGCCGAACAATCGGTCGAAGATCACGTTCGCGCCGACGAAGAGCGTCGCGGTGACCGCGACGAACCCGACCATTCCCGCCGCGAAGTAGGAGAAGTACGTCGGGGCGCCGCGCAGTAGGGCGAGGAGCGCGAGCTGACCTCCGGGGATGCTGCTGTAGATCGAGCCCAGGTTCAGTGCTTGACCGAACAGGAGGAGGTAGAGGATGGGGAGTAGGAGAGAGGTCGCGATAGCTTGCGGGTTCCGGGCGAGCCGCAACAGCTCGCGCCGGGTCAGCGCGCCCAGTTCCCGAATCATCGTCGCGCCCTCCCGAACGCCTGCTGGACCTGGCCTATCCGGACCGCGCGATCGGTCGCGGTCATCCCTTCGTCCTCGCGGAACTCTCGGCCGGTGAACTCCAGGAAAACTTCGTCGAGGCTCGGTCGTTTGAGGGAGACCCCCGCCAGCCCGACACCGGCCCGGGTACAGGCGTCGACCAGCACGGGAATGAGTTCCTCCCCCTTTTTCACCTTCACACGGTAACTCCCGTCGCTCGCCGCGACGGAAGTGACTCCCTGAAGTCCCTTCAAGAGGTTCTCCACTTCGGGACCGGTCTTGTTCGTTGGCCGGACCGTCACGATATCGCCTCCGAGCCGGTCCTTGAGCTCCGACGGAGTGCCGGTGGCGACGATCTTCCCGTGGTCGATAATCGCGAGCCGGTCGCACATTTCGTCCGCCTCGTCGAGGTAGTGGGTGGTGACGAAGACCGTCATTCCATGATCCTTCCTCAATTCGAGAACATACTTCCAGAAGCCCGCGCGACCCTGCGGGTCGAGTCCGAGGGTTGGCTCGTCGAGAAACAGGACCCTCGGGGAGTGGATGATCCCGACGGCAAGCTCGAGCCGGCGGCGCATGCCACCGGAGAAGGTCTTGACCAACCGCTCAGAGGCGTCCGCGATCTGCAGGCGCTCGAGCAGCGAGTTGATCGTGCTTTTGGTGCTACTGAGCGGCACGCGGAAGAGCGCGGCGGCGAGCTCGAGGTTCTCCCGACCGGTCAAGTCCGGGTCGGCCGTCCCCTCTTGGAAGACGAGTCCGATCCGCTCCTTGACCCTGAGCGGATCCTTGGACACGTCGAGACCCGCCACCGTCGCGTGGCCCGAGGTCAGCCGCAGATTTCCCGTGAGCATCTGAACTATCGTCGTCTTGCCCGCGCCGTTCGGGCCGAGGAAGCCGAACAGCTCCCCTTCCTTGATGGAGAAACTGACCCCGTTGACCGCGTGAACCTTCCCGTTGTAGACCTTTACCAGTTTCTCGGCAACGATCGGGTCGGTCATGGGGTGTTGCGGCAGTCAATCGCGCGCGCAGATAACGTTGGAACTCACTTCCGAGACCCGCGAGCGTGAGATCGGTCGACCACTGGGGATTTTGTGAACGGAAATCGTTTTGGTGGGGACTCGCTGTGGGCCTCCGATGCGCGTCGGAATTTTGGGGAGCGGTCCGGTGGGCCAAACCCTCGCAAAGGGATTCGCCGAGCACAAGCACGACGTGATGATCGGCACGCGAACCCCGGACAAACCCGAGTTCGCGAAATGGAAGGCGTCGGTTCAAGGCAGCGTCGCTTTCGGAACGTTCGCCGCGACCGCGAAGCACGGCGAGGTCGTCGTCCTGTGCTGCCTCGGCACCGCGGTGGACGCGGTGCTCGATAGCGCGGGGACCGCCCCGCTCAAGGGGAAGGTCCTCATCGATGCGACCAACCCGCTAGACACGTCGAAGGGGATGCCTCCGGGCCTCCTCACGGGACCTAACGACTCGATGGGAGAGCGCGTGCAAAAGAAGCTCCCCGACTCGCGGGTCGTGAAATGTTTCAACATCGTCCCGAACCCGGTCATGACCCATCCGGTCGTCGGAAAGGAAGTGCCCACGATGATCATCGCCGGGAACGACCCGGCGGCCAAGACCCAGGTCATCGGCATCCTCCAGGAGTTCGGCTGGCCCGGAGCGATCGACCTCGGCGGGATCGAGAACGCGCGCTGGATCGAAGCGTTGGTTCCCCTGTGGGTGCGCGTGGCCTTGAAGCTCGGAACGTTCGACACAGCGTTCAAGGTCCTCAGCTAGACCCTCCGCCCGGCGGATTCGGGAGTCTCGCCCCTGCGCAACCTGTAGCGATTCTGCGGTCCCTTGCCCCGGAGCCTTAACCGCACCGGGGGCGTGGCGTTCCCCCGTGACCCAGAAGCCCTCCGCTCGACGCCCCCGAGTCCTCATCCTCGACGTGGGGGGCACGCATGTCAAGGTCGCCTTCTCGGACCGACGGACGGAGCTCAAGATTCCGTCCGGCCCGACAATGACGGCGGGGAAGATGCTGGGGAAGGTTCTCCGGAAAGTCCGGGGTCAGCCTTACGATGTGGTGTCGATCGGATATCCCGGACTCGTCGTCCATGGGCGGATCGTGCGCGAGCCCCACAACCTGGGACCCGGCTGGGTGGGGTTCGATTTCGAGAGCAAGTTCCGGCACCCGGTCCGCATCGTCAACGACGCGGCGATGCAGGCCCTCGGCGGCTACCACGGGGGTCGCATGCTGTTCCTCGGTCTCGGAACGGGGCTCGGAACCGCGATGATCGTCGAAGGGGAGGTCCAACCGATGGAGCTCGCGCATCTTCCGTACAAGAAAGGACGAACCTACGAGGAGTACATCGGGGAGGCCGGCCTCGAGCGGATGGGCCGGAAGAAATGGCAGAAGGAGGTGTTCGAGGTCGTGAGGACGCTCTCCGAGGCCCTCGAACCCGACTACGTGAGGCTCGGGGGGGGCAACGCGCGTCGCCTGAAGGAACTCCCTCCACACGGCGAACGCGGGGACAACCGCGACGCGATCGTCGGGGGCGCTCGCCTCTGGTCGGACGATCGCGCGACGTGCAGCCCTTCGGCCGGGCGCTCGCCCTCAGCGAGAGGTTCGTCCCGCCGCCGGAACGCCCGCGGCCGCCGCCCGGTCTAGAAACCATTCGGTCGTCCCGGCGGGGCGGACGAGGCTCGCGGGCCATCGCGGGTTTCCCTTCGCGCCGGACCGGAGGATCTGGGAGATGGCCGACACCTTGTCACTTCCCGCGACGAGGAAGACGACCTTCCGCGCCGACGAGAGCGCGGGCAGCGTGAGGGTCAACCTCGGGACCGGAGGAGGGAGACTGCCCGGAGCGGTGGCCACCACGGCCCGTTTCCGCTCGCGGACCGCGGAGTGACCGGGAAACAGCGAGGCGGTGTGCCCGTCCGGACCGATTCCGAGGAGGACCGCGTCAAAGAGCGGGGCGTCGCCCCCGGGGTGGGGGAGCGGACCGAGGAGGCGAGCGTACCGGTCCGCCGCCTCCGACCGTGGCCGGAGCTCTCCGAGCATGCGATGGATGCGGCGACGAGGGATCGGCACCCGGGAGAGGAACGTGCCCCACGCCGCGCCGAAGTTGCTTTGCGGATCGTCGGGAGGAACGCAGCGCTCGTCCGCAAAGAACACCTCCGTCTCCGCCCACGGGAAGCCGGATCGGTGCGCGTCGGCCAGCATCGCGTAGAGCGGCAGGGGCGTTCGGCCGCCGGAGATCACCCAGCGGAAGCGGCCGTGAGCCCGAACGGCCGCGGCGGCGTCGTGCGCCAGTTCGCGCGCGAGCGCCGCGCTGGCCCGCTCGAGATCCCCGAAGACTCGAACGCGTCGACCTACCCGTAGTACCACCGCTGCCCCCACGTCTCGACGAGCGTCTGCGCGTCGTTCGGTCCCCACGTGCCGGCCGGGTAGAACTTCAAGGGCGGCGGGGAACGGAGCAGGGGGTCGTAGAGTCGCCACGACTCCTCGACCTCGTCGGCGCGGACGAACAGGGTCGGGTCGCCGAGCATCACGTCGACGAGGAGCGTCTCGTAGCCGTCCGGGAGCTGTCCGAACACGTCCGAATAGTGGAACTTCATTCGGTGGGTCTGCACGCGGGTCCCCCGTCCCGGCACCTTGATCTCGAAGGCGAGCTCGAACCCTTCGTCCGGTTGGATGAGGATCGAGACTCGGTCGGGGTTCGAGTTGTACTCCTCCGCCGTCTGGAAGAACGTCACCGGGGGCGCCTTGAACGTCAGGATCACCCGGCTCATCTTCGCGGGAAGTCGCTTTCCCGTGCGAATGAAGAACGGCACGTCCTGCCAACGCCAGTTCGAGATCTTGAGGCGGAGCGCGACGTACGTTTCGGTGTCCGACTTCGGGTTCACCCCGGGTTCCTGGCGGTAGCCGACCATCTCCTCGCCGTCCGCCTTGCCGGCGGTATACTGGCCGCGAACGACATCGCTCGGACCCAGGCGGACGATGCTCTGGAGCACCTTCACCTTCTCGTTGCGAATCGAATCTTCCTCCGCCGTGGCCGGCGGCTCCATCGCGACCAACGTCAGGAGCTGGGTGACGTGGTTCTGGATCATGTCGCGCAGCGCCCCCGCGGTCTCGTAATACTGCGCGCGGCCCTCCACACCGAGGGATTCCGCGACGGTGATCGTCACGTGGTCGATCCGCTCGCGGTTCCAGAGGGATTCGATGAACATGTTCGCAAAACGGAAGACGAGCAGGTTCTGCACCGTCTCTTTGCCCAGGTAGTGGTCGATCCGGTAGACCTGCTTCTCCTCGAAGTACCGGTGCACGAGCTCGTTCAACGCCTGCGCGGACGCGAGGTCCCGGCCGAACGGCTTCTCGATGACGAGGCGCGTCCAGCCCGTTGCGCGATGCAGTTTGGATTTTCCGAGGCCGGTGATCGTCGGCGCGAACGCGTCGAGGGGAAGGGCGAGGTAGTAGACTCGGTTCCCTGGGAGGTCGTGCTCTTTCTCGAGCGCCTCGACGCGCTTCCGCAGCCCCGTGAAGCTCGCGGCCTTCTCATCCGGGACCGATTGGAAATAGAGCGTGGAGTTGCAGAACGTCGAGAGCTTTCTTTCGCTGCCCGATTTCGCCTGCTTCAGCGCCGCGAGCGCGAGTTTTCGAAACCCCGCGTCGCCGACCGGGCGCCGCGCTACCCCGAGGATGAGACTGCCCTTCGGCAGTAGACCCTTCGCGCTCAGCTGGTAGAGGACCGGCAAGAGCTTGCGTTGCATCAGGTCGCCGGTCGCGCCGAACACCACGAACAGGTGACGATCCGGCGCGCGGTCGACCATCTCTAGCTCTCCATCTTCACTTCGTGGCCGCCGAACTTGTTGCGCATCATCGCGAGGAGACGCTCGGTGAAGGGGTCCGTCTCGCGCGAGCGGAGCCGTTGCTGGAGCGCGAGGGTGATCACCGGAGCGGGGATGTTGAGGTCCATCGCTTCGGCGACGGTCCATCGTCCTTCCCCCGAGTCCGCGACCCACGGCTCGATCCCCTTCAGCGTCGGATTCTCGGCGAGCGCCTCCTCGGTGAGCTCGAGAAGCCAGGAGCGCACGACGCTCCCGTAGCGCCAGACCTGGCTGATCTGGTGGAGGTCGAGCGCAAAATCGCTCTTCGCCTGCAGGATGGCGAAACCCTCGGCGTACGCTTGCATCATCCCGTACTCGATCCCGTTGTGCACCATCTTGACGAAGTGGCCGGAGCCGACCGGCCCCATACGCCCCCAGCCCCGTTGGGGGCCGGGCGCAAGGGTCTCGAGGATCGGCCGGATCCGTTCGACGTCGGCGGGCTCGCCCCCGACCATCATCGAGTACCCCTCCTTCAAGCCCCAGATCCCTCCGCTCGTCCCGACGTCGACGAATCGGAATCCCCAACCGGTCACGAGCGCCGCGCGACGCAACGTGTCCCGATAGTACGAATTTCCGCCGTCTACGATGAGGTCGCCGGGAGCGAGGAGCGTATGGAGTTGATCGATCGCCTGGTCGACGGGGTCGCCCGAGGGGATCATCAGCCAGACGACCCGCGGGGGTCGTAGCTGCTGCACGAGGTTCGCGAGCGAGTCCGCGCCCTTCGCTCCCTCCTTCACGACCACATCGACGACCTCCTTCTTCCGGGCGAAACCGACCACCTGGTGGCCCCCCCGAACCAGTCGGATCGTCATGTTGCCGCCCATCTTTCCGAGACCCACCATTCCTAGCTCCATCGTTCTGCTCCCTAACCTGCGCTCACGCCCGCGAGGGCCAGTTCCTCTCGAAGGTGTCCCGGGTCCTGTACCCTCAGGGTACGGAGACCGAGACGTGCGGCCGCCTCGACGTTCTCGGGGCGGTCGTCGAGGAAGAGGCTCTCCGCGGGCGCTTGCTGCGTGATGTCCAGCGCGTTGCGATACGCGTCCGGGTCCGGCTTTCGCCGGCCGGTGTAGCACGAGCTGAAGAAATCGTGGAAGATCTCGCGCAGTCCGAACGTGCGGATCCGGTACTCGTTCAGCTCGCGAGATTCGTTGTTGAGAGTCGCCATCCGGTAGGTCCCCGCGTCGCGCAGCGCGCGCGCCGCCGCGATGGCTCCCGGATGTGCGGTCGACTGCTGGCACATGAACTCGCGGAACGCCTCCCGGGAGAACGTCCTCGGCGCATAGAACACGGTCGCGTCCAGATAGCCGTCGAGACCGAGCCGAGCCGTCTCGAAGTCGGCTTCCACGAGGGCGTGCCGCCGCTCGAACTCTTCCGCGTCGAGACCGAAGTGCGTCACGGCCGTTTGCCGAGAGGCCCGATCCCAACCGTTCGAGAGCAGCACACCCCCCACGTCCCAGAGCAGGAGCGAGAGCCTAGCCACGGAACGCCTCCCCGAGGCGTCGAAGGCCCTCTTCCACGTCCCCGCCCAGGTCGACCCTCAGAACGCGGCGGCCCTTTTGACGCATCGCCTGGTAGTCTCCAAGCGACTGCGCCTGAATGATCCGACCGAACGTATAGACGGTCCCCGGCACGGGAAGGTCCACGCGCGGGGAATCGACGATCTGCAGGAAGAGCCCGGTGTTCGGTCCGCCCTTATGCAGCTGTCCGGTCGAGTGCAGGAATCGGGGGCCGTAACCGAACGTCGTCGCGAGGTTCAACCGCTCGAGAAGCCCTCGACGGAGCCGGTCGAGGGCGGCCGTGGTCGGCTCCGTCGGCGCGAGGTACGCCTGGATGCCGATGTAGTCCCCCGGATGTGCCGAGGCGAGCCACGTGGCGACCGCCGACGCGAGGGCGGACGAATCGCCGACGGGGACCGTGACGACGTCCGCGGCGGACGAGCGGCCGGCGGGCTCTTCCATCGCCTTTCGGGCGAGCTCCTTCGCAAACTCGACGTCCGGTTGGTCGTAGGGGTCGATTCCGATGATCGCCCCCGCGCTCGCCACGGCCATCTCCCATCGGAAGAACTCCTCTCCGATCTCCACCCGTCCCGGCAAGCGGATCCGCACGATCGGGAAACCCGCTTCCTCGAGTCGCACGATATGCGCCGCCAGTACCGAGTCGAGGTTCTCGCCCTCCTGGATCTCCACGAAGAGGCGGTCGGCGGAGTAGTGGTCGACCGAGACCCGCGGTTCGTCCACCACCGGCACGATCCCCCTTCCGATCTTCCCGGTGCTCTCGGCAACCAGCTGCTCGACCCACACCGGGAACGCTTCGAAGCTCTCGGAGGCGAAGAAGGTGAGCTTGTCGTGTCCGCTGGCCGCGAGCTCTCCGACGACCGCTCCGAGGGCGACCCCCGGATTCTCTCGAACGGGGACCGAGGGGGCGCACGCCTCCGCCATCGTCCACGCGCGGTCCAGCACGGAACGTACGTCCACTCCGGCGAGTGCCGCGGGGACGAGCCCGAACATCGTGAGCGCGGAGTATCGGCCCCCCACGGTGGGGAGCGCCCGGAAAACCTCCCGGAAGCCCTCGTTCCGGGCGAGCGTTTCGAGCGGAGTACCCGGGTCCGTGATCGCGACGAACGACCTCCCGGGGGAGGCGCCCGTCGCGCGGATCGCCTCGGCGAAGTAGCGATAGAACGAGAGCGGTTCGAGAGTCGTGCCGGACTTGCTCGAAACCAGGAAGAGCGCGTGGCCGAGGTCGACGCGCCGCGCGAGCGCGGCGACCGCGTCGGGATGGGTGCTATCGAGGACCGAGAGCCGGGGGTACCCGGGGCGCTCTCCGAAGATGCGGCCAAAGACGTCCGGGGCGAGGCTGGAACCCCCCATCCCAAGTACGACCACATCGCGCACTCCGTCCGCCCGGACCTCTTCCGCGAAGGCGAGGAGGCGGGGTACCTCGTCGTGCATCATCTCCGGAAGCCGAAGCCATCCCATGCGCTCGGCGACGTCGGACGCCGGAGCGGCCGGCCAGAGCGTCGGGTCTTGCTTCCAGAATCGCTCCCCGAATCGGGCCGATTGCCAGGCCTCCCATCGGGCGGCGACCCGATCCATATCCGCCCCGAGATTCCACGACTCACGATCGACCGCGCCCGTCAGCAAGGCGGCCTTCTTGTCCGCGAGGGAGCTGAGGAGATGCGCGTACGAATCGGCGAAGGCCGAGACTCCCTCCACCTGAAGCGTCTCCGTGATCTCGTCGAGATCGATCCCCGCGGTCCGGGCTCGGACGAGCGTTGCTCGTGCCTGCGGAACGTGGTCGAGGATCGTGTCTCCGCGGACGACGCCGTGGGCTTCGAAGGCCGTCAGCGTCGCCGGAGGGATCGTGTCGACGGTTTCGGGCCCGATCAGCTCCTCGACGTAGAGCGTATCGCGGTACCGCGGGTCCTTTGTGCTCGTGCTGGCCCAGAGCACTCGCTGCGGCCGGGCGTCCTTCGGCCACGATGGGGGCGTGGACGCCCCGTGGAACAGTTCCTGGAATCGGGCGTAGATAACGCGACAGTTCGCGATCCCCACCGTTCCCCGCAGCGCCTTCGACTCGGGAGAGTTCGCGGCGTCGAGCACGCGGTCGACCGCGGTATCGATCCGGCTGACAAAGATCGAGGCGACCGACGCCACGCGGGCCGGATCGGTCGACCGCGCCGCTCCGCGAAGATACGCTTGGGCGACCGCTTCGTAGTGCGCGAGCGAGAACATCAACGTCACGTTGACGTTGATCCCCTCGGAGATCAGCTGCTCGATCGCCCGAACCCCCTCCTTCGTGGCGGGGACCTTGATGAGCACGTTCGGCCGATGGACCTCGCCCCAGAGCCGGCGCGCCTCGGCGATCGTCCCGGCCGTGTCGTGAGCGAGACCGGGAGCGACCTCGAGGCTCACGTAGCCGTCGACCCCGCTCGTGCGGTCATACACCGGGCGAAGGACATCGGCCGCCATACTGACGTCCTCCACGGCCAGACGCTCGTAGAGCTGCGCGGGGGCGAGATTCGGGTCTTGCCCGAGCAGGGTCGTCAGGGCGGCATCGTAGTCGTGACTGCCGGCGATCGCCTTGTCGAAGATCGTCGGGTTGATGGTGACGCCGGTGATTCCGTCCTGCACCACCATCCGCTTCAGTTCCCCACTCGTGAGGAGACTACGACGGATGTAGTCGAGCCAGGGGGACTGCCCGCGACGTAGCAGCTCCGCGAGCGGGCTCATGTCTTCTTCCCCAACGAGCCCGCCCCGAGGAGACGTTCCGCGGTCTCCGCGACGTGCTCGGGCGTGATGCCAAGCTCTCGCATCACGATGGGACCCGGCGCGGAGGCTCCGAACCGGTCGACGCCCACCGACCCACCGTCCGTGCCCACGTAGCGGGACCATCCGAGCGTCGTTCCCGCTTCGACCGACACCTTCGGGACCCCCGGTAGGAGCACCGAATCTCGATAGGCTGGCGGTTGTTCATCGAAGATCTCCCACGAGGGGAGGGAGACCACTCGAGCCGGGATCCCGCGCTCGCCGAGGAGCCGCTGGGCGTCAAGCGCGACCGAAACCTCCGACCCGGTGGCCAAGAGGACCACTCGGGCCGGACCGCTCCCAGGCTCGGAGAGGACGTAGCCCCCCCGAGGAACTCCGGCCGTGATCGGAAGCTTCTCGGCGTCGAGCACGGGAATCTTCTGACGCGTGAACACCAGCGCGGTCGGCCCCGGGCGTTGGATGGCGAGCCGCCAGGCAACGACGGTCTCGTTCGCGTCGCCCGGACGAATGACCGTGAGTTGGGGGATCGCCCGGAGCGAGAGCAGATGCTCGATCGGTTGGTGGGTCGGTCCGTCCTCCCCCATGGCTATGCTGTCGTGCGTGAAGACGAGGATCGAGTGCGCCCGCTGGAGCGCGGCGAGGCGGATCGCCCCCCGGGCGTAGTCGGAGAACGTCAGGAAGGTCCCGCCGTACGGGAGCAGACCTCCGTGGAGGGCCATCCCGTTGAGGGCGCCGACCATCGCGTGTTCGCGCACCCCGAAGTGAAAGTTGCGGCCAGTGCCGTCGGTCGCCGAGTAATCCGGAGTCTTCGGAAGTACGGTCTTGGTGGACGGGGAGAGGTCCGCCGCCCCACCGACCAGCGCGGGGAGGCGGGGCGCCAGCGCCTCCAGCACCTTTTGCGACGCATCGCGCGTCGCGACCGGCCCGTCCGACGGGCGGAACGTCGGGAGTCCCGCGTCCCACCCGGCGGGGAGCACTCCCGAGATCTGTCCCTCGAACGCGCGAGCCAGTTCAGGTTCCTGCGCCCGGAAACGGTCCCGAAGCGCCTCCCACTCCTTTTGCCACGCAGCGCCCCGCTCGAGCGATTGACGAAAATGCGCCCGCGCTTCCTCGGGAACCCGGAACGTGGGCTCGAGGGGCCAGCCGAGCTTCTCCTTCGTCTTCCGTAGGTTCTCGGGCCCGAGCGCCTCGCCGTGGGCCTCCCGGGTATCCTGAACGGGGCTGCCGTACCCGATGTGGGTCCGGATCGAGAGAAGCGACGGCCGCTTACGGTCCGCTCGCGCTGTACGGATCGCCGCATCGATCGCGTCGAGGTCGTTCCCGTCCTCGACGCGCAAGACCTGCCAGCCGTACGCCTCGAACCGCGCGGGGACGTTCTCGGTGAACGCCCAGATCGTCGGCCCTTCGAGCGATACGTGATTGTCGTCGTAGAAGTAGATCAGCTTCCCGAGTTCGAGATGGCCCGCGAGCGAGGACGCTTCGGAGGCGATCCCCTCCATCAGGTCGCCGTCGGAAACGATCCCGTACGTGTAGTGGTCCACGAGCGGGAAACCGTCCCGATTGAGCGTCGCGGCGAGGTGTTGCTCGGCGATCGCCATGCCGACGCCCATCGCGAAGCCCTGGCCGAGAGGCCCCGTCGTCGCCTCGACGCCCGGCGCGCAACGGTACTCGGGGTGTCCGGGGGTCTCGCTGCCCCACTGCCGGAACCGCTGGAGCTGCTCGATCGGAAGGTCGTAGCCGGTAGCGTGCAGCAGGGCGTACAGGAGGGCCGAGCCGTGACCCGCCGAAAGCACGAATCGATCCCGATTTGGCCAGTCCGGGTCGGCCGGATTGTGCCGGAGGAAGCGGTCCCAAAGTACGTAAGCCATCGGTGCGGCACCGAGCGGCAGTCCGGGGTGTCCGGACTTCGCTTTCTCCACCGAGTCTACCGCGAGGAATCGAAGCGTGTTGATGCAGGTGAGGTCGAGGTCGGTCTCGGACATCGTGGCGGTGGGAGCGCGGCCGGTAGGAAAAGGTGACGGCCCCTGGACCCACCGGTCAGTTAGCCGCGGGGCCCGTTTAGCCGATCCCCCCGAGCCCCCACCTATATTTCGGGTAGGAGCATGGCTTTCCGATGGCCGCCGGTGGTCGGGCCCCCTCGGCGCTCGTCGCGCTGGGCGCCATTTGCGTGGCGCTGGGGTGCGCCGCCGCGGGTCCTGTGAACGTCTCCGCACTGGCGCCCCACGCGGCACCGCCGCTCGGCTCGTCACCGGCGCTCGTCGGAGCCTCCACGCCCGTTTCGACGGACGTGATCGGCGTAACGGCCACGATGTCCGTCGGACTTTTTCCGACCTCCATGGCCCAGGATCTCGCCAACGGCTGGATGTACGTGACGAACAAGGGCTCCGGTACGGTAAGCATCCTGGACGGGACGATGGTGCTCATGAACGTGAGCGTGGGCACGGGGGACGCGGGAATCGCGTACGACCCCGTAACGGAGACGATGTACATCGCCGACAGCGGCTCGGATCAAGTGACGGTGATCAACGGAACCCAGGTCATCGCGACGATTCCCGTAGGGGACAGCCCCGAAGCCCCCGCGTATGATCCGGCGGACGGTTACGTGTACGTTCCGAATTTCCATTCGTCCTCTGTCACGATCCTGAACAATACGACGGTCGTGGGGACGACCCCCGTTGGGCTCGAACCGGTGGACGCCACGTACGACCCGGTCAGCGGCACGGTCTACGTGACCAACGAGGAGTCCGAATTCGAGAACATCCTCGCCGGCAATACCACGGTAGGGGTCGCGTTGACGCGCCTCGTCGCGCCGTTCTCGACAATCTTCGACCCCGTGAATGGGCTCCTCTACGTGACGAATGTCACGCCGAACGGGGGGATCGAGTCCGACGTCACAATTCTCAATGGCTCGAGCATCCTCTCCACCTTCCCGGTAGGTCCGGGCCCCGGTTACGCGGCGGTCAATAGCCTCACCGGGAAGGTCTATCTCCCGATCTCGGGCGACGACGAAGTGCAGCTCATTCAGAACACGTCAACGGCCGGAATCGTCGATGTGGGCGGGGATCCCAACTCGGCGGCGTTCGATCCGAGCAACGGCCTCGTCTACATTTCCGACGAGCTCACGGACGATGTCATCGTGATCAACGGCTCGAAGCCCGTGGCGGATGTCACGGTCGGGACCAACCCGACGATCGCCGCGTACGACTCGGCCAACGGCCTCGTCTACGCCACCGTGTGGGGGAACGAGGAAATGGTCGCGCTCGGACTCGTGCCGGGCTGGTCTGTGAATTTCACCGAATCGGGCCTCCCGAAGGGGACTGACTGGTCGATCACCACGAAGCAGGTCACGATGACCTCGCACGACCCTTCGATCGTCGAGTACGAGTCCAACGGGTCGTACGAATTCGTCGTCGGCTCGGTGGCGGGATACGTGGCGAACCCCGCGAACGGCTCTTTCCAAGTCCAGGGCAACCCGAACGAGATCGCGATCGATTTCCACACCGCGCCCGTCCCCGCAGGGCCGGGACTCTTCGGCCTCCCGAATCCCGCGGGGGCGGTGTTGTTGGGATTGGGGATCGCCATCGTCGCGGGGGTGATCGTCTGGCAGCTTCTCGTTCGACGCGCGCGCCGGCGTGAACGAGTCCTTCGAGTCGCCGAGGGCGAGCCGAAGCGGCCGGGGAGTGCTCCCGTCATGCTTCGGTCAGTGTTCGCGAGACCGCGACTTCCCGGGTGATTCACCGAGCGTCGCCACGTTTGCCTCCACCAACGGCCCTTCCCTCGCATCGCTGCCGACCGGCCGCGTCCGAGATTCCGCGGTGTGCAACGGACAGTTATGTGGGTTCCGCTCCGCTGAACGAGTGACTGAGGGGCAGTGACCCCGGGCTCGATCGCTCACATCGATTCGAAGAGGCGGATGCCCTCGCCGCAGTCAGTTATTCGCGCTCTACGTCGC